>JBEKWN010000018.1:0-41278 GCA_049513055.1 Thermodesulfobacteriota bacterium
AGGCCTCATTGCTAATGAGTCTGAAACCATTGAGGAGGTGAATGAATTTCTGACCCTCGAAGGACTGAGGATCATCTATGAAAGGAATCAGAAGAAAAGGAAGAGAAGGTAAATGACAAAACAACGCAGATTGCAAATAACACCTGCCTGCCGCAGGCAGGGATTGAAAAATTTCAAATCTTAAATTTGATGTAAAATCCCCCCTGTTGCCTAATTCTTGCAAATGGTCTATATTGCAACCGACAGATGGCAATGGGGATATGTTTCAACTCTAACGAATAATTCATTCCCCAGATTGGTTCCCTTCCGTATAGTTCAACATCCCAAAAGGGGTGCCACTATGATACGCTGCTGCAAATCTGGTTGCTTGACAGGTTTTTTACTGGTCCTCTTTCTGAACTTGGTTGGTTCCATTGCTCACGCTGGAGATGCAGTCGGGGAACTGATAGAGGCCTGCAGGCAGAACAACGTCGCAGAGGTTACACGACTGCTTGACGCAGGCGCAAATATCAATGCTCGGGGCACGAGCGGCGGAACACCGCTTTCCACAGCCGCTTTGCAGGGTCATCTTGGGCTCGCGAAGCTGCTTATCAGCCGAGGCGCGAAGCTCGATTCGGGCGACCTCACACCTTTGATGGCGGCCTCAATGAACGGCGATACCGAGATGATCGAGTTATTGTTGAAACGCGGCGCCGACATCAATGCCACTGACAAAACATTTGGGAGAACGGCGCTCTGGCATGCCTGCCGCATGGGGCGGTTGTCTGCCGCTAAGATCCTCCTGAAGCATGGGGCAAATGTCAATCCCAAGGAGAGCAATGGGCGGACCATCCTGATGGTGGCGATGTCCTCCAGCGGACCCAGCCTCGAGTTGGTCCAACTTCTTCTTAAACATGGAGCGGAGATCAATGCCCAAGACAATTCCGGAGAGACCGCTCTTATCATCGGGTCTCAAACTGACCAGCCTGAAATTGCCAAAATGCTTCTTCAACACAAGGCCGATATTCACGCGAGAGACAGGCGAGAAGGCAAATCAGCTCTCCTCAATGCTAGCGGCAAGGGCCACGCAGAGACGGTAAGAATCCTTCTTGAGAACGGCGCGGATCCGAATGACAGATATCTCTTTGCCGAGCAGCAAAGGAACATCATTTTCGTCCCCGTCTATCCCGGTCTTTCTTCTGAGAGTGCGACGGCCCCCAAAAAGGTGAGGGTTCACAGGATGACAGCCCTTATCGTGGCCGCGCAAGTCGGTTTCCTGGATACGGCGAAAATTCTGCTTGGAAAGGGGGCTGATGTGAACGCCGCCGATGGGAGGGGAGTTACTGCCCTCATGGAGGCCGCCTCGTTCGGGCATCTTTCTTTGATCCAATTGCTGCTGGATTCCGGCGCTGAAGTAAACCAGAAGAGCTCTATCGGACACACCGCCCTTATGTGCGCCGCGATGCATAACCAAGACGAAGCAGCGAAGCTTCTTCTTGTAAGAGGAGCGAGAGGGGAAGGAAGCTTCGGCCCCGATGGTGAAACTGGTCTTATGATTGCTGCACGGAATGGCAACCTGCTGCTGATCAAAGAGCTGATCAAGAGCGGAAGTGACGTCAATGCCAGATCAAAGAAGGATGGTGACTCGGCTCTCATCCTGGCGTGTTCGAATGGCCATGTAGAAGCCGTTCAGTTTCTACTCGATAAGGGTGCCGATGTGAACATGCGAAACAGTAGGAATGAAACGGCGCTGATTTTTGCGGCTCGCAGAGGACATGCAGATGTTGTAAAGATGCTCATGCAAAAAGGAGCGGACGCTGAGGCCAAAGACGAGCACGGGGATACGGCTCTGATGCTCGCCGCAAGCGAAGACAAGGTCGAAGTGGTCCGCACTCTGGTGAAGAATGGAGTTGACATAGGCGCCCGAAACCGATACGGTGCGGCTATTAACAGGGCGGCAGATGCGAATTGCATCGAGACGGTGAAGGAGCTTCTGCGCCTCGGTGCTGATATAAACAGCAAAGGCGAGTTCGAAGGGACGCCACTAATCAGCGCAGTTGGAAGGGGATATCTGGATCTGGCAAAGTTCTTGATTCAGCAGGGAGCGAACGTGAACGCAGTGTCTGAAGACGGCAGGACAGCCTTGATGTGGTGTCGGGGAGATATTTTGCGCAAAGCGGGAAAGATGCTTCTGGAGAAGGGCGCCGCAATCGACGCCCGCGACAAGGAGGGAAAGACCCCATTCCTCGGGGCTTCTCAATTCGCCAAGGCCGACACGTTGAAATTCTTCCTGGAAAACGGAGCAGACATCAATGCCGTGGACAAGCGGGGTCAGACGGCTTTGATGTTAGCAATTCCCAGGGGAGGTCGAGAAACGGTGCAGTTCCTTCTTGATAAAGGCATGAATATCCATAGAGCGGATGCCCGCGGCGAAACCGCACTTTATGCCGCCTGTAAAAAGAGTGATCCTGAAGTCGTCGATTTACTCATTGCTAAAGGCGCTGATGTCAAGGTGGCTACCTCCGAAGGATTGACCCCTCTCATGCTTGTGGCGGATTCAGGAAATAGAGAAATCATTAACCGGTTGCTGGGGCGAGGCGCTGACGTGAATGCCAGGGATCTGCAAGGGATGACCGCTCTGCTGTTTGCAGGCAAGCGACAGGATATGAAGATGGTGAGATTGCTCCTGGAAAAAGGGGCTGATATCAACGCGCAAAACAAATCGGGAGAGAGCCTTCTTATATGGATGTGCCGCAGCGATGCCGATCCGGAGGATATCCGGTTTCTGCTGAGCAGAGGCGCTGACGTGAAGGTGGCTGATAGAGAGGGGATAACGCCTCTCATGTATGCTGCGGGAAGTGGACGAGGAGAGACTGTCCGCTTACTGTTGGAGAAAGGAGCGGATCCCAACGCTGTCAGTCGATATGGCTTTACAGCTCTTGGAATCGCTCAGAATCCCGAAGTTCGAAAGATCTTGAAGAAACACGGGGCACGAGAACAACGAGGTGGCGTCAAAAACCCGTTTGTGGACCCAAGATTTTGGCGGTCCGAATGAAGCAGTACTGGCTTATCTCTCTTTTTGATACCATTCCACAAATCGCCTGATGCCTTCCTCCATCTTTACCCTGGGTTGATATTTCAGCATTCGCTTTGCCTTGGACACATCGGCATAGGTCACAGAGACATCGCCAGGCTGGAACTCCAGCATTTCGATATTGGCTTTTTTCCCCAAAGCCTCCTCAATCAACCGTATCAACTCGTTTAAAGAAGTGGTTTGTGATTCGCCGAGATTGTAGATCTCAAACCCCTTGTGATGATGGATGACGGCAAAGATTCCATCGATCAAATCCATAAATTTGGATTTTTTCACCCCGGTCAATTAGGCGGGTGAATTGATGAATGGCCATCTCCGGCCTCTGTCTTGGACCATAGGCTGTGAAGATTCGGAGGCAGGCAACATTCATCCCATAAAGATGATGATAAGAATAGCAGAGGAGTTCACCAGCCCGTTTGGTGGCTCCATAGGGGGAGATAGGTTGGATATTGAGGTCCTCTTCTGTGAATGGGACTCTTTGGTTTTCTCCATAAACTGAGGAGGAGGAGGCAAAAATGAAGTTTTTGATTTTATACGCTTTACAAGCTTCCAAAAGGACAATCGTTCCACGGATGTTTACATCCTGGTAGAGGAGGGGATCTGCAATAGAGGGTCTTACCCCAGCCCTGGCAGCCAAGTGGACAACGAAGTCAATCTGGTTTTTTTGGAAGACTGCTTTAAGATGTCCAGGATTTCGAATATCCCCTGTGACGAGCTCAAACAGATCTCGAAATTTCTTTGCTATTCCCTCCGCATTTTTGATTTTTATATCGGGATCATAAAAGCTGTCGAAGTTGTCGAGACAAATCACTTTGACCCCATCACTTAAAAGACGTTCACAAAGGTGTGAACCAATAAATCCTGCTCCACCAGTCACTAACATTGTGCTCATCGCTCACCCGTCATTTTTTTGGGAGGATATTTCAATAACAAACTGAGACCAAAGCCAATTACTGGCAAAATAAAAATTGTTTTCATCGCCAGGGGCACTCCACCCATATCAGCGATCATGCCGAGGAGAGTGACTCCGATTCCCCCTGTTCCTACGGCAAACCCACCCATCAAACCAGAGGCCATTCCCAGATGACGCGGAAGAATTGCCTGGGCCATGACAACGGTAACGGAGAAGGTGGCGATTAACACCATTCCTGCAGCTCCAAGAGCAATGAAGACAAGGAGGCCTTCGGTATAATGAAAAATGAAAAGCAACGGTGAGACTAAAAGCATCGTGACCGAAATGAATTCTTTATGGCCCCACCTGTCAGCCAATGGAGCACCGATGAGCGTACCCAGAACACCCGCCATCATAAAAGTTGAAACCAGTTTCCCTGCATAGAGAGGATTCCCTTTTAAATAGTCGATGTAATAGAAAGGAATATAGGTGACCAGCCCGAATTGGGTCCAGGCCCTCATAATGACGATGACGATAAGAAGAGAGAGAGATTTAATTTGTGCTTTTGAAAGAGGCTGTTTCGTCTCCTCTTCCCTTTGTTTATAAGCAGAATGGACAGGAGCAGAAAGCCAGGAAAGGGAAAAAAGTAAGACGATGGCCATTAAAATTCCTGGAACGATCATGCCCAAGGTGCCCTTGAGTCCAAAGGAGGTTACGAGTGTGAGCGCAAAAATCGGTCCTATGGCGAGCCCGAAATTTCCTCCAACGGCAAAGATGGACATGCCGGTCGCCTTTTTTTCTCCTGTAAAAAAGTAAGCAGTTTTGAACCCTTCCGGGTGGAAACTTGCGACCCCAAAACCACTGACCATGACGCAAAGGATAAGAAATGGAAAATTGGGGATGATGCCAGTGATGGACAATCCCAAGCAGGCGAAGAAAGGAGCCAGGGGAAGAAACCATCCGAAGGGGCGTCTGTCCGAGAGGTATCCAAATGCGGGCTGGATGACAGAGGAAGTCAAGTTGCCAAATAAGAGAATGACACCCGCCGTTGTGTAAGAGAGGTTGAGGGCTTCTTTGAAGAAGGGAAGCAGAGCGGGTAAGGCCCCTTGATTGACATCTGTGACGAGATGGCCAGCGCTGAGAATCGCCAACGCTTTTTTATTTAGCTTCATTGTCTCCTCTTTTAGGAATTATCATTTGATAGACATGTCTTTGTCAAATCGTATTTAGGAGAGCTCTGAAAAACTACTATACGCTCTCTTGATTACACAGATTTCAAGAAATGATTAAACAGATTTTCAGGGATTTCTGGACTTTTCCAGAAATCCCTTTAGGTAAAAATCGAGATAAAGAATAGGGTAAGATATCCGCCCCAATAGACTTTTGATCATTTTTTGATTATGATAAGTACCGGAGGAGAAAATGAAAATTGCTATTTCAGGGAAGGGTGGGGTTGGGAAGACGACCCTTGCAGGAGTCATGGCAAGAATTTTGGCACATCGGGGCCGGAAGATCCTCGCCATTGATGCTGACCCCGATTCCAACTTAGCTTCAGCCATTGGCCTTCCTAAAGAATCTCTTGCCAGACTTTCGCCTATTGCCTCAATGACTTCTATGATTGAGGAGAGGACCGGTGCGAAAAAGGGGAGTTATGGGACGATGTTCAAACTTAATCCCAAAGTGGATGACCTTCCTGACGACATGGGAGTGACCTACGCAGGGGTGAAACTTCTTCTCTTGGGTTGCATCCCCCAGGGAGGTGGAGGCTGCTTCTGCCCTGAAAATATACTTCTGAAAAATTTGGTTCGTCATCTTCTGGTCCAGCGGGATGAAGCGCTCATCATCGATATGGAGGCGGGTCTGGAACACCTTGGAAGGGGAAGCACAGGATATGTGGATGCCCTCATCATTGTGGTGGAACCAGGACAGAGGGCCATCAATACGGCCAAGCAGATCAAGAAGCTGGGAGAGGATCTACACATTAAAAAAATAATGATTGTTGGAAACAAAGTGACCTCAGAAGAGGATAGAAGAATTATTGAGGAAAGCCTTTCCGATTTCCCAGTGTTAGGCCACATGAGTTTTAACCCTAAAGTTCTTCAAGCGGACAGGGAGGGGAAATCTCCCTATGACATTGATGAAAAAATTAAAGAAGAAGTGAACGCTATCCTGACAGAGCTGGAGAAAAGAATATAACTAAGAGTTAAGAGTTTAGAGTTAAGAATCGAGAGTTAAAGATTTAAGATTCAAAATTTTTACGGACACGGATCACAGACACGAGATACGATATTATGATCAGGACGATTTTTGTTTGGTCTTGTATTGTCATCGCCACATTGGTCCTGGGGGTGTTTGCTCTCATCACTTATCCATTTGACCGAAAGGGGAAGGTGGGGCATTATTACGCAAGACTCTGGGGGAAAATTGCTCTTCTGGCCAACCAGGTAAAGGTCAAGATGGAAGGGGTGGAGCATCTGAATGGAAAAGGTCCCTATATCTTTATGTCAAACCACCAGGGAAGTTATGATATCTTTGCCTTGCTGGGCCATCTTCCCTATCAGTTTAAATGGTTAGCCAAGAAAGAGCTCTTTTCCATTCCCTTTTTCGGTTGGACGATGGCTGCTGTAGGCTATATTAGCATCGATCGGGGAGGAACTCGGGACACCGTGGAGGCCATGAACGAGGCGGCCCAGAAGATTCGAGAAGGAATGTCAGTGGTCATTTTCCCCGAGGGTTCAAGAAGTCCGGATGGTTCGATCCAGCCCTTTAAAAAAGGAGGATTCACCCTGGCGATTAAGTCAAAGGTTCCTATCGTTCCCATTGCGATCAGCGGAAGCCGGGACATCATGCCGAAGGATAGATTGACCGCCACCTCTGGAGAGATTCGGATGTTAGTGGATCATCCCATCGAGATCCAACATTGTTCCTTAAAGGATAGAGAGTCTTTGATGAAGAAGGTAAGAGAGACGATCTCTAAAAATTTTAAGTTGATCTCTCAAAAAAGAAGCGAGGAGAAAACGTGATAGAGGATTCCGTCAAAGAAAAGTTGAAGTATGAGATCATAGGAATTCTTCTGATCGCCATGGGAGTCTTTCTCTTTCTGGGCTTGGTCTCTTATCACCCCATGGACCCCTCTTTCTTTTCCTACACCTCCTCGAAGGTCAAGGGGATTCACAATTGGATGGGGATTGTAGGAGCCTATCTCTCCGGCCTTCTCTTCCAGGGATTCGGCTTTCCTTCTTTTCTGATTTCTTTTGTCCTGGTTGTCTTTGCCTTCAGTTTCATTTTCAGGTGGGAGTGGAAATACTTGTCTTTGAAAATAACCGGTTGGGCGGTGATCCTCCTCACCACTTCCTCCTTCTTTGGTTTATGGTTAAACCCCATCCGGATTTATCAGCAGGATCTCTTAATGGGAGGGTTTATTGGAGAAATTTTTTCGAGAAATCTTGTCCGTTATTTTAATCGTCCAGGGGCGACTATCCTTTTATTTGTGATTTTAATCCTCTCTTTCGTTCTGGGAACAGGGATCTCCTTCATCTCTGTGGTCAAGTATTTGGGAGGGGCTGTTCAAAAACTGATCGAGAAGATCGGTACGTTCAAAATGGTTAGAAAAGAAGGTGCGGAGAGGGAAAAGAAATTAGTGAAGCGAAAGCAGGAGAGAAAAGAAGCGAAGGAGGTCCCCCCTACAGTCGTCGTAGAAAAACCATCGCCTCCTCCGAAAAAAGAGGAGGTGGTGAAACAGGAGGCATTTGAATTTTTAGAGTCCTCAAAAGCCTTCCAACTTCCTCCTATTTCTTTGCTCGAAGCCGAGGTGGAGAAAAGACAGAAGATCGACCGTGACAGCTTGATCATGAACTCCCGTATTTTGGAGAAAAAACTTTTGGATTATGGAGTGGAGGGGAAAGTGGTCGAGGTCAGACCCGGCCCTGTGATCACGGTTTATGAATTCGAGCCAGCTCCCGGTGTGAAAGTCAGCCGGATTGTCAATTTAGCAGATGACCTGGCGCTGGCCCTGAGCGCTCTGTCCATTCGTATCGTTGCTCCCATTCCTGGTAAGGCTGTCGTAGGGATTGAAGTCCCTAACACCAATAGAGAGACAGTCTATTTCAAAGAGATCATCGATTCCGATAATTTTCGAACCTTCAAATCGAAACTCTCTTTTGGACTGGGAAAGGATATCTCAGGACAACCATTTGTGGTAGATCTTGCAAGAATGCCCCATCTCCTGGTCGCTGGATCAACAGGGTCCGGGAAAAGCGTTTCTATTAATGCGATGATCTGCAGCATCCTCTTCAAGGCCGCTCCGGAAGAAGTCCGGTTCCTCATGATCGACCCAAAGATGCTGGAGCTCTCCGATTATGAAGGTATCCCCCATTTACTTCTTCCTGTCGTGACCAATCCGAAAAAGGCAGCGGTGGCCCTCAAATGGTTGGTGGATGAGATGGAGCGGAGGTATACGGTCTTAGCTGAAAAAGGGGTGAGAAATATTGAGCATTACCATCAGCGGATGGAGAAGGAACTGAGAGAAAAGGGGAAGGTCTATAAACGGAAGGGCGATGTCTTAGAGGGAGATGAAGAAAAACCCATGGAACCTATGGAGAGGGTCCCTTATATTGTGGTGGTGATCGATGAACTGGCGGACCTGATGATGATCTCATCGAGAGAAGTGGAAGGATACATCACCCGGCTCGCTCAGATGTCACGGGCGGTGGGCATCCATCTCATCCTGGCTACCCAGCGACCTTCGGTTGATGTGCTCACCGGGATCATTAAGGCAAACTTCCCTGCAAGGATTTCCTTTCAGGTCACCTCCAAAGTGGATTCCCGAACCATCCTGGACACCATCGGTGCAGAGCATCTTTTGGGAGCTGGAGATATGCTCTTCCTTCCACCCGGCAGTTCGAAACTGACACGCCTTCATGGCGCTTTCGTCTCGAGCCCGGAGATTAAACGGGTCGTCGAATTCTTGAGAAAACAAGGAAAGCCTTCTTACGATCCTTCGATCCTGGCCGAGGTGAAGAAGGAAAAAGAGGCGGCAGGAGGAGAAGAAGACGAATACGATGAGAAATATGATGAAGCGGTGGCCTTTGTCGCCGAGACCGAACAAGCCTCCATCTCCCTCATCCAAAGGCGATTTCGAATCGGTTACAACCGAGCGGCCCGCATCGTCGAAAAGATGGAAAAGGAAGGGGTAGTAGGACCTTCCGATGGAATCAAGGCCAGAGAGGTTCTGATTAAAAAAATAGAGTAGTGGGTCATTATGAATTGACGGATTGAGGAATTTAGGGATTAAAAAATTCCTAAATCCAAGAATCGATGATCCCGTAAAAAGTCTAAAAACTGTCACTCCTGCGGAAGCAGGAGTCCAGAAATATTTGAACTGACTGGATTCCCGCTTTTGCGGGAATGACAAGATTGTGGAAATTACAACTTTTTACGAAACCATCAAGAATTGGAAAACGCGAGGTTGACGAAAATGAGAAAAATCTTCCTAATAATATTCTCTGCCTTGATACTATTGGTCTTCAATCCAGTGGCTTTTTGCGCAACCGGTCAAGAGGTATTGAACGAAATCCAGAACCGATATGAAAAGACAAACGACTACGAATCTAATTTTATTCAGGAGTATATCGGCAAGGTGATGAGACAACCCAACCGAGGAGAAGGGAAGGTCTATTTTAAGAAGAAAGGGATGATGCGGTGGGACTATACTGTTCCAAACCAGAAGCTCATTTCGGATGGCCACACCCTTTGGTACTATCAGCCCGAAGAAAAGCAGGTTCTCGTTTCCGATGTCTCAAGTGTTCTCAAAGAGAGGACGCCTTTGGCCTTCCTAGCCGGAGAAGGAAATCTAAGTCGGGACTTCAACCTCCTCAATCTGAATGAATCCGTTTCTCAAAAAGAGGACAACTATGTCGTCGAGTTGTCGCCGAAGGAACCGTTGGCTACTTTGTCGAAGTTGATTTTGACAGTGGATAAAAAGACCTACAGCGTCCTTCAAGCCGACGTCTTCGATGGATTGGGAAATGTGACTCGAACCCGTTTCATTGATATCAAAACTAATGCAGGACTCTCCAATTCCTTCTTCCAATTTACCATTCCACCCGGGACAGAAGTCATCAAGATGCAGGGATCAACGGCTCCATCAGCTAAAAAAGGAGCTCCGTTGAAATAACGTTTAGTTCGTTATATTCGCAAAATGAATGGAAGGTTTTTAACGATATTAACGACCTGAACGATCCAAACGATAGGAACGATTTTTTAATGCCTCTCTTCACGACAAATGCCATTGTGATTCGCTCCTTCAACTACGGAGAGTCCGATAAGATCGTCACCTTCTTTACCAAGGATTTTGGAAAGCTGAAAGGAATTGCCAAGGGGGCGAGGAGGAGCAGAAAGCGATTTCAGAATGCCCTCGGCCTCTTTTCTCATCTTCGTCTCATTTTTTTCGATAAGGAGGGGATGGGGTTGGTGAGGGCCGAGAGTTGTGACATCCTGCACTCTTTTCCAAAGATCAAGGAAGACCTCAAAAAGATTCTTTATGGAAACTATTATTTGGAATTGGCGAACGAGATGGCCGGAGAACGGGAAGGGAATCGAGAGGCCTTCGAACTTCTTCTTTCCTTCCTATCGAACCTTGAAGCCATGGAGCCGCAAGAGGAACAATTGAGGCTCTTTGAAATCCGGATGCTTTCCCTCTTCGGTTATCGGCCCAATATGAGAAGGTGTGATCTATGTAAAAAAGATTGGGAGGATTTGAAGAAGATTCCTACTGTCTCTTTTTCGCTTGAGAGAGGGGCTTTGGTCTGTGAAAGGTGTTCGAAGACGTGGAATAATCTCATTCCTCTCTCCTTGGGAACGGCCAGATTAATAGAGAAAATCTCCCAGATGGAATTGTCCAAGATTCAAAGATTGAGATTCACCCTCCAAGCCTTATCAGAGAGTCGAGAGCTTCTTCCTAAATTTATTAGCTATCAATTGGGGAAGGAAATGAAGTCGCTGAAGGCATTAAACATAATCCCCCCTTCTCCCCCCGTTAGGAAATGGGGGTAATGGGGAATTATACAGAGTTGACCCTGTAGAGTAGTTTCATCGTAGCACATCAAGAGGAGCAGGTTCCTTGGGGGCAAGAGGGGTTCAAAATACTTATTTGGTTTCATACTCCACAGGGTTGACATCCGAGAGTTAAAAGTGCTAAACCCTACTCCATTAGATGGAAAATAGCGTAGGGGATAGCCTCTTGGCAAATAGCAGATGGCAAATGGCCAGAAGCTATCAGCTATTAGCCATTAGCTATCAGCCAATAACGGGAGAAATGATGAATTTCCAAGAATTGATTTTTGCTTTGGAGCGATTCTGGGCGGATCAGGGGTGTGTGATTCAACAACCCTACGATACGGAGGTGGGAGCCGGGACTTTTCATCCTGCAACCTTTCTCAGGTCCTTAGGTCCGGAACCGTGGAGAGTGGCCTATGTTGAACCTTCTCGCCGTCCCACCGATGGTCGATACGGGGAGAATCCGAATCGGCTTCAGCACTACTATCAATACCAGGTGATCATGAAACCTTCCCCTCTTGATATTCAGGAGATCTATCTCAACAGCTTAAAATCTTTTGGGATTGATCCCCTTGACCATGACATTCGATTTGTCGAAGATGATTGGGAATCTCCCACGCTGGGTGCATGGGGGTTAGGTTGGGAGGTCTGGTTGGATGGAATGGAGATTACCCAATTCACCTATTTCCAGCAGGCAGGTGGCATTGAACTGAACCCCATCCCGGTAGAGATTACCTATGGCATTGAAAGAATCGCCATGTATCTTCAGGGGGTGGATAATGTTTTCGATCTGGAATGGGTAAAAGGGGTGAAATACGGAGATGTTCATCACCGGGGGGAGGTCGAATTTTCACGATATAATTTCGAGGAGGCCAACGTAGAGATGCTTTTCCGCCTCTTTGAAATGTTTGAGGAAGAATCGAAGAGAATGGTCGAAAAAAGTTTGGTCCTTCCGGCCTATGATTATTGTTTGAAGACTTCCCATATTTTCAACCTTCTCGATGCGCGAGGTGCGATCAGTGTGACCGAGCGGGTAGGGTACATCTTGAGGGTGAGGACATTGGCAAGGCTCTGCGCAGAAGGTTATCTCAAACAGAGAGAAGAGATGGATTTTCCATTATTAAATAGGAAATGGGAAGTAGGAAATGGGAAATAAGAAATAGGAAGTTTTTTTGGCGGGCACGAAACACGGACACGAATCACGTTATTTTCTGAATCAGGAGACTTCCTTAGATGAAGGAACTTCTTTTAGAGATCGGGACGGAGGAGATTCCGGCTGGATTTATTCCGCAAGCCCTGATGGATTTGGAGTCTCTCGCAAAAAAAGAACTGGAGGCAAGCCGGATCGACTTCAATGGGATAAAAACTCTTGGGACTCCAAGACGTCTTGTCCTAGTGATTGAATCCGTCTCAGAAAAACAGAGAGACGAAGAGACGAAAAAGATAGGTCCTTCGAAACAATCTGCTTTTGATGCGAAAGGAAATCCTACCAAAGCAGCCATTGGTTTTGCCAAGAGTCAATCCGTTCCTGTTGAATCCTTGACAATGATTCAGACAGAAAAGGGAGAGTATGTCTGTGCTGTGAAAAAGGAGTCAGGGAGGGTAACCTCTGAGATCCTTTCCACCCTCCTTCCCAAATGGATCCTCTCGATTCCATTTCAGAAGTCGATGAGATGGGCGGATGTTCCGATTCGTTTTGCCAGACCTATTCACTGGATATTAGCTCTCTTCGGAGGAGAAGTGGTTTCTTTCGAAGTGGGTAATATCCGAAGCGGGAATATGACTTATGGTCATCGCTTCATGAATCCTGGTCCTATTTCTGTTAAGGATTTTCAATCCTATCTTCAAAAGACGAGAGAAGCTTCTGTTATCGTTGACCCTGTGGAGCGGAAGAAAAGGGTTGAGGATGAGATGATTCGAGAAGGGGCCAAGGTTTCGGGAAGAGTTCTTAAAGATGAAGAGCTCCTCGATGAGGTCAATTTTCTGGTGGAGTACCCAGTGGCCTTGTGTGGAACCTTTGACAATAAATTTCTTTCACTTCCCCGGGAGATTCTCATCCATTCCATGAAAGAGCATCAGAGATATTTCCCTGTGGTGGATGACCATGGAATATTGCTTCCCTATTTTGTCTGCATCAGCAATATTCATCCAAAGAGCCGGGAAGTGGTCGTTAAGGGAAACGAAAAGGTCCTCAGAGCAAGGCTCTCTGATGCGGCTTTCTTCTTTGAAGATGATCTGAAGATTTCTCTGGAGAAAAGGGTAGAACAATTGAAGAAGGTGGTTTTTCAGGCGAAGCTGGGGACCTCTTATGAGAAGGTGATGCGGTTTAAACAGTTGGCTTTATGGATGACAGAACGAATCGATCCCAAGCTGCGAGAAGCGGTTGAAAGAACATCCCACTTATGCAAAGCCGATTTAGTGACTGGAATGGTCGGCGAGTTTCCAAAACTTCAGGGAATCGTTGGAAAGGAGTATGCCCGTTTATCGGGAGAGAAACCGGAGGTGGCAGAGGCTATTTATGAGCACTACCTACCCGGTTTTGCAGGAGACCGACTGCCTTCTGGTCCCATTGGGGATATCGTGAGCATCGCTGACAAAATGGATACCATTGTGGGTTGTTTTGGAGTGGGTCTCGTGCCCACTGGAACAGCCGATCCATTTGGGTTAAGGCGGCAAGCCCTGGGAATCATCCGGATCATCCTTGAGAAAAAATATTCCATTTCCTTAACGGGATTGATTGAAGAGAGCGAAAAGCAGCTGAAAGGAAAGATGGAACGCCCCGTTGAGAAGGTAAAAGAGGAGGTTCTGGATTTCTTTCGGGTCCGTTATCAAAACTTTTTATTAGATAAGGAGTACCCCTTCGATGTGACCGATGCTGTGCTCTCCATTTCATTTGATGAGTTGCTGGATGTTCAGGGCAGAATTGATGCTTTGAAGAGGGCAAAGGAATGGAAGGATTTTGAGTCGATCGTGATTGCATTTAAACGGGCGATGAATATCTTAAAGGGGTCTCCTCCCCAAAGGGAGATCAACCCATCCCTCTTTGCTGAATCTGCTGAAAAGAACCTCTATCAATCGTTTCTCAAGGCGAAAGAAAGAATCGATCTTCATCTCAACAAAAGAGACTATCCATCCATACTTCTCGAGATGACCCAGATGAAGAAACCGATCGATGAATTCTTTGAGGGGGTCATGGTGATGGTTGAAGAGGAGGCAATCCGGAATAATCGCCTTGCCCTCCTGGATGGAATTGGAAAACTCTTCCTCGGAATCGCCGACTTCTCAAAACTCACCTAACTACCCCCTGTACCCTTCATCTCCACTTGCTTACCCCTAAACCTCCTCTCCCCGGCGGGAGAGGGCGAGGGTGAGGGTGAGGGGGGATACATCGTTTTTCCCCTGTCTCAAAATTTGTAGCGGCGGCATTTATTGCCGACGAAAACCTTCTTATCGAGGTCTCTGAAAAAGCCATAAACCATAGCAAAACGTCATGCTGAACCCTGAAAGTGTCATGCTGAATTTATTTCAGCATCTCTTCAGGGCGGGCTTGTTTCAACATAAAATAGGCTCAATGAGCTACGAGACCCTGAAACAAGTTTGCATTTGAACATTAGCCAAAATTTCAAACCTTATGATATAATAAAAACAAAGGTAATCGTCATAAAACTTGAAGAAGCAAAAATATTGCATCAAGGAGAGTGGATTTCTCTCGGGCCATTAAGAGAGAAAGGGGGTGGATTATGAGTATTGTTAAGAAAGAAGCAAAGAAGCTGATTCACAAATTACCAGATCAAGCAACCTGGGATGACATCATGTATGAATTTTATGTCAAAAAGAAGTTAGCGGCGGCTTTGAAGGCTGCTGAAGAAGGGCATGTTATCTCTCACGAGGAAGCTAAAAAGAGGTTTCTTCCAAAATGAAGATTGAGCGGACAAAGAGCAGGTAATATAATATTTGAAAGGAGGGAATGAGAATGTTGGATAAAGAGTTGATAAAAAAAGAAATCGATAAATTGCCTGAAGATATCCTTTCAGAAGTTTTTGACTTCATTCGATTTTTAGAAAGTAAAAGAGAGAGAGACCTTCTCGTAAAATCTTCTCAGAAGCTGTCTACTACTTCCTTCCAGAGGATTTGGGATAATGAGGAGGATGCCGTTTATGACAAGGTATAATAAAGGAGATGTTATCCTGGTCCCCTTTCCTTTTAGCGATCAAACCACCACGAAAAAGCGCCCTGCAGTCATTATAAGTTCTAATACTTATAACAATATTTCTCAGGACATTGTCATCATGGCCATCACCGGCCAGACAAGAAGCCATATCGGAATAGGGGAATTCTTGATAGAAGATTGGCAAGGTGCTGGCTTATTAAAATCATCTGCGGTTAAATCCGCTATCTCAACAATTGATCAAAGACTGGTTATGAGAATTTTAGGCGGGCTTTCTTCGAAAGACCTCTCTATCTTGGAAAAAGCCCTAAAGGAACTTTTAGATTTAAGATAAAGGAAAATAAGGGGCAAATTTTTTGACAATTAAAGCCAAACAACCTTAATGTCTTTTTCAACCGCCTTAAATTCAGGATCCCCTGTGTAAAGCTCTGCTTTTTTTAGGCGGGCGAGGGCGACGGCAAAACAATCAGCGTAGGCTATCCGTTTAATGGCTTTAATGCGTGCGGCTTCGTGGGTAAGTTCTTTATTGGTTTCAACGAGGGTAATCGGTAATGTCTGTATGAGTTGTTCGATCTCCTGGGCCTTTTGGTCCCCGAACCGTCTTGCCACTTGGTAGTAAACTTCGCCCCAGTTCACAATGCACATTAAGAGAGGTTTTGAGGATTCGACAGCTCTCTCGAAGAGTTCAATTATCTTTTCGTATCCAGGTTCTTGCTCAAGGTAGCACAGGAGTGCCCAGCTATCGAGAACCTTTGCGACGGCCAATTTTCTCCTCCTCGCTCTTCAGATCTTCTACTCTGGTTTCTTCTAATCCCTTTACAAGTCCGCCTCCCTTAAGTATGCCGCTTATCCTCTGGAAATATTCCTTGGTTAACGGGCGAAGGATAATCTCTCCGTTTCTTTCTTCTACATGAAACTTGGATCCCTTTTTGATTCCCAGACGATGTCTGATCTTGGCTGGGATGACAACTTGCCCTTTAACAGTAACCGATGTTTCCATGTGGCCTCCCTATCTAACCTTTTCAAAACTGTATACCATATTAAAAAAAGTAAGTCAATAAAAATTATGTAATACAATTAACTTAAAGTTTGAACGCTTGACTGGAAGCTTATGGTTTTGTTATGAAAACCTAAATGAAGGAAATGAAAAAGAGTTGGGAGGATGAATATTCCATCCCTTTCGGAGAGGTGGATACAAAGAATGAGATATTCCTGTCCCACCTCTGGAATCTGATGCAGGAGACGGCATGGAACCATGCGACCCATCTGAAAGTGGGTTATTCCGATCTGGCAAAGGAGAAATACTTCTGGGTCCTATCTCGTTTATTTATTCAAATGGATGAATATCCCCGATGGGGAGATAAAATCAGGGTCAAGACCTGGCTCGCAGGGATGGGGCGTTTATTCGCCCTCCGTAATTTTTCAATCACCAACTCAAAGGGCAAAATCGTCAGTGCCGCAAGGAGCGCCTGGTTGGTCCTCGATTTAAAAAGTCGAAGACCCCAAAGGATTGAACCTCTATTTAAAAGGATTCTTCCTCTGCTCGATTGTCCTGCTGAGGTAGAGGAACCCGAAAAGATTCCTGATGCCGTTCATCCCAGGGAGGAGAATCTTTTCAAGGTCCGTTACAGTGATATCGATAGGCATCATCACGTGAACAACACAAAATATATCGAATGGATATTGGACAGTTATCCCTTTGAGATGCATCAGAAGTTTCATGTCCATACCTTTGAGATAAACTTCCTTGCCGAATCCTCCCGTGAAGACGAAATATCGATCCATACAGAGCCCCTCGGAGATTCTCCACCTGCCTTTCTCCACAGTGTCTTTAGAAAGGGTGATGGTCGTGAATTATGCAGGGCAAGGGCAAGTTGGAAACCGATCGATTAAAATGAATCGGATTGACAAAGGGTCTCTTCTTCTGATATGAACCCCTCCATGAGCGAAATGGAAAAGAGAAACATCCTCAGTGAAATGGCTTTAGACAATATCCCACCTAATTCGGTCATCACCAACAATACTCTTTTCAACTTCTTTAGCAAGGAACTTCTAAGAGGAGAATCTATCTTAATAAGGGACGGATCTATATATTCATAATTTTATATTCCAAGGTAAGAGGTTTTATGTGAGGATTAGTTAGAAGTTCCTTCCCCTGTCCAGATAAAGCGATCCTTCCGGTTTCCAGGACATAAGCTCGGTTGGCAATCTCTATACCAGATCTTAAGACCTACATATTCTGATGCCAGAATCCGTGGGGCCGAAGCTAAGTCTTTAATTCACGGTATGTGAACTCCTCCCCATTGTCAAACCTAATCAGATTTCCTCAAAAATAGTAATAAATGGTCCTGTCATTATTCTCTCATTATCATTTTAAGTGACCACTGCAATCCAAGAATAATCGTGACCCCTACGCACTATTTCTTATATAGTTTCCATTCACCATCAACCAACATCATGGGACTACCATATTTCTCAGCAATTATCCCATCGTGATCTGTCGGAGAATACCGAAAATCGGCCAGCAGACCGCTAAAGCTGACCTTCTCCATGGCATTTCTAAGAGCAGCCCGATCATCTGTTCCAGCAATCTTCAGCGCTTCGATCACCGCCGTAATGCCGTCATATCCATTTCCATAAAAACCCGTATATCTGACGTCTTTACCTTGCTTCTCTCTTAGTCTCTCAATAAACGGTTCATAAATATCCCTACGGTAAGGATCATCAGGGGGGAGACTACGGGCCATATTGCCCTTATTAGCATAGACGATCCAGCGCCCATTATAAATGTATGAAGGCGCAAGTTGGACAAATTCCTTTGTAGGGATTCCATGACTTCCAACAACCGGAATCTCCATTCCAAGTTGCTTGTAGTTCTTGGCAACTACTGCCGCCGGAGTTCCGCTAGTGAAGAGGATGATCGCATCAGGCCGAGCTGCCTTGATCTTGGTAAGCTGGGGAATCATGTTCGTATCCTTGGGATCAAATTTTTCAATAATCACAATTTCAAGGCCAAACTGCCCGACATTTTCTTTAACACCACGAGCTCCCATCTCGCCTGACGCATCCGTAGAATGAAGAAGTGCGATCTTTCTGGCTCCGAGCTTTTCCACAGCAACCTTCAGCAATATTGGAGAGACGCGAATGTCCGTTAATGCACCCCTGAACACCCATTTTTTTAGTGGATCCGTAATTTCATGACCGGCACCAAGAGACACATTGACTACATGTTCTCTCTCAAAGATGGGTATCATAGACATGCACATATTCGTAAGGCTAGAGCCTACAATAGCACAAACGTTCTTGTCACGGATGAGTTTAGTAGTTGCAACAGCGGCGTTGGTTGGATTGCTCTGATCATCTTCAAAATAAACCGCAATCGGTCGACCTTGAATCCCTCCTTTGCTGTTTATGCGTTCCACAACGATTTCTATAGCCTCCTTTCCAGGTGTGCCAGCACCCCCAGCCCATCCAGTCACGCATAGGACTGCGCCTATTTTAATAGGCTCAACTGCATGTGAAGGATTACCAAAAAGAGATAACATAAGAACCACCGCACACGACAAACCAATGACGGCCCAACTAGAACCCTTGTGATTTCGTTCCATTATTATGTCCTCCTTTCTGGCTCAGTTTGTTTTAATGATTTCAGGGCTTCTCAATCAACAATTACCATCCCCTCACAACACTCTGACCAGTTCTAAAACCCTAATTCTACCCAATACCAGGACAATGGAGTTGCCCCATTATTTCAGATGACATGGAACATATGTCTCCCCGAATCCTGCTCCTCCCAATTCTGCATCATGTTTTTAAGTGCGATCTTTCATCAGTGACCCGGATAACCTTAACCGATTTCGCTATACTATATCAAGTCGAGTATGCCATTCCCAGATAGACTTTTTTTACCTCCTCATTGTTTATCAGACTTTGCGCTTCGCCAGCAAGCACAATCTGACCTTGAGCTAAAACGATTGCCCAATCTGCGAATCTAAGGGCTGCCTCGGCATTTTGTTCTACAAGGAGAGTAGTTAGGGAAAATTCCTGCTTAAGATCATTCATTAGTTCGAACAAACTTTTCACCAGAAGCGGTGCGAGTCCTGTGGATGGCTCATCTAGTAGTAGCAATTTCGGTTTGCACATGAGCCCCCGTGCTAAGGATAGCATTTGCTTCTCACCGCCACTAAGTGACCCAGCTAACTGGTTTCTTTTTCTGTTAAGGACCGGAAAGTACTTGTACGCATGAGGAAGATGTATATTCTTTAATTCCTTGACGTTGATCTTTTGTCCATAAGCTCCTAATAATAAATTGTCTTCCACCGTCAACTCAGCGAAGACGTGCATTCCTTGAAGTATGTGGCTGATTCCGAGCGCCACGATCCGTGCCGGGTTCCACCCGGTAATATTACGACCTTCAAACATTACCTCTCCTGCCTTAGGACGAATCAGACCGGAAATGGTCCATAGGAGTGTACTCTTGCCCGCCCCATTTGCACCAATAACTGCAAACACCTCCCCGACCTTCATAGAAAAAGATATGTCCCTTAGCACCACAATATTCCCATATCCAGCTGTAACTTTCTGCACTTGAAGCATTTAATACTCCTTGCCAAGATAAGCCTTGATAACCTCGTCATTCTTTGATACCTCGTTTGGCGTGCCTAAGGCTATCCTACGACCGAAATTCAAGACCAGGATTAAATCTGAGACGTTCATTATCAGGGGCATATTGTGTTCTATCAGAATCATGCTTATCCGCTGTTCCCTGATCCGTCCGAGGATATTAGCTAATGTCTTCGTCTCCGCAGGGGTTAACCCGGAAGAGGGCTCATCCAGTAGTAGTAAACGGGGTTCCATAGTCAAGGCTCTAGCTATTTCAACCAGCTTTTGTTCCCCATAAGACAGGTTTTCAATGACCTCATAGGCTCGATTGGCCAAACCAAGAAAATCAAGGCTCCGAATTGTCTTTTCTGCAATGGTTTTCTCTTCCAATCTGCTTCGACCGATGTTCAAGCCACTCATGATCAACCCTGATCTTGCTTTGGTGTGGCCCCCGACCATAACATTATCCAGAACTGTCATGCCTTTGAACAGATTGCTTATTTGAAAAGTGCGTCCTACTCCTAGTTGAGCCATCTGATGGGGTGATTTAGCTGTCACGTCTTGGTCTTCAAAAATGATTTTGCCAATCCGGGGAGCGAGAAACCCGTTGATCACGTTAAGCAGCGTTGTTTTCCCGGCTCCATTCGGCCCTATGACACCCAATATTTGCCCATATTTTACGAAGCCGGAGACTTGTTCCAATGCGATGGTTCCCCCGAAGTTTTTTGAAACGTTATTAAACTCCAATATACTACTTTCCTTTGGCCTTATGACCTCCGCATTCGATCCTGGACTCACCGAATTCTCCACATTAATGCATAGTCGTTGGAACTCAGTGAACTTAGTTGACATTCTTGTTGAGCCATATCGTGGCCGGAATAGGACTGCCAATCCCTCCGGAAAAAGAAATAAGGTAATGATTAAGAGAAGGCCGTAAAGCCCCATGCTAAAGTCTTGTAATCCACGAAAGAATTCTGAAAACCCTGTCAAGAGTATCGCTACAATTAATCCTCCCCATACATTCGCACCACCCATAATGACGAAAAGTAGAAGAGTAAATGAAAAATGAAGGGTGAAGATGTCGGGACTGATAAAAGAGAGGAAGTGGGCCAGCAAAGAACCGGACAATCCAGATAGGGCAGCACTGTAAGAAAAAACTTTACTCAACTCCCGCTGAACATTGATCCCCATGGCTTCGGCAGCAGTCTCGTTTGTCCTGATTGCATGGTAAGCGCGGCCTAGCCTTGTTTTACCAAGATTTTCGGTCAAAAAAATAACAAAAACACAGAAGAATCCTACCAAGTAAAATATTTGCCAATCTTCACGTATTACCAGCTCTCCAATTCTCAGGTAAGGTATATCTGGAATTCCCATTACCCCACCGGTGATTTTTGTCAAATCTTTGGCTAAGAGAAAAATGACTTCACCTAGTCCAAGCGTCGCCATCGCCAGATAAGCACGACGCAACCTCAAGAAGGGAATACTGAAGAGATAGGCGAAGATGCCCGAAACCATCGTGGCGATTACGATGGCCAACCAAGGGTTCATGCCTGTTTTCACAGTAAGAATGGCAGATAGGTATGCTCCACACGCGAAAAAGGCCGCATGACCGAGTGAAATGATCCCAGCATAGCCTGACACCAAGGTCAAGCCCGCAACGTTTATAGCATATATTGCTACAATGATTCCCAACCGGGTAAGAAAGTAGGTTTTAATCGATATAGGAAAGACAGCGACTATGACCATAAAGATAAGAAGCTGCCAACGGGTTCTAAGAAGAGATAGTATTGCCGAAGAATCCATTGATCTCATAACGGATTATCTTTCCCCCATCAGTCCTTGAGGGCGCCACAACAGCACCAGAAGGAGAAGCACGATAGTGATCAGGTCCCTAAATCCAGAAGAAATAAACCCTGCCCCAAAGGACTCGAAGAACCCGGTAAGAAGGCCACCTACCACTGCCCCCAAAGGATTATTTAGACCTCCAACGGCAGCGGCTACAAACCCTTTTACGGTTAATCGCGTGCCAATCCAATAACCCGTATATGAAAGGGGAGCAGAGACTAAACCTGCCGCACCTGCGGTGAGTGCGCCAAAAACAAATGAATACGTAAATAGGCGTCTGACGGGGAACCCCATAGCCTTGGCAAGAAGAGGGTTCTCTCCCAATCCAGTCATAGCCTTACCAGTCCATGTTTTTCTGAAGAACGAATAGAATAAGCATGAAAAGGCTAATAAAGTACAAACTATCCAGATTTCCTGTGGGACAATGGATGCTCCCAAAAACTTTATAGGGTCTTCACCCGAAAATGAGACCACGGCCAGTGGATCTTTACCGAAAAGAACCATTGCTCCCGTATCGAGGAGTAATGCTTCACCAATGATAACTATTGACACACTCAGGGGAGTCGCCCCTCGGTCAAGCAAGGGAAGCACGATTAGCCATTGCGAAGCTAATGCAACTATCAAGGTAACGATCAAGGCGATTAATGCTGCAAACGCAAGCGGAATATTGCTGTACGTCAAAAGGGCATAAAAAGTAACTCCACTCACCATGGCTAGGGTACCTTGAGCAAAGAACATAACCTCGGTTGTACGATGAATAATAGCCAAACCCAAACCAATGAGAGCGTAGACGCTACCCTCGGTGATGGATGCAATTGAAAACTGGACGATATATTGCAGCATTTCAATCTCCTAATCTTCTCCTATCCCGTTTTCGGGTAAAAATCAGTGCGGACTTGAGTCCTTGTCGACCGTTCGAAGTCCATCCTTCAGGGCTTCAAGCCAGCCTCCTATTGGTTTCCGCCAAAATGCGACCCACATCATTATCTTTCATGTGGTATGATTTTCTTGCCCCAGTTCGCATAAGTTAACCAATTTTAAAAAATCACTTTAGTGGTTATCTCAACCTCCATTCCTACTCTAGCCTGCTCCTGAATGTACAGTTCGGCAGGAATGCACAACTCCGGCTCGTATACCCCCTTCTTTTCAACAAGCCCCCTCCCCATCATCAAACCCGCCATCACAGCACAGATTCCCGTCCGGTAGGAGCCAAAGGCCCCTTTGCTGGTATATCGCTTGTGCATCTCGCTGTCGGGGGCAGTCCTTATCATTATTTTCATTTCCACCTGCTGCCCACCTTTCCACCCCTGAACAACACAATCACCCTCACTGATGATGTGAGCTGGCTGCTTCCCCTCCGGGGGAAGCAGCTCAAGCAAAGCCAAAAGCACATCAAACGGCTTTACCTTCACACCTTTAACATCTACGGGGTTAGTCCTGTTACTGTTAAACCCAAGATCACGCAAAAAGTGATACTTCATAGCAGAGTCGGCATCAAACCCCTCTCGGAACATGATGTGCTTAAATCCCGCATCCGGAAAAGACTGAGATAACATCCGCGGTTCAGGATGTGGGAGACCTGCAACCACCAAATCCCCAATGGGATCCTTAAATCGATAAACGACTGAACGTGCTCTTGGCTCTATTTCCTGCAATCGTCCATCCTCATAAATCAAACTTGGGCGTGCAATCAAACTCATGATGCCATCAAAACCAAACCCCCAATACAGTGGACGAGTATGTTCTTCAGGAGGAACAACATCGGCAATACCCCAATAGTAATCTATAGAATCTGTCTTATCTAACTTATTCATGCAATAAACAGCCATAATGTTGCTCAGACCCGGCGCAGTTCCCATATTCAGGATAGCCGTAATTCCTTTCTTCTTAAATTCATCATGAAGTTCGTGTTGTCGAGGCTGCTCTCCTATACTGGTAAGATCCAGATAATTGGCTCCTGCTTCAAGAGCTGCCTTGGTAGCTGCCACATAACCCCCTCGAGTGTATGCGCAATTAACGACCACATCATAACCCTTGAATGCTTCAGAGGCTTTCTCTTGATCTGAGCAATCAAGTTCCCCCATCACCAGCCGCTTATCGTTTAGCCGATCTACTCTTTCCTTCAGTCTCTCCAGATGGAAAACATCAGTAGCAAATACCTTCTCTACGTCGTCTTGTTCTAACAAATAGATTATAGCCGACATGCCTTGTATGCCTGAAGCACCGGTGACTGCTACTTTCATTCTTTCCTCCCCCCTTCCCTTAATTACTTGAATTCTTAAAACACCAGTAATTTCTATGGCCCTTTTAAACAATTATGATGGGGTATCCCAAATCCCCTATTTCTTACCTTCCAATATTATTGTCTGGGTTATCTCAACATTTTGACCCATGGCTGCCTCCTGCTTGATAAATTCCTCGGGAGGCTCAACAACCCCCGGGCCATAGACTCCTGTTGCTTTGATTTTTCCTTTGGCCATCAACACTGCGACTGTTCCCATGGGACTTCCATTCCTAAACGTTCCCCCGGGACCACCAACCTTGGCACACCCCATGTCCTTATGCTTCTGTACAAGGCTTTCAAAAGGCCACTGCTGTATGTTGTACTCCACCTTTTGCCCATCTTTAACCCCTCTAACAATTGCACCGCCACCATGACGTATATCGGGACCCTTTTTTGTCTCAGGAGGCTGATGGTTGGCGAGATATTGGAGGACTTCCCAAGGGGATACCATCTGACCATTCACGTTTATTGGTTGTGTTTTGTTAAAACCAAGCCCAGCGAGAAAGGAGCACCTTTTATCAAAATCAACGCCAAGAGATTCTTTAAACGTGATATCTGGAATTTCTGGATAATACTTGTGGGCCCAATAAAGGGATTCAGCTGGCAACCCTGCGACCTCGGTGGTTCCTATCGGGCCCTTAAAAGTGAACATTTCCGGTTCCGCCCTCGCTGGGAGCTCCAGTATTTTGCCGTTTTTCAGGCGTTTTGAAGGTGACCCATAATGGCGCAACAGAATACCTTCGAACGAAAAAGCCCAATACAACGGCCTGCTATGCTCTGAAGCAGGGACGATATCGAGAACGGCCCATCTAAAGTCTATACTCTCTGTCCTGTCCAGTCTCTCTATCGCATAGTGAGCCAGCACATTGTCGAGCCCCGGCGAAAAGTACATATGCACGATTGCCAGAAGTCCTCTCTTCTTGAATTCATCACTCAATCCCAGTTGCCCATCTGGTGGTGCAGCTCCGCTATCGATATAGTTGGCACCGGCCATAAGCGCTGCCTTCGTTGCTGGTAGTTTTTCACGAACAGCAGAAACATTCAATACAACGTCATAGCCCTTTATTGCCGCAATTAGAGCATCATAATCACGGCTGTCAAGAATGTTAGACGAGAACCTTTTGTCATTTAACCAGGCTACCAGTTCTTTTAGCCTACCCCCGTTTACGTCAGTGGCTAATATTTCCGAAATCTCCTTCTGTTCCTTCAGGTAGGTTAGCAGAGAGACCCCTAATAGGCCACAACTGCCAAGAACGATCGCTTTCATTTTCGACACTCCTTTCTTTCGGTATTCTAAAGCATTTTGGAAGTATCTTCTCCAAGGGGTTCGTTTAATATCATTTACTTCCACTTTGAAGGTCTATGCATTAGAAAGGTTAAGCGAGTTTCTCCTGACGTTATTTTACATTCCAAGGTAAGAGGTTTTAATGTGGGGATTCGTTAGAAGGTCCTGGCCCTTTCCAGATAAAGTAATTCTTCCAGTTTCCAGAACATAGGCTTGGTTGGCGATCTCTAACGCATGCCGGACATTTTGTTCCACTTAAAGAATGGTCACTTTTACCAAGAGAGGGGTTAATTCCAGGGAAGGCTCATCCAGGATTAATAACCTTGGTTTGGACATCAGCAAATCACCTATTTTGGAAGATTTATTTTCTCTTTAGCCATCGCCTTCGCTCTTCCTCCCTTATTTCCCGCCTTAGCAGCTTGCCAACTTTAGATTTGGGTAACGTGTCTCTAAATTCTATGTGGTCAGGAATCTTATAAGGGGCAAGCTTTTCGCGACACCACTTAATTAATTCAGAGGCGCCGACACCTCTGGTGCCTTCCTTAAGTACCACGATAGCTTTAATAAGTTCTCCTACTGCTGGATCTGGCACACCAATAACACAAGCCTCTTTTATTACTTTAAAGTCTTGCAATACTGCTTCGACCTCCGAACAGGAAACTCTATACCCTTTATACTTTATAATGTCTGCACTTCTATCGACATAGTTTAGTAATCCATTCTCATCTATGTGAACATAATCTTTAGTTAAGTTCCATATCCTGCCATTCATTTTCATAAAACACTCGGAGGTTTCTTCAGGCTTGTTCCAATAACTCCTTGTTCCATATTCAGATGTGACCAATAGCTCACCTACTTTATTTGCTGATATTTCTTCCAACGTATCCGGGTCAACTACCTTAATTTGCGTAGATGGTATAGGAAGTCCAATACTACCCATCACGGGGAATCTGTCTAAAGAACTAAGAGTAACACAGCCCATTTCTGTGGTACCATAAATCTGATATAATGGAATATGGAACATTTCGTGCCATCGTTTAAACACATCAGAAGGAAGAACATCACCTCCACACCAGCAATATTTCAGTGAACTTAGGTCATATGAATTCATCCTATCATTCCCCAGGATCATGCGGTATAGCGCAGGCACACCCACAAATGTGGTCACCTTATACAATTGTATAGCTTCTAATATGGCATCAACTTGAGGGACAGGCATTAACACAACGCTAATACCTTTCCCTAATCCCCAACCCAGAATTGCTTCTTGTCCCATCATAGGAAAAAGAGGAATGACCATGAGAAGGACATCCTTCCCTCCTTCTGGAATATGGTCCTTTGTCAGATCTCTAAGGTCCTTTAGGGAGGAGAGCATTTTAGCGTGAGAACTTGGTACCCCTTTAGGAAATCCTGTTGTTCCACCGGTATAAAGAATTGAGGCAAGGTGTTCCTCAGGCTTTATGGTCACTTTTGGTGGTTGTCTTGGATATCTTCTTATTAACTCGCTGAAAAAATATACCTCACTGGTCTTTCTGACGACCCCTTTTGGGACCTTATCGAACACCCTACCTATTGTCCGTTTCCACCATGGAAGTAAATCTACAAGGTTGGTAACAATTATCCTCCTTAAATTAGTTTTTTCGAATACCTCCTTTACATAGCGGAAATTTGTATCTTGGCAAATGATCGTTTCAGCCCCTGAATCATTAATCATGTATTCAAGCTCAAAAGGGGTGTAAATGGGGGAAACAGGTACTGGGATTGCACCGATCTCCTGAATTCCAAAATAAGCAACCAGGAACTGAGGACAATTGGCAATATAAATCATGACCTTATCATTAACCCCCACACCTAAATCAGATAAAGAAGCGGCAAATCTTCGGACCAAATCTCTTAGCCTAAAATAAGAGAATTTTTCACCCAGGTAAATTATTGCTGGTTTGTAAGGATATTTCTCACAAATACCTTCAATAACGCCAAATATGCTTTTGTCCTCTCTTGAGGTGACTGTCATAAAACACCCAATGATTTACCCCGTTAGAAATAATGCCCCGCTGGAATTTCTAACGGGGTTTACCCACCCAATTTCTTTAAAATTTTAGGAATAGCCCGTCTAAAATCAAGCCCCAAGGTAAGCTGCCTTTACGTGTGGGTTGTCCGTGAGTTCTTTCGCTGTTCCAGCCATAACGATTGTCCCTTTTTCCATGACATAGCCGTAATCTATTATCGGGAAGATAGGTTGAGCATATTGCTCCGTTATTAATATCGTAATTCCAGTTTTCTCATTGATCTCTTTAACGGCTTGAATCAGTCTTGATTGGATAGCCGGACTGAGTCCCATTAAAGGTTCATCAAGTAGCAATAGCTTTGGTTGAGCCATTAATGCTCTGCCAATGGCAAGCATTTGCTGTTCACCACCACTCAAGAAACCACCTTCCCTATTTTTTAGATCTTTTAAAGCTGGGAAAAGGTTGAACACATACTCAAGAGTTTTTTTTGCCTCTTGGCGTGTTGCTAAATAACCTCCTATTTTTAGATTTTCAAGAGTACTACTTTCAGGAAAAATTCGGCGTCTTTCCGGACATAAGACAATCCCCTTCTTGGTTCTTTCACTCGGCTTAACCTTTATGGTGTCTTCTCCCCTGAATTGGATCTCACCAAGTACAGTTATTCTTTCCCCTCCCATCATTATCTCTGTTTTCTTCATATCTAGGATGATTCCTGAAATAGTAAACATCAATGTTGACTTGCCTGCGCCGTTAGGTCCAAAAACCCCCGTTATTTCGCCTTCCCGGCATGTGAGGGTCACATTATTGAGCGCTAAAGCATTCTCATAAAAAACCATAAGATTTTTGATGTCCAGCATCGTTCTATGTTACCCCCAGGTAAGCTTGTTTAACTATTTCGCTTTTAATAATCGCGTCCGGAACATCCTCCGCAATCTTTTCTCCAAAATTCATCACCATCACCCGATGAGCTATTTGGAAAAGTTCTCTTACCCTATGTTCCACCATGATGATGGTCATCCCATTCATCTGGAGTTTCTCTACGATAGGAATTATTGCTGTAATCTCGCTGACACTTAATCCCGAGAAAAGCTCGTCCATGATAATGACATGAGGTCTTAGAGCAAGACATCTCGCTAACTCAAGGCGTTTTAGATAGCCTTCGGGAAAGGTAGAGGCGTGTTTATATGGAACATGGGCATCCCGCTCAAAACCAATTTCCTCTAAAATGTCCAAAGCGACTGTATCTCTATCTCCCAGCTTGCCTCCAATCGTGCGCATAATCCTTGAAGAATATAACGGGACCACTAAGTTTTTCATAATGGATAGGGAGTGATAGGGTCTTGGTATCTGGAAGGTACGGACAATCCCCAGACCAGCAATTTTATAAGGTGGTAACCCGATAAGTTTTTTCCCTTCCGCAAAAACCAACCCCGAGTCTGCTTTAACAAAACCAGTAATGAGGTTGACTAATGTGGTTTTTCCTGAGCCATTGGGACCAATAATACCTAAAATTTCCCCCTTTAATAAGTCAAAACTTACATGATGTATCGCTTTCACCCCACCAAATGATTTGCTAACACCTTTAACTTGGAGAATAACGTCTTTACTCATATTTCGATCCAATGCTCAAACTGATGATATTTTCTCTGCAAATAAGGCACCAAACCTCCAGTGTTAAGTATTACAAGCCCTGCTAATATAAGACTATAAAAGACTACCCTTAGTGGTCCAAATTCTCGAAGCATTTCTGAAAACATGGTTAGGATGATGGCTCCTATGACAGGACCCACTAAAGTACCTACCCCTCCGACCACCGTAGCAGCAATTGGGAATATGGAAAAGTCTAAAGCAAATAGGGATAAACCTACCCAGCCGTAAAGGTGAGCAAGATAAGCACCAGCAAAGCAGCCTATCGCTGAGCCTAAAAATACCGCTTTCATCTTATACCAAGTTATATTGATATTGGAAGCCCTAACGGCCTGGTCATTATCTTTTATTGCGCGTAGCACGATTCCGAAGTCTTCATTAACCAATCTTCTTAGAGCGAAGGTTAGGATGAGAATCATTGGTAAAATTAAATAGAGCTCAACCCATGTATTGGGAAAAGTTGCAAGCCCAGGTAAGCCATCGGTGCCACCAAAAATATCCAGAGCTTGAATCACTCTCGCAAATAGCAGCGGGTACATCAGACTTACAATGGCAAAGTAAATGCCTCGCATTGGCAAGCAGGGAAGTAAAAACAGCGTGCAAATAACTGCCCCACCTATTGTGGCTATAGGAATGGTGATCACCAGCGGGAGCCCAAATGCTGAATTGAGAAGCCCAGATATATAGCCACCCACTCCTGTGAAGAAAGCTCCCCCTAAACAGACGATCCCGACGAAATGAGCCAGGAAGTCAAAGCTTAAAGCCAAAAAAGCGAAGACACAGGCAATAATGATTATCTTTTGCCAGGCCATCGATGTCACAGCTAAAGGGATGATAAGCAGTCCTAAGACAAAAGCAACCGTTGGTAAGGACGTATATGCTATTCCCCGCCATGAAGAAATAGCATAGATGCCTTCCGTTCGAACTTTTATGCCTCGGTCTAATCTTTCCCTGCGCCTTATTTTCTCATCCAATCCTAAACCCTCTCCTCAAGTTCTTTTTGTCTCCCAAGAAGTCCTGAAGGCTTGAGTATCAATGTCAAAATAATGAATAGCAAAACCACCACCATTTGCCAGTGAGGTCCTATAAAAGCTGCAGTCAGTATTCGAGAAAAGCCTAACAGAAAAGCACCGGCGAGGACACCTGCCCAGCTGCCGAGTCCTCCGATAATACACACGGCTATTGCATCGATCAGAACCATGTATCCTGTTTCTACGGTGATGTTTCCCAGAGGAAGGATAACGACAGCAGCGATTCCAGCTAAGGCTGACCCCATGGCTAATGCAATAACTGCTGTTCGGTCCGGCTCTATCCCCGACATCATACTGGCATGCTTATCTTGAGCTATCGCCCGAAGAGATAAGCCTACTTTAGTATAGTGAGTAAACAGCCACAAGGATAACATCATTGCCAAACCAATAACGATGATGATGAGTCGTTGCCAATCGATCACTACTCCCGCTATATTTGCGGAACCAGCAACAAAAGGGGGAAGCATATAAGCCTCACTGATAAACCCCCTCCAGCGGAATATCTCCATAATAGCTATGCCTATGGCTAAAGAGGCAATAATCTCCGATGCTGGCATGCCTTTTACTCGGATAAGGAGAAAGCGATAGATGGCACCCCCAATGATTGACACAATAATGATCGAAAGGAATATTGACCCTATGTAGTTTATCCCCAACCGGTTTAGGAAGAGCCAAGTTGCAAATCCTGTCAAGATATACAGGGCGCCATGAGCGAAATTAGCCAATCGGCTGACACCGTACACCAATGCAAAACCACTGGCCATTAAGGCCAAAATGACACTATTGACGAGCCCGAAAATAAAAATATTCATCTTGACTCTCTACTCTCAGTTTGACTCACTTCATCCAAGGCGGCAGCTCTAAACTTCTCGTAGCTATTTTATCCGGAAAGACAATCACTCTCTTGCCATCTATCCATTGTGCCCATGTGCCTACGGCAGTCTCCGCTGGGTCACCGTTCTCAATAATTTGGTGACTCTTTGGATCAAACTTTACCCTACCGTAAGTCCCCATCATATCGGTTTTTTCTAAAGCCGGTATGATGAGATCAGGGTCAAGGCTCTTCGCTCGTTCAATGGCGTCCTTTAGAATATAAACCACCGTATAACTGGTGGACGTCCATTCTGACCTGGGCTCCATTCCATACTTTTTCTTATGGGAGGGAACAAATTTTTCACTCAAGGGGATAGCCTTGGTCGCCACCGACCCTGCCTTTGCATAGAGAACAACCGAATAAGCAACCTTACCATCGGTAGCCTTCCAAGTCCCTTCATCCTGAAGAGCATGGATGTAGCCAATGGGTAGCGATGGCACCTTCATATCGTACCACTGTTTCATCAAAATTGAGACTTCAGGCATATCGAACCACGGGATTAAATACTGTGCCATTCCGTCCTTAGCTTTGGATAGTCCCATAGAAAAGTCGGTCGTTCCGGTTGGATATATCTCATACCCGATGATTTTCCACCCTTTCTTTTCAAGTCCTTCTTTCAGAGCGTTACCAGCAGCTCGAGCATGGGCGACATCCTGCACCATAATAAAAGCTTTATCAAATCCTTTTTTAGCTCTAATCGACTCAAAAGTTCCTATTGCCCCTCCTATCATAGGGACGACGCTCCCTGTTGTTCTAAAGCAATATTTGTACTTATCGTAGTTATCAGCGATCCGCTTGTTGTAGGCAGGGCTTAAAACTCCTGCGGAGAGTATTGACACGGTCTTATGCTTAGACAATACGTCCATAGCTGCCAGAGCTCCCTCCGACCGGATAGGACCCCCCACAATAAAATTCGCCTTTTTCTCTATAATTAATCTCTCCACTGCCAGAAGTGCCTCGGCAACCGGGACACCTGGTTCAAGGTCACGGGTATCGCTTATTTCAAGTTTTAAAGGACGCATGGTTCCAGCTACATTAACTCCGCCCTTGGCATTAATTTCTTCCACCGCCAATGTTATTCCTCGTTCTGCATCCACGCCGTCGGGATATCCTCGGGAAATAGGAACACCGAGTACAATGGGCTGAGCTATAGATACTTTCGGATTCAAAGCACAAACCCATACGAAGGATACAGCTATTAACATCAGAAGTAACCTTATGCCAATATTACCTACTAATGCTTTGTTTTTCATAGTAACCTCCTTCTCGTAAAATTTTGTACCATTATACGAATGCCTAAAACTCTGGTCAAGGACGAAAGGTGTTGTTCCATCCAATTGGTTTAACCTGCTCCATTATAATTTGCTCCTCAAGCTTCCCGGATGACCCGTTTGGCCTTGCCCTCAAATCGAGGAAGTTCCCCTATCTTAACCACTTCTACATCTGGACTAACACCAATTCGAAATTTGAAGATCTCCTTGAAGGACTTTACTGCTCGATCCATCTCCTCTTGAGATAGAGCAGGAGATGAAGGTTCCACACGAATTCTGAGATGCTTCCCTGACCCCATTTTGGGTGCGATTACTTGATACTCGTTCGAAAACTCTTCTGTCTCACGAACAAAATTTTCAATGGCTGAAGGAAAGATATTGACTCCACCAAATTGGAACATATCATCTGCCCTGCCAATGATCCCTCCCTCCAATCGGAGGAATGTCCGCCCACAATCGCACTTCTTATAATCGAATTTGACGATATCGCCCATTCGCCATCGAATCAATGGCATTGATTCGCAACAGAGATTAGAGAGAACCAATTCACCCTCTTCAGCTGGTCCAACCCATTTGCCTGTCTTTGGATCAATTACCTCAGCAAGAAACATACTTTCAATAACATGAGTCCCTTTCTGAGCTACACATTCAAAACCAAAGTTGGATATTTCTGTTGATCCGATGTCATCATAGTTTTTGGCACCCCAGGTGGTTTCGATCTGCTTCTTGGTTGAAGGAACTTGTGCACCAGGTTCTCCTGCTGTGATAACGATTCGGACGGTAGTCTTTGACAGATCAACCCCCATTTTTTTTGCGGCGTCTCCGAGGAAGAGAATGTAAGTGGGCGTTCCACAAATGACGGTCGGTTTCCATTCAAGGATGTTTCTGATACGATCCTCTGAACTTTGTCCTCCACCTGGTATGACGAGAACCCCTCCTTGCTCAAAAGATGAATGGATTCCCCACCAGGCTAAGTAGAGTCCATAGTTGAAAGGGATAAATATGATGTCAGCCTTGGTAATTCCGTAGCCATACATGAAATACATGAACTGGTCATAATAGTTTACCAACCAATCCTTTTTACTCAATAAGGAACGGACAGGGGTTCCAGTGGTCCCGGTCGTTTGAAAGACCCTTACCCCTTCTTCGGGAGGGATGCAATGAAAGTCCCCAAAAGGAGGATGCTCCTCTTGACTCCGTCGCAACTCTTCCTTAATTGTGAAGGGAATTCTACTGACATCTTCTAGGGTCTTTATATGTTCAGGCCTTATTCCGGCGTCATCAAACTTCCTTCGATAGAAGGGAGCTCGTTCATAGACATAGGCCATCTGCTTTCTGAAAAGATCGAGCTGGTACTCCAATAGTTTCTCTCTTGGCATTGTCTCCAATTCTGGTCTATACATGATTGCCTTTTCCATATTTTCCCTCTATTTACCCCGTTAGAAAGCCCCGCCATCTATGACGGGGATGTAAAAAGAAAATATTCATTCATTATTGAGGGCGGGATTAAAAGCCCCATCCTTTCTAACGGGGTTTATTCCCTTTTTCTTTCAAACCCATTAATATCTTCTCGGGAAGGATGGGGAGAGTTTTTACTCTCACTCCCGTAGCATCATACACAGCATTAGCGATGGCGGCCACCATCCCTGAGACATATCCTTCTCCTACCTCCTTTGTACGATAAGGGATATCTTTTTCGTACTTTTCTGTGATGACATCGATATACTGAGATTCGACCATATCTTTGGCACAGGGGATTTTATAATCGAGGAAAGAGGTCGTAAGGGTTTTACCTTTCTTCATCAAGACCTCCTCCCAGAGGGCATGGCCTTGAGCCATTGAGACCTGACCGTCAATCTGGCCTTCAACTATTAATGGGTTGATGGGAAAACCGCAGTCATGGGCTGTGGTAGCTTTCACAAGTTTTATCTGGCCGGTTTGCATATCGACCTCCACCTCAGCTACCTGGGCATCGAAGGCATAGTTATCACTCCATCTGCCTTTGGTGGTGGCAAGACTCGGGTGAGCCGGTATGTCTTTCATCGTTCGGTAGTGCCCCTGACCAATAATGGGGTTTCCCCGACGTTTCGCAATACTCGCCGCCACTGCCTGAGTGAAAGAGATCGATCGTCCAGGGGAGTCTTTGACAGAGATCTCTCGGTTCTTTGCAATTAGGTCCTCGGGATTGGCTTCAAGCTCTTTTGCCGCAACTTCAAAAAGTTGACGCCTGGCATCGGAGGCAGCAATTTTGACAGCGTTCCCAGAAACATAAGCTCCTCCGCTGATCCAGGCACCGATATCCACAGGAGTGGTCTCGGTATCTGCTGCCACAACCCGAATATCATCCATCGATACCCCGAGTTCCTCAGCGACAATTTGACATAGAATGGTCTCAGCCCCCTGCCCAATGTCCAAGGCACCTGTGAGAAGGGATACGGTGCCATCGTCATTCAATTTAACAATAGCCGCAGATGTGTTGGGGTAGATGAGGGAACCGCTGAAGTAGGAAGAAACCCCCATCCCAATTCCCCTCCTTATCCTCTGCCCCTCCCGTGCTTTCCTCTTCCCATATTTTTCTCTAAATTGGGTAGCCTCAGCAGCCCTTTCGATACATTCGACCAAACCGCAATTCCTGACCGGATCTTCGTTAGGAAGAAAGTCCCCTTTCTGCCGTGCATTTTTCAAACGGATCTCTACAGGATCGATCCCCAACTCTTCAGCAATCGAGTCCATCTGTGATTCAACAGCAAATCGAAGATTAGGGGCACCATGTCCCCTTTGTGGTGCTCTGACAGGGTTATTTGTATAGACTGAGTAACCCTCATATTTCAGGTTTGGAATTCGATAGCAGAGCATGACGAAACCCCAGCAGAGGAAAATAACTACCACTCCGCTTCCCCGGTAGGCACCGCTATTATTAATAACCTTGACTTGCTGGGCAACTAAGGTTCCGTCTTTTTTGACGCCTGTTTTCAACTCAACAAAGATGGGTTGGCCGTGTCTGGCAGACTCAAATACCTCCTCCCTTGTACAAACAATTTTCACCGGCCTTCGGGCCTTGATTGACAGCAGAGAAGCACAGAATTCATGGGAGAAGAGGTCGATCTTCCCTCCGTATGCTCCTCCCACATAGGCTTTCAAAACACGAACGTTGCTGAGAGGAAGTCTTAAGGTCGTGGCCAACTTCGCCCTTTTGATAAAGGGCCCCTGGCTTGAAGTCCAGACATTTAGCTTTCCGGAAAGATCGAAACTGGCCAGCGTGGCCTGGGGTTCCATATAACAATGTGTTCTTAGCTGTCCCTCGAACCGATCCTCACGGACAAGGTAGGATTCGGCAAACCCTTTCTCAACGTTTCCCCATCCAGACTCCGTCTTTCCACCAATATTTTTATAAGGTTCCTTCACCTTTGGATGGCTATGATGGATTTCAGGAGCCTCCGGTTTCATGGCCTCCTCAGGATCAAAGACCGCGGGAAGTTCCTCGTAATCGACTTGGATGAGATTCAAAGCCTCTTCAGCAACATACTCGTCAATGGCCGCAACAGCGGCGACCTCTTCACCAATATAGCGGACCCGATCCATGGCTAAAGGGTATTGATCAGGGGGATATCGAGGGGTCTCCACGAATCCGTGTTTGATCCCTAGGGTATCCTTTCCCGTAATCACTGCCTTCACCCCAGGGAGTTTCTCTGCCCGGGTCGTATCGATGCGAAGTATCTTGGCATGAGGGTAGGGACTCCTTAAAATTTTACCCCACAACATCCCTGGAAGAACCATATCCACAGTATAAAGCGCTCTCCCAGTGGCCTTTTCCACACCATCCTTTCTGGGGACACTTTTGCCAACGAAAGACAACTCTTCCATATCAATCCTTTCCTATTGAGGCTGCCATGACAGCGTCTAGAATTTTATTGTAGCCTGTACATCGACAAAGGTTACCCTCTAATCCTTTTAGGATCTCTTCTCTTGAGGGTTTTGGGTTTTCATCGAGAATAGATTTTGCATTGAGGATCATCCCTGACGCACAATAGCCGCACTGAATGGCTCCGTACTGAATGAAAGCCTTCTGCAAAGGATGGAGTTCACCAGCCTTGGCTAGGCCTTCGATGGTGGTAATCTCTTTTCCCTGGGCTTCGATCGCCAGGGTCAAGCAGGAAAGGATGGGTTTACCGTCAATCAAGACGGTACAGGCACCGCATTCTCCTGTGCCGCAAGCCTCTTTTGCCCCTGTGAGGCCCAAGTCTTCCCTCAACACTTCCAAGAGTGTTCTTTGAGGCTCCACGGCTAGCTCACACGATTCACCATTCACTCTCAACTCGATTAATTGCTTTTTCATCTGATTTTCTCCATCGCTTGAAGGATTGCCCGTTCCACCAATATCCTGGTCATCTCTCGTCGATACCAAGGCCTGGAGCGAGGCTGGGTTTCATCCGAGGCCACTTGAGCTACCTCCCTAATGATCTTCTCATCTATTCTTTTCCCCTTTAATATTCTTTCCGCAGCCTTTGCCCTGATGGGGGTTGGAGCAACAGAGGAGAGACCAATCCTTGCCTCCTGACAGGTAGAATCTTTTGGATCCATTGTGAGAAGCACAGCCGCTCCAACCAGGGTTTCTCCAACAGATGAGGCTTTATGAAGGTATTGATAAGAGCCGGCCGTGGAAGGGGCAGGTTTAGGGATCTGAACCTCTACCACGATTTCTTGGGGATCCAGGGCGGTTTGGAAAGGCCCAACAAAAAATTCTTGAAGAGGGATAGTTCTTTCACCGTAAAGGTGAACCAACTTCAACTTCGTTTCCAAGACTAACAGAGGAGCAGAGGCATCCGAGGAAGGGGAGGCATTACAGAGATTGCCTACCAAGGTTCCCATGTTTCTCACCTGACGGGTTCCGATCTTAAAACAAGCCTCGGAGAGAAAATCGAACTTCTCTCTGACGATCGGATGATTGACAAGAGCATCATGGGTGACGAGTGGGCCAATTTTAAGCCCCTCTCTATCATCCCATTCGATCCTGTCTAATTTCTGAACCCCGTTCAAGCTAATGACAACCCTTGGAAGAATCTCTTTTTTCTTCATTTTGACGAAGAGATCGGTTCCCCCAGCTAAGATCTTTGCCTCTGTCTTGTGTTTATAGAGTAGAGAACAACCATCCTCAATCGATAAAGGGCGAAAATATTCAAATTTGGGTATACGCATTTATTCCTCCATGTATAATTTTCAGGATTAGAATGATACGATTTGAGAGAAACAAGTTTTTTCTCATTTGGAGGCCGACACCATCGTTTTCGAAATGTCAAAATCTGTTTTTCTAAGAGAGTCAATTAAAAGATCTGCCAACTCGTCGGCATATTGGATGAGTGAATACTTCTTATCTTTCAATAGCCATCGAATGATGATATGTTCCATCGCCCCAACGCAAAGGCTACGGGCCAAATAGGGATTAATTTCTTTTTTAATTGCCTCTTCCTCTTGACCTTCTTTGATGATATCGAGAATAATTTGATAAAAGTTCCTTGCCGCCTGATAGGCGTCCGTCGATACATAACTCTTGCTTGTTTTCAATTCGAGTAACACGACTACTCCGTATCCAGGGTTCTTCTCGACATAGTTAAGCCACCACCAGATAAACTTACGTAGTTTGTTAAAGGCTCCTTTTATGCCCATCATGTGGTCATTGATCTGGGCGATGAGGTCTTTGGTTGTTTCAACAGGAATTGCCAGGAGCAAGTCTTCTTTATTTTTAAAATATTCATAGATCGTAGCGTCTCCAATGCCAGCCTCTTTGGCGATCTCAGCGATCGTGGCATTTTGGAATCCCTTTTCTCCGATGATTTTAGTTGCTGAGGTTAATATCTGCTTTTTTCTTTCAGACTCGCGATTTAAATTGTCCATATTTTGAATAAAATTCAGCTTTTTTTTCATAAAGATGGGTTGTTAGTAAGTGGCAATAAAATGAAATTCGAAAAATTCTCCATTTAGAATACACATCTACGTTTTTTTTGTCAAGAAGCTTTTTTGATGTTCGTATAATATATTAAGATTATTCTAATTTTTATTAGAAATAAAGTAATAATTATTTTAATTTTTTCCGAATGTAATTCGGAATTATCTTCTTTTAAAATTAAGTATGAATAAGTCACCAGTGTCGTTATGGTTTGGTCAGCAGAGAATCACTCTTTCGTTTCTAAATATTTGACATGACTCCTTCATTTTTGCTATGAAACCTTCCGTGAGCAGTGTGGAGAAGAGAAGAATACTCAGTGAAGTTCCTCTGGGAAATATCCCGCCGGATACCGTCATCGTTAACGGTATTCTATTCAACTCCTTCACTGGAGAATTTATCAAGGGACAGTCCATCTGGATTAAGGACGGGATGATCGCCTATGTTGGACCTGATCATGATCCTCAAAAGGACAGTAAAACACAGGTGATCGACGCGGCCGGGATGGTTCTCCTTCCAGGTTTGATTGAAGGGCATACGCATCTCAGCAGATCAGGAATAGAAGAGTACGTCAAGCATGTGATTCCGAGTGGCGTCACCGCGGTCGTCATGGAGACGATCGACCTTGGGTTGATTGTTGGGAAAAAAGGGATTGAATATTTTGCCAAGGGGCTTCAGGGACAGCCCATCCGATGCTACTACACCGTTCCTCCTCTGTGTGGCCTTACCCCGTCTGAGGAGATAAACGCTCCACCGAATGAAGAACTCCTGCCTCTTCTAAGAGATCCCAATTGCCTCGGTGTGGGAGAGATTTTCTGGGGCAACATCTTTTTGGAGGGGAGACAAGGAGAGAGGGTGAGAGAACTTGCTTCTCTGGCACTCAGTCTCGGGAAAAGAGTCGAAGGCCACACAGCAGGAGCAACTGGAAGAAAGCTCCAAGCCTATACCTGTTTTGGCACATCCTCTGACCATGAGCCCATTACCGAAGAGGAGGTTATAGAAAGGCTTCGACTTGGCTACTGGGTGATGATCAGAGAAGGATCTGTGAGAAAAGAGCTCTCTGGCATAAAAGGGGTTTTCGATAAGAAGATTGATTTTCGAAGATTGGCTCTCGTAACAGATGGTATAGACCCCCAAACATTTATTGAGGAGGGATATCTGGATGCCCCTTTGAAAACAGCACTGAAACTTGGCGTCCCGCCTAAGCTTGCTTATCAAATGGTGACGATCAATGTCGCAGAACATTTCCGTCTCGATCATCTCATCGGCTCTCTTTCGCCTGGGAAGATGGCAGATATTCTAATCATTCCTTCGCCGAATGATTTTTCGCCTCAATGGGTGATGTGTGATGGGAAAATCATCTACAAGGATGGAAAATCCTTGGTTGAACCGAAAAAAGTTTTTTCCCCGAGGTATATGTTTAACACGGTTAAAGTTCCAGAACAGATGATATCTTCGCTTACAAAGGGAGCGCCAGCGGTACCCACCAACCTGCCTTCGCTCGCCGGAGCGGGCTTCGCAGAGGCGGGAGCTTTAGCGAAGGTGGGGAAAGGAAAGGTGAGGGTGATAGAGCTCGTCACCGGTCTTGTGACCAGAGAAAAGATCATCAATCCCGAAGATCCTGAGGAGTCTAATGATGTAGTGATGCTCCTTGCTTTGAATCGGGTAGAGGGTAAGGGATCTTTTATGGGACTCCTCAAGGGATTCGGCCTTCAACGGGGAGCCTATGGAACTACAATGTCTTGGGATACCGTTGATATGTTTGTCGTGGGATGTGATACCCATTCCATGAAAACGGTTATTGAAAGGCTCAAGGAGATTAAAGGGGGAGGCGTTTATGCGATAGGAGATGAGATCGTGTCAGAATTTCAAGCCCCCCTCTGCGGTTTTTATTCGCTCAAACCGATGGAGATATTGAATTCTGAGTTAAAAAAACTTGAAGAATCTTTGAAAAGGAATGGGGTGAGATGGGAAAAGCCCATCCTTACGATTGATACGCTTGGAACACCTGCCATTCCCCACCTGCGAATTACCCACCACGGCTACGTCCGATTAAAAGACCGGGAAATCCTTTCCATTGAGGTTTGAATTAGAAAAATTAGAAAAATCCCTTACGGTAAAACGTTGATCTTTCGTTGTATATTTGATAGATTACCCACAAAAGAAATGCTTTGCCTATTACGACTTACGCTTTACGTTTTACGGTAATATCTTTACGCTATGTTTACCTGGCGAAGGTTGAGTTATACCGCAGGCGGGCGCTTTGCGATATTTGGAGGTAACCATGCCAGCGATTGCATCTCTTGAAGATTTGAAGGCTGCCCAGAAAGATCTTCTGGAAGCGAAGGACTTGAACGACTTGAAGGCGGTTTTTAAGAAATGGCGCAAGATAGGTTGGAAGAATGTTTGCAAGCTTTGGCTTGAAGAAAGGACTCCGGAACAATTGAAAGGTGAGAGCGGTTAGTGAATAGTCCACTTATTCCAGTAAGGTGTTTAATGGGAAAATAATGGGTATAAAAAACATCTACGAAAGATTTGTTTGGTTTGATCATCAGGTCCGGGTGAAAAAGTATCCCAATGCTACCTCCCTCGCTGAGCAATTCGAAATCTCTACCAAAACAGCACAGAGAGATATTGATTTCATGAGGGATAGACTCCTTTGCCCGCTCGATTACGATTCAAGCCAAAAGGGATACTATTACGATGATGATACGTTCTCCCTACCCATGGTCTACCTCTCTTCTGAAGAGATTTCAGCGCTTCTCATTGCGAGGAAGATGCTTCAGGACATCAGTAGTGGATCTATCGGGGATGAGGTGTCTTCCGTAGTGGATAAGATAACGAATATTATAAGTAAGCATTCAGCTGCAGCAGATCATATCGACGACTCTTTTTCCTTTCAATTAATCGAGTATTCACCAGCACCTGAAGCGGTGTTCAAAGCCGTTTTGGAGGGCTGTCTGAAGAAGCGGTGTTTAGGCTTTTCCTACTATTCACCCGCGACGGAAGAGAGAAGCACAAGAACTGTTGAACCTTATCACCTATTTAACTATATGGGATCGTGGCACGTCATTGGTTACTGCCATTTGAGAAAGGACATTAGGGATTTTGCACTGAGCAGGATCTCGCAGGCAAAGGTTCTGACAGAGTCCTTTAAAATACCGGCTGATTTTGACTTTAAAAAATATTTTCTTTCGACATTCGGTCTCTATAAAGGGAAAACCACGAAAGAAGTTACCCTGCGGTTTACGCCGGAAAAGTCGAAGTGGATCAAAGACCAGATATGGCACAAAGACCAGA
>JBEKWN010000019.1:0-35709 GCA_049513055.1 Thermodesulfobacteriota bacterium
TTCTCTTCTTCCGTTGTCATGGCATAGGCACTTCTTATGAAACTTCCAAAGAGGAAGGAGAAAATGAGAAGTGGGATAATATAAAATAGAATTTTTCTCTGAGATCTCCTTATTAACATTTCAAAACCCCCTGTCTTGCACCTAACTGCTGGCGATGGATAAAACCTCCATTAAGAATTCGTTATGCCATCTTTATGAGTTTTTCTTACCGCTATAAAGATTCATGAGCGAAAAATTTCCCCCACTTTGCGTGCGATCAATATCAAATATTTTTTTCTCAAATTACTCACTGCCCAGTTCTTATCCCTTCCTTTTAAGGAACCTTTTTCGCTTTGCCTATTTCTCGAGTGATGTATCTTTAAATTTTATTGCGACACCCTCTGCTCGAATAGAGGCCGCCAGTAAAAACCATATATGGGTACCGAACCTTAACTGATTATCCATATACTTTATAAAGACTCCATCAGCACCTATTTCCATTGCCTTCTGTTTGAATTTCTCCAACATCCCTGTCTCACTGTGTGCCTTGACATTAATCGTCCCCATCTCCATATAAGGCCTATCTGGTTTGTCCCAATAATAGACCACCGCACTACTTGTTGGAGGATAGGTTTCAGAGCTTGAAGGGAGGTATTTGGTGCTTGCACAACCCAATAGAAGTAAAAGTGCTATAACGGTTACAGACAATAATTTGTTCACATATTTATTTTTCATACTTAATCGCTTTCTCCTTTCAGGGAGTGGTCCAATGCGCTGATACCCTTTTGTTGGGTCTCACCAGTAAAATTCATAGGTGTCATGCCTTAACGCCCCCCTTATGGACATACAAGCCATTTGTTATCTCCGATAACGGCGATAAGGGTAGTAGAAACGATAATAACCACCGTAGTAGTATGGATATGGGTAGTAATAGGGGTATAGGTATGGGTAGTAATAGGGTTCAGGGTAATAATATGGTTCAGAATAGGGTTCCTTACCGGGGGGCGGTTCAACTCTAGCATACTGACTTTCGATATTCATAATGAGATCCTCAAACGCCTTCAATGCCTGATCCTTGTTCATCGCTATTTTGCTAGAATCTGCAGCTGCACTGATAGCATTTTGCAGCTCACCTATCACATCAGGCGTTAAGGGATAATCAGCAATCCATCCATTCTTTGGTGCGATACCCATTGAGGCTAGCCGACTCTCGGCTTCTGCCTCGCTCTTAACCGGTCCTATCTTCAATGCTTCAGCCAGCTTCATTGCAAAAGAACCTTCACGGACCAAACTCTGTCCAGTTAAAGGGGGTCCCGGTCTGTTCTGCTCTGACTGCGAATAATACCAGTACCCTCTACCTGGTAGAGGGCGACATTGGGTAGTCACGACTCTGTCTTGAGAAAAAGTGACCCAACAAATAGAATTGGAATTTGAAAAATGATATTCCCAAGTTTCAATCGTCTTCCCGTTAACAGGCCTATGAGTGATAAGGTCTGTTTTCCCCCACAAAGAGACCACTTCTTCTTTCGTCATGTTAGGTTTAATATCTGAAACATGACGAGGGTGGCATGAAGAAAAAACGAAAATAAGAACAACAAAAAGAAATAGACAAATGATCCTCTTTCTTTCCATCTCTTCTCATCTCCTTTTACCGAACTTGTTTTTAATGGCAATAGAAAAAATTTACAAATACGCCGCAACGCGGACATACTCACCCGCCTCAGATTTTTCAGGAAACGTTTGCTTCGATGGTATTAAAGTCTTCTGTTAAGATAGTGCTGCCTTAATCTTTTATCGTCTATTCGTCTCAAAGCAGTTTTCATACTGTAAAAAATCAAAGAGATCGCGATAGCTAATGGGATAGCTATTATCGCCTCGATGAGCAACATTTCCAAATCAATTTCAGGAACCTCATACGGAGTTGGAAGTGTTGTCAAAATAAAGTCCCACTTTGGTTCCGCAGTAAGTCCAGCCTCTGTCATTAGTCGAAATGGGGGATAGACACAGGCGCCAAACAAAAGGGTAACGAGGATGAACCAAAAAGACTTTCTTTGGAAAATCTCTCTCACGGAAAAGAGGAAGTTTCCTCCGCTCTTTTTCTTTTTCCAATTGATGCGCATTTCCTCACTGCTACATTCCGGGGCGACCCATTCCCCAGCCATGACCCATCATTCCCCGACGGCCCATTCCACCCATTGATCCAAGCTTCTCAATCTGTTCAGGCGTGAGGGAATTGCGAGCTTCCAATCTATATCGGACAATCTTGTCCCTCATCCGGTTTTGAAGATCTCTCAACTCTCTTTCCTTAGCCAGAATGGCCTGGGAATCAGCTTTTGGATCGATCCAAAGTGACCGGAGTTCCAGCTTTTTGGCTACAAGTCCCCCTATGAGTTGAGCGTTTTCTCCTATAAACTTTCGACGCAATTCCTGGAACCTTGCCTTTTGCTCCGGGGTGAGGTTAAGTCTCTTCCCTCGGCCCCAGGATTTCTCGCCGTGCATCCACCCATACCTTGGAGGGTCACTCTGTTCTTGCGCATAGCCATATGAGGCACCAAAAAGCATTACCATTACCAACCCTAATCCAATCATTGTTTTTTTCATAAATCTTACCTCCTCTCATCTGTTTCTTCTTTTTACATATTATTTAGGCTTTTTATTCATGACTCTTTACGCTTCCAATAATTTAAGCATTTACATTCCATCTCCAAGCGAAACATCTATCCATTTAATATGACAGCAACTCCTGTGCCAATCCATTTTCAAAAGAATTCAAAACATATTCTTCAACATCCTCAGGCCGATTTATTTAAAATATTCATAGGCTTATTAAAGCCGGCGATAGTTGGACACATTCTATCCCCAGTAAAAGTGGAGTTGTTAGACTTAGTTTTAAACCGGAATGGTTTGTCGATCTTCCTGAAGCAATAAAAGTTTTCTCCTTAGATTTCAATTAACAATGGGTTTCGACAATTTCGATCACCAATTCGACAAGAATTTCCGGTTGGATCATCTCTTCAAGGCCAGATTTAAATTTTGATTTTTTAAACAAAGTAATTTGCAAATTAATGGGAAAGGTTTATTATTGATTTCCGCTTGAAATATTGTATCAGGGGGAAAAGATTTTAAAATCAATGTTACAGGAAGGAAGAGTTAAGAAACCCGGTTATCGCTTCCACCTACAAATGTTCACTCTAAGATAACTCTGAAAGGTAACTATTACTGGTAGAAAGCAAGCATAGCGTTTGATTGCGCTTTAGGAGGCGTGAGATTTTATATCTTAAGATCTTAAGATTGTAACTCCCAACGTCCACCTCTGTGTATCGTGTGACTGAGATAGGGCTTACCGTTAAAAAAAATATCAAAACTGGATATTCCATTCCAAAACGTTCGACGGTTGTCTCCGCCCCGCCAATAAATAGGTTTAAATTCAAGCACATTCAAGGAACCGTCGGCCAAAGAAATAGCAATTTCAGTTTCAAATTCTTCTTCCGGCAAACCCAAGTATACTCTGTAAAAACCAGACTTTAGGCGTATTCTTTTTTCAAGACGACACATTAAGCCATCTCCACCTTCAGGGTTTCTTTTATTGTAGATGTAGGTTTTCTGTTCGTCTAAAGTGCAATTAACTGTCCACAACGCACCTTGGCCATTTACATTAAGTACCAAGGGATATTGAGAATTTTCATGTCGAGGTGGCCTTGTGCTAAAGAGATAGAATTCTTTCTGGGGGATTTTTATCGATGCCTTAATGAGAAGTTCACTATTTCCCTCAGGTAGTTGACTGTCCTTTTCATTAATCTCTTCAAAAGAAGAGGCTTTTTCTGAAGCTTTTTGCATTATCTGCTCTCTTGTAACGTGGGCACAACCGAAAAAAACCAATGTGATCAATAAAGCAACCAAATATCTTGTCCTTTCCATATGCATTTCTTATCCTCTTAAACTTTCAAAAATTGCTCCTACACCGCGTCAGGTTCAAAACTTCGCCACAGAAGTCGGAAGAACAAAACACCGAATGTATAGAGCATTCCTGATGCCCTTATTGAAAAGTCTCGGACGGCGGTTTTCCCATTCGTACAGCATTTATTTCGGTTCGCAATTGATGCATTCGCTTCAGGCTCTTGATATCGAGACTGTGGAAAATCCCGTCAGCTACCGCTGTCAGGTTTAGCAGTCTCCAATGAACGGACAGCTCTGACGAAGGCTCTGGCGCGCTCCCTTGCGAAGTACACCCTCGAGACTTCTTTCCCATGAGAGGGGTGATAGTTGAATGGGAGCAAGACCGTGGGGTCAGATGACCAATAGAGATCGAAGTAGGCATGGGCATCGCGTGAATGTCTGCGCATCATCAATTCGACGACCACTGCGGTCTCTCGCTCGTCAGGGTTGGGCAGACGCCAATCAGCATAGCCACACAGCCGTAGAGTTTTACAGTACTCCTGCGCCTCCCCGAATGTGACCTCCTTTCCATTATCGCTCTTCTGCCACATTATTTTCCGCCTCGTATCCGTAACCGTACCGTCTCCGTTATCCACAAACCTTTCCTCTGCAACAGTGGATGACTTGTGCAATGGTAGTAGGCGTACCTGGCCTTCGGTGTCTTTCAGCTGGAGTGCCCGCTTGTCAGCATCGTAGTTCTCAATTACTCCTTTAGATAGAATCTCATTCTGTTCCGCTGACTCAGCTGTGTGTGGCTGGCTGAGAAGGGGTAGGACGGAAGCCACGAACATGAGCAAGAATCGCAACGCATTTCGCATTTCGGTATCCTCCTTTTTTGGTCTAACAGCATGTAGGAAAATCCTTCCGGCCCACACGGACACCCTTCTTTTCCCAAAGAGAGCGGCCTATTCTTTCAAAACTGCGTTATCTATGAAAAGCGAAACGACTTTCTCTTCAGCCTCAATCAGGATAGGGTTGGCGAAGCTCGTGGTATCAACGTCGACCCCAGTGCTTCCAAAAACAACTGCGCAGCTTACTCCTTGTGAGATCCTCGTGAGCCTCCGGGGAGAACCTTGGCCATAACCCAGGCTGCCGTGTAGAGCACGCCGAGGAGAACGACATCTGTCGGGCCAACGGGCAAATCGAATTGATATGCGATCCAGAAACCGAGGAACGCGACCGCGCCACCGACCAGTGAGGCCAGCGTCGTGAACTGGCGCATATTGCGCGCGAACAAGTGCACCGTCAGCGCGGGGATCAGTAAAAATCCGAATGCGATCAGCGGTCCGACACTGAGCACTGCCATCGAGACGGTCAGGCCGATCAGTGTATACAGCAGCACGTCCCAGAAAACGACGTTCTTGCGAAGTGTAATTGCCATCGCGCGGTCGAACGAGACGAGGAGTAACTCCTTGTGAAAAAGTCCTAACGATGCGAGGACAAGCGTGAGCGTTGCTGCCGTCAGCGCCAGATCAAAATTGGAGATGGCGATGACCTCCCCTTTCAGCATGTCGAGCCAGCCGATCTCACCGTAAGGGTTTTTTGCCAGCAACAAAATGCTCAACGCGGCAGCCACGACGTATGCAGTGCCGAGTCGACCTTCGGGCTGGCCGTGCCCGCGCCGCTCCAGAAATGCCAGCACCAAAATCGCGGCCAGCGAGAATGTCATCGAGCCGACGAAGGCGAGCGCGTGGGCGCTGTGTGAACCATGATCACTCAGCTTGAATCCGAACCACAGGGGAAGCGAGAGGGCAATAGCGACGCCTGTCGAGGAAATCTGTGGCAGTGCCACGCCCATGAACACCAGCCGGCGCATCACCAGAAACACACCGACGAGCGGGCAGGCGAAACCGACGAGCACGCTGGTATAAACTGAGTTACGCAGGAGAAAATCAGGAGAAAGAATCTGACGTAACGTTTCCATGTCATCCGATCCCCATTTCAAGCATCTCCGCCATCCGTTCGGGCGTGAGCAGTTCTTCCGTGGTGCCGTGGAACACCTTGCCCTCGTGAAGCCAGATGACTTCCTGGGCGTGATGGCGCACCATCCCAAAGTCATGGGTGACGAGCAGGACCGTGATTTTCCTTTCCTTGCGGATCTGCGAAATGAATTCCAGCACCGCATGTGTCGCTGCGTGGTCCACGCCCGCGGTGGGTTCGTCGAGCACCAGGACGTCAGGGCGCGTCGTCAGGGCGCGGGCGATGAGCACGCGCTGCTTCTGGCCACCGGAAAGTTCAGGAAACCGCTTGCGGGCAAACTCCTCAGCACCCGCCGCGCGTAAGCATTCGCGCGTGAAGGCACGTTCGATTGAGGGTACAAAACGTCCTGGCCGGACCCGTCCATACGTGCCCATCAGAGCAACCTCGAATCCCGTCAACAGATAAATTGGATCGAACTGAATGGATTGAGGGACGTAACCAAACACGAGCGGTGCGCCTGACAATCGGGCGGTGTCGATCTGGCCAGCGACTGGCGGAAGCAGTCCAATGAGCGTCTTGAGCAGAGTCGATTTGCCCGAACCGTTCGCACCGAGAATGGCGGTGAAGCTCGCGTGGGCAATCGAGAGCGAAATCCCGGATAGCACTGACTGGCCGTTGTAACCGATGCTCAGGTTGTCCAGTGTGATGATCGCTTCATCCATATGTCTTTTAAGCGGGGTCCGCCCTAACAATACACGGGCGGACCCAATCTTCCTGCGTTTATTTCCTGCCTTGTACGGCGGAGACCATAGTGCGAATCATGTAGTCCATCATCTTAATATAAGTGTCCGTATTCGGTACGCCGCCAGGCATGATGGGGAGCGTGATCATCGTCGCGCCGGTCTGTTCGGCGATGCGTTTTGGCACCTTTTCGGGAAACTGCGGCTCACGCACGACGATAGGAACATGCTCAGCCTTCATCGCGGCGATCAATTCCTCAATGTGACGTGGGGTCGGATCGATGCCCGGCCTCAGTTCAATCGTGCCGAAGTAGTCCATGCCGAAGCGCGCCGCGAAGTATGGCCAATGCTCATGATAGGATACGAACTTCAGGCCCTTGAGCGGTTTGACTTCCTTCTCCCACTCGGCAATCTTGGCGTCGAGCTTGGCGAGATACGCATCGCGGTTGCGCGTAAATTCTGCCTGATACTGTGGGGCGAACGCTACCAGCGCGTTGTAGATGTTTTCGATCGCGGTCTTCGCTAACACCGGGTCGAGCATGTAGTGCGGGTTGCCGTAAGGATGAACGTCGCCTGCGTAGTGATCGGTTGACTTGGGTACATCGCGAGGGATGATTCCCGCCGAGCAGTCTACATAGCCTGGCCTGTCTCTCTGGATACGCGGATTCTTGCTCGCTTCGATCAATGCAGGCAGGAAGGCGTGCTCGCAATCCAGCCCCACCAGGATCAGCAGGTCCGCCCGGTTCATCATCGGCACGAAGCTTGGTTTCATCGGAACCCCGTGCGTGTCTTCGACGCCTGTGGCCAGGCTGTGAACTTCGGCCAGGTCGCCGCCGACGGCGCGTGCACAGTCCGCCAGGTCAGTCAGCGTTACGACGATGCGGATTTTGGCCGCGTGAGCGGGCATCGCCCCCGCACAGAACACCCCAATGAGCGGGATGATTAATAACAATCGGAAAAGTTTGGATTTCATGTTCGATTCCTCCTCTCCAGAGTTAGCGTTCCTGCCACCCATGCGCGTGTGACCCGATGATCCACGCCCATTGTAGGTAAATGGCATCATCGTCGCGCAGGCCGGACACGGCATTGTGGGTGGTGTGCGTGTATTGAAGGCGCAGCTGATTCCAGTGGCTGATGGTCCAAGTGATGAACGCAGAGTAGGCGCTGGTTTTGTCAGCATTGTTCTGCGGATTCTCCATCCAGTCAAACAAACACCCCACTATCCACTGCCGATGGAGCTTGTAAGCAAGATACGAGTACAGACCAAAGGAGCCAATGGAGCGGTTGAACGCGGGACCGCCCGGAACCCCGGTAGGATTGAAGAGATAGGAGTTGTCGCTGTAGAGCAGTTCTGTCCCCCAGGTGAGGCTCTGGAACTGATTGTTACGCAGCGGCTGGTAGCGCACCATCAAGTCTGCTCCGAGCACGAGGCGCCTGCGTTCGGTGAGCGTGCTGCCATCGGGTTGAACGAACACGCCCCCACGGTCGATTTCCTTCGGGTTGAACAGGCCTGAAACGCCGGTTTCGAGTGAGACATCGGGTGTCAGGTCAAAAGACGTGGACGCGCGGCCCCAAAAGTTCAACTCGCTGAAGTGACGGAAGTTGCCGACATTGTCTGGTGTATCGCCAAACTGATCTCCCACCCCCGCTGTCAGGCTCACGTAATGCGGGATCGGCAGCAGGAAGTTGAGCTGTAACCCGTCTGTCTTCGATTCACCGCCGATGTAATTGTCGAGCACCAGCGGACGATTCACGAAGGGCAGTTCATGATCGTGGATGTACGACAACCGACCGAATTCACCGAAGAACCGTCCGCCCTTAAGCGTCAGGTTCCACGGCAGTGAGGTCGTTTGGATCGCAGCCTCTTCCACCGTTGCTTTGGCTTCGCCAGTAATCGGGTCGGCAGAGGCGTTGATCACAACATAACCACGCGCAAACGGATCGACCGATCCGGCCAAGTTCAGTTCCACCGAACGTTGGTTGAAGTCGAACCCGCCAGGCCGGTCGCTGCCCGTCTGCTTCGATCCCTTACTGCGATAGGAGAGGATCGACTCACCCACGAGCCCGATGGCGGGATTGAACACGCTCAGAATGTTCTTCTTCTGCGCCTCGACCACCTGACCCACCTCCTCTTTCAACTGCTGTACCTGCTGCTGCACCTGCTCAAGGGTTGACTTTTTCTCGGATTCCTGTCCTGCAGGAGGTGGGGTCTCCTTGGGTTGTGCTACTGCCTGTTGTTCTGGAGGTTTTACCTGTTTCATCTCAGCCTTTAAATCTTCAATGAGCTTTTGTTGCTCCTTGATGGTTTGCTCCTGTTTTTTAAGTGCCTCTTCCAATATTTTGATCCGCTCCTCCAAAGTCTGGGCGAACCCACTGGAATAAAAGACAAAGAACATAATGATGGAAATAAGAATCGTTTTCATTTTGATTCCTCCATGCATTCGATACCTCGATTTAAGAGAGGATTATTCCACTGTCATGCATCCATCAACAAGACAAAAAGAGAGAGGATGGAATCACGTGGTCCTGTAACATTGAGGAATTTTGTCTTTATACAGGAGGGGCTCGATTTGAATAGGGGTGGTAACATTGATAGGAGATGTTGGCCGTGTTTTCTATGGAGATGAACAAAACATTTGGAGTTAGTAACGAAATTTGAGGGCTATCCTGAGGGATTAAAAGGGAATGGCATAAGACATGACAACAGAGAAGGCAGTCATCATGGGGAACTCCATCCGCATGGTGATGAAATGCAAGTCCCAGAATAGAGAGAGAAAAGCAAATGAGCAGGAGATAAACAAGCTTTTTATTCATCAGCTTAATAAGCTACCAATATGTAAAAAGAAGTAAATGGGGGATACACTGTATTTTTTGAGAAACATACTGTATTTTTAAGCTGAATTATAACAGAGATTACGAAATATGCAAGAGGATCTATTCATTCTTATATGAATGACTTCTATTTGAAATCTTGTAATGCAGACCCTTATTATAAAATCGCTCTTTCAGGAAGGAAGTCAGCAGCGGGAAACGGATAAAGTGAAGGTTCATTTTTTAAAGAGAATATCCCCGTAATAAGCAGTAGCTGATTCGCCGGTGTTGTCGGTATCGGTCATGATGGCCACACCTGAAATCATTGGAGGTTCTTCGCCAAAGGCTTTCTTGTAGTCCTCATAAATATTCCGTTCTTCAACAACCCACTGATTAAGTTTGGCCTCACCGCTTTCTACTACAAACATCATGACTCGGTCGGTATACGGATTGGGAACCATAGTCCCTACAGGCGCCTTACTTTCCCAGATGTAATTGATCGCTGCCAGCGGTGGGTACTGTCCATATAATAACTTAATTGTTTTGTATTTTGCTTTTTCAAAGAAGCTCAGTTTGCTCGGGTCATATTCAAAGGTAATATAGATTCTGGCCGGATAGTCGTCGCCTTCCTTTTTGTGAACATCTCCTTTTTTGAGAATATTACTTACCTTCCATCGCCACTGTATGGTGGGATATTCTTTTGGGTTGATCTTGACCTCCCGGGTCAGGCCGGATGCCGAGGTCTCTGCCACAGCCTTAATGACCACCGTATGGTCATCCTTGACCAGCTTGTAAGTCGTATGTCGTTCAATTTTCTTAAAGGTTAAAGGCTTCCAATCTGGTGGTAGTGTGTCTCCTGCTATTGCAGCAGAAAACTTTCCCACCTCAATCATTGTTTGGGATTGAGCATGAAGAATTAAGGGATGAGCCAGCAAGTAGATCAACAAGACAGGAATGATAATGGTTACACCCATTAGGCGGAATATTTTCATTATTGCTGAAACCCATGGATTAAAAGCATTCATCCCAATTAAAATCTTATCATATTGCTCCGGCTTTTTCAGTAAGAGGCCATCTTTGGATTTTACGAAATGAATTAAGGTTCCTGGGATAGTTGAGAAATGGATTGAAAAATTTAGGGAATCCTGATAGCCTAAGTCGGAAACAGGCGGAAGCGTTTGAATGCCTGCCCAGTCGGGAAAAGGAGGTAGAAGGGCGATGATTAAGTTCTTAATGGGAGTAATTGTCGGCATCCTCATCTTCTCTCTCTTCATCTACTTCGGTGGTAGTAAGGCCGTGAAGAAGGTTGGAGAAGGGTTAACCGATACCGGCAAGAAAATGGAAGTTATGGAAGAGATGATCAAAAAGGAAAAGGGAGAAGTAGAGAAGGGGGTGCAGAAGAAGATATTTAAAGAAGAGAGGGATGCTACTAAGAAAATACAATAAATTCAATAAGTGACAGAAAAATCCTCAAACTCGCCTGTATAATTTTCCCAAGTGGCATAAACTTTTGTCACCCTTGCTTCAGATGGACCCCGATGGCACCACTGAATGATCTGATCCACTCGTTCCTGATCGCCTTCAAAGACGGCCTCTACGCGGCCGTCCCTGCGGTTTTTAACCCAACCTTTCACCCCCAGTCTAAAAGCCGTCTCCTGAGTGTGGTGGCGGAAGAAGACTCCTTGAACCTTCCCTTCAATGATTACCCGTGCCCTTACCTTTTCCATATCGATTTGAAAACTATCACAGGATCATCATAAAATCAACGACGAATAGGGGTGTTATTGAGATTGCCACACACCCTTCGGGTGTTCGCAATGACCAGTGAAACAAGGAGAAATTAAACTTGAAAAGTCGAATTGGAATCGATTAGAATCTTAAGAGTTTTTATTTGAAAAGGTTTTGGTGTAGGGAGATGAAGTCACTTTATTTGGGCATTGATGTTGGATCTGTCAGCGCGAATACCGTCATCATGGATGATCATCAGAATGTGCTGGAGGAACATTACATACGCATCAAGGGCCAACCCCTTCAGACCGTTCAGAAGGTATTGGAAGAGATTCTCCAGCGGATTCCCCTTGAACAATTTCGTTTCATCTCTTTTACCGGAACTGGAGGAAAGCTTCTCTCCGAACTCTTAGGGGGAAATTTCGTCAATGAGATTATCGCCCAGGCCAAGGCGGTTCAATATTTCTATCCACAGGTCAGGACGATTATTGATATCGGGGGAGAGGATTCCAAACTGATTTTCATCGAAGAAGAGGAAGGCCGCTTCAAGATCAGCGACTTCTCAATGAATACCCTCTGCGCTGCCGGCACCGGGTCCTTTCTCGATCAGCAAGCCAGCCGATTAGGTCTGACCATTGAAGAATTTGGGCAACTCGCTCTCAAATCGACGAACCCACCTCGCATTGCAGGGCGATGCAGTGTCTTCGCCAAATCGGATATGATCCATCTTCAACAGATCGCCACCCCGGATTACGACATCGTGGCTGGCCTCTGTTATGCCCTGGCTAGAAATTTCAAGAGTAACATTGGTAAAGGGAAGACTTTTGTAAAGCCCGTCTCCTTCCAAGGAGGGGTGGCAGTCAATGTAGGGATGAGGAAAGCCTTCCTGGATGTATTAGAACTTTCCGACGGAGAGCTTATCGTCCCAAAACATTTTACTTCGATGGGGGCTATCGGTGCCATCCTGGTGGCTCAGGAGGACAAAGGGAGTAAAAGGGAATGGATTGGCCTCAGTCGCCTCAATCAATATCTTAAGGACCATCGTGAAACAGAGACTTCACTAAAGCCCCTCTGCCTCTCTGCCAACCACATCACTTCACCCCCACCTTTACCCTGTGGAGTAGTGAAACATACTCCACAGGGCAGGCCCTCCCCCTTCAATGGGGAGGGGAATAAAATTTGGGGTTCAGGGGGAGAGAAGATTGAGGCTTATCTGGGATTGGATGTAGGATCGATCAGCACCAATCTGGTCGTGATTGACCGGGAGAAGAGAGTCCTTTCAAGACGCTATCTGATGACAGCAGGCCATCCCATCGAAGCTGTTCGCATTGGTCTTCAGGAAATCGGTGATGAGATTGGAGACCGCGTGGAGATCAAAGGGGTCGGAACGACCGGCTCCGGCCGTTACCTGACTGCAGATTTTGTGGGAGCAGATCTGGTTCGAAATGAGATCACTGCTCAGGCCACCGCAGCGATCTATATTGATCCAAAAGTGGATACCATCTTTGAGATCGGAGGACAGGACTCAAAATATATCAGCATCGACAATAGGGTGGTGGTCGATTTCGAGATGAACAAGGTCTGTGCAGCAGGAACTGGATCTTTTCTGGAGGAACAGGCTGAAAAACTGGATGTCTCCATCAAGGAGGAATTCGGAGCTCTTGCTCTCTCTGCTGAAAAGCCGGTGAGGATGGGAGAGCGATGTACTGTGTTCATCGAATCCGATCTGGTTCATCACCAGCAGAGGGGTGCCCAGAAAGATGACCTCATCGCTGGGCTCAGTTACTCCATCGTTCAGAACTATCTCAATCGTGTGGTCGGGGACCGCCGTATTGGGAATCGAATCTTCTTCCAAGGTGGGACGGCTTTCAATAAAGGAGTGGTTGCTGCCTTTGAGAAGGTTCTGGATAAAGAGATCATCGTTCCTGAGAATCACGATGTGACAGGGGCCATCGGTGTCGCCATTCTGGCCATGGAAGAGCAGACATGGGAGCGATCGGGTTTTAAAGGGTTTGACCTGAGTCAGCGCCGTTATGAACAAACTTCTTTCGAATGCAAAGGTTGTCCCAATCTCTGCCTCATTCGAAAAGTGAGCGTGGAAGGAGAGAAGCCCCTCTTTTACGGAAGCCGATGTGAGAAGTACGATGTTATTAAACGGACGAAAGGCTCAAACATTCCTGACCTCTTTGAGGAAAGAGAAAAAATGCTTTTTGCTCCTTATGAAGGGGAGGAAAAACTTCCACCCAATACCCCAGAAATCGGGATACCCAGGATTCTTTATTTCCACGAGATGTTTCCCTTCTGGAGGGCATTCTTTACGGAATTAGGTTATCGGGTGGTTCTTTCTGATGTCACGAACAAAGAACTGATTCGAAAAGGGGTAGAGAATGTCGTCGCTGAAACCTGTTTTCCCATTAAAGTGAGTTACGGCCATGTCCTCAACCTTTTGGAGAAAGGGGTGAAGAGGATCTTTTTGCCGAGCATTGTCAACCTTAAAACCTCCCATCCTGAGATTCCTAATAGTTCGGCATGCCCTTATGCTCAATCCTTCCCCTATGCCGTTCCTTCGTCCATTGATTTCAAAAAGAACGATGCGAAAGTGCTTCAGCCTATCCTTCACTTAGGCTACGGAAGAGAATTTCTGGAGAAGGAGTTGGTCGAATTTGCAAAATCCCTCCATCAAGGGTCGAAGCGGGTGAAGGATGCCCTTGAAAAGGCAGAAAGATTCCAAGCACTGTTCTATCAATCTCTGCTCAATCGTGGAAAAGAGGTTTTGGATCAGGTTGGCCCCAATGATAAGGTCATGGTCATCGTGGGCAGGCCTTATAACTCCTGTGATTCCGGGGTGAACCTTGAGATTCCAAAAAAACTGCGAGACTTAGGGGTGCTACCCATCCCCATGGACTTCCTTCCTTTGGAATCTGTCGCACCTTCTGAAGAGATTCGGGAGATGTATTGGCGATATGGACAGAGGATATTGGCCGCTGGAAAGATCATCAAGGAAGACCCCAACCTTTATGCGGTCTATATCACTAATTTTGGTTGTGGCCCGGATTCTTTCATCCATCATTTCTTCAGGGATTTATCTAAAGGGAAGCCCTATCTCCAATTGGAAATTGATGAGCACAGCGCGGATGCAGGGGCGATCACGCGATGCGAAGCCTTCTTAGACAGCTTGAAAAATGTTGAGGCGAAACAGATTCCCTCTTTAAGAAGAGGGAAGGCAAAAACCGACCGAACCAAAAGAATCTATATTCCTTATATGTGTGACCACTCCTTTGCTGTGGCAGCGGCTTTCAAGGCTTGCGGCGTGGATGCCGATGTCTTCCCGGAATCAGACGAAGAGACCCTTTATTGGGGAAGGAAACTCACCTCCGGCAAAGAGTGTTATCCTTGCATCCTGACCACAGGCGATATGGTCAAGTTGGTAAAGGATCCAAATTTCGATCATCAACGAGCTGCCTTCTTTATGCCTTCTGGTAATGGCCCGTGCCGGTTTGGACAATACCATCGCTTTCATCGCCTTGTTTTGGATGATTTAGGTTTTGATCATGTCCCCATCTATTCGCCCAATCAGGATGAGACGCTTTATAGTGATCTGGGCATCATGGGTTCTCAATTCACCCGCTTGGGATGGCAGGGGATTGTTGCAGTGGACCTCTTGATGAAAAAACTCTTGGAGACCCGCCCCTATGAGAAGGAGAAAGGAAGAACGGATCAGGTCTATCAGGAGTCTTTAAAGAGAGTCTGTGAAACGATCCTCAAGGGAGACGATTTGGAGAAAGCCCTTCAAAAGAGTATCGAGGATTTCAATCAGATCGAGGTGGATGAACTCGGAACCAAACCCCTGATCGGGATCGTTGGAGAAATCTTTGTCCGGCTCAATCGGTATGCCAATGAGAATGTCATTCGAAAAATTGAACAATTTGGAGGAGAGGCGTGGATTGCACCTCTGACGGAATGGATTCTCTATGTCAACACCATCTCCAAGAAGAGGAGTCTCAGGAAGAAATCATTTTCGAACCTCTTAAAAGTTTTTCTCACCGACTACTATCAGAAGAAGGACGAACACCATTTAGAGAAAATATTTAAAGGACATCTCAGAAACTTTGGCGAACCCAAAATCCGATCCATTTTTAGAAAAGCCAAACCATACATAGATTCCTCCTTCGAAGGAGAGGCTATCCTCTCCGTTGGAAAGACGGTCGATTTTGCCAGAAGAGGTGCCAGTGGCGTCGTTAATATCATGCCATTTACCTGCATGCCCGGGACGATTGTTAGTACCTTACTTAAGAGATATCAAGAAGAAAATAATAATATCCCCATCCTCAATATGGCCTACGATGGCCAGGAGCAAACCAATACCTTAACCCGCCTTGAGGCCTTCATGTACCAAGCCAGAGGGTTTCAAAACAGAAAGAATAAAACAACTTAACTCATTGAAATTTAATGAAATTTATTTTTTATTCACTTTGTTAAAAAAATCACATTTTTTTATTGACTTTTTTGAAAAGGAGGTGGTATAAGGTGAGTCAGTTTTATTTCATATAAGATCTCGAAATATGAAAGGGATTCAATTCCTACTGATTCTTTTTTTACTTCCAGGTCTTCCTCTATTTCAAATAGATCAGGCCATTGACATTGATTGGTTAGTCTGCGAAAATTCCCTCGTTATAAAATCGGAAATGAATGATCCTAACATCGATCATAATTTATGGTTCGATTTAAGACCTCCAACCTCTATCTTCAATCAAGTTAAATTTCTCTTTCAATCGAAGAATCCTTTATCTGTTTTACTTTCCTATTTTCAGGGGACTTCCCCTTTCTGTAGGCCCCCTCCTAGCTTTCATCCTTCGTTGTCTTGATCACCCTTTAGAAGGGAAGGGTCTCCAGATTTAAGTGAAGACCTTTCCATACATTATCGGGAGGTAAATGAATATGAAGATGGATAACTGGACATTCGGAATTTCGATGATCGTCGTTGGAATGGGAGGAACACTCCTGACACTCTGGATCTTGAGCCTGTGTATGAGTGTTCTAAAAAAGTTCTTCCCGTATAAAAAAGAGGAATAGGGAAAGTAGGTTAAGAAAAGGAGGGATAAAACATGTTAGATGCAATTGTAGGCGGATTGGATGGACTCATTGCAGGATTTACCCATCTCCATTGGTCAAATCCGATAATGATTATAGTGGGACTCGTTCTCCTTTATCTTGGGATCAAAAAAGATTTCGAACCCTTACTCCTCGTTCCCATTGGATTTGGGGCGATCTTAGTCAATATCCCATTGGCTGGGCTTATGGAGGAAGGAGGTTTTCTCAAGATCATCTATGATGCAGGTGTGTTAACCGAAGTATTTCCACTTCTCATTTTTGTGGGTATTGGGGCCATGACCGATTTCGGTCCCCTTCTGGAGAATCCAAAGATATTCCTCCTTGGAGCGGCAGGACAATTCGGGATTTTTTTGACCTTGGCCTTAGCATTGGCTTTAGGTTTTACAAAGTTGGAAGCTGTCTCCATTGGGATCATCGGTGCCTGTGACGGACCAACAGCGATTTATGTAACCTCTAAGTATGCTCCTCACCTCTTAGGTGCCGTCTCCGTAGCCGCCTATTCCTATATGTCTTTGGTCCCTGTTTTTCAGCCTCCTATTATGAAGCTTCTCACCACTAAGAAAGAAAGGATGATCAATATGGGGGTCGTCAGAAAGTCGGCTTCAAAAACGACTAAGATCCTCTTCCCCTTAGTCGTTACAGTAATAGGAGGACTCATCGCACCCAAAGGATTGATCCTTCTGGGAACGATTATGTTGGGAAATTTGATGAAGGAGTGTGGGGTCGTGAGCCGACTCACCAAGGCTTCTGAAAATGAAATTGCAAACATTGTTACTCTCCTTTTGGGAATCTCCATCGGAGCGACCATGGATGGCAAGGTCTTTTTAACCCCACAGACCATACTTATCTTAGCGCTTGGCTTTCTGGCCATCTGTCTCGATACCGCCTGTGGGGTTCTGTTTGGAAAATTGATGAATTTTTTGTCAGGCGGCAAGATTAATCCTCTCATCGGAGCAGCCGGGATTTCAGCTTATCCGATGTCGGCAAGAGTAGTCCAAAAGGAAGGCCAAAAATATAATCCCAAAAATTATCTCCTGATGCATGCCATGGGATCCAACACAGGTGGCCAGGTGGGTTCTGTCATGGCCGCAGCCGTCATGCTTTCCGTTCTGAAAGGGATGGGAATTATTTAAGTTATCTATCTAATATTTCATCGCCAAAATCTTCTTAAGGACGGGGACGATACCCCCGTCCTTAATGCTATATGAAGCGGATTTATGATCCCGCGAGGCAGATAAATATGGAATTGCTTCAAATAGTTGCCAGTATTATTTTCCTCGGTAGCATTGTACTTGTGATTACCGGGTGGATTGATAGCGTTATAGCTGCATTGCTGGGGATTATTGCAATGATTCTTTTTGGTGTCATGACAGAGGTTCAGGCATTTCAGTTCGTTGACTGGAACGTAATCCTGATCCTCCTCAGCATCTGGATCATTTCCGGTTATTTTGGAAAGTCCGGGGTGCCTGATTGCTTGGCGGCGATTGCCCTGAGAATGTCAAAGGGCAACGTTGCCATCTTCGTTACGTCGGTCGGAATCCTTGCGGGCTTTGTCTCCATGCTCATCGACAACGTTGTGGTCGTTCTGATGTTTGCACCGGTTATCTTTCATGCCTGTCGCCGGTTTAATTTCCCTGCCTTCGGGCCCGTCCTCTTCGTTGGGCTCTGCGCCAACTTCATGGGAACGGCCATGCTTCTGGGCGACCTTCCTCCGCAGATGCTGCACAGCGTTTCAGGGATCGAATTTGGAGGATTTCTATGGTATTTGGGACGTCCCTCCTCTTTCTTCATTCTCCTCATCTCCTACATCATTACCAGTGTTTTTTTCTACTGGAAATTCTCAAGGATGTACAAGGGAAAAACCATGGACCTTTCTGCCATGGATCAGGAGGGGAACTATCTTGAACACATCAAGGATAAACGGTTCGCCATTCTGGTCTGCGGGGTCTTTCTCCTCACCATCCTTGCCATGGCGAACCGGCCCCTGTTCGGTTGCTGTCTTGGATTCATTGCGCTGTGCGGGGCCATCACCCTGATCCTTATCTTCGAGGTTTTCAAAACGGCTTTTCGTATCGAAATCCCAACGCTTGAGAACGTCCTCTCCGAGCTCGATTGGAGGGCCATCTTCTTCTATGTCTCTCTCTTTGCATTAGTGGGAGGGCTGGAACATGCAGGGGTGATCAAACTCATTGCCAATTGGATTACCCCTTTTATCAAATCGAATCTCATTGCCGGAAGTAGCTTGCTCTATTGGGTCACTGCACCGATTGTCGGAATCGTGGAACATGACGCCTATATCCTAACCATGCTCTATGTCATCAGAGACTTGAGTAAAGAACATGCCTTAAATCCATGGCCCCTTTATTGGAGCCTGCTGTGGGCCGGAACCCTTGGAAGCAATCTAACCATTGCGGGGGCCCCTGCTTTATTCGTTGCTAAGAATATGGGGGAAAAAGAGGATCAGAGGAAAGTGGGGCTTAAAGAATTTTTCAGTTACACAGTTCCCTATGTTATCATCTCTCTTATTTTCTGCTATATCCCGGCAATATTGATCTGGGTCCTCCCCTTCCAAAAATAAGGACAAACTTGAAATAACTTTTTTGAGGTAGTTATAATTGGGGGTCCATTTAACCCGATCTTGGGGGAAAATGCATAGGGAGGGAAAGTGCATTTCGATTTAAGTTTCATTTACATCATTGTCCAAGTGATCTTCTTGGAGGGGATCCTCTCCATTGACAACGCGGCTGTTCTGGGTGCTTTGGTGTCTGTGCTTCCACCAAAGGACATGGTACCTTGGCCCGGCCCTCTCAAGTTCCTTGGACCTCCAGTCTTTCCACCGCATCTTGGGCGGCCAACGCGCTGCTGCACTCAAGGTAGGGCTTCTGGGAGCTTATCTTGGCCGTGGCCTCATGCTTGTTATGGCCAATTTCGTTATCCACAATCACTATCTTAAGATCTTGGGTGCAGCCTATCTCATTAAACTTGCGTTTGAGAATCTGGGTGAATCAGAATCTGGTGAAGAGGATCAGGTCAGAACCAAGAAGGTGGAGGGGAAGGGCTTCTGGAGTGTGGTAATAGCCGTGGAGTTAGCCGATTTGGCCTTTTCCCTTGACAATGTGGTGGCTGTGGTGGCACTTTCTGATAATCTGTACATCGTCATGTTTGGTGTGTTTATAGGTATCCTCACCATGCGCTTTGCAGCGGGCATATTTACATGGATGATCCTCAGGGAGCCCATTCTCAAGCCAGCGGCTTACCTGGTCGTCTTCAATATCGGCACTGAGTTGCTGCTGGATGAGTTTCTGGGGATAGAATTTGGTGCCGGACTGAAGTTTCACGATCTCTGCCGGTACCCTGATCCTGTTCGTGGTTTATGCTCACCTCAAGCCGCTGCATGTCTTTCAGCCCATCTTCAATTGGGTGGCCACGGGCATGGCCAATATCAACGAGCTTCTTGATTGGGTTTTGGTACCTGTAGTCCTGGTTGTTAAGATTTTATTCAAGGGCATGTTCTTTGTTTTACGTCCTATTATCAGTCTATTCAATCCCCAATCAGTGATTGTATCACAGGAAGACCAGGTAACTTTCGATAAGGATCGCCATAAAAAGAGAAAAAGAGCAGGTAAACAATAGCCCCCTTGCAACATATTTATTCTTTGTGCTGATGATTTTTAAATGAGCCCTCTCGATTCCTTCTTGAGAGGGCTTTTTATTCTCTTGTGAATTTCTCGTTAATTTTTTAAGATAATATTTAAAGATGAATTTCGAAATCCGAAGCACAAAGCACGAAACAAGCTCGAATTTCCAAAATTCAAATGACCCAAACAAAAAGAGATTTTTTGAATTTTAAATTTTGGATTTGTTTAGGGTTTAGAAATTAGGATTTCGAATTTAATCGGGGAAGGGGGTTTTTATGAAAAAGCCTTTGGTTGGAATTTTAATGGGAAGTGAAAGTGATCTGCCGATCATGGAGAAGGCAGCAGAGGTTTTAAAAGAGATGGGGATTCCCTATGAAATGGAAATTAGCTCAGCCCATCGACTCCCTGAAAAAACAGTCCATTATGCCAAGACCGCGAGAAAGCGTGGAATTGAAGTATTAATTGCAGGGGCTGGAATGGCTGCCCATCTTGCAGGGGTTTTAGCCAGCCATACCACTCTCCCTGTCATTGGTGTCCCAATAAAATCAGGGGCACTCAATGGCGCAGATGCCTTGTATTCCACGGTCCAAATGCCCCCTGGGATTCCGGTAGCCACTGTTGGAATTGATGGAGCAAAGAATGCAGCCTATCTGGCCTGTGAAATCCTTTCGATCAAATACCCTGAGATGGCCAAAAAATTGGAGAATTTTAGATCTCAGACGAAGAAGTCCCTGGAAGAAAAATCAAAAGCTATAAAAAAGAAAAAACCCTGATGGATGATAACAAAGCGATTTATCGAGCAGCAGAAATCATCAAAGGGGGAGGGATCGTTGCCTTTCCAACAGAAACGGTTTATGGTTTGGGAGCAGATGCCTTTAACCCTCTTGCTGTGGCTCGAGTCTTTGAGGTTAAGAAAAGGCCCTATTTCGACCCATTGATTATCCATGTCGCGCATCCCTCCGACGTGGAAGAGTTAGTCAAAGAAATTCCATCGAATGCCAAGAAATTAGTAGAGAAATTTTGGCCTGGACCGCTGACGGTTGTTCTTTTAAAGGAAGAAGATATTCCTGATATTGTGACCGCCGGTCTTCCTACGGTAGCCATTCGGATGCCCAATCATCCCATAGCCCTCTCTTTGATTAAAGAATCCAAATGTCCCATTGCAGCACCGAGTGCCAATCCCTTTGGCTATTTGAGCCCGACCACGGCTGAGCATGTTCGGGATCAATTGGGTGATCAGGTGGACCTGATTCTGGATGGAGGACCCTGTCCGGTGGGAGTGGAATCTTCCATTGTTTCTTTTCTCGAAGAGGGGCCGAGGTTGTTAAGGCCTGGCGGTGTATCCCTCGAGGAGATAGAGTCCATTATTGGGAAGGTGGAGGTCACCTCAATCAAGGAAGACAGACCCTCTGCACCTGGAATGTTACCCAGGCACTACGCTCCACGAACGCCAATCGTCCTTAATTGGGATGAGAAATACCTCGATCTCTATAAAGATAAGAATATTGGTTTGCTGGCTTTTCAGGAGACCAAAAATAATCTAAAATTCCATTCTATTGAGGTTCTTTCAAAGAAGGGTGATATCAGAGAAGCAGCGGCCAATTTATTTGCAGCCATCCGACGAATGGATGCGTTGAACTTAGATCTTATTGTAGCCGAGACTATTCCAGAAATTGGATTAGGCCGGGCGATTATGGATCGCCTCCGCCGCGCCAGTCAATCCATAACCTCCCCTCCCTTGGTGGGAGGAGAAAAAGGGGAGGGGGAATTGTTGTAATATTGAGGTAGGATGAAATGAAAAGAATCATCTTGAGTATTTTATTCTTTTTTCTACTTTCCGCTTTCTACCGTCCACTTTCTTTTGGATTGCCAGCAGAGGATGTCCAATTGGTGATGGATGGCCAATATTTTCAAGTCGCAAAGAAAATGATCCAGGAGGCGAAACATTCCATTCAGGTAATGATGTTTGAAATGGGATATTATGATCAATATCCCAATACTCCTTCGAATCTTCTTATTAAGAAGCTCATTGATGCCAGGAAGAGGGGAATCAAGGTCGAAGTGATCTTAGAAGTAAAAGAGGGGGAGGATCGGACGACCAAACGAAATCGTCACACGGGAAAGATTTTATCTGAAGGCGGGGTGGAGGTGATCTATGATTCACCCTCTAAAACCACCCATGCCAAATTAATGGTGGCTGATGGACAGCTCACCCTTCTGGGCAGCACGAATTGGACTTACTATGCCCTGACTAACAACAACGAAGCTTCTGTCCTCGTTCGTTCAAAAGAGGTCGCCCAAGCATTAAAGGATTATTTTAATCGAGTCAAAGCCACTGGAAGCAAAAAATAATGCTAAATGTCAAAGCTCAAATTTCAAATCAATGTCAAAGTTCAAAGAACAAATTTCAAAAAAATATTTGACATTTAGGATTTGACATTCATTTGGCATTTGAAATTTGTCATTGGTCCTTGATGATGCTGATCGATTCTCATGCCCATTTAGAAATGCCAGAGTTTAAAAGGGATCTGGAGGCAGTGATTCAGAAGGCGAAGGAGTCAGGGGTTGAATATATCTTTACCGTCGGAACGGAGAAGAAGGATTGGAAGAGGGCCCTTGAGATCGCCAATTCACAACCTTCCATCTATGCCATTTTGGGTGTTCATCCCCACAATGCAAAGGAGATTGACGACCAGACCTATCCGATGTTGAAGGAACTCTGCCGCAATGGGAAAGTGAAGGCCTTTGGTGAGATTGGTTTGGACTTTTTCAGAAATCTCTCGCCACGAGACATCCAATTGAAGAGATTTCGAGAACAGGTTGGGTTAGCCAAAGGGTTAGGACTTCCCATTGTGGTTCACGATCGAGAGGCTCATCAGGAAACGATGGAGATATTGAGATCCGAGAAGGCAGAGGAGTGTGGAGGGATCATCCACTGTTTTTCTGGAGATTATGAGATGGCGAAGGTATGCATGGATATGGGGTTCTATATCTCTGTCCCCGGAAGCATCACCTTTAAGAATGCGGAGAGTTTTAGGGAGATCGTCAAGAGAATTCCTTTGGAATCGCTTCTCCTCGAGACAGATGCTCCCTTTTTAACCCCCGAGCCTTTTCGAGGAAAGAGGAATGAGCCAAGTTATGTTCGATATACGGCACAAAAAGTGGCAGAGGTTAAGAAGGTTTCTTTTGAAAAGGTAGCTGAAGTAACGACAGAGAATGCGATGCGTGTTTATCGTCTGAAATTATAAAAGGTAATTATCATCCCTTTTTGTCATTCCTGCATGCCTGCGGTAGGGAGGCAAAAGCAGGAATCCAGTTTTTTAGTGCCTACCCCTGGATTCCCGTTTTCACGGGAATGACTGAATGGAACCTCAGGTAAGGAGAGTTCATGAAACCGGCAATGATTGTCGTGGATATGTTGAAAGATAATTTGAAGGAGAGTTCTCGGAACCCATACTTTCAAGAGGGAAGAGCCATTATCCCCCATCTCCAGAAGCTTTTAGGAGAGAGTCGAAAAAGGGGGTTTCCAATCATCTTTGCCTGCGATAGTTTTTTAAAGGACGACTTTATCTTCAAGGGAAAGATGAAGATCCATTCTCTTCGAGGGACAGAAGGTGCAGAGGTCGTGGATGAATTAAAGCCAGAGCCAACAGATATCATTTTACCCAAAAGGCGATTTAGTGCCTTCTTCAAAACCGACCTGGACCAGACGCTTCGAGTTCTCGGTGTTGACACGATCGTAGTGACAGGAATTACTACTGAGGTCTGTGTATTGATGACGGTGATGGATGGACTCAGTCATGATTTTTCAGTTATTCTTTTAGAAGATTGCTCAGCCAGCCGAAACAAAGAATTTCATCAAGGATGTCTCAATCTCTATCGGGATTTCGCCCTCTATCCTTTGTTAAGGATGATGACCCTTGATGAGTTTCTAAAAGCAGTATCGTCATAAAAAGGGGTTCAAGGGGTTCAGGATTCAAGTGGTCAAGTTAATTAAATATAATGGTATTTATCTATAAAGGACATAGAAAGCTCTTTGGGTTTCGGACACGGATCACGGACACAGACACGTTATTTATAAAATGAAATATTGCGAAAAAGATTTTATTGACCAGATACGAAAGATGCTTTCTTCAAGAAAAAGGAGAGTGATTGAGCATCCCCCGTTTTCCCATGCGGCGGTTCTTGTTCCGCTTTTTCAAAAAGGCGGGGATTGTCATCTCCTCTTCACCAAGAGATCTGAAGAGGTCAAATATCACAAAGGCGAGATCTCTTTTCCCGGAGGGGTTGTTGATGAAGAAGATTTAGAATTAATAAATACCGCACTCCGGGAGGCATATGAGGAAATCGGGCTCAAGGAGAGTGATGTTCAGATCATCGGGGTATTAGATGACATTGTGACCATTACCGAATTCATTGTCACCCCAATTGTTGGCCTCTTCCCCTATCCCTATCCCTTTAAGGTAAGCGAGGCAGAGATTGCAGAATTGATCGAAGTACCCCTCGCATCCTTACTCGACGAAGATTGTTTCAGTGAAAGAGAGATCTTCCGGGGTGGTCGGAATGAAGGCGTCTACGCCTACCAATATGGAAAACATATCATCTGGGGAGCGACCGCCCGGATCCTCAAGCAGTTTTTGGACCTCATTACATCTTCAAGAGGCACTTAGAACTCCCTCCCAATTCGTGCTTGCCTATTCAATATAATACGATGTTATAATTTTAAACGGGAGAGGTTTTGATGAATAGGTTCAAAAAGTGGGCACGGCATGAATATAGTAAGAAACAACGAATGATCGCAGTGGTTTTTGGAGGAGTTATTTTTTGGGTGATCATTCCATTCTTTATCGTTGTTGTGTCGTCCTATATTGACCAATGGCTTCACCTTCCAAAATTTCGTTATGGGTTAATAAGCCCTGTCATAGGTTTTCTATTCATTGTCGTTGGTTGGTTGTTTGCTAACTGGACGGTAAATGTTCAGTTTTCATTGGGAAGGGGAACTCCCATACCACTCATGGCAACACAAAAACTGGTTATTAAAGGGCCTTACACTTATTGTCGTAATCCGATGACTTTAGGGACGACCCTCTTTTATCTAGGAGTTGCCATCTGGCTGGGTTCCTTTTCTGCCGTTGGGTTAGGTCTGGTCTATCCAGTGGGGATTTCAATATACATTAAGCTGATAGAAGAGAAGGAATTAGAGGAACGATTTGGTTCCAAATATTTTGAGTATAAGGAGAGAATCCCCTTTTTAATACCTCGCTTTAAGAACAGGAGTTGAGAAGGAAGGGTGGGTGTTGCAACAATCGCTCAGGCATGATTTCGTAGTTGAAGCTCTAACAGGTGCGGATTCAGGTATACCTGTTGTTTAAGATAGGGCTGATTATACTTTCGAACATAGTGATTGATCAGAGTGATGGGAACAATCAAAGGGATATAACCCTTCCGATAGAAATCGGTGACCTCGAGTAATTCCTGTTTTTCATCAGAGGACAATTGCCCCCTAAAATAACCCATCATGTGCTGGAGGACGTTTGCATTTTTCTTAGGTGTGGTCTTCAGTTGCAGGGATTCCATAAGCAACGTCTGATATTGCTGGTAAAGGTCTTTTAATGGGAGGTCTTTTGCTCGGGCGACTAAGTTTCCCATCGTCTGATAATACTTTGGGCTGTGTGAAAGAATCAACAATTTATGCCTCGTATGGAAGTCCACTACGTTTCCCCGACTCTCTTTTTTTGACAGGACTTCCCGCCACCTTTTTAGGGTAAAGATCCTTTCTATGAAATTCTCACGAAGTTCTGGATCATGGAGGCGTCCCTCATCCTCCACAGGAAGCAATGGAAAGTGGTCCATAAAAATTCTTGCAAATATTCCCACTCCCTTTTTTACCGGCACCCCCTTTTCATTATAGACCCTGATCCGTTCCATTCCACTGCTTGGAGAGTCACTTTTGAAAATAAAACCACAAAGATCTTCTTTCTCCAGCTCTGCGACACATTTCCTGGCCCACTGCACCATACGATCCGTCATATCCTGTTTGGTACGAATCGTCACTATACGTGGAGAATCTGGATATCTCTCCAGATGCATAGATTCCCTTGGAACACCGAGACCACATTCCACCTCAGGACATACAGGGACATATTCTATACATTGTCCTAAAGTATCCGTGAGAAACCTGTCCAGCTTATGGCCGCCATCATAGCGGACATTCTCACCCAGCAAACAGGTGCTGATGCCCAATTTGATTCTTTCCACGGCTATTCTCCCTGATCATCTGCTTCTTAAACAGAATCCATTATACCAGTTTTCTGTCTCATGAAATAAGGTTAAAGTATTTCCTTGCTGGTGCTAAAAAGTTCTGCATGGATTGGAGTAAGGGAGACGAATATGTAATTATGTTTACCGTGGGTTCATTGTTCCATTCCGCGATATGACAAGTCTTCGCGATCTCTTTCGGAGATTGTCCAACCAGAAAATATTAAATATATTTGCCCTCGTTCTACCTTCGGATGTCTCAGTGAACAGAATCTACTCTGAGGGATTAGACGGTCCTAAAGTTTTGGGAACAAGATTGAAAAAGCCTCTCCGCTTTTCTTTAGGTCGAATTGAAAGGTCAGTTCAATTCGATCGTTTCTCAAGCCTAAGGATACGGGTTCCTTTCCTTTAGCTTTGTCAATATGGGTGATGGCTCGAGCAATGGAGATGATTCGATCCGCAACCTGTACACTGGGCGGAGGAAGCTGATATTTTCCTCTGGATTCCACTGAAAACAGGACTTTTCCCTCCTTTGCCCGCTCAATGGAAATCTTATTGGCTTTCTCAGTAGCCCCATAAAAGATTCCAAGTCCCAGAAACTTGAGGGCTAATTCGTCCAAATCGCCACTGGGATCGCCTGAAACTCCCTGGGCCGCCTTCTCCAATTCCTTTTTGGGGTCGGTCTCCATATAACAATCACAAAACTCCTGTAGTCGTTGATGAAAATTTCTATCGTCTTTGATCATTTTTTACCTCCTTCCTGTTAATTCAATTAAAAGGTAATTATCCAGGGTATCAAATTCAAGGGGAATTTTTAACCCAAGTCAATGAAGATTCTTTAATCATTTGTTATAAATAGCTCAAAGATTCGAAAGAAAGGGCAAAGCTTCTCTTGTAACCATTATCAAAACGCTTTGTCCAAATGGTGTAGATTTCAAGCTATAATAGGCAGTCTTGAGAGGGTATTCAATCTCATAATTTAATGAAAAATAATGAAAAATCATTGACATTTAAAAAATAATTTATTATATTTTTTTTGTAATCAAAAACGAGATTTATTGGGTCTGGAGATATTTTAATATTTCTGGAGGTTAAAAACCTGGATAGTCGGGCCGCTATCCGAAAATAAAATTTCGGATAGCGGCTTTTTTTATTGGTGTGAAGGGATGGGAAAAATTCAAAAAGCCTTGGATGGAATTTTGGAGGGAAGTCAACACTGATTTACCGATATCGTAAACCTTTCTGAACAGAAAGGAAGTAAATTATAAACCTCGGAATCCGAAGGAGAAAGAGTGAGGGGAACTTGTAGAAAGGAGAGATCTATGAAAAAATCAGAGGTTATTTTTATTTACGGTGGTATTATTTCTCTTTTCCTTGAGTTGTGCATCTAAGCCTTTGCCAGATAATGGGGTTACGATTCTGAGTCCAAAGGCAAATGATGTTGTTAAAGCAGGAGAATCATACGAGGTCCTCTGGAAAGCGGAACCAGCGGAATCCGAATTTGGAGCCATGGTGACGGTGGAGTTCTCAAAAGATGGAGGGAAATCCTGGGAGAAGGTGGGAGAAAATGTCCCCAATAGTGGGAGATATATATGGAAAGTTCCCAAAGTAGATTCGACACAGTGTAAGGTACGGGTTTTCTCCCAGTACAGGCCAATATACCGCGGGACTTCAGAAGTGTTTTCAGTGAAGTAAGGGAATCGATCCCGATTCTTTTGTGAACAATTTGCAGAATGAAGTTATAAAAATGGGAGGGACTTAAATGGACCGAGATGAAAAAATGAAAGAGGCTCAAGAAACACTGAATTGGGCAATCATGCATTTAAATGGAAACATGAATTGCAAAGTAATTGATTACAAACACGAAAATTATAAAGTTCAATTTTTTACCAAGGAGAACAAATTAATCATGCCAGTTCAAGTTCCTGAAGAGTGGATTAAAGGCAGTAATCCAAAGGAGAATTTTATCCACGAAAGGCTAAAAATTTTATTAACAAATTTGGGGAATTATTAATAAATAATAACGATTAAAGATTTTTTATTTTCTGGGCTAACTGGAGGATGGTTTCCACATAGGGTTCGCTGTGGTTGTAATACCAGAGGACTTGTTTCTTTTTTTCAATTGTCAGGTTCTTTTTCCATCCATGAGATTTTAAGTAATTCGCGATACTGAAGATCGCAGCCTCTTTACTGAGAAGCCAATCCTCGAGACTTTTTTGGTTCAGGGCATAGGCAAGATAACTCGAAGGAATGAACTGGGCCATGCCCAAGGCTCCAGCATAAGAACCATAGACTTCAAGGGGATCGATCTTTTCATCACGAACGATATTTAGAAAACATTTCAATTCATCGTAAGCCCAATTTGCCTTTCTTTTGGCATACCCCTCTAACCATTCGTAGGAAAGTTCTGGGTTGGTTTCCTTTAGAGCCTGATAATTTTTCTGGAGATCCTCTACAGAGTCCATAAGAGCCATGCTTGCCAGGGTAGGGATAACCCGGTATTTTCCAATATTCTCCCCAAACCTCGATTCCACCAGCAGAATGGCTACGACTACTTCTTTCTCCAAACCGAATTTATTTTCCATCTTGTTCAAAATCTTTCGATTTTGGCGTAGAAATTTCTTAGCAAGGAGAATGGATTCTGGAGTTAAAAATTGGACATACAATTCTGGAGTTTCTCTCGAATTGAGATTCAGATAGATGGTCATCATGGAAGGGTTTAACTCTGTCCGAGCATCCATGAGTAAATTGGATAAAAATTCAGAATCGAAACCATCTTGTGAGAGCCGATGGATCAAAGATTGGAAGGGGGAGGGCATTTCACTGGATTCACTGGTTGAGATCATAGAGAAGGAGGAGATGAGGACGATGAAGATCAAATATTGGGTTTTATGATTTGGATTTCGTTTCTTCATTGGGCTAAGTTTAGCAGGGTCTCCCTTATTTTTCAATGCATCCATTAAAATGTGATATATAATGACCTTGGAAGGGAGATTTTTTAGAAAATGAAAAATCTATTGATTCCCCTCAGTCTGATTCTTATTTTTGCTCAGCTTCCCTTTGGTCCTCAACCATCGGAGAAACCCGAGGAAGAGAAGTCGCCTGTCAAGGGATGGAGATTGGTCTCCTACTTTGCTGTCCCTCCAACTCAATATTCAAGGTTAGGGAAGGGGATCATCAAGGCTGAAAGCCTGGGAAGCCGCGCTTCCCTTTTCAAGGAGGTTGGCGAGAAAGAGAGAAACTTCTCCGTGCTCTCGTGGAAATGGAAGATTTCGAATGTAGTTCGTTCTGCCATCGAGACGAGAAAAGATCGGTTTGACGCTACAGCCCGAGTGATGGTCGTTTTTGGAAGAGAGAGCGGGTTCAGAGGGTTTGGAGGAGAGCCTCCTGGATTAAAAATCGAATACCTCTGGGCGACCCGTCTTCCGAAGGGACATGTCTTTGACCATCCCGGAGAAAAAAACTGCAAGGTCTTTGTCCTGGAATCTGGAGAAGCAAAGGCCGGGCAGTGGGTCTATGAGGAAAGGAATCTTCATAAAGATTACAAAACGGCTTTTGGTACAGAGCAGATCGGATTGTTAGCGATGGGGATTCAAACAGATACAGATCATAGCAATGAAAGGGTCACTGCCTATTATTCTGAGCCCATCCTGAAGAAAAAATAAGGTTAGAAGAGAAGGAATAGCAAAGGATAGATATTTGGGTTAAAAGATAAGATCGAACAAAATAACTCATTTAAAGGAGGGAAAACCATGCAAATTTTGATACTTTATTACTCTAAAGGAGGCAACACACGAAAGCTCGCAGAGCGAATTGCAGAGGGAGTTGAATCCATTTCCGGCGTCAAAGCCCTGTTAAAATCTACTCAGGAAGTGAAGAAGGAAGATTTTGTTGATTCCACCGGTATTATTGCAGGCTCACCGGTCTACTTTGGCGCGATGGCTTGGGATTTAAAACGTGTCTTCGATGAATATGTTGTCATCCGTAAAAAGATGGAAAACAAGGTGGGAGCTGCTTTCGCCACTTCAGGAGATCCGTCCGGTGGGAAGGAGACCACCATGATATCCATCGTTCAGTGTTTACTCATTTATGGCATGATCGTTGTTGGAGATCCAATGGATGCAACAGGTCATTATGGTGTGGCATGTGTGGGGGCTCCAGATGAGAAAATAAGCGAAAATGGACGCAAATTAGGGAGGCGGGTGGCTGAACTCTGTAAAAAATTAGGCTCATGAATCAAATCGGACAGTTTCTCATCAACTCTGGAAGATTTATTAAATGATGCAGGAAAGAAATTACAGAACCGGTCACTTTTTCCTCGGGATCGTTGTTCTGACCTGGGGGGCCAATTTTGGAATCGTCAAATCAGCCTATGATACCATTCCTCCACTTCTTTTTGGAGCTTTAAGATTCACCGTTATGGGGATCCTATTGTTGGCTGTTACTTTCTGGCGGGAAAAAGAAATTCTGATCCGAAAGGAAGATTTGGGAAAGGTCATCATGGTTGGAGCCCTGGGCCTCGGATTATACCAGGTACTATGGTCCCTCGGTCTGAATTTAACTTCTCCCAGCAATTCTGCTTTGATTCTCTCGACCCAGCCCCTTTTAGGAACTCTTTATATCGACTTGGTTAAAAAAGAGCCTGTGGGGAAACAACAATATTGGGGGATGTTACTGGCTCTGGTAGGAGTGGTTCTCGTTATTCTGAAACCCACTGCCAAACTTCATTTTTCATTAGAAACTCTCCCCGGTGATCTATTGACCTTAATGGCAGGCTTTTGTTCAGCCATCTTTTTTTCTGTTTTGTCTAAGCCGCTCTTGAAAACCTACTCCCCCTTGCGCCTGATGAGTTATTGCATGATCATCGGTTCGTTGGCCCTCTGGATCGCTTCCCCCTTTTCAGCCCAACCTGTTGTCTGGGGCCAAGTATGGGAGAAAACCTGGTGGTCAATGGGATATGCCGTGCTATTTTCTGGAATGTTAGGTCATGTCTTCTGGTATGAAGGGCTTGGAAGGATAGGAGTCACGAAGTCAATGGCCTACCTCTATTTCATTCCGATATGGGCTGTCCTTTTCAACACCCTCATGATGGGAGAGACGATTTTCCTCCAGCAAATTCTTGGCGGAATTCTCATCCTCCTGGGTGTCCACCACGCCCTTAAAAACTGAGCGCAACAGTTTTTCTCCCTAGACCTTTAGTCCCTTCAATCCTGTCTTTTCGGCCATGAAGAGATAAAACGCATGATCATCCATTCTGGCCCTCTGTCCGAGGATTTCCTCTACCAGAGGTCCCGCGGAATAGACTGCCTTGGGAGAGTCAGAAAGGACGGCCTCTAGGATAAGGTCTGCGATCAGGTCAGGTCCTGGAATGGAGATATTGGAAAAGAGCTTACCCATGGCTGCACCATAGGCCTGGTAAACAGGTTTGTAGTCAGGATCGGTTCGAGAGAGGAGATCACCGGTCAACTTATTGGCCACCTCATTAAATTCGGTGGCGATCACACCTGGCCGAATGGTCACCACTCGGATGCCAAAGGGACGGACTTCCATGCGGAGGGCATCGCTGATAGACTCCACGGCATGCTTGGTAGCTGAATAGGGTCCGCTGGTGGGAAAGGGGAACTTTCCTACAATGGAACTGAGATTGACGATCGTTCCCTGCCGGAGACGGCGCATACCGGGTAAGCAGGCTTGCGTTACTCTGATGAGAGCGAAAAGATTGACCTCAAAGAGGCGCCTGATCGAAGCGAGCGAGACATCTTCAACAGCTCCCCGTACACTGAATCCTGCATTGTTGATGAGAACTGAAATGGGTTCCGCAAGGCTGGAGAGTTCTTGACAGAATTTTTCTAACTCCTGGGCTTCTGAAAGATCAACGGGCCTGGGTATGATATTCTGATTTTCCTTTGCCAGTTCAGCCAGACGTTCCTTCCTCCTCGCAGAAGCGATCACTTGAAAACCCTTTTGTGCCAATCTTCTGGCTGTTTCTCTCCCAATGCCGCTGCTTGCACCGGTCACCAAGGCCTTTCCTCTTATTGTCTCCATTTCAACCTCCTTAGGATGTTCCATCCGTCGTGATGGATCAAATTCTCCCCGGGAATATAATAATATTAGGAAACTCCTTTGGCAACATTCTTTTTCTCCCATTTCCCTTGCAAAGACTTTAAGGCTAAGGCTATGATATTCGGTGAAAAAAACGATGGGAGGTCATCTTGGAAAATTCAAGCGCTGTTCTTATTATCGCCACAATGGATACCAAGGGTGAGGAAGTGATTTATCTTCTTTCTTGTTTTGAGGAGTTGGGGATTCCTGTTCTGACCCTTGATGCAGGTATCCTGGGCGAATCCCCTTTCCCGGTGACGATCGATCGAGAGAAGATCGCCCTCGCTGGAGATATGAATTTATCGGAGGTTCGGGCTTTAGGACATGAAGGGAAGGCTTTAGCCGTGATGATCACCGGCGCTATTCGATGTGTCAAAGATCTCTACCAGGAAGGGAAGATCAAGGGGATATTGGGCCTGGGGGGTTCTATGGGAACCACACTCGGTACAAGCGTCATGCGCGCATTTCCCATTGGTTTTCCAAAAGTGATGATTTCCTCGATGGCCTCCCGCAACACGCGGGCCTTTGTAGGGACAAAAGACATTTTGATGCTTCACTCAGTCTGCGATCTTTCTGGGATCAACCGAATCACAAAGAAAATTTTACACAATGGAGCTCTCGCTCTTGCAGGGATGATGAGGGAGAGGTTGGATTTTCCTCCATCGACCAAACCCCTTATCGTTCTCTCTACTCTTGGAACCATTGAGACTTGTGCCGCAAATGTGCGCAGGATTCTCGAAAGCAGGGGGAAGGAAGTGGTGGTTTTTCATACAGTAGGATCGGGGGGAGAGGCCATGGAAGAGATGATCAATGAGGAAGAAGTTGAGGCAGTGGTTGATCTTTCTCTTAATGAGCTCGTTAATCATCTTTTTGGTGGGGATTATGATGCTGGCCCGAATCGAGGCTCAACCGCTCTCCAAAAGGGGATACCCACTGTATTGGTCCCTGGAAACATTGATTTCCTGGGGGCAGGTCCCATCAAGGAAGCAGAGAAGCGTTTCCCTGGGAGAATCTACCATATTCACAATGCAGCGATTACCGCTGTTCATACAGAAAGGAAAGAGTTAGAGGCTGTTGCCCAATTGCTGGCTCAGAGATGTAATGAAGCCAAAGGGCCATTTTCAATCCTCGTGCCGTTGGGAGGGTTTTCTGTCTTTGATCGTCAAGGAGGTCCTTTCTATAGTCCAGAAGGGCCCGAGTTCTTTGGAAAGGTCTTGAAGAAGCATCTTCAACCAGGAACCCCTCTCCATCTCCTGCCCTATCATATTAACGAACCAGAATTTTCAGAGGCAATTATTGAGAGTTTGGAGCAGGTTCTTAAAATGAAAATCAAGCTCCAGGAAAGACGATAATTGCTGTTTAGGTGACAATTGACGTCATCTTATTAAACCGAATTATAATTAAAAAAATTAGTCTTTTAAATAATTTGCTATAAATTTCAATAAGTTATTTCTATCTCCTCAAATTTAATCCAATTGGCAAAGAAATTGCTCTTACAACTATCTTAGGACTCAATACAGTTGGAAGAGGAGAAGGGGTGAAAAACTTTGATCAGTGGACGGAAGAATTGTCGAAGGAGATATTCGTTCGAAACGATGAAGACGAAGCAAGGATTCTCAGCAGGTTGAATGAGATGACCGACGAGGATTTTGAAGAGGAATAACAGATAAGAGAACATAAGAAAAAAGTGTCGGGAGAAAAACAAGATGGCGAAGAGAAAGGTTCTCGTTGTCGATGATGAGCAAGATGTTGCCAAGGCTTTGAAAATTCGGCTGAAAGCCAACGGGTACAATGTCGTCTTAGCCTTTGACAGTGTACAGGCCTTTACGATGGCCAACAAGGAGAAACCAGACCTAATCCTCCTGGATATTATGATACCCGGAGGAGGTGGGTTCATTGTCGCAGAGCGATTGAAACAGTCTACGGCTACCCATCATATTCCCATCATCTTCCTCACAGGGATCCCAGGGGGTGAAGAAAGGGCTTACAAGTTAGGTGCTTCTGGTTACGTAATGAAACCATATCATCCGGAGAAGTTGTTGGAGACCATTAACAACGCATTGGAAATAAGCGGGAGACAAACCGGGGAAACAGTCAGGGAAACAATAGGCGTGACCTTCTAAAGGACTCCCTTTCCTTCATTTAAATTTCAAAAAACCTAAACATCAATGTCCCACCATTTTTACCCATAGCTGGTTTTTGCAGACCGATAAGCTTTACGCTATACTAGACCTAAAAATGAATTAAGATAAACCCTAACCTCCAAATGGCATCAGGGTAGATTACCATCTAAATGTATGGGATAGGAAGGCTCAAGTAGGATGGCTGTCAATAATAAGATTCGACAATTCTTTTTTCCCTCTTTAACACCGAAGTTCCTGATCAGAGTCTCCCTGGTAGCACTCTTCGCCTATCTTTTTTTCGGTTATCTCTGCATTCCCTTCACGATTCAGGGAATCAGTATGGAACCAACCTATCACCATGGAGGTGTAAATTTCTGTTGGAGGTTGCGTTATCTTTTTTCAGAACCTAAAGGGCATGATGTGGTAGCGGTGCGTTTTGCCGGGAGCAAAGTCATGCTTCTAAAACGTGTGGTTGCTCAGGAAGGCGAACAAGTTGAATTTCGTGATGGGAAACTTTTTGTTGACGGTAAGGAGATAGAAGAACCCTATGTCCGTTATCCATGTACGTGGAATCTTTCCCCTCGGCAAGTTGAAAAAGATTGTATCTATGTGGTAGGGGATAATCGGAGTATGCCAAACGAAAATCATTATTTTGGACAAGCTTCAAAGAGTCGTATCATGGGGGTGCCATTATGGTGAAAATAAAATATCTCCTCATCGGTGTGTTGATTGTAATTATCGGGATATTAGCTGCTGTTATCTTCTTTCCAAATGAAGAGAAGAGAGTAAAGAAACAGTTCAATCTCCTATCAGAATGGGTTTCAAAGTCTCCGGAAGAAAATACCTTCACCCTGTTACAGAGAATGAAAAATATCGGTACCTTATTTGATGAGCATTGCGAGCTAAAAGTCCCCGACCAATCTCTTTCAGGAAGTTATACACGTGAAGAAATATCCACCTATGAAGGCAGCGCCCGTTCACATTTTTCCCAGCTCGATCTAAAATTTTATGACCTTCACATCGTCTTCCCAGAAATGGAAGTAGCTAAAGTAACTTTAACCAGCAGGCTGACAGGGAAATCCACGGCTGGAGAACAGGTGGATGAAACTCGGGAACTTGAGTGTGTCTTAAGGAAAATCGAAAACAAATGGCTTTTCAGTCAAATAGAGGTGGTGGAGGTCTTAAAAAAGTAACAAACTCGGAAAATCAGCTCACTACCAATATCTCGTCCTGAGGATAACTTCCTGTAACATTGATTTTAAAATCTTTTCCCCTGATACAATATTTCAAGCGGAAATCAATAATAAACCTTTCCCATTAATTTGCAAATTACTTTGTTTAAAAAATCAAAATTTGAATCTG
>JBEKWN010000020.1:0-59490 GCA_049513055.1 Thermodesulfobacteriota bacterium
TTGTAGGTGAACTCGTTAATCCTCCCCATCGGTTCTTTTTGAAAAACTGGTAAAGGGAAATTTCGTTTACTTCTTCCTGTACTCGCTATTTTCCAAAATCTCGCCTCAATGCAACATTCCAAATGGTAATCAACGGGACGAATCCTGGGTTTTGGTCTGTTTTTCATATCGAAGCCCTTTGGAGGGGAAACATCTTGGCAAGCTATCCGCACCGGTTGGAATTCAATTTATCGCCACCTCATTTGTTGCCCCCTTAAGTCGTGACTGTTGGATCTCACCCCGCAATAGAAGCTTTCGTCGTAATCAATCGTCCTTAGTTAAAAAATACTGTATTGTTCCTACAAAAATACAGCATTCACTCTATTTACTTGTCCAAATGCCAATGGCACCATTAGAGAATGAGACGGGGAATTTTTCATCTCTGGCCAGAAAAGAGGCGCCACTCCCTGTATTGACGCGCTGCACCCCCGTTCATGCGATTACGTGTTGGGAAAACGATTTCAGTTCACGGAAAGGAGATACATATGGAAAAAACAATCAAGTGGGAGAAGGATTTTGACCGAGTTTTGACCCTGGCACGGGCAGAGAAAAAAATGGTCTTGCTGGATTTTTTTAACCCCCTCTGAATTGGCTGTCAGCAGATGGGTGCAGTTACGTACCCCAATGAAAGGGTGGTTGAATTCATCAAAAGGCATATGGTTCCAATTCAAGTGTTGTTTGACTCTCAGCCCCTTGCTAAGAATTTCAATATCCAGTGGACACCGACTGTGATTACCCTGGATGAAGAAGGTAAAGAGCATCACCGCACCATCGGGTTTCTATCGCCCGAGGAATTTATTCCTTCGCTAATGCTAGGGGTCGCAATATGTCATTTTGATCGGGAGAGGTTTAGCGAAGCGATAGCAATGATCGAGGAGATCTTGAAGGATTATCCAAAGAGTGATGTGGCACCTGAAGCGGTTTACATGCGGGGAGTAGCTTTGTACAAGAGCACACATAGCGCCGAGCCCCTTAAGGAGGCTTACAAGAGGCTTCAGAGTGAATATCCCTCGAGCGAATGGGCAAAGCGGGCACAGCCCTACAGACTATTGTGAGTGAGGAGGTTTGACATCCTTACTCAAGGGAAATAGGGAAATAACAACTAATCTGCATTTCACTAACCACGAAAGGAGGAAAAACCATGGAAGTATCCACGAAAATTCACAGTTTACTTACCCCCGATAACTGCGCAGTGATTCTGATCGATTATCAGCCTCAGATGGCCTTTGGCGTTGAATCAATGGATCGGCAAACTTTGACCAATAATGCCGTCGGTCTTGCCAAAGCGGCTAAGATCTTCAAGATTCCCACGATCTTAACAACAGTGGCGAAAAGCACTTTTAGCGGTCCTATGTTTCCACAGCTTCAATCAGTCTTTCCCGGCCAGGAGCCTATCGACCGGACAACGATGAACACCTGGGAAGATCAGCGTGTTGTCAAAGCGGTTGAAAAGACGGGTCGCAAGAAGCTGGTCATGGGTGGTCTTTGGACAGAAGTATGTATCGTGCTTCCTGCAATTCAAGCTCTCGAAGCCGGGTATGAAGTGTATGTAGTGACGGATGCATGTGGTGGCGTGAGTAAGACAGCTCACGATATGGCAATCCAGCGCATGATTCAGGCTGGCGCAGTGCCGGTGATGTGGCTGCAATTTCTTTTAGAGTTGCAACGCGACTGGGCTCGCCAAGAAACCTACGCGGCTGTCCTGGGGATCGTCAAAGAACATGGGGGGGCTTATGGTCAGGGGGTCGTGTATGCTGAAACCATGCTAGGCGGGCATGGAGGCTAATCTGTTAAGGGACGTGTGCGGAGGGGGCTTCTTGAGCTCCCTTCATCTGCCGTTTTTGGACTGGGACAAAATAGTCTGACTAAATTTTTGATATTTACTGAATGCTCATTCTCTGATGGCCTCTGTAAATCTTCAGGAGGTAAGGGATCGTATACTTCAGAATGTTGGATAAGGAATATCGAACGAAGGAGGTAGGGTTATGATGAATGGAACAAACCAACAGAAAATCGTTGCAGATTCGATCCTCATTAAGGGTCGGATTGCGACAATGGATGAACGGCGGTCGTTTGCTCAGGCCGTCGCAATGAAAGGCGGCAGGTTTATCGCTGTCGGCAGCGACCAGGAAATCATGATCTTTAAGGGAGAAGAGACGAAAGTCATTGATGCGGGTGGACGGACTGTCATCCCAGGGCTCAACGATTCGCATATGCATGTGATCCGCGGCGGTCTCAGTTACAACGTTGAGTTACGTTGGGACGGCGTTCCCTCCCTCGCAGACGGCTTGCGGATGCTGAAAGAGCAGGTTCAACGCACTCCTCCCGGTCAATGGGTTCGGGTCATCGGCGGCTGGAGCGAATTTCAATTCGCTGAGCGTCGCATGCCCACACTCAAGGAAATTAACGCCGTCTCACTCGATACGCCAGTTTTTGTCCTCCATCTCTATTGCCGCGGAATATTGAACAAAGCCGCGCTGCGGGCCTGTGGCTATACGAAAGACACCCCGAATCCGCCCTCCGGTGAAATCCAGCGCGACGCAAGCGGCAACCCCACCGGGCTTCTCATTGCCCGTCCCAACGCCGGCATTCTTTACGCCACCGTCGGCAAGCAACCGAAGCTGCCGCCCGAACATCAAATGAATTCTTCGCGTCACTTCATGCGCGAGTTGAATCGCCTTGGCCTCACGAGCCTGGTAGATGCGGGTGGCGGATCGCAAATCTACCCGGATGACTACAAGATTATTGAGGAACTTCACAGGCGGGGTGAAATGACCGTGCGCATGGCCTACAACATTTTCACGCAAAAACCCAAGGAAGAAAAAGAGGATTTCCTCCGGTGCATGAAGCTGACCGCGCCCGGCAAAGGTGACGATTTCTATCGCTGCAACGGCGCCGGTGAAATGCTGGTTTACTCGGCGGCGGATTTCGAAGATTTCCTGGAACCCCGGCCAGACTTCCTGTCAAATATGGAGAAGGACCTCAAAGAGGTCGTTTCGCTGTTGGCTGCCAATAAATGGCCGTTCCGCATCCACGCGACCTATGACGAAAGCATCACGCGCATGTTGAACGTGTTCGAAGAGGTGAACCGCGAAATCCCCTTCAAAGGAACAAAGTGGGACCGGACTCCTCCGGTGCGAAAAATGCTCGAACTTGGCATTCCCGTAGGGGCGGGTACCGATGCCACACGCGTGGCCAGCTATAACCCCTGGCTTTCCCTTTACTGGCTCGTTTCCGGGAAGACCATCGGCGGCGCCTCGTTGTATTCCAAAACAAACCGTCTCAGCCGGGAGGGAGCATTGAAGCTCTATACCCAGGGCAGCAGTTGGTTTTCGGGTGAAAGCGGCAAAAAAGGAGCAATTGCCGTCGGCCAACTGGCGGATGTCATTGCGCTCACCGAAGATTACTTCTCTGTGCCGGAAGAGAAAATCAAGGGGATCGAGTCGGTCCTTACCATTGTTGACGGGAAGATTGTTTACGGCGCTGAGGAATTTCATAACCTTGACCCGGCGCCGCTGCCTGTGCTGCCGGAATGGTCACCCGTAAAGGTTTATGGCGGGTATGGGGCGCCATTAGACATTGCCAGAGCCGCTCGCGCCGGCGTCCCGGTCTCCCAGCACCAGCATACCGCTGAGTGCCATGCGCACGGCTGTCTCCATGCTGCCCATCAACTCCTGGTCGGCAAAAAGGCCGCCGCTCCCCGCTACAGCGATTTCTGGGGTCTGGGCTGCGATTGTTTTGCCTTCTAAACTCGTACATGGGTTTGCCAAGGTATAGGGCACCTCGACCATATTCTAACAACAAGAAAGGAGCAGACCATCATGGAAACGAAATACCAAGAAAATGGAGACGGGCATCCCGGTAGGGGCCGGAACCGATGCAACCCGGGTGGCGAGCTACAACCCATGGGCCGCACTCTACTGGCTGGCGAGTGGTAAGACAGTTGGAGGAACCGTCCTCTATCCTCAGGCAAATCGTATCGATCGGATGGAGGCGCTGCGACTCTATACCGTTGGGAGCGCGTGGTTCTCCAACGAAGAAAAGGAAAAGGGCTCGATTGAAGAGGGAAAGTTAGCGGACATTGTTGTGCTCTCTGACGACTACTTTTCGGTGGAGGAAGAACATAAAGCGCATTGAATCTTTGTTAACGATGGCCGACGGCAAAGTCGTTTACGGGGCAGGTGATTTCAGTAACCTAACCCCTTTATCCGCAAGCCCTGATTGGTCGCCAGCTAAGACATACGGCGGTTATTACCGTTCCGCTTCTTTGGCTCTGGATACCTCGCCGTATTTACACGCACACGAGAGTCATGGACACCCGTTTGTGGTGAGTCCCTCCGGAGAATTATGGAGATTAGGGTGCGACTGCTTTGTCTTCTAAATACACGACAGGAGTAATCAGAGATGTGCAGGGCAATCGGTCTCGACACCTTTGCTAAATTGCTCCGTACATCTCTTGTTATTGTGGTTACAGTTCTTATTTTTCTGCTAAATCCATGGTTTGTCGAAGCACAGCAGTTGCCCTCACCTCCCCCATACCAGCAGCTTAGATACGAAGAAGATTACAGCTATCTGCGTGACCCAACCCGTCGCACTGATCTATGGGATATCATCAAATATGTTCCATTCAATAATAAGGGCGACTGGTACCTCTCGGTGGGAGGCGAAGTACGGGAGCGATACGAGTATTTTGACAATTTCAACTGGGGCCAGGGGCCGCAGGATAAAAACGGCTACCTGCTTCAACGGTACATGCTGCATATCGATCTTCATCTCGGTCCGAATTTGCGTTTCTTCGCCCAACTTAAGAGTGGACTGGAAGATGAGAGGAATGGGGGGCCTCGTCCGCCAGACAAGGATGTATTAGATGTGAACCAAGCCTTCCTGGACGTATCAACAGGGGTTGGAAACATCGGATCACTCACTCTGCGTGCCGGGCGCCAAGAAATGACATACGGGTCGTCCCGTCTTGTTTCGGTTAGAGAGAGTCCGAATGTACGTCAGAGCTTTGATGGTGTGCGATTAACCTTAGATGCCCGTGCTTGGCGTGTGGATGGGTTTGTCACCAGACCTGTTGAGACCAATACTGGGATTTTCGATGACGAGCCTGATCCCAAGCGCTTATTCTGGGGGTTTTACGGCGTAGCGCCGCTTCCGGTTCTTCCGGGAGGAAAAGTCGATCTCTATTTCTTCAGCCTTGATCGGAAACAAGCACATTTCAATCAAGGGACTGCCGATGAGCAGAGACAATCCGTGGGAACGAGGCTGTGGGGGCAGATCGAGTCGTGGGACTACAACTTCGAATTTGTTTTTCAGTGGGGCAAATTCGGTAGAGGCGATATCCGGGCCTGGACGGCCGCCTCTGACACCGGATACACTTTTCAGAAACTACCCTTTCGCCCGCGGATTGGTCTAAAGGCGGACATTGCAAGTGGTGATCGAGATCCCAAGGACCGGAACCTCCAGACTTTCAACGCGCTCTTTCCCAAAGGAGCGTACTTCAATGAAACCGACCTGATCGGTCCTGCAAATTTTATCGATCTCCACCCGTCTCTTTTACTTCATGTTACCGAACGGATATCGTTTAATGTTGACTGGGATTTCTTCTGGCGCCAAAACCTGAACGACGGTATCTATGGGGTCGCGGTCAACCTTGTCCGGTCAGGACTTACGAGCCATGCCCGCTACATCGGGAGCGCCCTCTCATCAGGAGCAGAGTGGCGCATCGACCGTCATATCACGCTTGCGGGCGCCTACACCTACTTCTTTGCCGGTCCTTTTCTGCGGGAGAGTGGACCCGGGAAAGACGTAAATTATTTCTCCGTATGGGGGACTTACAAGTTTTGAAAACGATAATATCCTTATATGCCCGGGCTCCTTGACCCGATTCAAAGCCGCGTTTGAACTGAAAATGAGTCCGGTAATAAAATAGGGAATTCTTTGGACTGAGAGCAGCCTCCTGGCGACGGTACTTACGTCAATGCAGTCAACCTATGCCCAAGGCTAATTTTTTGAGGAGAGGAATTGTATGAGCAATCATGAACCCGTATCTGTCGCTGTCACCCGCACCGTCAAGGCAGGCTGCGAGGAAGAGTTCGAGCGGGCGCTTCACGATTTTGTCCAGCGTTCGCTCCACCTCCCGGGTCAGCTCGGCGTTCACATTTTGCGACCCGTACCTGGCTCGGGGGCGCGAGAATACGGCATCCTGCGACGATTCGAGGATGCAGAAGCGCGCGATGAGTTCTACCGTTCGCCGCTGTTTGACGAATGGAAGCAAACGGTAGCCGGACTGGTCGAAGGCGAGCCGCGATACGAACGCCTGAGCGGATTGGAGACGTGGTTCACGCTACCGGGCCAACGGGCCATCGTGCCCCCGCCTCGCTGGAAAATGGCCATCATGACGTTGTTGGGAGTTTACCCAGCCAGCCTGCTGTTAGGCGTAACGGTTGGAAATTGGATCGGTGGCTGGCCAATCTCTGTAAGCTCGCTCATTATTGGCGCATTGATGGTCATCCTGCTCACTTGGGTTCTGATGCCCCAGCTGACGCGACTTTTTATGGCCTGGCTTTATCCGAACACTGGTAATAGCGTGTCTCGCTCATGAGTGAAAAAAGCCGAACAAAAACTTTCAGCGACAGCGTTTTTTGCAATCGCCAACGCTGCTGATTTTGGAAATCAAAGCACCGAGAAGGTGATAGAGGCGAATCTCGCCCCGCTGATTTAGCCGTTCACACTTTCCATTGGTAATCGTCAACCTCCCTGCGTGCATCGAAGTGTAGACTTGTAGTTGAACTCACCGGTCAAGGCAAGAGCTAAACTTCGGCACCCTCTGCAATCTCTCATCTTACATCTTCAGCATTTACCTTTGAGGTTCCCTTTCCTTCTCAATTTCTCCAAGAGTTCTGACTTTTCCCAAATCTGTTTCAAGAAATCATTCAAAAGGTTCCCAATTGGAATAGGAAACCTTTAATAATATATCCGCCTATGCAGGTGACCCAAATGACTACAGACAAACTTTTACTTATATTCATGACGGCCGAACCCTTCGATCATCTCAAGGAGAGCACTAAATACTTCTTTATTAGAATCAAAACATCTTCCTTACGATTGCCGGCTGATTGATTTCGAAATCTGAATCTATACTGACGCACTTTCGAGGGATAATATGTAGGTAAGTGATTTTCTTGCTTTTCGGTTTAAACTGATATATAATTAAATAAATATAAATAGAAGCCTCCTCGATGATGGGGGGAGTATTTCCCGCGATCTATGAGAAAGAGGCAAGCCCATACTGAGTCTTCCAATCCATTTCTGCGTGATTTAACCATTATTTACCTCTAAGTCGCGTGAAATCGTGGAAATCATTAGTTTGGCGTAAAAAAAAGAAAGGAATAATTCTGTTCAATATTGACCGAGTTATTTAAGGATTGACGATGAAATTTTCAGATTTGAATTTAAAACCAGAGATTCTGAAGGCTCTGACTGACATGGGTTATCAGGATTTAACGCCCATCCAGGAAAAGACCTTCTCTCCTATCCTGAGCGGCAGGGATCTTTTGGCCCGGGCAGAGACCGGCTCCGGTAAAACAGCGGCCTGCGGTATTCCACTGGTCCAGATGATCGATCCTTCGCTCAATGCCATCCAGGCCCTCATCCTGGTCCCTACCCGTGAACTGGCACTTCAATATGTGGAAGAGATCAATAAAATTTCGAGACTTGCAGAGGTCGCTCCCTTTGCCGTCTTTGGCGGATTCTCGATGGAGGTTCAAAAAGCAAAATTAAGCGACAGTGTCCATATCCTCGTAGCCACACCTGGACGACTGATCGATTTCCTATATAATACCACGTCGATCGATCTCTCCTGTGTTCGCACGCTCGTTCTGGATGAAGCGGACGAGATGCTGAAAATGGGTTTCATTGAAGATATAGACTTTATCATGTCCTGTCTGATCCACGAGCACCAGACATTGTTTTTTGCAGCGACGATGCCCGAAGAGATCGATCGATTAATCAGGACCTATCTGAAAGAACCCGTCAGAGTGGAATTAAATAAGGAACAGGTGGCTCCACAGAGTCTTGTTCACCATTTTCAGTATACGGGGCAACGTGATCGGCTCAATGCCCTGATCGAATACCTAAAAAAAGAGGAGATCTCCCAGGCCATCATCTTTTGCAATTCACGACATCACGGTAAGAAACTGATCAGGAAGTTGGAAGGAGAATTTAAATCGATAGAGTATATCCACGGAGGTCTGGAGCAATCGAGGCGAACATCGATCTTCGAGCGTTTTCGCCGAAATGAGATTACCTTCATGGTTGCCACGGACATTGCCGGTCGGGGACTCGACTTCAGTCATGTCAGTCATGTGATTAATTATGACTATCCTTGCGGCCTGGAATCCTACATCAACAGGACAGGAAGGACCGGAAGAATGGGGCGGTCAGGCATTGCCATGACCTTTGTGACCGATCAGGAATTGGGGGACTTGAAATCCCTCTTTAAGATGAATCGTATTGATCCCATGTGGCATGGCAACATCCCTGACCTCCAGAATATCTCGAGACGCAAAGGGAGAGGGAACGGCAAATACCCTTTCAAGAAACACCCTAGGAAAGCAACATCCAATGTAACCCCAACGGTTCAGAGAAGCGATTTTACGAAAGGGGACGAATGGCAGAGACCATTGATGAAATCAGCATAGATTGGAAGGATGACAACGGGCAATATATGGTCAAGCAGGTGAAGAAGGAAGTTCTCACCAGCGGGGCCTGGTCCACGGTCATGTTTATGTACCGGGATCTTGACAAAAAAACCGGCGAATTCGGACCCAAGAAGATTCGAGTAGTCCGCTATCAAAAACGGGGCGGAAAGTTTATGCCTCAGTCAAAATTCAATATTTCCTCTGCCAAGCAGGCAAAACGGATCATAGAAATTATCCAGAACTGGCTCCCTGAGATGGATGAGAAGGTCGACTCTGAGGATTAGCACAGGAACCATTCGAGGGGCCCTGAAGAGAGACCAGCAAATTCCAGGTCGGATTGTAGATTTCACCTGCTTGCGGCAGGCAGGGATTGAAAATATCCATACTGTTGACGGACTTTACCCCGTTAGAAATAATGGTCCGTTGCTCTGCAGTGGGGTTAGTTTTAGAATAATTCCGGCGGGGTTTAATGCTCCGCTCGGTTTCGAGTCGTAACGACTGGAATTTCTAACAGGGTTTATTTATGAAACGCGAAGATTTGCGAAACATTGCCCTGATTGCCCATGTGGATCATGGAAAGACAACGATCGTCGATGGCCTGCTCAGGCAGTCAGGTACTTTCCGTTTGAACGAGATAGTCCAGGATAGGGTGATGGACAATATTGACTTAGAGCGGGAGCGGGGTATTACGATCATAGCAAAGAATACGGCGATCGAATATAAAGGAGTCAAGATCAATATTGTCGATACGCCAGGTCATGCCGATTTCGGCGGGGAGGTGGAAAGGACGCTCAAGATGGTGGATGGCGTGCTGCTCCTCGTCGATGCCTCAGAAGGCCCTTTGCCCCAGACAAGATTCGTTCTGAAAAAGGCCCTCGAGTTTAATCTTCCTCCCATTCTTGTGATTAACAAAATAGACCGGTCTGATGCGAGGATCCAAGAAGTGCTCAACGAGGTCTATGATCTCTTTATTGACCTCGATGCCACGGAGAAACAGCTTGAATTTCCGATTGTCTACACCAACGCAAAACTCGGGATTGCAAAACTCCATCCTGATGAGAATACCAAAGACTTTCAGCCCCTGTTTGAGCTCATCCTTCAGGCCGTTCCGCCGCCTGAAGGGGATGAAGAAGGGCCTTTGAAGCTCCTGGTCACCAACATCGACTATAACGATTACGTGGGCAGGCTTGCCATCGGGAGGATCTTCTCAGGCTCGGTCAAAGTCGGGGATTGGGTATCGACGATCAACGGAAAAGGGGACCCGGTCAAGACGAAGGTGACATCGCTCTATGGATTTCAGGGGCTCGAACGAGCAGAGATCAAAGAGGCCCGGGCAGGTGATATCGTTGCCTTAGCCGGGATTGAAGGGATTAATATCGGTGATACCATTGCCGATCTTGAAAATCCGGAGCCCCTTCCGAGAATTGCGGTGGATGAGCCCACTATCTCCATGGTTTTTTCGGTGAATACGTCGCCTTTTGCCGGCCAGGACGGAAGGCATGTTACTTCGAGAAACCTGAGGGACCGGCTTGAAAAGGAACTCCTGTATAATGTGTCCATCAGGGTTGACTTTGATTCCACAGATTCTTTCAAGGTGATGGGACGAGGAGAACTGCAGCTTGCGATTCTGATCGAGATGATCAGGAGGGAAAGCTATGAGCTCTCTGTGTCGATGCCGGAGAGCATTACCAAAAACATGAACGGCATTCTTCAAGAGCCCATGGAGCATCTTGTCATCGATGTCCCGGAAGAATTTTTAGGGATTGTGGCACAACAGGTTGGAATCCGGAAAGGCAAGATGCAGAAGATGAACAACAATGGCCACGGAAGGGTTCGCATTGAATTCAGGATCCCATCCAGAGGTCTGATCGGCTTTCGCTCCCAGTTTCTCACCGATACAAGAGGGACAGGGCTCTTCAATCACCTGTTCGATGGTTATGAGCCGTGGCATGGCCCTATTACAAAGCGATCTACCGGAACCCTGATTGCGGACCGACCAGGAAAGACGACCACGTATGCGCTTTATCACCTCCAGCCCCGAGGAACCCTCTTTGTCAAAGAGAATACACCTGTCTACGAAGGAATGGTGATTGGTGAGAATTCAAGAGAGAACGATCTTGATGTCAATGTGACCAAAGAAAAGAAACTCACCAACATGAGGGCAGCAGGGTCGGACGAAGCCTTGCAGCTCATTCCACCTAAGATTCTTAGCCTTGAGCAGGCCATCGAGTTTATTAAAGAAGATGAACTGGTTGAGGTGACCCCACTATCCGTGCGCATCAGAAAAAAGGTCCTTGAATCGAACAAGAGGCCCAAGTATAGGAGTTAAGATGGCGGAGTTTATAGAGAAAATGGTAGAGCCAGAAATGGCTCTTTTTTTGGATATTTCAGGTCAGGAGTTTATCCTGACGATGTCTGGCAAGGTAAGTTTTGGTTTTAACAATAGTCTATACTACACATCATGATGCCAACAATGGGGATCTTCCTCAAGATAGTCACCGGTCAAAGCAAGGGCTAAACTTCGGCAACCCCGGCAATCTTTCATCTGGCAGCTTCCACACTTGCCTTTGAGATTTTCCTTTCTCCTCAACTTCTCCAAGAGTTCTGATTTTTCCCATATCTCTCGCAATGATTGATACAAAAGGTTCCCAATTGAAATGGGAAACCTTCGACAAGGGAAAACACTTCCTTCCGGCATAATGCAAAGACCATCCACTCCTATGACACAAGGAGCCCCCAGTAACTCGGGTTCCTCTCCACTAAAACTGATCTGAAAGGCTTGATAAGGAATAAAGGAATGGTCTTCTCCTTCGGTTGGGAAAAAATCTAAGAGCATCCCTATCATTTCTTTCCACTCTTCCTTACTAAGTACCTCTCCCAAGATCTCTTTCCCTTTGCCCAAGGGAATGAACCGTTCAATGATCAATCCATCGATGCCTAAATCCTGACAGAGTTTGAAGAGTGAGGGGAGGTTCCTAAAATTCTTTTTCATCACAGTGAACATCAACATGACTTCAAATCTCTTTTCATTCTTGATCAATGAAAGATTTCGCATCACCTTATCAAAAGTTCCTTTCAAGCGAATAGAGTCATTCGTCTCTGCATCGGTTCCATCCATAGAAATCTTTATCTTCTTTAATTTTGAAAAGCTGGATAATTTTCTTATCATCTCTTGATCAATGGGGAGACCATTGGTAATAATTCCCAACTCTTCAACCATTGATTGTTGGTCTAAATCACTGAGGAGGGGAAATAGCTCAGGTTTTAATAAGGGTTCGCCACCCGTGAGATGGATGCAAGCTGTTTTGTCCCATTTCATCAATGTATTGAGGAGATTATCAGACACCTTCTTAAGCCCTGCCCAATCCAGATCACTCTTCTCCGAAAAATCGTTTTGGTAACAGTGTTTGCAACGAAGATTACAAAGATTGGTGATATGCCATTGGATATAGAATTGTTCTTTCATTGATATCTCAGAGAGACTTGTTCATTAAAAATTATTTTAAGATTAAATCAAAGTCACCGCAAATTTTATTACTTATTTTCAAGTTTAAGAACCTTAAATGCTTTATAAGAAATCTTGATATTTAAAGGAATTATTATTGAAAATTCCAATTTGACATACAAGGAATTATCTTTTTTAATTTTTAAGTCGAAACAGAGCAGGCGACTTTTGAAAGGAGGAAACACAAATGAAAGAGAAAGAGGGAAAGAGAATGGTGGAAGATGGCGAAGGAACGAACAAGCGTGATTTTCTCAAAGTGCTTGGAGCAGGCCTTGGCTCAATGATGGGAGGACAATCTTTCGCAGAAGAGAAGAAGGGGAAATATGTTATTGTCATCACGCACGGTGGCAATGATCCCAACAGAGCCATTTTTGGCCTTCTCATGGCTCAAACGGTTGCCGATAAGGGATTGGGAAAGGTTTATGTCTGGATGACGCTCGAAGGCGCTGATCTGGTCCACAAGAAAAGGACAGAGAGGATAGAGTCCCCCATATACAAAAAATTCGGAAATGCCCTTGAAATTATGAAAAAAATTAATGAAAAAGGTGGCTGGTTTGGAGTTTGCCCACCCTGTGCTGAATATTTTGGAGCCACCGGCAGTGACAAATACGACTGGGCAGAATTGGCTGGAGGTGACTGGCTTATGAAAAACATCCAAGATGCCTGGGTGGTCTGAATTTAATAAACACATTGGAAGGACAGGATGACTTTCTTCAGGAAAAAGAAGACTTTAACAGGACTCTCCCGCACCTGCGGTTGAGCTGCGAAAATTGGTCCGACAGATCTGTCGGATGCACTCAAGACACTGCATCCAGCACAGGACCCCAATCTCCTGGTAGGGTTTGAGACCTGTGATGATGCAGCAGTTTATCGTCTGTCAGATGATATTGCCTTCATCAGCACCGTGGACTTTATTACGCCGCCCGTTGATGACCCTTACTGGTTTGGGCAGATTGCGGCGGCAAATGCATTGTCGGATGTATATGCCATGGGAGGCAAACCTTTAACAGCCCTGAATCTTGTAATGTTTCCGATTAAAAAACTTGATATGAGCATATTAAGAGAGATACTCCGGGGAGGATGCGATAAGGTTTTTGAGGCAGGTGCTTCCATTTCTGGTGGACACTCGGTTGATGACAATGAACCCAAGTATGGCCTGGCCGTTACAGGGGTGGTTCATCCTGATCGCATCCTTACTAATTGCGGCGCTAAAGAAGGGGATGTTTTGATCCTGACCAAACCTATTGGTACAGGAGTTTTGTTTAATGCCTGCCGTTCCAAAAAACTGCCCTGGCGTGATTTAGAAGTCCTTCTCCCCGAAGTGGCTTCTCTCAACAAGAGAGCCATAGAAATTGCCTTGAATTTTGATATCCATGCGTGCACCGATATAACGGGTTTTGGCATCGTCGGCCATTTTCTGGAGATGGCAAAAGGAAGTGGACTCCAGATCAATCTTTTCTATGACAAACTTCCTTTCTACCCCAATGCACTTCATATGTATCGCAGGGGCGAAACAACAGGAAGCAACAAGGCCAACAGAAAACTGGCTGAAGGGTTTTTTAAGAAAATCAAGGAACTTTCCAGAGAGGAGGAAGAGCTACTCTTCGATCCTCAGACATCCGGGGGGCTGCTGCTTTCTGTTCCTTCTACTGAGGCCGATCGGCTCATCACTGAATTGAAAAGAACAGGTATTGAGGCTGTGGCTAGGGTTGGTGAAGTGGTAGCTGGTCCACAGCCATCTGTATGGGTCATCTAAATAAAACTTTTGATCAATTCGAGCCCATCCCACTCTTTGCCAACAAAATTCGCCGATCTTTCATGATAAGCGTCTCAAACATTATCTAAATATTATTTGACTATTGAAAACTCCCGTACATTATTTTACGATAAATTAACTTCAAAAATCATCCATATTACCTAAAAATCCCTAAAAAAGGAGGAATTGAAAAGAGATGAAGAAAAGGTTGCTTAGTATGGTAGTCCTTGTAGGTTTTGTGCTTTCCAGTCTGATGGTTACGGGTGCTTTCGCTGCCAAAGACGAAATTGTCTTTGACGCTTCTATGGGGAAAGTCACATTCGCTCATAAGAAGCATAGTGAAACATTGAAGATCGACTGTTTGAAATGCCACCACACCTGGAAACAAGGTGAAACCTCTGGCAAAAAGTGCATGGAGTGCCATAAGGCTGGTGCTGAGGGGAAGGCACTTACAGCAAAGGATGCCTTTCATAACACCTGCAAGGCTTGCCATGATGAAGCAAAGAAGGCCAACAAACCTGCTGGTCCAACTGGTTGCACCCAGTGCCATGTAAAGGCAAAGTAATTTAAATTTTTTCCAGAGATAGATAGTAAAATGAAGGGAATCAACATTTTTTGATTCCCTTCATTTCTAATGGATAAACATTCACTTTTATAACCTGATATAAACTTAAGGAGGCAGATACATGATAGGTGAGAAAACTACAGGAAAGAAAACAAAGACAAAGGTTCTGACAAAGAAGGCCCAATTCGAATTTTTGGCGCCAGAAGCCCAGGAAGTTTTTTTAACGGGAGACTTTAATAATTGGGATTCCAGCGCGAACCCGATGAAAAAGGACAAGAAGGGGATATGGAAAACAGCCCTCTCTCTAAAGCCGGGGACATACGAGTATCGCTTTCTTGTCGATGGGAATTGGGAAAACGATCCTTCTTGCTGTGGCTGCGTTCCGAACGAATTTGGAAGCCAAAATTGTGTTAGAATAGTCGGATGACGATTAAAGAGTTGGGCATTATTCCAAGAAAGTCACGGGGCACTTGGTGAAGATTATTACAGAAGATCTTTTTTCTTCTGTTCAAACTCTTCTTTATCAATCTCCCCGCGGGCGTAGCGTTTCTTCAGAATATCCAGGGCGGACTCTTCAACCCTTGTCCCTTTTGTCATTCCAACAAGCCATCGGATGAGAAAGATCAAACCTAAGACGAAGAGGCCCCAGAAGATGATCATAAATATCCAACCCATGCCCCACCAACCCCACATCATTCCTGGCCCCATGCCATAATCTCGCCATCCCCATTGAACCAACATTCCATCCATTCCCTTACCTCTTCCTCGGTCTTTCTCCGAGGGTCACCTTCACGTCTATGAGACTGTCTTTTCGAAACACTTTGAGAAGGATCGTATCTCCAGGTTTCTTTTCTCGGATATAATGGATTAGCTCATCATTGGTCTTTACCTCTTTTTGATCCGCTTTCACCACAATATCTCCACCCATAAGCACAATCATGTTCCCAACCTGAACTTTCTGATTTCCTCCTTTCAGACCGGATTTATCAGCGGGGCCACCCTTTACCACTTCCGAAATCATTGCTCCTCGTTCTATTTTAAGCTTAAGATACTTTGCCATCTCAGGGATGAGAGACTGGATGGTAGCACCTATATAGGGATAGGTCACATAACCTTTTGAAAGGAGTTCTGGGACCACTCGTCTTGCTGTATTGACCGGAATGGCAAAACCAATCCCCACACTTCCACCAGATGGACTGATGATAGCACTATTAATTCCCACGATTTCTCCATCAGAGTTGAGAAGCGGGCCTCCAGAGTTTCCCGGGTTGATGGCAGCATCGGTCTGAATAACATCTTCAATTAACGTCCCAACGTCGGACCGGATGGTCCGGCCGAGAGAGCTCACAATTCCTGTGGTCAATGTCCTCTGCAGGCCAAAAGGATTGCCGATGGCAAGGACTTTCTGTCCGATTCTTAAATTCTTTGAATCTCCCATGGGGACGACCTTCAACTTCTCCTTAGGGGCGTCAATCTTGATCACTGCAAGATCGCTATCCGGATCTGACCCAACTAATTTGGCAGGCCACTTCGATCCATCTGCCAAGGTCACCTCTAATTTTTGAGCATCGGCCACAACATGATGGTTGGTCAGGATATGACCTTTCGTATCGATGATGGAGCCGGATCCAGATCCTTGAGTTGGAAAAGCGTTGAAGAAAAAATCCATCTGGATGGCGGTACTGGTGACATTAACAACCCCGTCCGCTACCTTCTCATAGACCGCAATATTATTTCTTTCCTCCTCAGTCAATGCAGCAGAAAAAAGTTGCTCTGTGCTGAAAAGAGTGATGAGGAAAATAAGAACCGAAATTAAAAAGCTTCTTGAGATGAGTTTCTTTCCACAAACCATTGTCGTGTCCCCCTTTCATCCTTTCGAAACTTTGTCGACAACTCTTTTCAATTTTTCCGAAACTTCCTTGGCAATTTTTCTCAGTTCTTCGTTTTTAATAACTTCCAAAGCAGATACCGGATTGAGAGCAGAAACATATGCCTTTTTGTCATCTGTTTCGTAGACAATCACATTGCACGGAAGGAGGAGCCCCACATCGAGATCGGCCTGAAGGGTCCGATGGGCGTAGGGTGGATTACAAGCCCCGAGAATCACATATTTCCTGAAATCTATACCTAATTTCTTCTTCAAGGTCGCCTTAACATCGATTTCCGTGAGAACCCCGAAGCCCTCTTCCTTTAAAGCATCTGCGACCTTGGAGATTGCATCTTCGTAAGAGGTGTTCAAAACCGTAGTAAAAGCGTATCCCTTAACTTTTTCCATGGCAACCTCCTCTTCTTAAATTAAATTTGTAGTGCCCAAGACCAAGGTGTGCCAAGATTTTGTGTTATATCCTTGGAAGGCCGGCTTCGTCAAAAACCCCCTCGAAAAGAGGCCCGCTGAGATAACGTTCGCCCGAGTCAGGGAGAATTGCGACGATGGTTTTTCCTTTGAACTCATCGCTTCTCGCAAGTCTAAGAGCGACTGCAATCGCTGCGCCGCAACTGACACCCGAAAGAATTCCTTCTTCACGGGCAAGCCGTCTGGCATGTTCAATCGCCTCTTCGCTGGTGACCTGTTCCACGCGATCCACCATAGACAAGTCCAGAGTGTCTGGGATGAACCCGGCACCGATTCCCTGAATCTTATGAGGCCCGGGCTTGAGTTCCTTTCCAGCAAGGCGCTGTGTAATCACAGGGCTCTCCACTGGTTCAACAGCAACACTAATAATCTTTTTCTTCTTTTCTCCTTTAATATATCGTGACACACCCGTGATGGTACCTCCTGTGCCCACTCCTGAAACAAGCACATCTACTCCACCGTTTGTCTGTTCCCAGATCTCTGGACCTGTGGTCTTGAAATGGATTTCCGGGTTGGCAGGATTCTTAAACTGTTGGGGCATATAGTAGTTAGGACTTGATGCCACAATCCGTTCGGCCTCTTCGATCGTCCCTTTCATTCCCTTAGCTCCGGGTGTAAGGATGATATTTGCCCCAAGAATAGCAAGGACTTTCCGCCTTTCCATGGACATAGTCTCGGGCATGGTGACGTTCAGTTTATATCCTCTTGCAGCAGCCACAAAAGCCAATGCAATGCCTGTATTTCCGCTTGTCGGCTCAATGATCTCCATCCCGGGTTTGAGTAGTCCTTGCTTTTCTGCTGTCCAGATCATACTCGCCCCTATCCTACACTTCACCGAATAAGAAGGGTTACGGCCTTCGATCTTGCCAAGGATGGTGGCTTTGAGTCCTTGAGCCATTCTGGTGATCTTAACCATTGGGGTGTTGCCGATCGATAATGAGTTGTCATCAAAAAACTTTGTCACGTTATCCTCCTTTCAAAGATTCGATATATTTTGAAGATCATACTAACATGGGAGATTTGAACCTCCGGAGCCTAAGTGCATTTGAGACTACGGTGACCGATGAAAACGCCATGGCCCCTGCTGCAAAGATGGGATTAAGTAGGATGCCGAAAAATGGGAAAAGAACTCCTGCGGCCACAGGGATGAGAATTGTATTGTAAGCAAAAGCCCAGAAGAGGTTCTGTTTGATATTCCGAATGGTCGCTTTACTTAATGCGATGGCAGTCACGATCCCTCTTAAATCCCCGCCGATCAAAGTGATGTCCGAAGACTCCATCGCTACATCGGTTCCAGTTCCAATCGCAATCCCTACATCGGCCTGTGCCAAGGCAGGCGCATCATTGATGCCATCCCCCACCATCCCAACCTTCTTACCTTCCGATTGAAGCCGCCTGATTTCTTCTGCTTTCATCTCAGGAAGAACTTCTGCCAGGACCCGGTCAACTCCAATCTGATCCGCGATAGCTTTGGCGGTTCGTTGGTTATCTCCGGTGAGCATCACCACTTCCAATCCCATCTGATGAAGGGCTTCCACGGCTTTCTTTGAATTCTCCTTTAATGTATCTGCTACAGCAATAATCCCGGCCATTTCCCCTTCTACTGCCAAAAACATAGAGGTCTTTCCTTCATTGGAAAGCTGTTCTGCTTTATTAGATAAACCGTTTAAACTCACTTTTTTTTCTTCCATCAGCCTTAAATTTCCAAGGAGGACTCTTTTTAAATCGACCGTCGCCTCGATGCCGAGTCCTGCAATGGCTTGGAAGTTTTTCGAATCCAAAAGGCTTAAATTCTCTTCTTTTGCCTTTTTAACGATTGACTCACCCAAGGGATGTTCTGATCCTTTCTCGGCTGAGGCCGCCAAGGTTAAGATTTCTCTCTTATTAAATCTCTCCGACTCAATGATATCCGTTACAGAAGGCTCCCCTTTAGTCAAGGTTCCAGTCTTATCCAAAACAATGGTATTCAATTGATGCGCTGTCTCCAAAGCCTCAGCCCCTCGAATCAAAATTCCATTTTCTGCGCCTTTCCCTGTTCCCACCATGATTGAAGTGGGAGTTGCCAATCCCAGAGCGCAAGGGCAGGCGATGATGAGGACTGCAACGAAATTGAGAAAAGCATAGGTGAGTGCCGGATGAGGTCCGAAGATATACCAGACGATGAATGTGATGATTGCTATGGAGATGACAACCGGAACAAAGTAACTGGCAATCACATCGACCAACCGGGCAATCGGAGGTTTCGATCCCTGAGCCTCTTGAACCAGCCGTACAATCTGGGAAAGAACCGTATCTTTTCCAACCTTGGTCGCTTCAAATTTAAATGTTCCAGTCTTATTAATCGTTGCGCCGATAACAGAGTCTCCTATCTTCTTCTCAACGGGTAAGGATTCCCCCGTCACTATGGATTCATCGACAGAGGAGTAACCCTCCTTGATAATTCCATCTACCGGAATTTTTTCACCGGGACGGACAATAACGATATCGCCCACAGCCACATCTTCAACCGGAATATCCACCTCGTTTCCATTTCGGATGATCCTAGCTGTCTTAGGTTGAAGACCAATCAACTTTTTAATCGCCTCTGAAGTCTTCCCTTTCGCCCTCGCCTCCAAAAATCTTCCGAGAAGAATGAGGACGATGATGGCCGCAGAGGTATCAAAATAGACATCCATCATTAGACCTTTGACCATGATCCGGTGAGGAACAAAAGTCACGATCAGACTATAGAGATAAGCTGCCGAGGTTCCAACAGCGATCAATGTGTTCATATCGCTGGTCTTGTGTTTGGCCGCCTTCCAGAAGCCAACATAAAACTGCCGGCCCACCCAGAATTGGACAGGAGTGGCCAATAAGAATTGAATGAAGAAATTCGTCTGCGTTGAAAGGCCGAACCCTCTCTCAAGGAGCGAGGCCCCATACATGAGCATGAGGATGGGAGCGAGGAGGATTGCCCCTAAAATGAATTTCAATTTTAATCGGGAAAGTTCTGCCTCTCTCGCAAGCCTTTCTTTCTCAACGATATCCTCTTCTTTCACTTCGAGAACCTTATAACCAGCTTCTTCAACAACTTTCTTAAGATCCCTGATCGACACCTCTTCAGGTATATATTCAACCGATGCTCTTTCTGTGGCGAAGTTCACATTCGCATGAACCACTCCTTTTAAAGAACTCAACGCCTTTTCTACTTTGTTCACACAAGAGGCACAAGTCATCCCTTGAATGGGAAGAACCACCTTCTCCACTTTTGCCCCATAGCCCAGGTCCTTGACCTTGTCGATTAAATGGGAAACATCCGTCTGATCAGGATGAAAGAAGACCGTGGCTTTCTCCGCTGCAAAGTTGACGTTGGCCTGATAAACACCTTCAACCTCGGCCAACCCTTTCTCAATCTTTAACGCACAACTGGCACAGGACATTCCTGTGATAGGAAGGTCTATGCGCTCTAAATTCTTTTCTGGATTTTTCGATTCCATGAAAAACCCTTTAACTGTTAATTTCAGATTTTAGATTTTAGATTTTAGATTTTAGATTTCAGATTTTTCAATTTGCAATCTGCGATTTGAAATCTGCAATTTTATTTTACGTCGTAGTATATCCCAGCCGTCTTTTTTTGCTCTCCGACTTTAAAAAGGATCATCATCTGATATTTTCCTTTTTCAGGAAGGTTGAAATAGGCATCATAACTTTTCATGGCCTCTTCAAATTTCAAAGCCTTGATTTGATCTTTCCCTTTCGGATCAATCACCTTCATATTGATCTGGGCATTCGTGATCTCTTTTTGAGTCTTTTCATCCTTCAGGATCACTGTGATATTGTGGGTGGTACCAGGTTCAATATCCTCTTTCATCTTCATGTCCTTTAACATCTTCTGATGCTCATCATTGGCCATGATCTGAAAAGAAACCTTCACCCCTTCCACAAGAACTTCTTTGGTATCCATCTTCATCGGTGTACCCATAGACATTCCTCCATGTGAATGTTGAGCTAGGGAGACCGACACAAAGATAAACAAACAAAAAACAAACACCCCTGTAACCGAAATCAATCTTTTCATCACATAAACCTCCTTTAAAAAATTTAATCAACCTATTCAAACCAAGCAGGATCAGCTTTTGTCTCTGTTGCCTCTTGGGAGAGTTTGCTTAACATCTCATTGGCATCAGCGATTTGCCCTTGATACTTCTCCATCTCTTTATTTAAAACCTCCAGCCTATAAGAAATCATTTGATATTGAGTCAGGCTCAACCTCCCGAACTCCAATCTTTCTGTCTGTTCCATATACTCTTTATGTGCGTTCTCATAATTTTCAGTGGCTTCCTTTAACTGTTCCTTCCACGGACGCACCTTTTCCCTCCACCAGGTCTCATCTCGACCATAAATATCCGTCCTGATTTCCTCTTTAATCCCTGGAGTCGTCTGTGGGGTTTGTACAGGAGGTCCCTTTTCTGTAAAAAACTCCAGTATTTTAACCCGATCAAGGTAGAGAGTAGGGACTTTGTTGTAATCATCGGTATAATTCACAATACCTTCTTCATCTACCCATTTATAAATTGTGGCAGCATAAGCAGGTGAGATAAATACCAGCAGGATCAATAGGATAAAAACCTTTCTCACATAAACCACCTCCCACTGAGTGACAAAATATCAAATCGAGACATGAAAAACCTCTTTATTTAATATATCCATTGATTTCTGTAATTCAAGGATGCTTGCTGAAGGTATTGATGTAATTAACCACATACCATCTTTCCTCTTCTGTTAAATCTCTTGCGAAGGAAGCCATCCTTCCTCTCCCTGTCGTGATTTTCCAGAAGTGTTCTCCATCGGTCATCTTTTCTCCATGAGAATCCTTGAAATTGGTTGGTTTTGGATTTAATCCCGCTGATGCAGTTCCTTTCCCGTCACCTTTGATGCCGTGACAGAGAGCACACTTCTTTTCATAGATCTCTTTTCCTCTCTGGATAGAGGCTTTGGTCGCCTTAATGGGATTTTTTATCTTCTTCGCCTCCTCAGGAGCCACCCAACCCGTCATCTCATGAGCAAAGACCAAAGCCGTTACTGTCAACAGGCCTAATCCCAATAGCCAATAGAAAATTCGGCATTTCATTTTACCCCCTCTTCACACTCATAGGATTCCCCTGAACACTCCATGCAGGCAAAATAATTTTCACCAAGACCGGTGTGATCATCGTCAACACTACCACAACAATCACTGCAACATTGAAATTTTGGGGATCTACAAGCCCACGCGAAAATGAATAGGCAGCCACCAACATTCCCATTTCACCTTGTGGCAAAGTTCCAGACATGATCAAAACACGTTCACGGGATGACTCACCTACTTTACGTGTAGCGATCCAGTATCCGATTATTTTTATAACCACAACCGTAACAAACAGCACTGCTAAAAAATTGATATTCGCCCCTACCTCTTTGAAATTCACTTCCATCCCAAACACCACCAATAACACTCCTACAGGAAGAGAAATCAGTGCGGATTCGAACCCCTTTGAGATTCTTTCTTTTACCCCTAAATTTGACATTCCAAGCAGTGCGCCTCCTAAGGAGGCGATACCCACTGCGGCAAAACTTCCAAAATGCATCGCTGCCCACGCATACAACGAAGCGACTAAAAGAAGATAGCCAATGAGCATCTGCCGGGGTCTCTTTTCAAAACCGGTCCTTGCAACAAGTTTTATAAACCGGGAAGTCAAAAAGTATGCGACAGCAAAAAACATAATGAGCTTCCCCAAGAACCAGGAAACGGCAATGGCCATCTTAGATGGTCCATAGATCATTGCGTAGTTCGTGGCCTGGCTGCCAATCATCAACAGAATTGCCAATAAACCACTCAAGATGACGGCTCCCAATACTACGATTTCAACCCTTGAACCAAGGGCTTTCATTTCGCGGAGGTAATAAATTGAAATTCCAAAGCTCGAGGCAGATACGATCGCGCTCACCGCCAGGGCTTCTGACCAGCGATCTACAAACACCCGTGTGATGATCGCAACGCTCACCGCAGTCAAAACAAATCCCCAGGTACCCACGAAAAAAGATAGTTTGAGTATTTTCTTCAGCTTATGCCAATCCACTTGAAGACCTGCCAGAAACATGAGTTGGATTAGCCCAATCTCCCCAAGTATTTTCAAAACACTATGGAATGGACCAGGAGAAGGACTTCCCCATGTTCCCAAAACCATGGGAACTCCCAAAAGATTGAGCACGGAGGGGCCGAGAAGAATCCCGATCAGCAGTTGAATCGTCAGGGTGGGGATATGGAGCCGCCGGCTCAAGAGAGCTGCTGCCCTGGTTAGTACAATGATGGTAATTAAAAAAATGACCCATCGAGTAAGTTCTTCCATCCACCATCCCTACATAAAAGATAAATACCTAATCCCGCACACACTTTAGTACCTGTCTGCCGGCAGACAGGAAGGGATAAAGACGGGATTTGTTATGCTGAGATGCCACTGGTTTACCCTAATTGTTTCTTCAATCCAAAGTTCCATTTCCAGATGGCGTAGATCGCAGGGTAAACACCCAATTCCATGATGAAGGACGTGAATATGCCGCCGATCATCGGCGCGGCTATGCGCTTCATCACATCGGCACCTGCGCCTGTTGACCACATGATCGGAACCAAGGCCATGAACATCACACCGACTGTCATCACCTTAGGCCGAAGCCGCTTCACGGCACCTTCGACGATTGCCTCCCGCAGGTCATCCCAGTTCCTCATCTTTCCTTTCGCCTCCGCCTCTTTATGCGCCAGGTCGAGATAGAGAAGCATGAACATTCCGGTCTCTGCATCCACCCCCATTAACGCAATCAAACCCACCCAGACTGCAATGCTTGTGTTATAGCCAAGAAGGTAAAGAAACCAGATCGCACCCACCGCTGAAAATGGAACTGCCAGGAAAATGATCATTGTCTTGGTGAATGATCGTGTATTGAAAAAGAGGAGTAGAAAGACAAGGAAGATGGTGATTGGTACGACAATAATGAGGCGTTCCTTTACGCGCTCCATATATTCGAACTGGCCGCTCCAAATCAGCAGGTACCCCGGCGGCAGCTGCACGTTACCGCGGATGGCTTTTTTAGCATCTGCCACGTAGCTGCCGATGTCGCGTTTTGAAGTGTCAAAATCAACGTAAACATAACCAGATAGTCTGCCATTTTCATCACGAATCATGGAAGGACCGGTCTTGAGAGAGATCTCAGCCAATTGTCCCAAGGGAATAGAAGCCCCTCCTAGTGCCCCGGTGGCCGCTGATCCACTCCCTATTCCGGACATTCCTCCTTGCGTACTTCCGCCACCTGCCTGGATTGGTACAAGAACCCTTCTAAGCTTCTCCACATCATCCCGGAACTCCCTGAAATACCGGACATTGACCGGATAGCGCTCCCGTCCTTCGATTGTGGTTGTGACATTCTCGCCACCAATCGCCGACATCACGATGCTGTTGGCCTGATCAATGGTTAATCCATAGCGAGCCAATTCCGAGCGCTTGAGCGTAAAGTCGAGAAAGTAACCGCCCGCGGTTCGCTCAGCAAAAACGCTCTTCGTGCCAGGCACCTCCTTTAACACCATTTCGATATGTTCACCAAGCTGTTGAACTTTTTCTAAATCCGCACCCATAATCTTGATGCCAATCGGTGTTCTCACACCAGTCGAAAGCATGTCGACACGAGCCTTAATGGGCATCGTCCAAGCGTTGGTAACACCCGGGAACCGCATCGTTTCATCAAGGCCCCCTGGACCATAAATCAGTTCATCCGGACTTTTATGATCCGGCCAGACTCTCCGGAACATTTTCTGCAGCCAGTTTGGCGCCCACGATGAGTACCATCTTGGGGCCTTAGGCCACTCCGATTCAGGCTTGAGAAGGACAACTGTTTCCATCATAGAGAATGGTGCCGGATCGGTTGCCGTCTCTGCGCGGCCTGCCTTACCGAAGACATGATGGACTTCAGGGAAGCTCTTCAATACCTTGTCCTGAACCTGAAGTAATTTCTGCGCTTCTGTTACCGAAATGCCTGGTAATGTCGTCGGCATATAAAGGAGGTTCCCTTCAAAGAGGGGGGGCATGAATTCGGAGCCAAGCCTTTTAAAGATTGGAATTGTGGCGATCACGATGAGCACCGCTACAATCACTGTAGCCCACTTGTGCCTCAGGGTAAACTCGCAAACAGGGTGATAGATCTTCATCAATGGCCGGCTGATCGGATGAGTCTCCTCACTGTGGATCTTCCCGACGAGCAACACATTGACGATACGGCACAAAAACTTTGGTTTAAAGTTATAGGGATCCATATGCGTAAAAAGCAATCGGATGGCTGGATCGAGTGTGATGGCAAGAACTGCTGCAATGGCCATGGAGAAATTCTTCGTGAAAGCCAGTGGCTTGAAGAGACGTCCCTCCACCCCTTCAAGCGTAAAAACTGGCATAAACGAGACGGCGATGACAAGAAGTGCAAAAAAGCTTGGCCCACCTACTTCTTTGACTGCGTTGATCACCACATCTTTGTAACTGCCCGGCCGGCCAGCAGCGTCCCAGTGCTCAAGCTTTTTATGTGTCTGTTCGACAACAACAATGGCCGCATCCACCATGGCACCAATGGCAATGGCAATTCCACCGAGACTCATGATGTTCGCTGTCAACCCCATTAAATACATAGGAATAAAGGATAAGATGATCGTAATGGGGATGGTAATAATAGGTACGAGGGCGGATGGAATGTGCCAGAGAAAGATCATGATCACGATGCTGACAATGATCAGTTCCTCAATCAGCGTCCCCTTGAGTGTCTCGATGGCATGCTCGATCAAATCGGCACGGTCATAAGTCGTCACAATCTCGACACCAGGCGGAAGCGACGGCTTTAATTCCTCGAGTTTTGTACGAACGCGCTCGATCACCTTCAACGCATTCTCACCATAGCGCATGATGACAATGCCGCCGACGACCTCCCCTTCGCCGTTGAGTTCAGCGATACCCCGTCTGATGTCAGGTCCTAATGTGACGGTCCCCAGGTTTTTAACCAGAATTGGAGTGCCACCGCTTTTGCTCGTTCCCACCACAATCTCTTCGATATCGGAGACCTTCTTAATGTAACCACGGCCACGAACCATGTATTCGAGCCCCGAAAATTCAACCAGCCTACCACCGACATCGTTATTCCCTGCCCGGACTGCCGCTATCACCCGGTCAATGGGGATGTTATAGGCCGCCAACCGATTCGGATCTACGTTCACCTGATACTGCTTGACAAACCCGCCGATCGGTGCAACCTCAGCAACCCCAGGCACAGCTTGCAATGCATATCGGAGATGCCAATCCTGGAAGGAACGTAACTGGGCAAGATCATTCTTTCCCGTCTTATCAACGAGAGCGTACTGGAAGACCCATCCAATGGCTGTTTCGTCGCGGGCCAACTCAACCTGAACTCCCTGAGGAAGTCGAGGCAGGATATTGCTTAAATACTCGAGGGTTCGTGAACGTGCCCAGTAGATGTCTGTGCCATCCTCAAAGATGACATAAACATAAGAAAAGCCAAAATCAGAGAACCCGCGAATGTCTTTCACTTTTGGAACGCCCAGGAGCGCCGAGATGATCGGGTAAGTAACCTGATCTTCCATGATGTCGGGACTGCGATCCCATTTTGAGAAGATGATCACCTGTGTATCTGAAAGATCGGGGATAGCATCGAGCGTAATGTTCTTGATGGAATACAATCCCCACAATACGGCCATCCCGATAAAAAGAAAAACCATGAATTTATTATGGGCACATAATTCGATCAGCTTATTGATCATTGATACCCCCGTTGATTACAAACAGTTCGGAGTGATTAGTTCGGAGTTTGGTGTGTTCCGCCTTTATGTTCCGAACTCTGGACTCCAAACTCATAACTCTCTGCTATTGCCCATGGCCTCCATGCTACATCCCGGGCATACCGGCCATTCCCCCCACCGCCTCTTTTAACTTCGATTCGGAGTCGATGAGGAAATTGGCGCTCGTGACCACCCGTTCTCCGGCCTTAAGCCCTTTAATCACTTCATAATAATTTTCCACTTTGGCCCCCACCTTCACCTCTCTTGGCTCAAAATAGCCAGACCCTTTATCTACAATGGCCATCTGCCGAAGGCCAGTATCGATGACTGCCCCTTCTGGCACGGTCAGTTTTTGTCCCAGGTGAACCTTGATCTCCACATTGGCGTACATTTCAGGTTTAAGCTTGCCGTTAGGATTTGGAATTTCAAACCTTACCTTTGCGGTTCGAGTCTCCGGATTCAGAGAAGGATAGATGTAGATTGCTTTTCCAGTGAATATCTCTCCAGGAATATAAGATAATTGAACGGAAGCTTGCTGCCCCAGCCGAATGAAAGGGAGTTCATATTCATAGATATCCGCATAGAGCCAGACCACTGAGAGGTCCGCCAGTTTAAATAAGGCTATCCCTGGCATCACATTCATCCCGTTATAGGCTGCCTTTTCCAGAACAAATCCACTGAAAGGAGAATGGAGAGTAAGTGTCTTTTTAACCTGACCGCTCTCTTCTAAGGCCTTAATCTGGTCGTCACTGATGTCCCAGAGTTTTAGACGTCGCTTCGCAGATTCTGCGAGAGAGTTCCCGCTACCTGCCACTTCCGGAAATGGACTTTTTGCCAATTCTTTCTTTGCTCGAAGAGCAATGAGATATTCCTCCTGAGTGGACACTAATTCCGGGCTATAGATGGTAAGAAGTGGTTCGCCCTTGCTGACAAACCTACCCGTGAAATCGACATAAAGGTCTTCAATCCAACCCCCGATTTTGGGTGAAACAGTTACAATCCTCTTTTCGTCATAATCGACCCTTCCCACGGTTCGGATGATCTTCTCAAGAGGTCTCATTTCTACTGTCCCGAATTTGACTCCAATCAATTGCTGCTTCTCTGGGGAGATTTGAACTGTTCCAGGAGCCACCTCTTGCATCTTACCCTCTTTCTGGATCGACTCTATGGAGAGGTTCTTCATTTCCATGTCATCCGCCTTTTTCACTTCCTGTTTCCCCTCTGGTTTATGTTCTTTATGGGTGCTGGTTTCCTTACCCTTTCCACATCCATAGATCAGCCACGGCAGGACCAAAAAAAGAATGAGATAAATCGATCTTTTCATCTCCCTCCCCCCCCTTCTAAGAATTGTTTCCCAACAGCCGCTCCTAAATTGGCAACATTTTTTTCATATTCGGTCAATGCCTGATGATACTCCAATTCATATTTAAAGAGCGTCATCTGACTATCCAGTAGGGTCATAAAATCAGCCCTATTCACTCGATAGGCACTCATAGCTGAGTTTATCTGAAGGCTTACCTGGGGGATGATCCCCGTCTTATAGAGGTCAATCTGTCTTTCCACCCGCTGGATCATTGAGCTCATATCTGCAACCATAAAAAGAATTTCATTTTTCATCGCCCGGTATTGGGCCTCTGAGGCAAGGATCTCGGCTTTTGTTTCTGCTACTTTCCGATCCTGTTTCGATTTATAGAAGATAGGAATGTTCATCTCCATCATCCCTGTGAGCATATCCCTGCGTTTCATATCTGGACCATTGTCTCTCTGGCCATAAGCGAATCGGAAACCGAAGTCAGGATAATACTCCCTCTTGGCAAGAGCATAAGCCTTTTCCTTTGCTTCGATCATTTTCTTCATCCCTTTCAGAGTAGGGTTCATTTCTAACGCCATCTTCTGAAGTTCTTCAATGGTGAAAGGAAGTTTCCTGAAAATTACTTCCTCAGGTTCGCCCACCGGAGTCTCTGGAGTTCGGTTGAGGAGAGCATTTAGTTTTGCTTCCAGGGCCCTTTTTCTCTGGCCAAGCATAATCAACTCGTCCACCATTTTGGAAACCTCGACATGAGCCTTGAGCACGTCCTGTTGTATTCCCTCCCCAACGCTATAGCGTGTTTCAGCGATCTTAGCAAAATTCTCAAGAATCTCTTTGTTTCTTTGCACTACTTCTGTTGTGCGGTAAACATGGGAGAGTTCGTAATAGGCAGTCTTCACATCCCTGATAATTTGGTGTATCTTCCCTTGAATCTCGGTGAAAACAGCCTCTGCTTCTTTTTCTGCCATCTCTTTCATCAAAGGTCTCTTTCCAGGAAATGGAAACCTCTGCGAGATGGAGATCTCTTTCATCGTCATATCCTCTTTCCTGAAACTGAAATTGGTGGGAAGGTTGATAATTCCGAGACCTAACATTGGATCTTCCAAGGCATAGGCTTGAGGTATTTTTTCTTTAAAGACCTCCCATTTTATCTTTGCCGCTGAAATTTCTGGATTGTTCTGAAGCGCCTCTTCAATCAATTGATCTACATTCAGCCGTGGTTTTTCTGACTGAGCTGATGAGGGAAAAGGCATTAACATTAAAATCAAAAAAAAGAAGAAAATTGCTTTAGCCAAACAAAATAACTTTAATCCCATTTCATCACCTTCCTTCTTAAAAAATTAATCAATTCCCAATGAATATATTTCTGCGTAAGAAAATGAAATGAAAATTTAATTTTTTAAAGCTAATAAAAATGCATTTATAAGTAAATACTGTGAACTCCTTATTTTAAATTGAGAACCACCGTACATTTTCAATGTTAATTAATTCTACAGCTAAAACTTATATTTTGGAACAATATTTATAAAACCTTTTTAATTTAAATTGGTTAAAGCCACGTATATTTTTAGACCCCTCTGTGTCGAAAATCGAAACAAAAAAGCTCTTGACCTATTTGGCTAAACCTTAAGGGGGGTGAAGGTTTTAGCAATTTGGGGACCTAATTTTACTTAGGTCCTTGGCCAAGAGCTTTTTCTTAATTCTTGAAATTAAAAACTTATATTATTTTCTTACAAACTATACAGAAACAATATCACAATTAAAAAGAACAAGCAATCTTTACAAAATAGCAAATTTAATAAATTTAATCAGCAATTCTTGTGCCAAAGTCCTACGTGAGCGCACCCAATTGTTTCTTCCCTTCCATCCCCTGGGGAATAAAGTTTGCGATTAAATATTCAGGGGGATGAAAGATAGAATGCACTAACTCTTCCATTAACAACAATGTCCTTATTGATATGGAAAAACCATTAGGAGGAAGACTTGAAGTTTCCGAGATATTTATATCGACAATCATTGGACAGTGGAATGGAAATCCGCAATCCATCTTCATATTCCCCATACGATTTCCCTCTGAGCATTGATCCATGGGAAACGCGGGTACATAGGAAAAAAGGATTCCAATAATAAGAAAAAAACCTATGATTCTCATATCTATTTTCTCCCATCCAAAGGGAGATAGCTCTCGACCGAACTGCTAAACCTTTAGGGGGGGTGAAGGCTTTAGCTTTGGATGTTCAGCCGAGAGCCGTTCTTTTATATTAAAAGCTGTACTGAAATATCGGTCTCCTCCATCTGGAAATATTGTCACAATCATTCCCCAATCAATGGATTCTATCAACCTCAGCGATGCCCAAAAAGCAGCACCCGAGGAGGGCTACCCATAGACCTTCTTCCTTTGCCAGACGGATTGTCATCTCATAAGCATCTTCTGTTTTAACGAAGAATGTCCCATCCACGATCGATTCGTCATAGATAGCTGGACGGATGGCCGTTTCAATATGCTTTAGCCCTTCGATTCCATGGAAACCGCTATCGGGTTGAACCCCCGATATCCGTATGTCAGGGTTATACTCTTTCAATCTTTTCCCAACCCCTGTTAATGTTCCACCGGTCCCTACCCCTGCAATTAAGTGAGTAACTTTCCCCATGCTTTGTTGGAGGATCTCAACCCCTGTTGTCTCGTAATGGGCTCTCCAGTTTGATGGATTGTTATATTGATCTCCTTTAAAGTATCGATGGGGATTTGCCTCATAAATTCTCTTCGCCTCAAGAAGCGCTCCATCTGACCCCAACAAGGGATCCGTGAGGATCAGTTTCGCCCCATAGGCCTTGAGTGCCTTCTTTCTTTCCTCGCTCACATTGGCAGGAACGACTAACTCTACTCGATAACCTTTGATTGCCCCAATCATTGCATAGGCGATTCCTGTGTTGCCCGAAGTGGAATCGAGTATGATCTTATCTTGAGTCAGCTGACCTGACCGTTCTCCATCTTCAATAATCCTCAGACCAGCCCGATCCTTGACAGATCCTCCAGGATTGAGCCATTCTGCTTTTGCGAAGATCTGAACCCCCTTGAGATGCCTTGTCATGTGTTGAATCTTTATCAGAGGGGTGTTTCCGATGGAGGAGAGCAGAGAAAAGGGTTTTTCCTTCCTGAACTCTGTTCGATAATCTAATTCGTCCCATATTCGAAGGACTTCCACAAAGGCTCCTAATTCTAATTTTAGATTTCAGATTTTAGATTTGAGATTTTTAATCTTAAATCTGCAACCCACAATCTCCAATCAAGGAATTACCTCGATCTCCTCGAGATAGATGGCTTTTCTCCCGATTTCGAAAGCCTTCACAATTGGACTCTCTTCTTTCAGAGAAATGATGATAGATGAGACATCCGGATAGAAGGCCAATTTCACATCGGTCTCAGACGGGAATGGAATCGTATGGGGATGGGAATGATAGATTGCAATCATTTCCATCGATTCTTTTTCCATTTCTTCAAAGACCTTTAATTGTTCTCGAGGCGACATGGAATATAGAACCGGACTCTCCTCAGCATTCTGAAGTTCGAAGGCCTTTTGAACACTCTTGTCCCTCCCGCTCAAAATTCCACAACACTCCAGGGGCCATTCCCTTCTTGCATGGTCGAGCATCTCTTGATAAATAGTTTTGGGGATTCGAATCATTTAAAGACCCATCAATTAAGTACCGGTCGGAGGACCCGTCTCGATCTTTTCTTCTGTCCTGCTCCACTCGATCCATGAACCGTCATAGTTATGGAGTTTCTCAAGAGGATAACCAACTAAATAAAGGCTCACCAAACTGTGAGCCGAGCGTACACCGGAATGTCAGTACATATAGATATCTTTGTCCGGAGTGACTCCTTTTGCGCTAAAGATCTTTTTGATCTCCTCTGCGGATTTCCAGTAATTCTTATGAAGACCTTCTTCAACAATTGTTTCCTTCCACTCGATCCAGATCACTCCTGGGATACGGCCAGGTCGTGTGGCTCCTTTCTTTGTTTCTTCACCCAAAAACTCCTTTTTAGAACGGACATCGAGTACCACTTTGTCAGGTTTTTTAAATGCTGACTTCACATCGGAGAGAGTGCACAGCATGGTTTGAACCCTTTTTGTCTCCTTCGGAAGCTTAAAGATCGTCTTCTCTATTTTGGGAGGATCTATCTCTGTAGAATAACCTTTAGCCTTCCACCCATCGATTCCTCCATCAAGAAGCTTCATCTGTTTAATTGGAAACCCATAATAGGCCAGAACCCACCAAAGCCGACCATTGTCAGGCCCGTCAGAATAGATAACTATCATACTTTTATTATTGATCCCAAGGTTTCCCATCAAATCTTCAACCTGTTTCTGAACAGCCATCATCCCTGGGATGGGATGATTCTTGTCCTCAATATCTGGCCGCCATATCTGAACCGCTCCGGGAATATGCCCAGAAAGGTATGGAAGTTTCTCACGCACATCGATGATCCGAATACTGGGATCTTTTTTCTCAATAAGGGCTTTCAGTTCCTCGGGTTGAATAAGGATTTCTGGATGAGTATATCCTCCATTGGGCACTGCTTGGGCGGTTTGGCGCGCCATGACAAAGACAAGACTCAAAGTCAGCAGGAAGACCACAAGGAGTGTCCCCTTTTTCCATTTCACAGGTTGATCATTGATTCGAAACATTTGATTAAAGTTAAACGGTCGCGTGACTTACCGTTTCCAAGCTGCACGCCTCATGATAGTCGACCAATCCCTTTATTTTCGACTCCCCATTACAAAGAAGACATGAGGGATTCTTTCTAAGCGGAAACATTTTGAATTCCATATCTAGGGAATTGTAAATTAAGAATTGGCCGATCAGGGGTTTCCCCTTTTTTAAAATAAGTTTGATTGCTTCTGTAGCCTGAATCAATCCAATTTGCCCGGGCACAACTCCCAGGACACCTGCTTCGTCTCAGCTGGGAACCAGACCTGGTGGTGGAGGCTCGGGAAAGAAACAACGCAAACAGGGCCCCCCTTCTTTAGGGAAAAAGACACTAGCCTGTCCTTCAAATTGGAAGACGCCTCCGTAAACATAAGGTTTTCCTGTAAAGAAAGAAGCGTCGTTCACCAGATACTTCGTTGGGAAATTGTCCGATCCATCAATGATGATATCGTACTCTTGAAAAATCTCGAGAGCATTCTGAGGAGTTAATCGTTCTTGATAGGTTACCACCTTCACATCGGGATTAATTCGATGAATGGCCTCTTTGGCTGATTCGGTCTTTGGCCTTCCCACATCAGCCAAACCATGCAATATCTGCCGTTGAAGATTGGTCAGGTCTACTTTATCCGAATCGATGATTCCTATGTTTCCCACTCCTGCTGCGGCCAGATAAAGACCTGCTGGACAACCCAGCCCTCCTGCACCCACCAGAAGCACCTTAGCCTTCAGCAGTTGAATCTGCCCCTCCATTCCGACTTCTTTGAGCATAAGATGCCGGCTATACCGGGTGAGTTGATCCGGTGTTAATTCGGAGTCACTCACCACATCATGGCCAGCCTCCTTCCATCCGTTGATCCCTTTGGCCATGGAAAAGACATGGGCATATCCCCTCTCTCTCATCAACTTTGCTGCGGCGAGAGAACGAATACCCCCGGCACAGTAAACGACCACAGGAACATTCTTATCAGGCAACAGACTCTCCACCTTTTCTTTCAGAAGACCTTGTGGAAGGAAAGTTGTTCCCTCAATATATCCCAGTGCTATCTCCTCCTTTTCCCGGATATCGAGGAGAACAATGGGTTCCTTTTTTTGAAGAAGTTGATGGGTCTCCTCAACCGAGATTTCGGATCCTTCTTTCTTGGCCTTAATGATAAACCAATCTTTGAAGGCCTTGATCGTTTTGAATGCTTTCTTCATGGTTCTGTCTCCTAATCTTTTTTAATAACCTTCTCTAAGGAAGGAGTACCTTTATTTACTCAATGATGTTTCTTTCTATGGGTTCAACGGTAACTCCAATCTCATTCAGATAATTGAGGGCTTTTGAATATTCTGTTGCTTCTCCATCGATTTCTAAAGTCACCCAACCCACATTCTCTGACACATTTGCACTACGGATATTCGTAACCAACTTAAATCGGTGGCCGATATTATAAATGACAGGTTCCTTAATGAGTTTGGGTGGAAAAGTGAGCGTCACTCTCCTCTTGGGGGAAGATCCACCAGCAATGGCGGGGATAATAGAAATTTGATCCCCTTCTTTCAAAGGGGTCTCCAAATTCTGGATGAACCGGATATCTTCGTCATTGACATAGATGTTGATGAATCGCCTCACCTCGCCCTGTTCATCTCGAAGCCTCTCTTTAAGCCCCGGATAGGTTTCTGTCACCCATTGGAGCACTTCTCCAACCGTTTTCCCTTGTGCCTTAATCACATCTCGTTCCCCAGCCAATTTCTTCAATGGGGTTGGTATTCGAACATGGACTTCCATTCCTTCCTCCTTCATAAGGTGACCTGAATGATGGTCTCCCGGTCTCTCTGTTTCAGAGCTCCAATCTTTTCAAAATCAGATAATTTGGCATCAATAATAAGGGGACGACCCACTTGATCTTGTATGGCTTCTTGAGTCTTCAGCCCATTCCCCGTGATTGAGATCAGAATTGACTCGTCTCTTGGGATGATCCCCTGCTCAATTAACTTTTTCGTTACACCGACAGTGACTCCCCCTGCAGTTTCTGTAAAAATTCCCTCTGTTTGCGCTAACAATTTCATCCCTTCAATGATCTCTTTGTCTGTCACGTCTTCAGCCCATCCACCAGATTCCCGTATTGTCTTAAGGGCATAATACCCATCCGCAGGATTTCCAATGGCCAGGGATTTTGCAATCGTTTGTGGCCTCTGCGGTTTGATCCAATCCAGGCCTGCCTTAAACGCAGCCACGATGGGATTGGATCCCGACGTTTGGGCTCCGTAGATTTTCGTTTGAACCTCATCTAACAGACCAATGGCTTCCAATTCTTTGAACCCTTTCCAAATCTTTGTAATGAGGGAACCTCCAGCCATTGGAACAATCACATGTTGTGGCACTTTCCAACCCAACTGTTCTGCAATCTCAAAACCAAAGGTTTTTGATCCTTCCGCATAAAAAGGCCGAATATTGATGTTGACAAAGGCCCATCCATAATTTTCTGCAATCTCACTACAGAGCCGATTCACTTCATCATAACTTCCCCTGATTCCAATCAGATTGGTTCCATAGATCAATGTCCCCAAAATTTTCCCCTGCTCCAAATCATAAGGGACAAAAATATAACTCTTGAATCCTCCTGCTGCGGCTAACGCAGCTACGGAATTGGCAAGATTCCCTGTTGAGGCACAAGCAACGATTTGAAACCCGAATTCTTTAGCTTTGGAGAGAGCAACAGAGACTACACGATCTTTAAATGAGAGTGTGGGGTGGTTCACCGCATCATTTTTTAAGTAAAGCTCTTTGACCCCTAAAGCCCTTGCCAATCCCTCTGACCTAATGAGTGGGGTGAAACCGACATCTGTTCCCACGGTTGGATCACCATTTAAAGGGAGAAGTTCCTGGTATCTCCACATTGATTTGGGTCTCCCCTCAATTTTTTCATGGGTTAAATTCTTCTTAATCTTCTCATAATCATAAAGGACCTCTAAAGGCCCAAAGCAGAATTCACAGACATGGATAGGACTGATTGAATATTCCCTTTTGCACTCTCTACATCTAAGGCCTAATACATATTTCATATTGCTTCCTTTTTTATGTTGAATTCAAAAAAATATACTTTATTAAAATTATCAACAAATACTTTATTAAAAAAGGGAACACTAATACATTCCCCCATTTAAATTTTACATTATCATAAAGCTAACTTGTTGAAAAATAATGAAAATAGCCATAATCCAAACTCCCTTAAAATCCATATTAATATAGTTTATAAATTATGTCAATAAAAAATTATATGTAATACATGAATCTCTTGTCCAAATCCTTTTTTAAACCCATCTCTTTTGCCAATTTACATAAGTCTTTAATCGTTACAGAATCAAAATATTCTTTCAACCTTTTTCCTGCTTCATTCCAAACTATTTGAGTTACGCATTCCCCAGATCTTTCGCACGGTTGACTTGAATCTTCTGGATTGACACAGAGGACTGGGGTAATACCACCTTCAGTGACCCGGATAATTTCACCTACAGTAATATCCTCAGGTTTTTTACTTAAAAAATACCCGCCTGAAGGGCCCCTTTTGCTCCCGACAATCCCAGCTCTCTTTAATTTTTGGAAGATCTGTTCCAAATAGCGTTGGGATATCCCCTGTCTCCGGGAGATATATTTTACCTGCGTCTCTAACCCTTCTGAATTAAAGGCAATATCAAAAATTGCCCTTACCCCATATCGGCTTTGTGTGGACAGTCTCATATTACATTAAACCAAGTACACTTTTTTATAATATTCCTTATAAAAATTGTCAACAAAATTTAATTTGTTATTTTTCGATCAGGAGGTTTAGAAGAGAGGCAACTTCTGGACTTTTCCAATCCCTTGGACCTATTGCTTTTCCAATCATTTTCCCTTTCTTATCGATCAGAAAGGTGGTCGGGATCCCTTTTACTTCAAAAAGATCAAGGGTTTCACATTTGGGATCGAGTAAAATGGGGAAGGTGTATTGATGCTTATTGATAAACTCCTGAACGGGTTTTATTCCTTCGTAGTCAACAGAAATGGTCAGTAAGATAAAATTTTTCTCTTTAAACTGTTGGTGCAGAACCTCCAGGGTGGGCATCTCTTCTTTGCAGGGACCACACCAAGTGGCCCAAAAATTGAGAAAGATAATCTTCCCTTTGAATTGTTTTATTCCAACCTTTTTACCGTTTAAGTCTCTCAAAGAAAAATCCGGAGCCTTTTTATCGCCCTTAATCGGATTGATCCTTATTTTTGAAAAGAGATCCTCCTCTCCCCCTTCCGCTGTGAAAGAAAGGCTGACAAGGAGGATGAGGATCACAGAAAGGCAGCGAAGAAAGACTTTTCCCCCCATTGCTTATTCTTTATATCATTTTCTAAATTCATGTTTCAATTGAATTTTAGGGAAGTGTAAGGCATGATGCGAGAATTCCGTTTTGAACGTTTCCAAAGATGAAGTAAAGCCTAAATTAGGGTTCTTCTTTTAAATGGTGCCAGGATCTTTTCATCCCCTTTCCCATAAGAGCTTTGTAATGATATTCGCTGCAATCCGGTAAGTTTGGTCCTCCCCTGTGGGATGATGACCACCGGCTTTACGGGGGTTGATCTCGGTCAAGTCCATGCCGGCTAATCGAACCCCTTTCGATAAAAGATCCCTAAGAAAATCCACGATTCGATAGATCTGCCTCTCATTAAGACCTTGTCGTTCAAGAAATCGAACCCCTTCCACTCCGTTTCGCGCCCCAATGTCCAAATCAATAGAAATATAAACATAAGGGCTTTTGATATGGCTCAGACTATTTTTAACCTTGGAAGGAGAAGTCAGAAAATCATTCTTCATGAGATACAGGTTCTGTGGTTTCAATACCTCCTCAGCTAACAAATAGTAAAGAAAAGAACTTGCATTATAAGAATTCTGTCGATCATATAAGAACGGGTCATGACGATCATGAACCGTATCTGGATTGGTATCGATGTCATATTGGATCATCCCAGCCATGACAGACATGGGGATGGCATCGGTGTGGCTGTCCAAGACAATTAAAGAAATACTTTCCGATTCATACAACTCCACCAATTTTTTGAAGGCCCCTCCGGTTAAAGAATGATCCACAGCCAGCATATAAGGAATATCAGGAAAAATGTGAGTGGCAATGAAGTCTCCTACTCTTCGGGCATATGTCTCAAAACCTCCGTGATCCATAAAATCTACAAATGCTTCTGTCGTAATATTCTCCTCATCGGTTAAAGAGGGGATTGGACGAAGCCAACTGGGCACGTCGAAGGAACCTTTTTCCGACCAGATCTCTGGGTTCACTTCCTGGCGGATGATTTTCATGATTCCTTCGTAGGGGTCGTCGACGACTCCTGGGGTTCCCATCAAGGATAGTTTCTCCTGGATGGATTCATGCCTCTCATCACCATCTAAAGGACAGCCAAAGAACACAATCTTCTTCTGGGGGGTCTTCTCAATCATTTCTTCCATTGGATACTCTAATCTAAATCCCAATTACCAAATCCCAAATAAATCCCAATAGACAATACTCAAATAAGGAAATCACTGCTGGCCCACCGCCTTATTCGGTCATTGATGATTGGGTATTATTTGATATTTGGTGCTTGGAGCTTGGTCATTTAAAAAAATCGTCTCTTGCTTTTTTAAGCTGCAGGATGTTTTCCAGAGGAGATCGCGGGGCAATACCACATCCAGGGCACAAGAAATCCGTCCCATTTTCCAAAGTCTTTATAGCTTCTTTATATACTTCATCCGGCGTCCCACTGAAAAGGGTGGTCGCCGTCGCCACATTTCCAAAAACCTTTACACCCTTCTTGTGGGCGATTTCCACTGCCCGCTTGAGATCGGCTTTCTCTTCTATGCTGATTCCAACCACACCAGTTTCGCACATGAGTTCGATGATGGGGTCTGTGTTTGCACAGATATGAAGAACCACTGGACCCTTTACCTTACTCGCAATTTCCTTCTCAATAGGCAACACAAATTTTTCCCACAATCTCGGGCTCAAGAGCGCAGGACCGGAGGTGGGTTCTGCATAGGCATAATAATCAGCACCATGGTCAAAGGCAAAATTGGCCGCGGCAATGGCTGCTTGTTTAGTTACTTCTAAAACCTTAAAAACCATATCGGGTTTTTTCATACACCATCTCATAAACAGCTCTGTGCCAACCAAGTTAGCCGCACAGGTGAAGGCTCCTTCCGACTCCCCAAACATAGCAAGCTCTTCTCCAACCTTTTTCTTAAGAAGTTTCAAGTTCTCCTTGAAAACTGAAAACCTCCCCTTTTCGAGGAAGTTTGAGGGATAGGTCAGGTTGTCCACACCCTCTGCATAGGGATGACCTTTTACGGAGTACTGCAAGTCGATTTTCGGAGTACCCAGTTCACAACCAAAGGCTTCGCTCAAGGGCAAAATGTCCCATCCCATGGCCTTCACCCATTCAAATCCACCATGTTGGTAACCTGCATAAGCAAGCTCGGTCATGGCCTCTGGATCTTTATCTGCGAGCGGCCTTTCATAGCCGCACTTTTTCATGAAATCGACCACACCATAAGTGGTTGTGCACCCAACAGGTGTCATGTCAACCTTCTTACCCGTTAATTGGTTCATAAATCTCTCTTTGAGTTTCATCGCTGCCATTCTCTTCTCCCTCTTTTTTTGAAATTTATTGCAAATCATATCACAAAATTCATAGCCAATACAAGGACGAAGGGCATCCTTTTACCTACGAAAGGAAAGGATTTTCAACCCAATTACCTTTAAATTTTTGGATATGTTTTAATGCATCTTCTTTCTTAGCAAAGACATGAATCCGATTCTTCACATGGGGAACAGTGACTATGTCACTTTCGACAAAAAATGCTTCCGAGGCATTGATTTTGTTTCCTGATGGTTCATCGACCACCCTCACCTCCCTAATTTGTTTCTTGAGTGCTGAAAAACTCATAGAGGCGCAGGCGATCGAACAGAATTTCTTTTCTGTACCATCTTGAAGGGTAAAATAGACAGCATAGATAGGCTCAATTTTCACCCCGTCATAATCACAACGGCTCTCTATGGATTTTCTCTCCTCTTGGCAACCCAAGACCAAAGAAATTATTACAAAGATAATAAAGAGAGTGATCCATCTTTTATTTGGGGGCATATTAATCCAACAGTAAATGGATGATGAGTAGAATTAAAGATGCCAATAAAAAGAAAAAGGCAAACCAATAAATTTTTCTCAAATAGTTAGATAATAGATCAGAAGCCTCTCCGATTTTCCCAAAGAGGTCGGTGGTGAATCCCCATCCCACAGAAAAAGTTCCCAAGATGAAAAATAAGTACATGGCGATGCTATCCGGCACGTATTGCCAAAGGCAATAGAGACAATGGTGGAAGGGAAGATGCATCATCCTTGGTGCGAAAACCTCGATCTGGGATAAGAGGAAGATGAAAGCATTCAGAATTGCAAAGAGAAAGAGCAAGCCTAATATCGGCCTCCGCCTGAGAAATGTTATTTCCAATGTTTTAGATTTTAGGGTAATACCGATGATCCCAATCAGGGCAAGGTGTGTGATAAAAAAGAGAACCTGAAGGGGGTGAGCATATTCTGGACCAAAAAAGGCTTCAGGTGTTGTGCGGGTCGGTCGGTTTAAAATATCAGTAATCGTAGTGCAACAAGAGACGAGTGACTCCGGTGCAATACCAAGGATCAAAAAAATGTCGCCAAGAGAATCGATCAGCACCAAGAGGGAGATGATGGATAGAAGGAATAATTTCCTCCTCATCAAAGGAGAAGTCTTAGTCGCCCTATCAAGGATATGGAGGATGAACCATCCTCCGATCAAAAAAAAGGTAATCGGTTTGAGAAATTCTAAAAAACGGGTAAGGCCTGGTTTCACCTGAGTCACGCCGAAGATACACATAGCCCCTTCGATATCCAAAATGAAACTCTGAAGCGTGATGTAGAAAAGGGGCCAATTGATCAGCCTGACCAACAATACGATCACCATAATTAAAAGAATCAAGTAGGAGCGATCTTCTAAAGAAGTTTTTTCTTCGGGCCTAGAGGGTCTTTTCCATTTTCTGTAAAGGATAAGGGAAGAAGTTCCTCCCCATATCGTCAAGAGAACGGAAAGGACGCCGAGAAATATCATGGTGATGCTAAGAGCATTTAAAATCATTTGGACTCTCTATGTTCGATGTTTACTAGCCTCCCATCCTTTAAAAAGAAGATCGTTTCACTGTAATCGAGGAAAACAGGATCATGGCTGGAGACGATAATTGTCTTCCCTTTACTTTTAAGGTCCGTGAGGATATCTAAGAGGATTTTAATTGATTCGGCATCGATATTGGAGGTGGGTTCATCAGCAATCACAATTTCAGGATCATTGATTAAGGCCCTGGCAATAGCCACCCTCTGTTGTTCCCCTCCAGACATCTGCTCCGGAGGATGATCCACTCTCTTCTCCAATTTCAATTGGATCAGCATTTCCACTGATCTTCCCCGCCTATCCCTCTCCATAACCCCGAGGGGAAGCAAGGGGAAGGCAACATTTTCCCAGGCAGGCAGACGTGGTAAAAGGTTATAGCTCTGGAAAATCAGACCGATGGTCTTTTGGCGAATCCGTGAGAGCTGGACATCCGAATACTTTGAGATATCTTCTCCGCGAAGAAAAATTCTACCATGTGTTGGACGATCGATCGTGCTGATCAGGTTAAGAAGGGTGGTTTTCCCGGAGCCCGAAGGACCTCGGATAAGAACGAGACGATTCTTTGGAATCTCTAACTCAATCTGATTTAAGGCCCGAACCTCTTCAGGCCTTCCTTGATAATAAATCTTATCTAACTTCTCTGTTCGAATGATCGTTTCCATTACCGCATCGCCTCCACAGGAGGAACCGTAGCCGTCTTCCAAGTAGAATAAAGGCTTCCCACCATCGTTAAGACAATGGCAAAGAGGAAAGCAAAAAGGCATGGAAGGGGGAGGAATCGGGAAGGTACAGGAAATGGGGCCATCAACCCGATTTCTGCGATAAAGAACTGGGCAATGAATGCCCCGTTGAACCATTTCAACCAAACCATTGCCAAGAGAATCGAAATCGGAGCACTCGTAAGACTAATAACGAGGTTTTCCAACGCTACCATTTCCATCACCTCTTGCGTCTGCCAGCCGGTTGCCTTGATGATCCCAATCTCTTTTCTCCGCTCGGTCTGGCCAAATCCTGAAATGATTAGCAGGGCTGGGATGGCAAGGGCAAAGGCAACGGTATAGAGGGCAGTAAATACCCCAGCCTTGTAATTGAACCCTCTTTGAAAATACCTCTTGACCAATAACTTATCCTGGACTCTCAAAGAGGTTTCCAATTGATCAGGATTTGAAGCAGATGCTGCCTCTTGAATCTCCTTCGCTAATACGGGCCCGTATCCTGGTCTGGTATAGATGAGAATATCCGTTGCCTTCCCTTTCATTTTAAAGAATTCCGAAGCATCTTCAAAGGACATTAAGATCAGATTAGCGCTCCATATTGTTGCATCGGAGTCAAAAATCCCTACAACTTTGAGAAGTTTCGAGGAATTGATCGAAAGGGAGAAACGGACACCAAGCTGCAGATGGAATTCTCTTGCCAAGCCTTCTCCGACGACCACTTCACCTCTCTCACGGAACATCCTTCCCTGAGCAAAACGAATCGATTTAGGAGAATTTTCAGGGAAGATCCCAACTATTGTTGCTAATCGATTGGCGAAATAGGCTCTTCCAACGATTCGAGGAAAGACCTTTGTGACTCCCTCCATCTTTCTAAACCGGTCGAGGTAATCGAGGGAGATGGGGGTATTGCTACCAAAATAATCCATCGTCACATAGATATCCGCCCCCTCTTCTACAGAGATGAGGGATTGAAATTTAATCCCTTCAGAGATTGAGAGGGCAGTAACGAAGGGAAAGAGGACAGCAATGAGACAAAGGACAAGGACGATACTTCGGACCTTATTTCTGATAATATTCCCAATTGCAGTAAAAAGAAGGTTGAGGTGTTTATTCATTCATTTTTCTAAGGATAATTGATTGAACGGTATTTCTTCAAAGTAGGAAACGGTTGCCGTCCGGTCTGGACCGTAGGAGTATCCACCTGGGATGGGCCAGAGTGTGGAATCATCTATGGGTTGGATCCGAGGATCAAAATTGATGAAGTTCCAGATGGGGACACTGATAGCCCCCATCCCAACCCCTCCTACCATCCTTTGAAAGGCAACCATCTGATCTGAATGGATCCTTTTCCAAGAATACTGGTCTAAAGCGATCATCATGACAGTCAAAGCGATCAAAACCGCCAAAAAGAGTAAATAGAATATAATTTTTCCGCTCATCCAAAGATCCTTCGCCAGTGTCTATTTCATCTGACCTTTCCATATTTCTAAGGCTTCTTGATAGGTGACCACTTTCCCCCCGAAACCTTTTGCAAAATTCTCAGCTTTCTCTCGGGTGGAGAAGGCAATAAAGCCGGGCGCCATGTCTGTGATGGCACTGCTCTTGTAAACATAAGAGGCCTTTTTAGCCTCCACCTCTCTATGAGTGATCAGGTCTGTGGCCACGGCAGACTTGAATTTATCACCCAAGCGAATCTGAAGTGTTAAACCACACTGTACACCACAAGTCATATGAGTTTTACCATCTGTTGTAGTAACTACATATCTGACATGAACATATTTCGAAACATCCATACCGCATATAGAGCATCCTTGCGGGTCAGCCAATGCCCGGCTTCCGGTTAAAAAAAACAGGCCGAGAATTAAACCAGCGAGAAGATTTCGTCCCATTTTTGTACCACCTCCTATCTAGGGATTTAATATATCTTCAGAAAAGTCATGTCAACGATTATAATTTACATCTTAAAATAATCCTTAAGCAGATTCTCCAAGAATTTTTCCTCTTTAAATACCTCTCCGATCAAGATTTCACGGATGACACCCTGCCTATCGATGAGAAAATTTGTTGGGATGGCATAAACGCCATATCGTTTTGCCATTTCACCATCTGGATCGAGAGGAATGGGAAAAGTGATATCGAGTTGCGCGGTAAAAGCGAGAGCGACTTCAGGACTCTGTTTGACGTTGACCGCTAATACAAGAAACCCTTCTTTATTCAGCTTGCGATAATACTTATCGATGACCGGCATCTCATAACGACAATAGGGACACCAATCCGCCCAAAACCTCAGGAGCACAACCTTCCCTCTAACTTTATCCAAACTCCAGATCTGCCCTTTCAAATCCTGACAGTTAAAGTCAATGGCGGCAGTTCCCAATTTGGGTAGAGAGGATTTTTCTGGTTTTTCCTTACAGGCAAAAACCAACAAGAAGATAGGGAGAACCACAGAGAGGAATTTTAATAATTTTAAACTCACCACTTTGGCTTCATCTCCTCTGGCTTTGGAGGAACCCAATCCTCAGGAACACAGCATCCCAAAGGTTTCATTAATATTTCGAACAAGACCACTTTCCCATTTTGTGAATCCACAAAAACCGCCCAGCCGCCCTCCGTGGTAGCTGGATGGAGCGCTTCTTCTGGAAAAAAATTAAAGGCATACACACGATAATAGTCAATCGAATTTGTCTTTTTAACCGGATAAACCAGTACACTTTCAGCTACGAGTCTGCACTTCAGCTTTTTGAAGTCTTTGATTTGGCCCTGGCCAATTTTCAGCGCTTTCTCATGACTTATCTTAGAGGTCACCGGCGCTTGTACATTTGGATAGAGTATGGCGCCCAAGGATTTGATTCGTCCATGGGAATCAATAGAAAATCCCAGAGAAGATTCATAAAGTATCACACCCTGAAAGGTCTGCCAGTAACTCACATACCAGGTATCTGATATTTTTTCAGCTCCTTTCAATTTCAACTGGTTAGGCCCAATTTGAAGTAAGGGCTGATACTTGCTAACAAGCAGGGGTCCCGTATGGGTAATCTCTTTCCTGGATAACTTTGAAAAATTTTTAATTTCTAAGAGGTTTGACTCTATTCCCCGGATGATCAGAGGAGCTCGGGTAAGGGGATCCCATTTAATGGATAATTGTTGACCTTTATAACGGATGGTCTCGTCGTCCAGTCTTCCCTGACCCCCTGATTCCGGAATCGAGAGAAGGATGAGTGTAGTGAGGAGGGCTGATAGGATTGACGAAATAAATTTTGCTCTTTGAGAAATCCTTGGAACTAACAAATTGAGAGCTCTGGGAAAAAACATTATGCTCTCTTGATTACACGGATTTGGAAAGAGGATTACACAGATTTTCTTTATTTTCAAGGAATTTCTAATCCGTGTAATCTTTCCATAATCTGTGCAATCAGAGATTTCTGACACTTTTAAAAAATCTCAAATTTAAACCTTGACACCTAAATAACGCTCCTGAATATCCATAGCGCCTTCCAGCTCTGAGGACGTTCCCTCATAAACAATGGACCCTTTTTCCATGATATAAATTCCCTGGCAGATATTCTTGATCGTTTTCAGATTTTGTTCGACCAGCAGAATCGTGGTCCCTTTCTGGTTGATGACTTTCACGGTATCAGCGATCAGTTTGACCAACAACGGCATTAACCCTTCCATGGGTTCATCCATGAGTATCAATTTAGGATTGGTAATTAAAGCCCTTCCCACGGCCAGCATCTGCTGTTCTCCGCCAGAAAGGGTACCCGCTTTCTGCTTTAATCGCTCCTTCAATCTTGGAAAGTATTCGAATATCTCTTCGAGGATTTTTTTATCCATTTCTCCCTTAATAATAGGGATTTTCAGGTTCTCCATCACTGTGAGTTTAGGAAAGAGGTGGCGGCCCTGCGGCATATAAGCAATTCCCATACGAGGGATTTCATATGCTGGCAAACTTGACAAATTGATGTCACCGAAATGAACTGACCCACCTTTGGGTGGCACCAATCCCATGATTGACTTTAAGGTGGTGGTCTTCCCGACCCCATTTCTGCCAATCAGACCAATCAGTCTCCCCTCATTGACCTCCAGGGAAGCACTATGGAGTATTTGGCATTCTCCGTAACTGCAATTTAAATTTTTCATTTTAAGCATGTTCGCTACCCAAATAGACTTTCTTTACCTCCTCATTTTCTTTGATTTCATTCGGAGCGCCTTCAGCCAGAATGGCTCCATAGTGAAGTACAGAGATATTGTCCGCCAATTCCATGACCACCCCCATATCATGTTCCACTAAAATAATCGTTTGTCCTGAAAGCATACTTCTCATCTTCTTGACCAGGACCATGGATTCTTGGCTATTCAGTCCGGCAGTAGGTTCATCCAATAGAAGGAGGTCAGGTTCTGTGCTTAAGGCAATCCCCATTTCCAAGATCCGTTGTTCTCCATAGGACAATTCGGAGCAAATCAGTTGGGCTTGATCCTTTAATCCAGTGAGTTCCAACATGGATTCTGTCTTTTCCTTTACATCCTGCCATTTCAATGCCCGTATAAAAGGATTGAAAAATTTCTTTCGAGATTGCACCGCCGTCCAGATATTTTCAAATACGGTCAAGCCAGCAAAGAGGCTGGTGATTTGCATGGTTCTGGCTATCCCTCGATGGGAGATTTGATGAGAACTGAGATGGGTAATCTCCTTATCTCTAAAAAAGACCTGTCCGCTGGAAACACGAAGTGTTCCAGTGATCAGATTGAGCAAGGTCGTTTTTCCAGCCCCATTGGGTCCGATCAGCGCCCTCAATTCCCCTTTTTGAATAGATAGGTTTACCTTATTTACAGCTAATAAACCACCAAAGGCTTTGTTTACCTCAACAAGCTTCAGGATGGTCTCAGGTGTTTCAGACACTCGTTTTCCCTCTCTTCAACTTGGATTGGATGAGGCCCACCAAACCCTTCGGAGCCATCAAGACCATAAAGACCAAGACAATACCCACTACAAGGTCTGTGGCCTGAAGAATATTGATCAGATAATGTTCTAAAGACATGACAATACCTGCTCCTAAAACAGGGCCTATTAGGGTGCCCATCCCTCCTACAATAGTATAAACCACCGCATGTCCAGAAACCGACCAATGGAGGTAACTGGCTGCGGCATACTTGAGGGTGAGGCCGTAAAGTCCACCCGCTAATCCGCTCAGTCCACCAGCAATAATAAAAGCGATGAGTTTATATCGTTGCACATTATAACCAATCAGTCGGGCACGGTCTTCGTTTTCCCGGATCGAGATAAATACTTTTCCCAGAGGGGACTGGACCATTCTTCTTAAAAAGAGATATGAGAGGGCGACAAGGGCTAAGACGAAGTAGTAGTTCCCCTTGATATCCATCAAGTTGATTTTAAATAATCCCAAACGAAAGGGAGGAGGAGAGAAGGTCAGCCCGTCAGACCCACCTGTGAATGCAGTCCATGTCTCACCGATGATATTCCCAATCAGGGCAAAGATAATGGTGATGATGACAAAATGAATTCCGGAAAGTTTGACAGAGAAATATCCTACAAACCAGGAAAAGATCATGGGGATGATGATGGACAAGAGAAGAGCTAACTCTGTGTTCAAACCCATTTTCAGGATGGAGATCGTAACCGTATAACTCCCCAGGCCAAAAAAGAGGGCCTGCCCAAAGCTCAACAGCCCCGTATAACCAAAGATCAGATCAAAAGAAATGGCAAAGAGCATCCAGACGAAAAGTTCTGTCAAAAAAGTCTGGTAGAAAAGATCAATGAAGAAAGGTAGCGCAATGAAGACAAGGAGGATCAGGCTGAAGATCAAAATAAAACCGAATGATTTTCCTTTATCCAATAACACGACGACTCCTTATTCTCCAAACAATCCCTGAGGTCGTATCAATAAAACGATGATCATAAAGGCCAGGGCAAAGACCGTCGCAATCGAGGGAGCGACAAATAGAGAGCCTATCCCTTGGATGAGTGAAATCATAATGGCCGCAATCACAGAACCTTCCAGATTTCCCATGCCTCCAACGATCACAATGATAAAGGCCATGATGAGAACCTCACGACCCATCATAAATTCCACAGAGACAATAGGAGCAGCTAGCACTCCTGAAAAGGCAGCCAAGGCCGATCCTAAAACAAAGGTCCACATATAAACCTTATTCACGGGTATGCCTAAGGCGACCGCCATTTCCCGATCTTGGACCACCGCCCTCATCCAAAGCCCGTATTTGGTTTTTCTCAAGAAGAACCAAAGGCCGGCCATGACCAGGATGGAAATGAAGGCAATGACGACGCGCATCAGTGGATATTGCAATTGAAAGAGCGGAAAGCGATAAGGAATAGGAGCAGCAATTCTTCTGGGCGAACCTCCAAAGATCATCAGCACCAATTGTTGAAGGGCCAACATGATCCCAAAAGTACAGATAATCGTGGTAATGGGTTTATCTTCAATGCGTCGAAGTAAACCCTTTTCCATGAGGATACCGATACCCCCAACACAAAGAGGGGCAATGACCAAAGCGATCCAAAAATTTCCCGTGAGCTCAATCAGGTACCAGGCCACCACGGCCCCTAACATATAAAGGGCTCCATGGGCCATATTGATGATATGGAGGAGGCCGAAGATCATGTTTAGACCCAGAGCGATCAGGGCCATGATCATCCCCCAAACCACTGCGTTTAAAAATGCTATGGATAGATTGGAAATCACAGATGGATCCTTTAAGGTTTTGTAAAAAAACCTACTGCAAAAATAGATTTTGTAGGGGAGCCTCACCGTGGGCTCCCTGTGCAGGGCGGCCACAGTGGACCGCCCCTACGTAAACTTTATATGGCGGAAGATCTTAAAGCGGAAGATCTTAAATATGAATACGATACCCTTCTTGATGGGACTGGATTTCCAGAGAAGGATGCCCTTCACCTTTCCCCTCTCCCCCATTTGGGGAGAGGGATGGGGTGAGGGGATAAATTAAGCCTTACCTCTTAAATCAACCGTTGGCTCGTACATCACTTGTTCCTTGGGGATACGAGTCAATACCTTCAACTTCAGATCGGGTTCCACCTTTGAAATATAGTGATCGTGGAATCCCTGATGATCTTGTTCCCTCATGATCAGATCACCCTGAGGACTCCAAGGACCAGCCTTCAATTTGAGATTGCAAACAGCTTTGATGAAATCTGGATTCTTTTTGTTGTCCTTCCAGCCGGTTTGTTCAATCCCCAGCTTGATCATGTAGGGAGCCACCCACATAGACCACATATGGGATCCTGCGATGCTAACTTTAGGATTGCCAACCTCTCTCCCATCACCATCTACTCCACAGGCTTTGCGATAGGCTTTTTCATAAGTTTGCAATTCTTTTGGCACCTGGTCCAAATGTCGAGGATGGTATTCCATATAGTAAGCTCCTGCTGATTCTTTGCCCACTTCTTCTTGGCCGATACCTTCCGTAGTGCAGATGACCGTATATCTCTTAAGCTTCTGATGGAGTCCCAATTCAACGGTTTGTCTGAGAACACCTAATGCAGTGGTGCCCAAAAAGACGGTGAATAAAACTTCGGTGTCAGGATCTATCTTTTGCAGATAGGGAACAAAATCCTTCGTGTCCTGAGGAGCGCGGATCTCTTGTGCTTTGCCGCCGGCTGCCACAATGCGGCTTCCAAATTCCTTTGCCATAGAGTGACCCCAAGCATAATCCGCAACTAAGAAAGTCCATTTCTTTCCCAGATTATCGAAACCCCATTTCCAACCAGCAATCGCTTGCATCTTCGCGTGAGTATGAACACGAATATAATAAGGAATGGCTCCTTCTCCAGTAAATTCGGCCGTCATCGCCCCGCCACCGAAAAATGGAATCTTATACTGCTCGGCAAGAGGGAAACAAGCCTTCTGGACTCCGGAGTGGATCGATCCCATAATCATATCTACTTTATCCTCCAGAATCATTTTCTTAAACATCTGGGCAGCCCAAGCCGCATTGGCCTTGGTATCATAATCGAATAATTCTACTTTTCGGCCAGCGATGCCACCCTCAGCATTAAGCTTGGCTATTGCGGCCTTACCCACTTTATCCAGCCAATAACCGTATTGCGTAGCGAAACCAGTGAGTTCATTGTACATTCCAATCTTAATAGGCGGTTCCGCTCCGTAAGTAAAAGGAACAGGAACCCAGGAACTGAGGCTCAATCCGGCTGCCCCGAGGGCAGTTGTTTTGATGAAATCTCGACGAGAGATTTCTTTTTTCAGGATTCCTTCAACTTTTTTCTTCGACTTTTTTTCTACCATAAACCCCTCCCAAATTATGAATTTCCCCCTTCACACACCAGGGGATTCCCGGAAATAGAATATCGTTTAATACTCTCCCGCTTCCTGCCAACTGCAGGCAGGGATCCTGCCTATCCCACCTGAGGCGAGATCGGGCAAGATCCAGTTAATCTTCAACACACGAAAACTTGAACTCTTAAGCTTACGTCACCTCCTTTCTCACAGATGATAAATTGAAGTTTCAAACTCTTTCTGGCAAAGCCATGTCGATGAGTTCTGTCAGATCGTAGAGTTTCATCTTGCTTCCAATTCCCTGCGAACCCTGGTTTAAATTGTAATGGCAGAAGGGGCAAATGGAGACCATATGTTGGGCGCCTGTCTCCATTCCCTCTTGAATCCGGAGAGCGGCATTCCTTTGTGCCCAATCGTTATATCCGGTCATAACGCCGCCACCGCCGCCACAGCAGTAGGAATTGGCTTTGATTCGCCTCATCTCCCTCAAATCGATCCCGGGGATCGCTTTTAGAAGTTCCCTGGGTTTATCGTAGAGGCAGTCTTCATCGTTCAAACCGACATAGGCACCTGCCCACAGTTGGGACCCATCTTTATCGATGATAAACTTCGTGAGATGCCTTCCTGCATGGCAGGGGTCGTGGTACGTCACTTTCCAAGGCACCGATTCGGAGAGTTTCAATTGCCCTGACATGAACAGATCGTGTAAGAACTGCGTGACGTGGGTAACCCGGATCCCCTCCATCATCCTTCCATATTCATCAGCCTTGGAATAATCCTTCAGGATGGCTCTGTAGCAGCCTGCACAGGAGGTCACAATCGTTTTCACGCCCTTTTCATCATGCAGCTTTTTGAACATCTCTAAATTCGATTCAGCGATCCTTTGAAAGGCCTCCACATCACCGAGTCTCATAGCTGTAGAGCCACAGCAGAGCTCGCTCTCTCCCAGAGTGCCGAAGTCCAGTCCCAGTTTGTTGAAGATGGAGGTCGTGGCTTGAGGAATCGCACGCTCTGGAACGTTGTAGGCACCCGTGCATCCGACAAAATAGAGAATCGGGGCAGGTTCCTTCAAGATATCCTTGATGGGCTTTCCCTTCTTCTTGAAAGGCCTCGTCCAATCCAATCTCACCCGGCGTGGGCCTTGATAGGGATTATCATAGCTGCTCAAGGATTGAGCGATCACCTTCTGTTTTGGCATGGGGCCAACGCCGTCTTCAACAGCTTTCCGCCTCATAGCCTCGATGATCTCCGGGATAAATGGCTTATGATCGAGCTGGCATTGACTCTGGCATCCGCCACAGATATTGCATTTATAAATGGCATCCACCAGGGCATCATTCCATTTGAGGTCTCCGCTCAAGAGGCCTCGGGCATAGGCGATTTTGCCTTTGGAGGATTTAAATCCCTCGAAACCAAATTCTTCTCCGGCAGGGCAAATGGCACTGCTGAAGGGCGGTGGGCCATAGTCATAAGCCTCTTTACAAGTCCCGCAGGCCGTGCATCTCCAGACAATATTTTCAAATTCATCAAGAGTGGGGATATTCCATTCCATGATAACCTCCTAATTGGTGAACCAAAATGTCAAATGTCAAAGTTCAAATTTCAAACGAAATTTTTGGAATTTAGCCATTTGTCATTGATTTGACATTTGGATTTTGACATTTGGATTTTTCTTTTAACTCCTTAGATTCCCAGTTTTCCAGGGTTCATGATATCATTTGGATCGAGCCATTTTTTAATTTTCCTCATTAACGACAAATAACCCGGATGTGCCCGTTTATTGATTTCCACGGCGAAGTCAACAGGAGGTTTATAGGGCATGCCACCATTGTCCAAATCCACCTTTAAACACTCGACGATGGCTTGCCTCGCATTCTCGGTTTCCTTCGGGTTCTTTTTGTTAAAAGGAGTCATCGCCCTGAGCATGCCGTAATGGACACCCCGGTACATGCTCATTCTAACAGAAGGCGAAAGATTGCGACCGGTCATGATCTTTTTCCATTCCTTATAAATGGGAGCCCACCGATTCGCAGGCGTGAAGGTTCCTGGCCAGGAAATCCCCGCTCCACCCATCTTGCAGTAATTTTTCGTGGAACCCACGATCTGACTTGGTAATTCTGTCCGGGCCCTTAGCGCTTCTTCTGGGTAATGGGTCACCTGAATGCTCGTTCCCTTGTTTTTCTCCTCATCCACGACCTTTTCCCAGATTTCAGTTCTTGCCTCTTTCTCTTTCTCTGTGAAGGAAAAGGTGGTGGCATAGCTAAACCACTCCGGAGCATTATCTGGCTTGGGTTTATAAGGATAAGGAATAGGGACTTGCGATAGCCACCAGGAGACGGCAGTTAGATCATCGCAGATTTCATAATTGCTCAGGTTGAGCATGTACGAATACATGTCATCCACATTATCACAGGAAACGGTGAAGATCTTTAAGAGGGGAGGGATGTGATGAACAGCGATGCCGAGTTTGGTTACAATGCCAGTCGATCCTACCCAACCCTTGAAGAGTCCGTCCATTTGCGGCATGGGCAAACAGCTGTGCCAGGCATCTGGATTGATGGCGCAGGATCCCACTCTGACCAGTTCACCCGTTGGGAGAACGACCTCCATGCTTGTGATCTCCTGACTGTTCAATCCATACCTTGCATTCATGTGGCCAATTCCGTGGTTGATGGCACAAGAGGAGACTGAAGAGGAAGGCGGACCTACAGGCCAACCGAATCTGAGATTATGTTTGTACAAGGCATCGGCCAACTGACCGTGAGAGACACCCGGTTCAATCACGGCATATAAGGCCTCGGGGTCGAGCTTTACAATTTTATTCATCTTCTTCAAATCCAGAATGATCCCACCATGCTCAGGAATACATAATCCTCCGATATTGGTACCTGATGTATAGGGCACCACTGGAATTTTTTCCTTATTGGCAAATTTCAGTAGCTTTTGTATCTCTTCTACGGTGTGTGCCATAACCACATAATCAGGCAATTTGGGTGTGACAAAGGACATATCATAGGAATAAGCATAGAGGATATGTTGCTCTGCTGTGGCGTTCTTTTCTCCAACAATTGATTTTAATTCCTTCAAGATTCTTTCTTTTTTGTCGGTCTTGGCTGCCTTAACGGCCTTCACTGCCTTAACTGCCTTAGCTTTTTTTTCTTTCTTTTTAGCTTTCAATTTAGGACCTCCTTTTAAACTGAGATAGCTTTAAGAAATATTGATTCCCCCCCCTTCTTTTTCAAACCACCTCCTTTATTCAAGGCCTTATTATCTCTAATAAAACTTAAACGATCCGTTAAAACCATGCCCATCTTAAACTTCGATATTAAAAAAGTCAACCCTTCGGCTTCCCAGCATAAATGCTGGGTTTGCTCAGGGTTGACCCTGAGCGGCCCTTTAAATACTGCCCTGAAGGGTGGAGTTTGGGGCCGCCGAGGGGGTCAAGTGTTTGGGGACTCCGTTTCTAGTGTCCTGAGTCACTAATTCAATCACAAATTACTCAGGGTGTCATTCCCACGAAAGTGGGAATCCAGAAAGGAAAAACCTGGATTCCTGTTTCCACAGGAATGACATTTTAAGTAAACGAATTTCTGATTCACCGCACTAGTTAAGCTTGCCATATTTTCTGGCAGCCGCTACGAGAGCCTCCATATTCTCTTTGGGCACCATTGGCCACATATCGCAGCCAGGCCAGATAGCATTCACACCTCTATCTACTGCCTCTTTAACAGCCTTATCTACATCATCCGGCTTTCCCATTGACAGGACTCCATAAGCGTCCAATTCTCCAAAGATCAATGCATTTGGACCGAGTTTCTTCCTGGTTTCAGCCACATTATTCTTTTTCTCTACGCTGATAGCATCTGCTCCACAGAGGATCATCTGGTCAACAATCGCATTGGTATCGCCACAGATATGAAGTATTTTGGGTGACTCAACGCCGTCAAATATCTTCTTCAGAGGAGGTCGAACGAGAGACTCAAACATGCGGGGACTCAAAATATCAGGTCCTGCTCCCATCTCGCGGACGGTAACATAGTCGGCACCAGCTGCTCTGTAAATCTTTATGATCTGGATGAGAACTCCGGCCAGTTTGTCAAGAACCTTGCCCACCATCTCTGTCTTCTTAAAGGCTGCCTTTGCCAATTGAGAAAGGTCAACAAGCTGTCCAGCTAAGGTGTAAGGACCCAGAACCCAGGCGCCAATGGCCACCTGGTTGCCCACCTCCTGCTTCAACAAGCGGAGTGCCTCTGTGACCACGGGGATCCTCCCTGCCTTGGCTAAATCGGAGGGAACTTGAATGTTCAGGTCTTCCACCTTTTCCGCCGGGTGCTCGATGATCGTAGGATAGAGGATGTCTGCGGCGTGAGCATAATAATTGACTTTGCTCCCCAGTACCTCAGCCTCCACCCCCATATCAAAAGGAACAACAGCACATGGAAAACCAAAGAGCTGGAAACTCGAGGCAGCCATGCTGGCCATTTTGCGGCCATCGGTGTGGATCTCCGGAAATTTCCAGCCGTATTTCTCCAACCCATGGACCGTGACATTCCCCATGCCACTAAAGAGGGGAATGTAATCTATCTTCTCCTTTCTAAAGAATTTGAGGACTCCTTCTCTTGGATTCAGGTTCGTTGCCATCTTATTTTTCTCCTTTTTCTTTTTCAAATTGTTTAACGACGTCGGGAAAGAGCAGGTTTAAAGGATGGTTTCCAGAGGGCAATAGGTTGCTCTCTTCAAAGGCCAGAGCCGCCATCATACTACAGGCTGCTGCCACGGCTGGAAAAACTCTACTCGTACCCGTTAAAGGCCCGCAAAAAAGAAAATCACTTGCTAAGGCAGAGATTGCATGCACACCCGCGTCGATAGCTGGAAATTTATCTTTGTCCTGTTCACTGGCCGCTTTTCTCCACATATAGGTGCCATTCGAAGGGGCAAAACCCACCGGGAAACCAAACTCATTCTTAATGAGAATGTTTGCCACCAGGGAGAAGGCCGTGGCAGGCAAATTCATCACCGCCGTATCAACCAGGATGTTTTCAAAATTGCCTTTCTCCACAAGAGGTAATAAATTCTTAAGTGATTTAACTCTGCCCGTTGGTCTCTTATCCTCCATGTCAAAGACCTGGATGACAACATGCTTGATGCCCAATTCCCTGAGCTCCGATACCTGAGCATTAATGTCCTCATCCCACGGCGTGATGCTGTTGTAAAGGGCACGGGCCTGAAGGCCTCGCTTAGCAATATAACGGGCTGCGGCCAACCTTGTTTTCTGCTGCCAGATATCGATGGCAAAGGGCATCTCCGTAACACTCGTAAAAAAATCGATGTAACCTTTTACTTCCTCCTCTGAATTGGCCACCATGGCGATCAGACATGGAACTCCTGTCTCTCGGGAAATTTTCTCTAATTCACGGATTCGTTCTTCGGCTGCTTTCCGATCAAACTTACCCCCTTTTCTGTCCTCTAAAATTAAATCGCCCTTTTGGAACATATTGCCAATCAGGAGTGGAGGATTTTCCCCCAGCTGTCCTCCCACCTTTACACCACCGATGTTACAAACCTTCTGCTCTATTTGATATCTAAACATTTAAAACCCCCTTTCACTAATCAGAAGAAGAATTCTATAATCCCGCCATGCTTCGCGTCTGATCCTGTCATTCCCGTGCAAATGGGAATCCAGGTTAAAAGCTATGGATTCCTGCTTTTGCAGGAATGACAGAAGGGCAGTGGGAGAGCTCCTCTGTGGGCTCCCAGATTGGGCGGCCACGGAGGGCCGCCCCTACGAACTTTGGCAGGGCGCCTTTCTGTTCCAACCATTTCATCAATTCTACGTATCTTCATTTCTCGCCCGGAAGAAGATGGGCGAGATTGGGGAATTTATCCTTCATGTTGGGTATCCACATCGCCTGGACAAAGGTCTTCTCAAATTCGGGCACCAATGTAAGCTCGATGTAATTTACCCGCCTTGCATAATGATCAGCTTCTTTCCTTTTATCTACATCGAGGAGAGCCATGCGCGCGCCATCCCCCGCAGCGTTTCCCACAGAATAAACTTTGTCCGAGGGAACATCAGGGAAGAGCCCCAGCATAGCGGCGGATTGTTTGTCGATGTAGCTGCCGAAAGCACCCGCCAAAATTACCTTATCCAGCTTTTCCGCACCCAAGGTCTTCATCAAGATCTTGCTTCCGGCATACATCGCTGCCTTCGCCAGCTGGATCGCCCTGACATCATTCTGACAAATGACAATATCCTGGCCGATGGAGGTTTCTTTTGCCCAGGCGATGACGAATTCCATTTGGCCATCTGTTTCACGCAAGCGAGGAGTATTGATATCCTTCTTAAACCGCCCTGTTTTATCGATGATTCCTGCCAGGAAAAGTTGCGGGACAACATCAATGATCCCTGAACCACAAATCCCCTTGGCCCGCACCTCCTCAGGAGGCAGTTCTGTATTCCACTGCTCTTTATCAATGAGCTTAAACCGGACTTCCTTGCTCTCTCTATCGATGACAATCTTTTCAATCGCTCCTGGAGCAGCACGCATCCCGAATTTCATCTCAGCGCCCTCAAAGGCAGGCCCGGTGGCACAGGACGCGGAGATCAGTCTTTCCCGATTGCCCAAGATGAGCTCGCCATTCGTTCCAATATCAATGACCAGTTCGATGCTATCCTGATTGTAAGGAGTCTCAGCAATGAGGACACCCACATTATCTGCACCGACAAAACCTGCCTCGATTGGAAGGACATGGACATAGGAACCGGGGTTTATTCGGATACCCAAGCTGCGGCATTCAGCACCTTCTGTGACCTCTTTCTGCGCATAAACGCTACAATTGAGACAGCGCTTAGATTCCTGGGAAGCCATTTCCTGATCAAAACCTATTTCAACCTCATTGAAACTCATCCTTTTCTCGAGAGGAATGACAGGCATGACCTTTCTTGGCTCTTTCTCCACCCCTTCCTTTGGCACTTCTTCTATTCGTTTGGGGGGCGCTGGTCTAGCTGTCTTTAAGTCCATTCCAGCAAGATAAAATTCAATGGACGTCGCTGCTTCCTTGCCCGCAGCAATCGCCCGGACGGCGTTCGCCGGACCGGAGACCACATCCCCTCCAGCAAAAACACCTTTGATGTTTGTCTCAAAGGTCGTCTCATCAATCTTGATCGTTTTAGATGGCATCCTCTCCACTTCAACAAAATCTTTATCAGCCGGTCTCTGGCCGATGGCAACGATGACCATATCGGCCATGATGGTTGGGGCTGGACCCTCTCCAAACTCTGGAGCAAATTTTCCCTCTTCATTGATAACACTCGTGCATTGGACTGTATCGAGGCCAACAACTTTATCTTTCTCGGTCATAATCTTTTTGATCCCCAAGCAAGGACGGACAATAACCCCTTCTTCCTTGGCCTGTTCAATCTCCAAATCCTGGGCCGGCATCCTGTCTTTACAGGTCAAGTCCGTCGATTCTAAACAGATGAGGTGAACTTCTTTAGCTCCAAGACGTCGAGAAAGTCTTGCGGCATCGATGGCCACACTACCACCGCCGATGACCACAACTTTATTTCCCAACTTCACCTTTTCCCCGGAATTCACCTTTTTCAGGAAATCGAGGGCATAGACGACACCTTCACTCTCTTCACCAGGAACACCGATCTTCTGGCTAGTCCACGCACCCGTAGCGACATAGACGGCTTTGTATCCCTGATTGAAAAGATCCTCAAGGTTTTTCACGGGCATATTCGTTTTTATCTTTGCCCCTAATTCTTCAATGTACCTGATCTCGTCATCCAATACTTCTTTCGGCAACCGATATTCAGGGATGCCATAGCGCATCATGCCGCCTGCTTTAGGAGCAGATTCAAAGACCGTCACCGGGTAGCCTCGCCTCACCAGTTCGTAGGCGCAGGCAAGTCCGGAGGGCCCTGAGCCAATAATGGCAACTCTTTCCTCCCGTGTCTTTTCCACCGGGGTTGCCTTTTGCCTTCCTGCTTTGCGTTCGACGTCAGCAACGAAGCGATGGAGGGAACGAATGGAAAGAGGCTCTTCTACCTTCCCCCTTTCGCATTCCGACTCACAGGGATGAGTGCAGATACGGCCAAGAACTCCGGCAAAGGGAAAGGCAAGCCTGACCACTTCAAGCGCTTCACTGAATTTCCCCTGGGCGATGAGATACAAGAAGTCCTGACCATTGATCCCGGCAGGACATGCCACCTGGCAGGGAGGATACGTGCCTTTGTCGCCTGTCTCCACTTCCGGGGGCATCTTAAGCCCCCAGTCACGGGCCTTGATATCGAGGGAATGATGCAGGGATGGGGGGAAGGGAGAGAGACCGATATATTTTGGATTGACGTTTAGAAAGATATGGTGCATGCAGGTATTACCGACCAAAGTCATGTCCACGATATCCATGCGCTTAATTTTTGCTGCGGCTGCCACCTCTGACACAATTCCGTTGAGACCATCTAAAATGGCATTGTTCAAGATCTCCAGGCCATTTGGATTGGTCATGGTGTAGCTGATGCGGGACATGACATCTTCGCCGTAAACCACCTGCGGATTCATCATCGAAGCAGTGGTGACAACCGAACCATCGGTAAGATCACAGAGGTAGCCCGCCACCGTGGAGGTCCCCACATCGACAGCCAGACCGTAGGCCTTTTCCACAATCCCTGGCTCTATTTTAATGATCTCTTTGCCCTGCCAGACGGATACGGTCACCTTCCAATCTCCCTCGCGCACAGTGTTCTGCAAGTCCAGGAGAACCTCATAATCGATGGTTAGATGATTCAGGTTGAAATTCTTACTCAGTTCAGTCTGAAGACGCTCCCAGTCACCAACGTTATCATCCAAGGTAGCCTTTGGAAGCTCAACAAAGTATTTTCTGACCGCTGGGTTCACTTTCATGGGCCGGTTTGTGGCTGCTTTGCGAACGACCTGCTTTCCCATTCGACTCTCTTCAGGGACGAAGATGACGACGTTGCCCAGGATATGTGTCTGGCAGGCGAGTCGATAGCCCTCCTGCTGCTGCCTGAGATTGAAAAATTTTTTCTCCGTCGCTCCCATCGAGGAAAGATTCTCTCGACTTGACTTAATACCGTATTTCTCGAAGTTCCCCTCCTCGATCCTCACCTTGCACGTACCACAGATGGCCTTCTCTCCACAGACCCCTTCAAGATCCACACCCAACGCAACAGAAGCCTCCTTTAGGGTCTTCCCTTTTTGAATGTATCCTCTGCATCCGGAAGGCTGAAAGATAACCAAATATTTTTCGTCTCCACTTTGAGTCCCTGCCATGTTTCCTTTCCTCTCTATCGTATTCTTAATGCTGACCGATCCTGTTCTGAAACCGGAAAACCAAATGGGGAGACCATTTACTTCTTCGCTTCCTCCTCCTTCAACATCTTAAGGAGATGAATCGCTTCATCCACTGCAGTCCCGGCATTCTTGGCATAGCCATCCGCGCCGTATTTTTCCGCAACCTCTGGATTGAGTGGAGCACCCCCTAA
>JBEKWN010000021.1:0-39714 GCA_049513055.1 Thermodesulfobacteriota bacterium
CCATGACCATCCAAAGGCATTGCTATTTAAGCCGACCAAAAGAAATGCCAATAGGGAAATTGAGAACGTTTTGTAGATTCTCATTGGGTTCTGCCCTCCTGAAAGCGACCCTTCAATATGGGGACGGTGATTCGACGACCATGCAGGAACATATCCTGTTCTCAAAGTCTCTTGGCTGATCTAAATGTAAGGGTGCCCGAATCTATTTCTTCCGTGTATTGAATATTTTCCGAAGGAACCCGACAACTCTTTATTTTGCCTACCATTTTGTATGTGTATCGATTGCAGCCTCTTTTTATTTCCTATGATCTGGAACCCTTTATCAATAAGGGCTTCTGCCTCTTTCCAAAGATGCTCCCGGCTCGAACTCCCAAGAAGAGCAACAATAATTACCTCTTTCTCCCTTTCAGCTGCACATACAAAACAATGTCCAGCCCTGAAGGTGTATCCTGTCTTTCCTCCTATAAGATCTCCATCCGACCATAAAAGCTTGTTCGTATTTTTTAGAGACAAGATTTCCCCTTTGTCTGTCAAGAGTTCTACCGCAGGGGTTGCGATTATCTCTTTTAATTTGGGATAACTCAACACACAACTCATAATTTTTGATAAGTCTAAGGCTGTAGTGTATTGGTGAGGACCTGGAAGGCCAGTCGAGTTTATGAATTTAGTATCCTTTGCCCCTATAGCAATCGCCTTCTGATTCATGAGATAAACAAAGTTTTCCTCAGAACCGGCTACAGCTTCTGCGAGGGCAACGGCAGCATCGTTTGCAGATTTTATAAGCGCCGCATAAAGAAGTTTCTCCACCGTTACCTCATCCCCTTTTCTGAAGCCCGCTTTCAAAGAACGAACCCGAGAGGCATTTTTGCTAATTGGTACGACATCGTTAAGGTCTGCTTTCTCTATGGCCACTATTGCTGTCATCAGCTTCGTGGTGCTTGCTGGAGGAAGGCGACGGTTAGGGTCTTTCGCATATAGGACTCTTCCTGTGGATGCTTCCATTACAACCGCAGCTCGAGCATTAATCGTTTCTGCAAAAGCAGTTGAAAGAAAAGGCAGGAAAATGGATGCGAAGCAAGCCAGACCATACAAAAAAACCTTTGTATGTCCCTTTTTTGAACGCATCTTAGGATATCACTCCTCCTTTGATAGTCTTCATCTGCTATTCATCTCCTACTTTCCTCACCCTACACAGCTACCCTATCATTTCTCTTTGCTCTCTCACATCCCTATCTTCATTAATACCTATTTCCGCTCCTGGTCTTGTCTCTCCAATCATTGCTTTTCCCTCCCTGTTCTCTAAGATCAGTCGATCAAGAATCGCCCACAGAAGGGCGGCCAGACACATGAGCAGGGTTTAAGATGGTAAATAGGGTGTGATCCTTTTCATAGGCTTTTGTTCTGGGGGCAATTTTTATTGACATATTTCACCCCTTTTCCAAGGCCGTTCTTTTTCCGCAATTCTGTGTGGGATACTGTATTTCACCAACTCAAGAAGCCATTCCTCCTTACCATAAGGCCCACTTTGTTCTTTCACTACCCATCCTATAGATGGAACATACCAACAAGTTTCTCCACCTGCCTGAATTCTTAAAGCCTTAAAAGTGCCAGCAGGAACTGTAACCTCTTCATAAGTCCGTATATTTACCGTAATCTTTGAAGGGGAAGGGCGAAAACCTTCTGAATAATCCCGTAAAGTATAACTACTGTCCCACTTCTTGCCTACCCTTAAAGGCCACTTGAATACTCGGATGCACGGTTCAGCAGATTCCAATTCCTTGCCGTCCGCAAATGATCCAATCCAGTTCAAATTCATGTCGTATATATCAAAATAATTTCTTTCTTCTCTACTCACTTCAATCCAATACGCTGGTTTCTTATCAAATTCCTTCCTTTGTTTAACTACCATAGTGACGTTGCAAATCTTACCATTTGAAAGGTTGGCATCTTGATAAATAAACTTTGTACCCATGACAAGGACTGGGGGATGATCAACTTTCTCATCAATAAGATTGCTTGGACTCCCACTATTTTTTGCCCCGATATAGGCACCACCAGAACATCTTAGGCAAGTGAAAGTCAAAACTAAGATTACAATCGCTCTTTGCACCTTTTCCAGGGTTCTCACCCCCTTTAAATTATCCCCACCCCTCGTTTCTATTTTCCCTCCTCCTTCTATAGTATTTTCTGTTGATGTAACTTTGTTAGACATAATCCCTGTGCCTTTAAGTAGAAACGACTCAACACATAAAAGGTTAATTGGGAAATGAAAGGTAATGGGGGATCACTTAACAACGGAGAATCATGGATGTTTGATCGAGAGAAAAGGTCGGATAGGAGAAGCAAGAGATGTGCTCGAAGACATTGGTTCCAAGATGAAATATGAAGGAAAAGGCGCTTGAAACAAATACCTTGGACTGCTTTTGTCGATCAATCAATAGATTTTCTTTGTCTAGGCTCTCAAAACTTAGATCAGTAGAAAGCAACTTAGCTCTTTTTAAATTAGAGCAACGGAAATAGGCTGGCAATACGACAATAAAAGCAGAAATTACGATAACTAGAAAAATTAGGACGGGCTTTCTTTTCATGTAAGAATGCCAAGCTTGTTATTTTTCCCAGTCGATAGTAATTTGCTCCCTGATATTTGTCCATTTATCATAATTCCTTTATCGGTGTCAACATATTTTATCGATTACCACATTATTTGAGTAATCTTAGAAAGAGATGTCGCCTTTTTATACGATAGGCCACATGCAGACCTTGCTCGGAGCTCTAAGACCTCTCTCTTTAGACCTCCCACTTTCCTCCCTGTCCCACCAAAGGTCAGGCTCTATCAGGATCGCAAGCTAAATGACTCGCAAATACCACCAAGTTCGAACGAAAAAGTAGTCTGTGTCAATACCTAAATGAGATTGTAAGAATTATCTTTTGAAGATTATCACTTGAAATCTGGTATAGAAATATGAATCCTCGACTTGATGATTTCAGGAAGTAAGATGCGGGTGGGCGATTGAGAGACATCTAAAAAAGAAATTTTTGAAGTTTAAGCTGATGTCAACCCTTTATTCTTTCTCTTCGCCCCTTTTGTAGTACTCAGATATTTTCGGGATTAAACTTTTGGCTCTCGAGCTTAATTCAGTCTTCCCCTCCTTTTCCAAGTATCCGGTAATGGCCTCCAAGAAGACTTGAACGGTCGCAGGGGGACAGTGGAGTTTTACTGGAGGGATCTCTCCTAATTCACTCTCAATTAAGCTTATCAGTCGTTGGACGACTTCTTCATCCGTTCCCAAAAAGAATTTAGAAATCTCTTTCCCTTTTATCTTCTCAGTTAACACAGAGGCTGAGGCGATGGTTACGGCGCAGCCAAAGGATAAAAATTTGGCATCCTCAACAACTCCTTCTTTTAATCGCAGATAAAGCACGGTCTTATCTCCACAGACTGGATTAAGAATCGTCCCAGTTCCTTCTGGATTTTCAATTTCACCTACATTTTGAGGGTTACGGAAATGCTCTTTTATCTTCTCAGAAAGTTCTAACATTTCAACACTTCGATTCTTTGTTTTCCATTTTAAGAAACCGAAATAAAAAACTCAAGGACTAACTCTTTGGTAGTCCATAGGCCATTTCACTTTCTTGAGCTAATCCTTAGCGACAGGTGCCTGGGTCCCTTGAAATCCCTTTTTTTCTCTCAGATTGGCATTATATTTAAGAAGATTCGAATCATGGTCGCTGACAAACTTGTGAAGGGCCTCCAGTTGAAGGGAGTACAAAGAGCAATCGAGGAGATTTTTTTCTTCTGGGTCAAGTTTTAAGTCAAAGGCCCAGCATCTATTTTTCTTCAATGAATACTGGACCTTTATGAGGTGGGTATCCAACGACGAGATGGATTCTTCATATCCGTAAAAGAAGATAGATTTTCGCCTCAATGTATAGTTAAAAAGAGATTCTCCGTCAAAGACCATTGGGGGATATGGAACTCTCATGGCATCGAGAAGAGTCGGCAATATATCTACATGGCTCGTAGGAAACCCAAATACCCTTGGCTTAAAAAGCGCTGGTTGATAGAGGATTGCCGGGGCCTCCAGATTCTCATTATAGCTATATCGATAGTGCATAAAATTGTTAGGATGATGCTGACCAAACGCCTGGCCATGATCCCCCACGATAACCAGAATGGTACGCTCCAATAGGCCTTGTTCCTGAAGATGATCAACAATCCGCTGAATCATATGGTCCAGAAGATTTAAATTATTATAATAGCGGCTTATTAAACGCCCGTCGTCCTCCAGGATGCGGTAACCCTCGCCATAGTCAAAATAGGGGAAGTGAGCAGCAAAGCTGATGTAGATGCCCAGAAAAGGCTCTCTCGCTTTACTCAATCTCCGGATAAAGAAATCCACGGTTTGTATTTCGTCTCTGGCGATATAATGCCCCAGGGAATGAAATTCTTCCTTTATTTTAAATTTAAGATTTTCATAGCTATGAATTTCTGACAGTCCGTTATTTTTTACAAACTTCGTTGGAAAGTACCAGGAGATGGAAGAAGGGGTCACTAAAAAGCTATCGTAGCCCTCACCCAACCAATTATAAATGGCAGGAACTTCAGCATCCGGACGTGTGCCGAATGTCTTCCGGTTAAAAAAATCATAATGCCCACTAAATAATGAAAAAATCGCCTTGGTACTGACATTCGATGTAGTATAGTGCCTCTTTAAATACCAGCCCTCTTGGGAAATCTTATGGAGAAACGGCATGGGCATTGGATTGCCGTTGCTTGTATCAAAGATATATCGAGTACCCACCGACTCCATGACAAAAAAGACAATATTCCACGGATGAGTACTTTTAGGCGGCAGAAATTTTACCGGCTCAATTGAATTGGTTTCCATGGAACGAGAGAGCTGGATGCCTGATCTATTCCCTTTGACAACGTTACTATTTCGATCTTTGACAGAAGGTTTAAAGAATATATTTTCAGCAACATCAGTAAGAAGAAAAATTGCTGGATTTAAACGTATCTCATCAGGAATATTTTTGGTTTTGTCATTGGCTGCCAATATAGAAAGCGATGACAGAAAGATGACCAATATAATAGAAACCCTGGCCATCCAAATCCTTAAACTAATTGGGGACAGGAGAACCAGCCAAAAAAGTCCAAAGGGAAAGAGAAGAAATAGACAATCTCTTACCTCAATGAGCTTAAGGGTTTCGATAAATGAAATGTCTGAAAATGTCTCCTTGATCACAGAAGTGTCGAACCCTGTCTGAACATCAAAGAGCAGGCGACCATGAACCCCGTGAACGAGAAGGAGAATCATTAAAATAATATGTAAAAAGATAAGTCCTGAAATTTTTAAAATTGGAAATGTTTTACTTTGTTTGATAGAATAGGTCATTCGAGACAGGAACCAAGACAGCAGAAAACAGACAAGGACAAAGGCAAAATCACAGGGCAAATAAGCGAGCGTAAACCACATCGGATAATGTGCCGGATTAAAATCGAAGGGTCTGACTGGATTGGTAAACAGACCTATCGTCAGTTGGATCCGGTAAATAAACACCATTGCCAATAGACATATGAAAAAGGCAAATGAGGATTTACTGGAAGAGATGATCCCTATAAGCAAACGGGAACATTTCCTTAAAAGGGCTTTAACTTTTATTTTAGCCATGGCGAGAATTTTGGGTGCCGATGTTTACTTTATTGGGTTGATGAGGAGCTTTCCTTAAACTCCTTAACAACAATTCTGTGTTTTCGGATCAGATTCTGAAGTTGCCTTCGGTCCATTCCCACATCCAAAGCGGATTTGGAAATATTCCCTTTATTCCTTTTTAAAGCTTCTATCAAAAAGACCCTCTCCACTTCATTTTCTGCCTTCCGCTTCAATTGCCATTTCATCCTTCTCAACTCTTCACTGTCTCTAGGCACCGGAACTATTGGCTCCCCCCCCTCCCCCCTTACTTCTGGTGGAAGATCTTCTACTTCAATCCGATTGGATCGAGCAAAAAGCATAGCCCTTAAGATACAATTCTCCAATTCCCTCACATTTCCAGGCCATGAATAATTTTCCAAAATTTGAAGAACCTTTTCTGAAATCTCCAGCGGTTTATCCTTCACTTCCTTCTTATGTTTTTCAATAAAATGAGAAACCAAAAGGTGGATATCCTCTTTGCGTTCTCTTAACAGTGGAAGTTTAATGGAGACAACATGGAGTCGGTAGAAGAGGTCTTCTCGAAATTCTCTTGTTTCAACCGCTGCCTTCAAATCTCGATGGGTGGCGGTGATCAGCCGGACATCTACATCAATCTCTTCCGTTCCCCCTACCCTCATAAATCGATACCCTTCCATCGCTCTTAAAATTTTAACTTGAAGTTCCTTGGGCATCTCCCCAATTTCATCGAGAAAGAGTGTCCCCCTGTGGGCCAATTCAAAACTCCCGATCTTCCTCTTCACCGCTCCGGTAAACGCCCCCTTTTCATGGCCGAAGAGTTCGCTCTCGAGAAGTTCTTTCGGAATGGCAGTAGAGTTGACCACGATGAAAGGAAAACCTGCCCTCTGGCTGTTGAAGTGAATCGCTCGAGCCACCAATTCTTTCCCTGTTCCACTCTCACCCTCAATCAGAACCGTAGCCTTGCTATCAGCGACTTGACGAACGATGCCCATGATCTCGTTCATTTTGGGATGTTTACTGATGATGGTATCCATTCCATAAAGGGATTTGATTTCTTCTCTCAACTTCCGGTTCTCATCAATAAGGTCAGTCTGGAGGAGTGCCCTTTGAATCACCAGTTCGACCTCTTCCATTTTAATAGGTTTAAGGAGATAATCCGTAGCCCCTTCTTTCATGGCACTGACAGCTGATTCGATCGTTCCATAGGCCGTGATCAGGATCACGGGAATCTCCGGCTTTAGCCGTTTCACCTCATGAAGTAAGCTGAGACCGTCCCTCTCCGGCATCCTCATATCAGTGAGGAGAAGGTTGACCTCTTTCTCTTTAAAAAGTCGAAGGGCCTCCTCTCCGTCTTTGGCAAGGAGAACTCGGAATTGATCCTGAAGATTCACCTCCAGGATCCGCCTCATCTTCTCTTCATCTTCTGCAATGAGGATGGTTCTTTTCATCTTTTATACTTCCCTTTCCAAAGGAAGGGTAATCGTAAAGGTGCTTCCTCTTCCCTCCTCACCCTCCACGCTGATATCCCCTCCATGTTGAGTGATAATACGATGGGCGATGGAAAGTCCTAAGCCTGTCCCTCCATTTTTTGTCGTGAAGAATGGATCGAAGACTTTGGTTTGCACCTCCTTAGGGATCCCTTCCCCTGTATCACTGAATCGGATTAACACTTTATCTCTGGCGTTTTCCAACACCATTACCCTCAGAATCCCTCCGTGAGACATCGCCTCTATGGCATTGACGCCCAAATTTGTAAAGGCCTGCCTGATCTGATCTGGATCAATCGAAACCTTAAGAGGCTCCCGAGGGACCTCTTTTTTGATCTCCACCCCCAAGTTGTTCGCTTGAGGAGAAAGGAGAAGAAGGGTTTTTTCCAAAACCTCCCTGAGATCGCAACTCACCAACTTAGGCTCTTTGGGCCTGGCAAAATTCAGGAAGGTGCTGATCAACCCATTGATCCGTTTCGATTCTTCTAAGATATAGTTGATCATCTCCTCCCGGATCTTTTTATCTTCATGTTTTCGGACGGTCTCCGCGGACCCGGTGATGATTCCTAATGGGTTTCGAATCTCATGAGCGATCCCAGCAGCCAATTCACCGATGGCTGCCATCTTTTCAGCCTGCAAGATCTGCTTGTCTTTCAAACTTATATCCCGGTAGATAAGCGCCCTGGAGATGGCAAGGGCAGTTTGATTTGAGAAAGCCTCTAAGAGCTCCAGTTCTTCCACGGTATAATCCTTCTCTGACCGCTTCTTCCCCAACACAATAAAACCCAGCAATTTCTCCTTCAAAAAGATTGGAGCGACTACCACCCAACCCTTTTTAATTAGATCATCAATCTCCTCTACTTCCCCTTCACTCTCCCGAAGGTGTTCAAGATCCACTGCCCTTCGGTTCGATTCGATTCTTTTCACAAAGGGATGTTGAGATGAATATTTCATTTCATCATGGAGTGGGGCCCCAAAATTTGGGCGATATTCATTCACCTCATTTTTTAGAAAGAAAAAAACAACGGAGTCCACATGCAAGGTTTGGGTGATGAAATACACGGTCGTCCTCGCCACCTCATCAAGGTCCACCAACTCGGTCAACGTTCGACTAAACTCAGAAAGTTTCGTCCGAAAACGAACTCTTTCCATATAAAAAAAGCGGTCAATCCAATCTCCAACTTTCGTCTGGAAAGGTCGAAGCATAAAGACCAGGGCAAGGATCAGGGCAGATTCCACCAAAAGAGACCTTCCGTAAGCCCTCTGGGAGATGGCCTCTCCAATGTTTTTGATGATGAGGATATAGATAGCCAGGATCAACCCCGATACAGAGGAATAAAGAATCCCTCCCCGGATGAGGAGATGGATGTCGAGCAGCCGGTATTTAATGAGTGCGATAGCAAAGAAAAAGCTGACCAGGATCGAGTAGAGGCTGGCAAGAAAGAAGATAGGCCAGCCCAGTTTGAGAAAATAATTGGAGAGGTTGATGATCGTTCCAACGATGGCCATGGAGACAATTCCAAAGATGAGGTATTTAATCTGAAGTTTTTGTTTAGGAATTCGTGTCGTCCGGAGGGATTGGATTAGGTTTTTGATGCCCCAATAGATGCAGATGCCTGAAAACAGCGCAATCAAACCGAGAAAAACAAGAAAAATGAGCGGTTCTTCAAAGAGGAGGCCATAGTAGAAGACATTTCTTAATTCTTTGAACCGCTCAATATCAATTCGAAAGGTAAGGGAAAAAGTCACCACAAGGGCCACGGGAATCAGATAGAGGAGAAAAAGTTTAAATCCTTTTGCCCACTCACTCTTTTTCTTGGATGGAAAGACAAAGGAGAAATGGAGAAAGAACAGGGGAGCAAAAGTCAGTCCCACAAAGATCACCCTCACTCCCAAAATAGCACGGATGGGATTGACGCTGCTGATCATGATGAGTTCGCCCATATTCCAGGTGGCGAAGGAAAGGACAAAGCAGGCGAAGAGCTGATGAGCGATGTTTTTAGATTTGCTGGAAAGGACGACCAGACAGAGAGTGAGGTTCAGGGTAAAGGCAAGGGCAGTAGGAAGGGCCAAAATGTTCATCCATTCACCTTTTCATCCAGGTAATGGTTCAGCTTTCGTTTTCCGTCACTCTTGAGGATGATGATAAACAAAATGGCTTCAAAGGTCAATCCTGCTTTGAAAAAGGTGACCCCAGGATATCTATTGAAATCCTATTTAAAATAATCTATGTTGATACCAATCGATCCGTCTTTCTTATATCCTGATCTTCCATGGCAGACACTTTTTCTAAGAAGATAAAGTATTGGTTCGGGGACCTCTTTGGTAATCTCTTATTGACCTTCGCCGTCCTGACATTTCGTGTACTCCCCCCAAGAGCACTGGTCTTCATTGCGAGAATTTTGGGAACAACGGCTTTCTACTTGATCAAAAAATATAGGGATAGAGTGCTTAGTAATCTCTCCCTGGTCTTTAGGGGAGAAAAAGATCCAAAGGAGATGACAAAACTCGCCAAGGAGATTTTCTTCAACTTCACCCTGACCCCTTTGGAAACGCTTTATGCCTATTTCCATCCTTTTGAGAAATTTCTCCTTAAAATTGAGATCCAGGGAAAAGAATATCTGGAGTCGGCTCTGGCTCAAAAAAATGGAGTCATCGCCTTGGGGGCTCATCTGGGACCTTTTACACTTGTGGGCGCAAGGCTTGCTTTGGAAGGTTACCCATTCAATCTCATTATCAATGAGGGAAGGAATTTCCCAAAGTTATGGAAGAGGTTAGGGGACTATCAGCGAAGGCTGGGCCAGAAACTTTTTCCTCCAAAACCCGCTACCGCCTCGGTCAAGAAATCTTTGAACTGTCTCCATCGAAATGAGATCCTTTATCTTATCGCCGATGAACAACAGATTCGCGGAGGACTTCCTGTCTCATTCTTTGGCCAAACTGCTTACACCCCTCCTGGACCCGCTATCTTCTCTCTAAAAACAGGCGCTCCCATCTTGCTCATGTTCATTGTACGAGAGAAAGGGAGCCCAAAAACCTTGTTCATCAGAAGCCCCATCGAGACAGAACGGACATCCGATGAAAAGAAAGATATAGAATTACTGACGGCTAAATTTACAAAGGCCATTGAAGATATCATCAGACAATATCCCAGCCAATGGCCATGGCTGAATCGGCGCTGGAAATTGCCCTATCAAAAAGGTCCCCTTGACATGGGAAACCGGGAAGTATAATATTTTTGTCTAATGGAAAATATCATTCTGAAGCGATTTAAGGAAAGCTCTGAAGTCAAAACACGTTTTCTCAAAGAGAACCTCCCTAAACTTCTCGATGTGATCAAATTGGTCTCTCATACCTTCGAAGCAGGGAACAAACTCTTTTTCTTCGGAAATGGCGGAAGCGCTGCCGACGCCCAACACTTGGCTGCGGAATTTGTTAATCGATATGTCATGGACCGTCCACCCCTGCCTGCTATTGCCCTCACAACAGATACCTCCATTCTCACCAGTGTCTCTAACGACATTGCTTTTAACGAAATCTTTGCTAAACAACTCAGAGCCCTTGGTAAGGAAGGGGATGTCGCCATCGGCATCAGCACTAGCGGAAACTCCCCTAATATCATCAAAGCCTTTGAAGTGGCTAAAGAGATGAGAATGAAAACGGTCGCCCTCACCGGAAATGACGGGGGTATTCTTGCAAAGATGGCTGATTTCCCCCTCGTCGTCCCTTCCACCAGCACACCTCGCATTCAAGAAGCCCACATTCTCATTGGACACATCCTCTGTGAAATGGTGGAGCACTCCCTTTTCTTCAAGGTAAACCCATGATTGGCAGTTATGAGTTCGGAGTTCGGAGATTTTAGTTTTGAGACTCCGAACTAAGAACTCCGAACTCAGAACTTGATAAGCGGAAAGGAGTTTCACTTATGTTGGAATGTCATTTAGAAAAAAACAAAGCCCGATGCACCTGTACTTATGAGCCTTGTGACCGCAAGGGAAGATGCTGTGAGTGCATCGCCTATCACTGGAAGATGAAGCAGCTTCCAGGCTGTCTCTTCACACCTGAGGGTGAACGATCTTATGATCGTTCGATCCACAGATTTGTCGCTGAGAATAAATGAAGCTATGGAAATCAAGTTTGAGCGATTTCACCTCCAATCGGACCTCCGTTCTCCCCTCGAGGGATTTGAAACGATTTCAGTCCCCACCGAGGTCCGGATCGATCCCCTGACAAAACGGCGGAGCCGCATCATCACTTGGGGCCTTCCCTCTCAAGGGAAATTTGATTTCTCCAAGATGGTTGAGGAGTCAAAGGGATGCTTTTTCTGCCCGGAGAATGTTCTTCAAAAAACTCCTCAATTTTTAAAAGAAATCCTTCCGGAAGGAAGGATTTGCGTTGGAAGGGCAGTCGGTTTTCCGAATCTCAATCCCGTGGGATCTTATGGCAGTGTCATCGTTCTTTGTCATGAACATTTTCTCAATCTCAACCAATTCACCCCTGAAATTTACGAAGAGGGCCTTTCGGTTGCTATCGAGATCATTCGAAGAACCATGGCCTTTGATCCGGATACACGCTATTGGCAAATCAGCCAAAATTTCCTTCTCCCTGGAGGAAGCACCATCCTCCATCCTCATCTTCAGGTCATCGGCGATCCCATCCCAACGAATGAGATGGAATGGTTATTAGATGCCAGTTTCTCCTATTACCAAAGGAATGAAACTCTTTACTGGAAGGATCTTATCCAGATTGAAAAGGGACTTGGAAAACGATATATCACCAATATTGGAAAAACCTATTGGTTCGTCTCTTTTGCCCCCATAGGATTTAATGAAGTGTGTGGAAGTGTGGAGGGACATGGATCCATCACCACTCTCGCCAAAGAAGAGATTGCCTCTCTGGCCAAGGGAATCGTCTCCACCTTAAAATACTATGATGCAAAATTCCTCAATAGCTTCAACTTTTCCATCTACTCTATTTCCGGCGAAGCCCATTACCAACTTCTCGTCCGAATCATCTCCAGAACCCCTATTCAACCTTATTACCTGAATGACTGGACCTCCTTCGAGGTTCTTCAGTCTGAACTGACAGCTAACATCATCCCCGAGGAACTCTGTCGTGAAATCCGCCCCTACTTCCCCTAAGCGGGTTGCTTCCATCGACATTGGAACCAACACGATCCTTCTTCTTATCGCAGAGATGGACAAAGGGAGAATAAACCCTCTCTTTGAAATGGAAACCGTTGTTCGATTGGGTGAAGGTGTCCAAAATAATGGAATTCTTTTAAAAGAGGCTATGGGCAGGGGCCTTCAAACATTGACTCAATATTTGAAATGGTGTCAGGAGATGGAAGTCCAAAAAATCTTTGTTGCCGGGACGAGTGCACTTCGGGAAGCCAAAAATTCAAAGGATTTCCTAAAATTGGCCAAAGAAAAACTCAATCTCTCCATCGAAGTTATCTCTGGAGAAGAAGAGGCCCAACTCTCCTTTTTGGCTGTGGTAAAGGATCTCAAGGAGGTAAAAAAACTTATCCTTGTGGTGGATGTAGGGGGAGGAAGCACAGAGTTCATCCTCGGCAAAGGCGATCAGATCAGACAATGGATAAGCCTTCCACTCGGATCAGTTCGTTTTACAGAACAGTTTCTCCGTTCAGATCCTGTTCAAGAAGAAGAATGGGAAAAGATGGAGAGAACAATTCGGGAATTACTTTTCAACATCCCTCATTCACAGGAACCATTATCAATGGTAGCTGTGGGAGGGACAGCCACGACCTTAGCCTCTGTTGAACAAGGTTTGGAGGAATTCATCGCTGAAAAGATCCATCATTTTATCCTTAAAAAGGAGGCTCTGAAAAACCAGCTTCTTCTTTACCGATCTAAAACCATTGATCAGCGAAAGAAAATACCTGGCCTTCCCAATGCCAGAGCAGATGTCATCTTGGCAGGAGGAGCGATCCTCTATCTGGCGATGGAGGAGCTTAAATGTCCCTCTGTCTTAATCAGTTGCCATGGAGTAAGATACGGTCTTCTTTATAAAAGGCTCAATCTCGACTGACTATGATAAGGGCGCCAAGTTCTCTTGCATTGTCATTGCGAGCGACCAACGGGAGCGTGGCAATCCCATCTTCAAGAATATGAGATTGCTCCGTCGCTCCACTCCTCGCAATGACACCTCATTTAATGCGCTTCTATTAGCTGTTTCAGAACTAAAATGACCAGAACCAAAAACCTTCCCTGGTCTGTGTTCTTGGGACCGATGGGAACCTCCCCTTTACAGAAGATGAGGTCGCCTTTCTTAAAAGGTTTCTCCTCATCCCCAATCGCCAAAGTCCCCTCCCCTTCAACCCCGTAGAGGATTACTTCCAAAGCACCTGGATGAGGGTGAAGAGGCATGGTTTGACCAGGCTCAAAGCAGATAAGCACTGCTGCCCCTGTATCCCCGATATGGAGTTGTTTGGGTATGAAATTTTCCTTAGAGAACTCTGCTTTTTCAAAAAGATGAATGGGTTCCATAATGCTCCTTATTCTAATTCATTCAATTCTTTGACGATCACTTCTGGATTTATATTGTGCATCATGGCCCCAAAAGAGATGGATTCCATCTTCATCCCGGGACAGGTGAAGCAACCCTGACCAAAATATTTTTCAATCACCTTGATCGCTCCAGGATTCGCCTTCAAGACATCTCCAATGACCATATCCTTATTGAATTTCTTCTCAGCCATTTTAAAACCTCCTTGATTTAAATCTGTTTGAGGATCGCTTCACCCCTTCGATTGTTAGAGGGTGGAGGATCGCCCCGCGTAGCGGGCCTTGAGGGTTGAGGCTAATTCTTTGTTTTGCCTCAAACGAAGTGCTCCTCAAAATGAAATACTCCTCTATCCTCCAACCTTTACCTGGACGATCCTCTAACCTTTATCGTTTGTTTGAGGTACCATACTCATCCATAGATTAATGATATAGAGAAAAACTGAAGCTGTCTGCCCAATCCCGAATAGAATCACAAAATTGTGCCAGACCCCTCCATGGGAAACCTCCAAAATCCACGAAAGGGAAAGACCAATGAGTGTGATATTGGCAAGCCACACCTGAATATTACCGAGACGATGACTGTAAACCGGTCTTCCCATAAATCGGGGAAGAATATGATATCCTACGCCATAAATCATCATGGCCATAAATCCCAGAAGAAGAATATGGACATGAACCCGTGTAATGGTAAATCGAATATCAGGCGAAAAAACTAACCATACTCCCATAATGGTTCCGATCCCGAGATAGATGAGACTCGCCTTGACAAACGCCTTTGCATATTTATCCATTCCAATTCCTCCTTAACGAATTCCCTTTCGTCCCCCTTTACGAAAGGGGGAAATGAGGGGGATTATCTGTTTTAACCACCATGGATGAGCATGGGTAAACATCGGCTACATACCCAAAGGTCCTGCCCGCCCTTCCGGCAAGGAATTAAAATACCCTCGTGTTCTGTTTTATGACAGAGGAAACAGGTAATTTCTTTTTTCTCAGCCATTTTCTCGTCTCCTTTTTAACTTTACTTTAACACCATCCCCAAAAGACTACCTTGACTTAGGTCAATTCCTTTTATGCATTCTGTCATTCCTGCAAAAGCAGGAATCCATATTCTATCTTGCCCTGGATTCCCGCATCCGCGGGAATGACATGAATGAAAAATACCTTAACAGAAATAGTGATAGAGCATATCCACCCGACCGTGTTTCACCATGTGCATTCCAGAAAACTTCATCACCTCTCGAATCTTTGATTTATAATCACCATGGTAACACTGAGTTTCACATTTCTTGCACATAGGTTTGGGATCATGAGGGCACTTCAGCCTCATGGTCAAACCATAAGTGAGAAGCCGTGTACAATCCGGGCACAGGGAGATCTCCTTCTTTTCGATCTCCTTGATATCAAAAAGTTTGAATAAAAAAGGAGCCTTCTCTTCATTATGATTCTCTCTGCAGTAGATTCCTACAAACTTCATCAGGGTCCGAATGTCATCCTTCTCCTTTTCCGAGAACTCGACCTTTTTTAAACTCATCTTTTTCGCCTCTATTAACATTCTTGTACTTAATTATAATTCCAGAATGAAATGAATGCCTTGACCTAAGTCAAGAGTGTGGGCTGACAGAAAGAAATTCTCAACAAAATCTACAAATAACTTAGATTGGGGCATAACCTATTAATTTTCCAAGTTAATTTATCAAGAAAAGAAGGGAGAGAATTAAGCGTCTAATGAAAGGAGACACTTATTAAACTATTTCTTGCCCTTTAGCCAACCAATCTCTTTTTAAGTATCTCTTAAAAATGAAGAAAGCCTGTAGGAATTGCGAGATGTTCATAGACCACCAAACCGATACAGGTCCAAACCCAAGGAGCACAACCAAAACGAAACTTAAGGGAATTCTCACCAACCACACACTAAGCGCAACCCTCATCAACACACTTCTGGTATCCCCTGCACCAATTAAACCTCCACCGAGAATAATGCCCCAAGCCATGAACGGCTCACTGATCATACTGATATAGAGGTATTTGGCACTCTCCCTCATCACAATCGCATTACTTGATAAGAAGGAAACAATCCACCTGGCATTTAAAATCACCACAATCACCATCATCGTGACAATGAAGACGCCGATCGCCGCCGTAATGATCCCGCTCCGAAAAGCATCTTCTTGCTTTTTTTCACCCAATAAATTCCCGACAATCACTGCATTGGCCATATTGAATCCAAAAACCGGAAGATAAATAGCTGATTCAATTCGGAGGCCGGTCGTTAGGGCGGCAAGGATCTCAACTTTATTTTCAGGCAGAGTACTCAAAATCAAGAAAAGGACCATCGAAGAGAGCTGCCACAAGACCTGGAGTAATCCTATGGGCCAACCGATACTAATCATCTTCTTAACCATACCCATAGAAAAATTCTTCACACCGGTCATGATATTTCTGACATAGGCCAGGTTGATCATACTCCCTATGAAGACGCTTGAAGCCGTCGCCACAGCAATTCCCCTGAAACTGAGGCGAGTATAGAACACCAGAAAAAAGTTGAGAGCAATGTTAATCACGCATACAAGAGCCATCGTTTTCAAAGATCTTTTGACCATCTGGCAAGATCTCAAGATCCCATTACAGTTGATGAGAAGATAGTGAAAAAGTAACCCCATTGCATAAATTTCAATGAAGGGTATCGCAAAATGTTTGAGCTCTTGAGGGATATTGAGAAGCCTGATGATTTCTGGACTCAAAAAGATGCCGCTTACAGCAAGGACAATCCCAGCCCCTGCAGCGGCTAAGAGAGAAGAAAAAACAGCTTTATTTAATTCGTTTTTATTTCCGGAGGTGTATAATCTAGAAATCACGGAGACTGTGCCAACGGTGAGGGCATTGGCGATTACAATAAAAATAAAATAGAGTTGAATGACAAAACCGTAGGTCGCCTGAATCTCTTTGCTCACCTTGCCTGCAATATACACATCCGTAAGGCCGATCAAGAACTCAAAAACCATGATCAATGTCAAGGGCCAACTGACTGACCAGGTACGAGAGAGGTAGGATTTTATCTCCTCTCTCTTGAATAATTTGAATGATCTCATCACTTCCTTCCTCAGGGATGACAAGAAACCGCCGTGCTATATCAGGAGGTCAGTTAAGGGTGACAGGAGAAAATCTTCTCACTCCTATTTCCGATAATCATACACCCCTCTCCCACTCTTCCGGCCGAGGCGCCCAGCCTTGACCAATTTAACGAGAATCGGTGCAGGTCTATATTTTTCACCCAATTCTTTATGGAAAGTTTTCATACAATTGAGAAGGATATCCAGCCCAAAGGCATCCGCTGCTGCCAGGGGGCCTAAAGGAAAACCAAGGCCTCTCACACAGCACCGGTCAATCTCTTCAGCGCTGGCAAGAGAATTTTCAAAGACATAGAAGGCTTCATTCACCATTGGAAGATAAAGGCGGTTGATCACAAAACCCGGGGAGTCCGAGACAGTAACTGTCTCCTTACCGCACTTTGTAAAGAAATTAAGAATCGTTTTGTGAGTCTCATTTGAAGTTTCTAAACCACGCACCAATTCCACCAATGGGGTTAGGGCTGCTGGAATCAAGAAATGTGTTCCGATACACTTTTCAGGTCGGGCCGTAACGGCTCCCATCTCGGTAATGCTCAGCGTGGAGGTGTTGCTGCCCAGAATGGCTTCTTTCGGGCAGATGCCGTCCATTTTTTTGAATAACTCCTTTTTCACATCCATATCCTCAAAAACAGCCTCAATGACTAATTCCACATCGGAAAGGGCTTTCGTTAAATCCGTCGTCGTGCTAATAAGGGAAAGAACCCGGTTCATTTCTTCATCTTTCATTTTCCCCTTTTTAACCTGACTGTTTAAAAATGATTTTATGGCATTGAACCCCTTTTTTATTATCTCTTCAGAAATATCCACCATGATGGTTTGGAAACCGCCTCTGGCACAGACAATTCCGATCTGACTTCCCATCGTTCCCATACCGATGACACCCACTTTTTTAATCTCCATCTAAATCCCCCTTTCTCATTGGTATGCTGGGACTGAAACCAATTTACCAACAATTTTTCAATTTATCAATTTCATCTTTCCTTTTGTTTCAGGATAAGTTAATAATTGAAAAAGTTTTACTTTTCAGCAGGAAGGATAGTTTATGGATTTCTTTTTTGAACCAAAGGGAATCGCGGTGGTCGGCGCCACCCCAGAGCGCTATCATGGCGGGCGACATTTAGTAGCCAATCTTACCTTTGGTTATAAGGGACCCATCTATCCTGTCAATCCCAAATATAATGAGGTCCTTGGCTTGAAGTGTTATCCCAAGGTCTCGAATATCGAAGGCCCTTTAGATCTTGCATTGATCTTTATCCCGGCCCAAGCTGTGCCTCAGGTCTTGGAAGACTGTATTACAAAGGGTGTACGCGGGGCAATTGTGGAATCGAGCGGTTTCGCCGAAGTAGGGCCAGAAGGGAAGGCCCTGCAGGATCAGTGCCTTGACATCGCTCGGAAAGGGCGACTACGAATATGGGGACCAAACTGTATGGGGCTTATTGACACATCGAGGCGATACGTCTTTTCATTTATCATCCCGGAAGCCTGGAAAGGAGCGATGAATCCGGGTCATATCTCTCTCATCGTTCAGAGCGGCCTTCTGTCCGCAGGCTTCATTACAACCCTCATGGCTAATAAAACCCTCGAACTGGCCAAGGTTTGCTCTATCGGGAATAAAAGCGATGTTGAAGAGACCGAAATTTTGGAATACCTCCTCAAAGACCCTGCTACCAAAGTGATTGCCCTCTATCTTGAATCCTTTGTTAAAGGACGTCATTTCTTTGAACTTGCCACCTCATCGAACAAACCAATGGTTGTGCTGAAGGGAGGGAAAAGCCCTCTCGGTGCTGAAGCTTCAGCTAGCCACACCGCTTCTCTGGCTGGCAATTATGACCTTATCAATGGAGTTTTGAGACAGGCAGGAGTCCATCAAGCAGATGACTTTTTTGAGATGGTGGATATTGCCCGGACGCTTGAAAGAGATTTTTATCTGCAACATCCTCCTCATGGAAAACCCAGAATCGCCATTTTGAGTTATAGCGGAGCATCAGGGATTGTCACCACAGATCATATGGAAAAATACGGCCTCACTTTAGCCCGTTTATCACCTCAGACCCAGAAGCAACTGGAAGAACTGTCCCCCGCCTGGATGCCTGTTAAAAATCCGGTGGATTACTATCCCGCCATGGAAAAGCACGGGCCAGTCTTGGCTTACAAACAGGCTATTGAGGCTCTCCATCATGACCCGGAAGTGGACGGCATTATCGTCCATCTTTTTGCTGGATTTGGAATCTGGTCCTTGAACATGAAAGAAATCTTGTCCAGTATTGAGAAACCTCGGAAGCCCATCTTGTTCTGGCTGATAGGGCCCGAAAAGGGTCGGGAGCCAACTCGATTGACCCTGGAGGAGGAGGGTTGGCCAACTTTTTATGAGATTCATCGCACGGTCAAGGTGATGGCCAGTCTCTTTGAACAGTCAAAGGGGAGAAACAGACGTTCTGAAATTTCTCAATTTGATTATACAATGCATTCGTCCTTAAAGGAACTTGTCAACCAGGCGGATGAACGAAAGAAAAAGATATTAGACGAACATGAATCCAAAAAATGGCTCGAAGCCCTGGGACTTAAAGTGGTCAGGGAGGCTGTGATTAAAGATCTTGACGAGGCCATCAAATCTGCTAAAGAAATCGGTTATCCGGTTGTCCTCAAAGGGAGGGTAGAAGGACAAGTTCACAAAACCGAAGCTGATCTGGTGAGACTGAATCTCTTGAATGCTGATCAGCTTAAATCTGCTTATCAAGAAATGGCTGGTCTTAAAATTAACCCCAAATCTTTCCTGATACAACCCATGTTGAAAGGCGATCTTGAACTGATTGTTGGAATCACTCGCGACTCCCAATTTGGACCCACAGCCATGCTCGGATTGGGTGGAGTTTGGGCAGAGGTTTACAAGGATGTGGTTTTCAGATTGGCTCCACTCAATAAGGATGAGATACTTGAAATGGTCTCGGATTTAAAAGGACAAGCTTTACTTAAGGGTTATCGAGGTTCAAAGCCAGTCAATATGGAGAGCCTTGCCGATTGGTTGATCAAGTTGGGATGGCTCGCCATAAACTTTGAAAAAATTCAGGAGATTGATATCAATCCACTATTAATTGTTGACGGAGAACCCGTGGCCGTGGATGCTACGATTGTTTTAACTTCCTCTCCTTCATCGTCATAAAACGAAAAGTCCGCATCCCACGGCATAGCATCCTCCCCCAGAAAGGGGAAGAGGTTTTTCGTCCATCCGGATGGATGAAGCAGAAGTGCTTGCACTTAATTTTTTGAAGCCTGTTTGCAAAATCTCCTTCTGGGTTCTTCGGATCGAGCGGCTCCTTGAAGTAGTCTGGTATGTAATACCCCAACTCAGTGTAGGTACCGGCCGTATTTCGGGAGTGTGCTTTTAAGAAGTCGGAAAAGGTTTTGCGCGAGGTTAAAATTCCATATTTATCTGGGTCTATCTGCCAAGGAGCTCCAGGTTCTAACTCTATGGAAAGGGCCCGCAGGCAGTTTCGCCGGCCGTACTTCTTGACAATCTCGTTTCGCATCTTATAGGTATCTTTGATCAATTCCTCGTTCTCGCCTGGAATGCCGTAGGTGAAAAATACTTCGACATTTACTTTCTTTGAGGTGATGTAGTCGAGCATCCCAAGAAACTCTGCATTGGAACAGAAATATCCCTTATTCCGTTTCCTTATCTGTTCGTTCCCTGTCTCGGGCGATAGGGCGATGACTCTGAATTCTTCAGAAAATGTCTTCTCAAACTCATCAACAAACTCCTTTGAAGTCACTCCTGTGGCTTCGTGCATCCAGCCGAGTTTTTTGGCCAGCCCCTCCTCGCGTATTCTTTTGAAAAGTCCCACGAAATAGCTCTGATCATTGGGGGTTGGATCAAACACCGTATACATCGCCTGATAACCATACCCAAGAGCTTGTTTTATATCTGCGATGACTGCGTCGTAAGGACGCCAGGCAACCTTTCCTCTGTGGGAAATGCGTTCCTTTTGTGGTGTGAAAGACCCTCCGCACCATGTACAGTCGAAGGCGCAGCCTCTACCCACACAGAGGGGAAACAGTTTGCTACGGGCGGTGAACATTTTGAAGTTAAGCTCCTTCGATATTCCTTTCACCAAAATAAATGGCAGCGATACGTAATCGATATAAGTCCTGTAGTTTTCAAGAAGCTCCATATTGGCGAATCGGAGTTCACCAAGTATTTTTTCGTCAGCGCAATAGATGGCCTCGTTAGAGACAACTTTGTCCTTGCTGTTTTTCCATGTCAGATTTGGCACACTGCTCAGGTTTCGTTCGCCTGCCTTCACTTTTTTAACGATTTCAAGAAGCGGAACCTCCGCATCGCCTCGAATCACTCCATCAACACAATCAAAGTCACGCACGATCTCGTCATGGAAAAAGCTTGCCGTTGAACCTCCAAGGACGATGTACGAACCTGGATAAAGTTTGCGAATTTTCCTACAGGTTTCAATCGTGTCGTAGGCTTGATAGTGCCAGTGAAGAGAAAGGGCGATGACCGGCGGAGGAGAAGAATTCAGAATGTCCTCAACTTTCCATGATTCTCGGTTCATCTTCTCCACACCTTGATGGAGGACACGACATTTAATCTTATTCCTATTAAGATAATCGGCAATACCCAGCAGCCCAAGAGGCATATAGTTTACCCACATGAACTGCCCCACTGGCTTGTAGTAATTGTTAAATTTCGGGGTATGGATGATGAGACAATCCAATCCTTCCACCTTCGCCTCCTTTTTTGTGGCCGATGTAGTGGTGGCCATGAATTTTAGTTATTGATTTGTTTCGGGACCCCCACCCGAATTGAACAAATTATAAATTTATAAATAATCTCTGTCAAATTTTTGCGTACCCAGATACTCCGTTTCATTTTTTTCACTTTTCACAATTCTGGACAAGATATTAAAGAACGCCTCCCCTTTTAACAAAGAGGTGAAGGTGGATAATTTAGACACGCCTTATTACAATAAGTGCTTTCTCAAAGGAGTCCGGGTAAAGGAATTGGAATTAACGATATCCCTGTTATAGATAATTTTTAGATAGGCGGATGGGAGAAGCCCATCATGAGGTGAGATTATATTTTCAAACCTGAGGCCAATTCTTCCAAGGCTTTCCAATTTAAGATGGGAATTCTATTTTTCTTCACATCAATAATTCCCTTGGCTTTCATCTTTGCCAGAGTCCTCGAAAGGGTCTCACTGATCGTCCCCAGTTTTGAGGCCAGTTGAGTTTTACTTAAATCCAGTTCAACCTCCTTGGGGATCTTCCCCTCTTTCGCTGATTTCAATGAAAGATCTATCAGATACTTTGCAATTCTGGAAGAAACCTCTTTGAGAGAAAGTTCTTCAATCAGTGATGCGAATCTTCTTAAAAAGTGAGAAAGAGAGACGATCATGTTGATGCTAAGCTGGGGATTCCTCTCGATCAAGTGTATAAAATCTCTCTTGGGGAAAAAGAGAAGTTGACTATCGATCAACGCCTCGGCAAAAGCCGGATAACTCCCTTCGAGAAAGAGAGCTGCTTCTGCAAAGGCATCTGGTGCGGAGACCACATGGAGAATCTGCTCCTTGCCTTCTGGTGAAATCTTGTAAAGCTTAATCTTCCCCGAGAGGATGACATAAAACCCCTTTGCCTCTTCCCCATCGGAAAAGAGAACCTCCTTTTTTCCAACCTGCTTGAGTGAAGCAATGGCCTTTATCTTCTTTAAGTCTTCTTCTTTTAACCCTGCAAAAAGAGGACATCGTCTTAAGAGATCAGTTGACATAATAATTTCCTTTTGAGATTTAAGTATTAATAACCCTACAGTTTTTTTAGCCTTTTTTCAAGAAAAAAGAGGTTCCTTTCTAATCCATAAAAGGATTTAATAAATTATTTCAATATGTTGAAAGACTATGGAACGACCACATCTCATCTATTTCATTAACTCCTGGATAAATACATGATATTGAAATGAAAGAAAGATTATGTTAATCTTTGTTGAAATTTTATATTGGAGGAAAATAGTTGAGTTCCCTTTATAAAAACCTTGTCTTCTGGGCAATTATCGTCATCATAATGTTTCTTCTCTTCAAACTTTTCAGCCAACCCCGTCAAACAGCCTCAGAAAAAAATTATTCTGAATTCATCTCTGAAGTAGAGAAAAATCAGGTCCGTGAAGTGGAAGCCCAGGGTAGAAATTTGATTTGGAGAGATTTAGAGGGCAAACGTTATAAGACCTATGCACCCGAAGACCCTGAGATGATAAAAATTCTCAGAGAGAAGCGAGTCGTCATCAATGCAAAGAAAGAAAGCGACACTTCTTTCTTACAAATCATCGTCAATTGGGCTCCAATGCTCCTCCTGATTGGTGTCTGGCTTTTCTTCATGCGGCAAATGCAGATCGGTGGTGGAAAGGCTCTCTCCTTCGGGAAGAGCAAGGCCAAAATTCTGACTAAAGAACACCATCAGGTAACCTTTGAGAATGTCGCTGGAATTGAAGAAGCGAAAGATGAATTGGAAGAGATCATTGCCTTTCTCAGGGATCCCAAGAAATTTACAAAGCTGGGCGGAAGGATCCCCAAAGGAGTTCTACTCATCGGTGCCCCTGGAACGGGCAAAACACTTTTGGCCCGGGCGATTGCAGGTGAAGCTGATGTTCCCTTCTTCAGTATCAGCGGTTCTGATTTCGTTGAGATGTTTGTGGGGGTCGGGGCTTCCAGGGTACGCGATCTCTTCCTTCAGGGAAAACGTAATGCTCCTTGTATCATCTTCATCGACGAAATCGATGCCGTTGGAAGACACCGAGGAGCGGGCTTGGGTGGGGGCCACGATGAGCGGGAACAGACTCTGAATCAGTTATTGGTTGAAATGGATGGTTTCGAATCTAACGAAGGGGTCATCTTAATCGCAGCAACAAACCGTCCGGATGTTTTAGACCCTGCCCTACTCAGGCCAGGTCGTTTTGACCGTCAAGTAGTTGTACCCGTCCCCGATGTGAAGGGAAGAGAAGAAATTCTAAAGGTCCACTCTAAAAAGATACCATTAGCTGAGGATGTCAATCTCACCCTCCTAGCCAGAGGAACTCCTGGATTTACTGGAGCTGATCTGGAGAACCTCGTGAACGAAGCAGCTTTACTGGCTGCTCGATTAGGAAAGGAACGGGTCGAGATGGCCGACCTGGAACAGGCCAAAGATAAAGTCATGATGGGTGTGGAACGGAAATCCATGATCATTCCTCTGGAGGAGCGGAGAATTACCGCTTATCACGAGGCAGGCCACACCTTGGTGGCTAAGATGATCCCTGGAACAGATCCCATCCATAAAGTGACGATCATCCCCAGGGGCCGAGCCTTGGGTATCACCCAGCAACTTCCTATTGATGAAAAGCATACCTATCCAAAAGACTACCTGCTGAACAATATTGCAATCATGATGGGAGGAAGGGTAGCGGAAGAATTGGTGTTGAACAGTCAAACCACCGGTGCGGGGAATGACATCGAACGTTCCACAGAGATTGCCAGGAAAATGGTTTGCGAATGGGGAATGAGCGATAATCTTGGGCCCCTGGCCTACGGTAAAAAAGAAGAACAGATCTTCTTGGGAAGAGAATTTGCTCAGCACCGAGATTATAGTGAAGATACGGCGCGTTTAATCGATAATGAAATCAGGGGCATTGTGACCCAGGGTCATGAAAGAGCCAAAGAGATCATCCAGACGAATATGGCCATACTCCATAAACTGGCCAATACCCTTCTTGAAAAAGAGGTTCTCGACGGGAATCAAATCGAAGCCATTATAAAGGGTGAAACGGTTTAATCCCTTTCAAGTCATACCTCCTCCACAAACGAGATGAATCTGATTCGATGCCTTCACATCATGAATGCCAACGAAGCCATCCAACAAATGAAGAAGGTGGGAGTGGGCGTCAAGTTGATGGAAGGAAAGGCCCTCCATTTCAATCTCAAGGTGGAAGGGATCGATCCTCGAACGGCTAACCTTCTCAAACAAGAGATGCTCACCCTGGGCGGGGATGTTGCTGTCGATGGAAGGGGGCTTGATTGCAGTGCCAAACAGACAGATACCCTTCTTATGGGGACCCAAAAAAATTTTGAAAAGCTGATCCTCAAATTAGAACAATACCCGGACCTTCAACCTCTTGGACAGTCCATAAAAGAAACGCTCAAGAACATTTCCAAAACCCATTACTCTATACGCTGCCGGAAACGGACATTGATACTGGGAAAACGAACCCTTCTGATGGGAGTTCTCAATGTGACTCCAGACTCCTTTTCAGACGGAGGGCTTTTTTCTGATACAGAAAAGGCTATTTCTCATGGTCTGAGGATGGTTGAAGAGGGGGCAGATATCATAGATATTGGAGGGGAGTCAACCAGACCAGGTTCAAAACCCCTGGAATTAGAAGAGGAACTTCGCCGGGTCATTCCTGTCATCGAATTTATTGCCAAGGAAGTGAATGTACCAATTTCCATAGATACCTATAAATCGAATGTGGCACAGAGAGCCATTGAAGCAGGGGCTCAAATGATAAATGATATCAGTGGGTTACATTTTGATCCAAGCCTTGCACAAGTAGCAGTAAAAGAGGATGTCCCCCTTGTTCTCATGCATATTCGTGGAACCCCTGAAACAATGCAGAAAGATGTCCATTATGATTCCCTTTTTTCTGAAATACTTCAATACTTAAAGGATTCCATTCAAAGAGCGGAATCTGCTGGATTAGACCCTAGGCAGATCATCATTGACCCTGGAATTGGCTTTGGGAAAACCGTTGAGGACAACCTCCTCATTATAAAAAATCTATATGAATTTCGAATACTTGGGAAGCCAATCCTATTGGGAACATCACGCAAGAGTTTCATCGGAAAGATTCTCAATGCAGAGGCCGGAGACCGATTGGAAGGGACGCTCTCAAGTATTGCTATCGGTGTTCTCAACGGGGCCCATATCATTCGTAGTCACGATGTACTCCAGGCAAAAAAGGCCATTGCCGTGGCTGATGCGATACGCCTGGCAGGGACTTGAAAGTTCGGAGTTATTAGTTAGGAGTCCGGAGTTCAAAGATTGATAAACTTGACCTTGTTAAAGGAATTGTGATAAGCCATTAAAAAAATCACCTTTCCCCAACGGGGCTGGGGATTAGAGATGGATGGATAAGGATGACACGTAAGTTATTTGGAACGGATGGAATCAGAGGGGTTGCCAATGTAGACCCTATGACTGGAGAAATGGCCATGCAGTTGGGCAGGGCCATCGCCCACATTTTTAAGGAGGTAAAGGGAAAGCATCGAATTGTAGTGGGAAAGGATACCCGACTCTCAGGATATATGTTGGAAACGGCTTTGGCTTCTGGCATCTGTTCCATGGGAGCTGATGTGATGTTGGTGGGCCCTTTACCCACTCCAGGCATCGCTTTCATCACCACCAGTATGAGGGCCAATGCGGGTGTGGTGATTTCAGCCTCTCACAACCCTTACTACGATAATGGAATCAAAATCTTTTCTCAGGATGGTTTTAAACTTCCAGACGAGATGGAACACCGGATCGAAGAACTGATCCTTTCCAATCATCTCCATTCCCTTCGGCCCACAGCGAGTGAAGTCGGAAAAGCCCACCGCATCGATGACGCCATCGGGAGGTATGTAGTCTTTCTCAAAAATACCTTTCCCAACAACTTAACATTGGATGGGCTTCGAATCGCTTTAGATTGTGCCCATGGAGCAGCTTATCGAGCAGCTCCCACAGTCCTCGAGGAATTGGGAGCTGAGGTGATACCGATTGGGGTTGAACCCAATGGGGAGAATATCAATGAAAACTGCGGTTCCCTTCACCCAGAGGTCATCAGTCGCCTCGTCCTAGAAAAAGAAGCAGATATCGGAATGGCTCTCGATGGCGATGGGGACCGAATCGTTTTTGTGGATCGAAAAGGGAAACAGGTAGACGGAGATTATATCTTGGCGATCTGTTCTCTCCAAATGTTATCCGAAAACAGGTTGAAAAAGGGAACACTGGTCACCACCGTTATGAGCAATATTGGACTCGACAATACGGTACAGAACGCAGGAGGAAAAGTTATCAGGACTCAAGTAGGAGATCGTTATGTCGTCGAGGAGATGGTCCGGGGGGATTACAATCTTGGGGGAGAACAATCAGGCCATACCATCTTCTTAGATTACAATACGACTTGCGATGGCATCCTCACGGCCTTACAAGTTCTGGCGATTATGAAACAGAAAGAACGTCCCTTAGACGAACTGGCCAAAGTGATGGAACCTCTTCCTCAGGTTCTTTATAATGTAGAAGTAAAAGAGAAGAAAAACCTCTCGGAGTTTCCAGAGATTGAAAAAAGAATGAGAGAGATTGAGAAGTCATTAGGACATTCCGGAAGACTTTTGATTCGCTACTCTGGAACAGAACCTCTCCTCCGGATTATGGTTGAGGGAGAAGATGAAACAAAACTCCATCGGTTTGCCCAAGACCTTATGGGATTGGTAAAAAAACATCTTGGAAAATAGAAGGTAGAAAGTCGAAGGTGGTTAAACCACTTTCTACTTTTCACGACCAACATTCTATTCAGGGAGGGATCATGCCGAGATTGGGTGTCAACATCGATCATGTCGCCACAGTGAGACAAGCTCGAGGAGTCATGTATCCGGATCCTGTCACAGCAGCAGGAATCGTGGAATTGGCTGGAGCAGATGGAATCGTATGTCACCTGAGGGAGGATCGACGTCACATTCAGGACCGAGACCTCCGGATACTCAAGGAGGTGATTCAAAGTCGATTGAATCTAGAGATGGCGGCTACCGAGGAAATGATTCGCATTGCCTTGGCTACCAAACCAAACATCGTCACTCTCGTTCCGGAAAAAAGGGAGGAATTGACAACAGAGGGTGGTCTCGATGTGATCAAATTCTTCCCATCTCTTAAAAAGGCAATTCAACGACTCCACAAAGGGGGAATCCCGGTCAGCCTCTTTGTGGATCCCAAAAAAGATCAAATCAAAGCATCAGAAGAGGTGGGCACCGATGTCATCGAAATTCATACCGGTCACTACTGCGATGCGAAGACTCCTTCTCAGGAAGATGAAGAGTTAAAAAAGATTCTCGATGCAGTCGCGGAGGCCACTCACCGCAATCTCAAGATCGCAGCAGGACATGGTCTGAATTATGTCAATGTCCAACGGATTGCAGAAATTAAGGAAATCGAAGAACTCAATATCGGTCACAGCATTATTGCCCGGGCGGTTTTAGTAGGTTTGGATCGAGCCGTCCGAGAGATGATCGCCCTTATCAAATAAAAGTTCGGAGTAATTAGTTCGGAGTTCAGAATATCTTATTTTAAACTCCGAACTCAAAACTCCGAACTCCGAACTTAAAAGATGATTGTTGGAACGGGTATTGATATTGTGAATATTGATCGGATCGAGCGTCTGATGGCTCGCTGGGGAGACCTTTTTCTTGGTCGGGTCTTTACAGAGAAAGAGATCGTCTGGTGCCAACAGCGGACTCGGCCACCCGAATGTTTTGCCATCCGGTTCGCGGCAAAAGAGGCTTTCCTTAAAGCTATTGGATGGGGGTTTCGAAACGGTATCCAATGGACGGATATCGAAGTGGAGAACGATTCCCTGGGAAAACCCATGTTCTCCTTCCATCAAAAGGCAAAGGAGGTTTGCGAAACCCTCCGAATTGAAAAGGCTCTTCTCACCCTTTCCCACGACCGACCCTACGCCGTGGCCCATGTGCTATTAGAGGAAGGAAATGATGAAAGTAGCGACCTCTGAAGAGATGCAGGAATTGGATCGAAAGGCCATTGAGACCTATCGAATTCCCGGAATTGTCCTCATGGAAAATGCAGGAAGGGGAGCGGCAGAAGTGATCTCCAATACCTTCCCTGATATTCACAAGAAGAAGATAGCGATCATTGCTGGAAAAGGAAACAATGGGGGAGATGGGTTTGTGATCGCTCGATATCTTCTGAATCAAGGGATTTCTGTGAAGGTCTACCTCCTCACCGACCCGAAGGGTCTCCGAGGAGATGCGGAAACTAATTTTAACATCTTCCACCGCATGAAAGGGGAAGTCATCTCTGTTCCCTCTTCCAAAGATTACATAAAAGTGAAAAGAGATTTGGAAAAGTTTGACATCTTGGTTGACGGAATTTTTGGTACTGGACTCGATGCGGAGGTCAGAGGTTATTACAGAGAAGTGATCGATCATCTTAATACACTTCAACAACCCATGGTCGCCATTGACATCCCCTCCGGGTTAGATGCCGACACAGGCAAACCTCTCGGTACAGCGATCCATGCCTCTCTCACCATCACCTTTGGCTTACCCAAAATAGGGCATCTCATCCCACCAGGACTCGATTATGTGGGAGAGATAAAAGTCATCGATATCGGTATCCCCAAGAGATTGGTGGAGGAGGAAAAAATTCCTACCTATCTTTTAGAAAAAGAAGAGATCCAAAGATGGTTGTCCATCCCCCGGAATCCGGATACCCACAAAGGAGATTATGGACACCTATTGGTCATCGCAGGATCGGTGGGCAAGACAGGGGCCGCAGCGATGGCTTGCCAAGCTGCTCTCAGAATGGGGGCAGGCCTGGTCACCCTTGCCATCCCGAAGAGCCTTAATGCCATCATGGAGATGAAATTGACAGAAGTGATGACAGAACCTCTTCCAGAAACCCCCAAACAAACTCTTAGTCTCCGGGCCTTCAGTACCATTGTCCGTCTCTGCGAAAACAAAAGGGCTGTGATCCTTGGTCCTGGTCTTGGAACGTTTAAAGAGACCCAATCGCTCGTCCTCAAACTGATCAGGACATTGGATCTCCCGATCGTCTTAGATGCCGATGGACTGACCGCTCTGGCGACACAACCTAAAACCCTTCCCACTACAAATCGCTCGCTCATTCTCACCCCCCATCCAGGAGAGATGGCAAGGCTGATTCGGTCCCAAGTTAAAGAAGTGCTGGAAGATCGGATTGGACTCAGCAGAAACTTTTGTCAGTCACAACATGTTCATCTCATCCTCAAAGGGCATCCCACCCTAATTACTTCCCCTAAAGGAGAGGTCTTTATCAACCCAACGGGCAATCCAGGAATGGCCTCAGGAGGAACAGGGGATGTGCTCACTGGAATGATTGGTGGATTGGTCTGCCAGGGATTTGACATTCTCCCTTCTCTTCAAATAGCCGTCTATCTCCATGGAATGGCCGGTGATGAAGGGGCTCAAGAGATGGGAGAAAAATCCTTAATCGCAACGGACGTCATTGAAAAAATCCCCGCCCTTCTCAAGGGAAGGATTTGATTCCAGCTTAAAAGTTTGTTAGGATTTTCTAAATCGTTGATTGCCCACTCCTAAAGTCAACTCTTCGGGTCGAGCCCAGGGCGAAGGCTCAGGGTTGCCCCTGAGCGGTTCAATTTCCCCGTCTTAAAGGGGGGCTTGGGGGCCGTCGAATGGGTCAAAATGAGTAGAAATCGCCTGCCCATTTTGCATTGGAATGGGGTTGTCTATGAATATAAGATTTCGCTTTGCCCGCTAAAGGAACGAAAGGAGAGACAGGATGTATGTCGAGATGAAAGTAAAGTTTTTGACGTTTGATTCCACCTCAAATGGATTTGTCGTTCTCTTGATGGATCTATCAAATAAAACTGGGCTCCCCATCTGGATCGGTCCTTTCGAGGCCAATGCCATCGCGATGAAGTTGAAGAAGATAGGCTCCCATCGGCCATCGACCCATGATTTGATCAATAACATTTTGAAGACCCTTCAATCTCAGGTGGTGAAAATCGTGGTCAATGACCTGAAGGAAAATACTTACTATGCATTGATCCACCTCAATCGAGGAGGAGAAGAGATCATCATCGATTCCCGTCCCAGCGATGCCATGGCCATTGCCCTGGCGGTGGACGCCCCAATTTTTGTATCCGAACAAGTCATCGAAAAAGCGCGAACTATTGATATGGAGAAAGAGGGAGATCAGCTAAAGGAATGGCTGGAAAGTCTCAACCCCGATGACTTTAAGTTTAAGGCATAAAGTGGCTATTCAGACCAAAAGTGCATCAGAAACGATTCAAATTGGAAAGAGCATTGGAAGCCGTCTTCTGCCCGGAGATGTTGTGGCCTTGGTGGGTGAATTGGGGGCAGGAAAAACCCAATTCATCAAGGGACTGACTGCAGGAGTGGGAATTGGGAACCCCACTTATATCTCAAGCCCCTCTTTTACACTGATAAACGAATACCCAGGGAAAATACCCTTTTACCATGTTGATCTTTTTCGGCTGGAAAGGGAAAAGGATGCTGAAGAATTAGGTCTGGAGGACTATTTTCAAGGTGGAGGGGTCACAGCTATCGAATGGGCAGATAAAATTCCCTCCTTTCTTCCAACGGAGATGCTCTTAATCCATATTGCTTATACAGGGAAGAATACACGGTCTTTGGAAATCATCGGAAAAGGAAAACGTTTTGAAGACTTAGTGAAAGGACTTCCGGAATTCAGAATTCGGAATTCAGAATGTGGAACTTCTTAACCTCAAATTTTAATTCCGCACTCCACAATCTGCAATCTGCAATCTGTACGGGGAGGTGAAGGAATGGCACTGGTGGTTCAAAAATATGGGGGGACCTCTGTCGGGGATGTTGAGCGGATCAGAAATGTAGCCAGAAGAGTTCTCAACACCAAATACCAAGGCGATGAGGTAGTGGTCGTTGTCTCTGCGATGGCTGGAGAAACAGATAAACTCATCCGCTTGGCCCAACAGGTCACACCAAGCCCTGACGAGAGGGAAATGGATGTGCTCGTCTCAACAGGAGAACAGGTCTCCATTGCCTTGCTCGCCATGGCTCTCAAGGATATGGGAGCGGATGCAAAATCCTATTTAGGATTCCAGATTAAAATTGCCACGGACAGCGCCTTTGGCAAAGCTCGTATTACAGGCATTGAATCGGAGAAGATATTTAAAGATTTAAAAAATGGCCGGGTCGTAGTGGTGGCAGGGTTCCAGGGTGTAGATGAATCGAACAATATTACGACCCTTGGTCGGGGAGGATCTGACACCACAGCCGTTGCCATCGCAGCCGCTCTGAAAGCCGATGTCTGTGAAATCTATACCGATGTCGACGGGGTCTATACGACCGATCCCAACATTTGCTCCAAGGCGAGAAAGTTATCTAAAATCTCCTATGATGAGATGCTGGAGATGGCGAGCCTCGGGGCAAAGGTGTTACAGACCCGTTCTGTAGAGTTTGCCAAAAAATATGATGTCCCCATTCATGTCAGATCATCTTTTAATGATAATCCTGGGACAATCGTTTGCAAGGAGGACAAAGAGATGGAAAGGGTTGTGGTTTCCGGTGTGACTTACAATAAAAATGAAGCAAAGATAGAGGTCATGCGTGTCCCCGACGTCCCGGGAGTGGCCGCCAAACTATTTAAGCCTATTGCCGATGCCAATATTGTTGTGGACATGATCATCCAGACCCCCAGTACTGAGAAAGGGTGCGCCGATGTGGCTTTCACCGTTCCTAAATCCGATTTTGCGAAGACCCTCCGGATTGTCAAAGATACCATCAAGGAGTTTGGTGGGAAAGAGGTGAGTGCTGACGAAAACATTGCCAAGATATCGATTGTGGGGGTAGGGATGAGGAGCCATTCCAGTGTAGCCACTCAGATGTTCTCTGCCTTGGCCAAGGAAGGCATCAATATCCAAATGATCTCCACTTCGGAGATCAAAATCTCCTGCATCATCGACTCCAAATATACTGAATTGGCGATACGAGCCCTCCATGATGCCTTTGAACTGGATAAGCCGGCCGTCACAGAAGAAAAATGATCAATGCAAAATGCAAAATTGTAAGTGATCATTGATCATTGTTAATTAGTAATTTTGCAATGAGGAAGTTATCTTTGAGTCCTTTAAGTCCAATCAAAATTTACGACACCACACTCCGCGATGGTTCCCAAGCAGAAGACATTGCTTTTTCTGTTGAGGACAAAGTCCGGATCGCACAAAAGCTGGATGAATTAGGTATCCACTATATCGAAGGGGGATGGCCTGGCTCCAATCCAAAGGACCTCCAGTTTTTTCAAGAGATCAAATCCATTTCCCTTTCTCAGGCGAAGATGGCTGCTTTTGGAAGCACTTGCCGAGCAGGAATTCCACCCCAAAAGGATCCTAACATCCAGGCTCTGATCGAGACGGGTACGAAGGTGGTCACCATTTTCGGAAAGTCCTGGGATATTCATCCCATCGAGGCATTAAATATTACCCTCGATCAGAATCTCGAGATCATCCATGGCTCGATTCGATTCCTCAAGGATCGCGTTTCAGAAGTTATTTTTGATGCAGAACACTTCTTCGACGGATATAAAAGCAATCCCCAGTATGCCCTCTCCACACTGAAGGCAGCTCAGGAAGCCAAGGTTGATTGGATCGTCTTATGCGATACCAATGGAGGGACTTTCCCCGATGAAGTCCAATCTATCGTCAAAGAGGTAAAAAAGAAAATCGCAGTCCCCCTTGGTATTCATGTCCATAACGATACCGAGATGGCAGTGGCTAACACCATCCTGGCGGTCAAAGAAGGGGTCGGGATGGTCCATGGCACGATTAACGGGTATGGGGAGCGATGCGGGAATGCCAATCTCTGTTCCATCATTCCAAATCTCAAGCTGAAAATGGGAATTGATTGTATCACAGATGACCAGTTGAAAAAAATCACTGAGGTCTCTCGTTTCGTCTCCGAGTTAGCTAACCTCCCTCATAATAAATACCTCCCCTATGTGGGGGATAGCGCTTTTGCCCACAAGGGCGGGGTCCATGTCAGCGCCATCCGAAAGAGGGAGGCCACTTACGAACATGTTTCCCCAGAACGGGTTGGAAATCATCAGAGGGTTCTGATCTCTGACCTTTCCGGCGAATCGAACATCCTCTATAAAGCTGCTGAATTTAAAATCGATTTCGAAAGCAAGGACCCAAAGGTCAGGGAAATCCTCGAAGATTTAAAACGCCTGGAAAACCAGGGGTTTCAGTTTGAGGGAGCAGAAGGCTCTTTTGAGATCCTCATCAAAAAAGCCCTCGGACAACACAGGAAATTCTTTGAACTGATGGGATTTCGTGTGATTGTGGAGAAGAAGACAGAGGAAGAAGTTCCCCTTTCAGAAGCAACCATTATGGTTCGTGTGGTCAATGCCCTGGACAACGCCATACGAAAGGCCCTGGAGAAATTCTATCCTGAATTGAAAGAAGTGAAACTGCTCGACTACAAAGTCAGGATCCTTTCTACGAAGGATGGAACCGGAGCGCAAACGAGGGTTCTGATCGAATCGGGGGATGGAAAATCGAAGTGGGGAACGGTTGGAGTCTCTGAAAACATCATCCAGGCAAGCTGGGAAGCCCTCGTAGACTCGATTGACTACAAGCTTCTAAAAGAAGAAAAAGAATAAGCACCAAATTCATTTCAGATTTCAAATCGCAGATTGCAGATTGAAAAATCTGAAATCTAAAATCTAAAATTTGAAATCATAATGAAATACTTTTCCCTCCACCAGCAATGGGTTCTCTTTTTTATAGCTCTTCTTCTCCTCGGTATCCTCTATTTTAAATTTTATTACCATCCCCTCCCTTCCCCACCGGAAGCGATCATTAGAGAAATTGTGGTAGAGGTTTTAGGAGAGGTTCGAAATCCTGGAGTCTATCTTTTCCAAAATCCACCCACTTTAAAGGAGGCGATCGAAAGAGCAGGAGGTTTGAAGGAAACTGCCCTATTCGATGCAACCTCGTACTCAGAGATATTGGAAACGGGGGTTCTCCTCACCATAACGAAAGAATCTTCTCAAATCCCCCCTCACCCCCCTTTACTAAAAGCGGAAAATGGGGGGATTAAACATGACGAAATAAAAATAAAAATCGGCAGGATGGCTGCCAATAAATTGCTCGTCTTTTCCATCCCCCTCGACCTCAACCGAGTATCCATAGAGGATCTTTGTTTGATCCCCGGAATCGGTGAGTCCTTGGCCCAAGAAATGATAGCCTATCGGGAAAGAAGGAGAGGTTTTCGATCAGTTGGAGAATTAAAAAATGTAAAAGGTATCGGTGAAAAGAAATACCAAAACCTTAAAGGGTTTTTTATTACCAAATAACTTTTTTAAATTCCTCATTTAAAAAAGATTTGGAAACCTTCACTTGGAAAACTCAATAGGCTGTGAACAGGCGTTTCCGCCTGCATTGTAATCGTACACCATTCGGGCACCGTAGTCTGCTCCCACGCTCATGATCCCTAATAAGACCAGGAAAAGTAGAAGAAATAGTAACCTACCTTTTTTAGGAAAGGGCCGTGCGATCAAAGCCCAGATGGATAAGGTAATGCTCAATCCTAATGTTACAAGCATCATTTTTTCGTGCATCTCTAAGAGATGTTCCCGCACCGAACGCGAAACCATTACTCCTTCCTCCCCATAGAGTCCCGTTCCAACTGCAGCCCCTGCAGAGAGCGTCCCGAGGATGAGCAATAAAAATCCTGCTGTTGTTAGAGTATTGTTTCGAAAAATCCAACTCAAAAAATAAAAGAGTGCAGCACCCACTAAAAATGCGATTGGGAAATGAACCACCAATGGGTGGATGTTTTGAAGGTGCTGCACTCCTGGAAGAAGGGTCTCAAACATAGGCTTACTTGATCGACTCAATGGTCAAGAAGTTGCTTCCGCCGCTTGTATAGGCTTTGCCAGTGACAGTAGCCATACGTCCCATTTTGTCAATAACTCCTTTGGGTAAACCTGTTTTGTCTTTATTGGGTAATAAGACAAAGACCTTCCCGGTTCCTTCCTCAAGGAGCCCTGCTGGAATACCAGCTTTAACACAGTCGATAGCGCACTGCCGATGACTCTCACCTTTTGCTCCCATCAACGAATAGCAGTAGGTATCGATCACTTCCCCTTTGACTGTCACGGTTTCAGCTGCGTAGACTGGAATAACAATGTTTAGAAACATCAAAAAGCTTATTAATACACCGAGAATCATTATCTTCCGCATGGTAATCTTCTCCTTTCTTCCTGCTTAATCTTGTTTATCGATTTCAACGTAGTTTACCACTCGCCCTCACTCATCACCTCCTTTGCCAATCACACTAAAATAAATGGCCTTAAAAATAAATAAGGTAAATTATGTATTTTATCGTAAAAAATGTTGTATTTGTCTAATCATCCCTCTTTTGCCATCTCAACGGCCACCTGAAAAGCCCTCTCCATATCTGGTAAGTGCGTCATTTCAGGAACCACCTGGATATATCTAACGATTCCTTTTCTATCCACGATGATTACGGATCTCGCAAAAAGCATGAGTCCTTCAGTCAAAAGCCCTGTCGAACGGGCGAAATCCCCTTGCTTGTAATCTGATAAGTATTGAAGATTCGTAAGCTTTGCTTCATTGGCAAAACGTTTTTGCGCAAAGGGTGTATCACGGCTGATGACAATTCTTTTGACACCCGGGGGGAGTGTATTCCCCTTCTCTCCCAGATAATGGGTCTGTGCATCGCAAACCGGGGTGTCAAGAGAAGGGACGACGCTGAGAAGGAGAACAGAACCCCTTTCTTTGGACAGATCTACATTATTCATGGTCATCGCATCTACTAAACCAACTGGTGGTAGAGGTTTTCCAATTGATATGGATGAACCCAGAAGTTTAACCGGATTTCCTTTAAAGGTTACCTGTGTGCCAGGTTGTGATGAAGCCCTATCCATTGGAATCTTTGGTTGTGTCGTTGCACAGCCAAAGATCATAACCATTAGAAAACATAAAAGAATAATTAGATTTTTATTAGATGTCATGTAACTCCCTCCTTTTAACTAATTTCGGAATCACTTGGGCTACTGTTTTATAAATAATCATCCTGCACAAGGAATTCAATAAAATTGTTCACTTTCTTAAATCTCATGCTATAATTTTAATTAAATTTTCCGTCCAAATGGGTGGGGCAAAAATCTTCTGAAACATAAATTTGAACCCTCTTTTCTTCAAAGAAGAGATAGAGGGATTGACTTAAATCAAAGATTTTTCTACTTATCAATAGTATTCATGTATAATTTTATAGATTTTGATCCTGTGGAAAGAAAGGGAGGTTTCTATGGGAAAGAAGGCTGCAAGAAATTTCTTCATCTTGGGAACAGTCATCTGCACCGTTGTCTTTATCTGGCTCACAATCGACACCCACACCACGATTCCTAAACGAACAAATATCGATAAACTTACAGACGAGGTCGTCCTGGGGAAAAGGGTTTGGCACAAATATAATTGTAATGATTGCCATACCATCCTCGGTATTGGAGGCTATTACTCTCCGGATGTAACAAAAGCCTACTCCACACGAGGAGAGATCTGGCTAAAGGCTTTCTTAAAAAATCCAGAAAGTCCTGACCCTCAAAGAAGAAAAATGCCAAATTTTAATCTTTCTGAGGATGAAATCAATAAACTCATCGCTTATTTCAAATGGGTGGACGCCATCGACACCAACCAATGGCCTCCCAAACCTGTCTCTGTGGTAAATAAGTCAGAGGTTGCCCTGAAGGGAAAACCTCAAACTCTTCTAGGAAAAAATGTCTTTGACCAATATCGGTGTGACCTATGTCATAAGATCGAGGGCAAAGGTGGAGTAATTGGCCCTGATCTTAGCAAAGTAGGAAGCCAACGGGATCTTAGTTGGATTGCCAATCAGATCAGAGACCCAAAATCGAATAAACCGGATGGCCAGATGCCTCCTTTCCCACAGATTTCAGAAGCTGAAATTCATGCTTTGGTCGAGTATCTGACAAACCTCAAATGAATTAGTTTTGAGTTCAAGGTTCGGAGTTTAGAGTTTAAATTTAAGGATCTCCGAACTAATTACTCCAAACTATTCAGTCTGAACTAAGAATAAGGAGGGAGATAAGATGGTTTACGAATCGCAAAAAATTGCCATAAAATATTTTGTTATTTCAGCAATCTTCTTTGGCCTTCAGGTAATTGTCGGCCTCCTTCTCGTTTCCAAATACATCTGGCCGGACCCGCTTATTGGATTTCTTCCATTCAATACTGCCCGTGCCATCCACACTAATCTTCTCGTCGTCTGGATGATCTTCGGGTTTATGGGAGGAACCTACTATATTGTACCGGAGGAATCTGAAACAAAACTGTTCAGTAAGAAACTGGCCAACTTGCAATTCTGGCTTCTTCTCTTGGGCGGCCTGGTGGGAGTGCTTGGATTTCTCTTCGGCTGGACAGCTGGAAGGCCTCTCTTAGAATTACCCGTGGAGCTGAAATGGGCAATTGTGATCGTGGCTCTGATCTTTATCTTCAATGTTTTTATGACCATGATCCGAACGAAGAAATGGACAGCCATCCAAGGCATGCTTTTGGGAGGGATAATCATGTTGGCTGTCATGTGGCTCTTTGGGATCCCCTTCTTTAAGAACCTCACCCTCGACTACTATTACTGGTGGTGGGTCATACATTTATGGGTGGAAGGAGCCTGGGAACTGATCGCTGCCTCCCTCATGGCCTTTGTCCTATTGAAAATTACAGGTGTGGATCGCCAGGTCATTGAAAAATGGCTCTATGTTGAGGTGGCTTTGGTTCTGATCACCGGCATTATTGGAACAGGTCACCATTATTACTGGATCGGAACACCAGGATATTGGCTCTGGTGGGGTGGAATCTTCAGCGCTCTTGAGCCTGTACCAATCATTTTAATGGTCTTTGATACCCTGAATCATGTTAAACATAAAAAAATCGAAATCACCAATCGCCTTGTCCTCTACTGGGCAGTGGGCTGTGCCATTTTCCATTTCATTGGTGCAGGAGTTTTGGGATTCGCCCATACGTTACCTATTGTTAATCGTTGGACTCATGGAACTCAGGTAACCGCCTCCCACGGCCATATGGCTTTCTTTGGTGCCTATGCCATGGTTATCCTAACTACAATCTATTATGCTTTGCCTAAATTGAAGGGGTTAGAACAATTTAATCAAAAGAGAGGATTTTGGGTCTTCTGGATCACCACCATCAGTGTGGCAATAATGGGTTTAGCTTTTGGAGTGGCAGGCGTGATCCAATCCTATATGTGGCGAGGATTGGGAATGGATTTTCTCACTGTTCAGGGCTTTATGAGACCCTGGTTTATGATCGTTTTATTTGGTGGACTTGGACTATTTATCGGAGTGATTATCTACATCATCGATGTTTTAACATTAGCAAGTAAAAAAAGTCAGTGACTAGTGGTCAATAGTCAGTTGTGAAAATCTAAAATCTGAAATCGGAAATCTAAAATAAATAATGTCTTCTGTCATTACAGAAACCATAGAAATTTTAAAAGAAAAATCCCCTATTCCACTTCAGGATATATATATCGATGACTTAGTCATTGGCATCTTTTTTACAGGAGTGAAGCTATCAACTAGCCATGGGGGCGTTGCCTTCACTCCCATTGGCGAGATTCCAGAGGCAGTTTGTTGCCCTACCACGGCAGCCCGAATGCCCCAGGCTGGGAATTTAGAAGGAAACCCTGTTTCAGAAATCCTTAAATATGCCATGGACCCTAATGTCTTGAAGAGCGCTATCGGTGTGGCCACCCTTAATGCTCTCTCCCAATTTTTTATCGAATCTGAGGACGGAAGAGAATATGAGACCATCAAAGAAAAGGACGGCTTTGATCTTTTAGAAATCAAACCTGATGAGACCGTTACACTAATTGGTGCCTTTGGTCCATATATCCGTCGTCTTAAAATGATGGGAATATAATACTCCCCAAAAACTGGACAGAGGTATAAGGTGCATGTTAGCCTGCCATAACCGAGAAGGAGGAATGGCACGATGCGTAACATGCGGAGAGGACATGATGCTGCTTTTAAGGCC
>JBEKWN010000022.1:0-38963 GCA_049513055.1 Thermodesulfobacteriota bacterium
CGATAAAGCCAAACCACGAGCAATCGTGGGACGGAAAGCCACGGATCCCAAGATTTTGGGATAGCCGGGTTGCCGAAGTAGACACCAGTGAACCGGATTGCCGTGGCTTTACCAAAACGGAAATCCGGTTTTTGATTTTAAAGGGGTGATAGATTGATGAACCAAAGAGGAGTTACATTAATCGAATTAATCATTGTAATGGTTATCATTGCCATTGGAGCAGTGCTCACCGCTCCTAATATTGGCGGTTGGTTGCCGAACTTACGCCTCAGGAGCGCTACCCGGGATGTAGCTTCGATCCTGCGACTTGCCCAAATCAAGGCTGTTTCAAGCAATACACCCTACCGGGTTGCCTTTGATACGGTCAACGAAAGTTACATTCTCCAATATCAAGATACCGGAGGGGGTTTTGTGACCGATGGGGGAACACAATCATTACCGACAGGGGTGAAATTTAATACTACCTTCGCTGGAAATATCACAACCTTCTCACCTAACTCAACGGCAACGGATGGCAGTATAACACTGAATAACAACAAAGGTTCAATCAAAACAGTCCGTTTATTAGGATTGACAGGGAGGATTAAAATTGAATAAGAAGGGATTTTCATTGATCGAGGTGTTGGTGGGTCTTGTCCTTTTAGCGATCGGTCTTTTAGCCATTGCCGGGATGCAAATCACTTCCGTGAGAGGAAATTTTTTCTCGAGCAATATAACGCAGGCCTCCATCTTGGCTCAAGACCGTATGGAAACATTAAGGAACCTTGCTTATGGAGATGCCGCCTTGACGGTTGGCAACCATAATGATGGATTGATCGCGGGGACCATTTTCACCCGTGACTACGATGTTTCACTTATTCCCGCGACGACCATGCTGAGCATCACGGCCAGGGTGAGATGGAGAGATACTTCTGACCGTTCGATCTCTTTTACAACGGTCAGATCTCAGTGAGGGGAGGAAGATGAATCGAAAGGGAATGACGTTAATCGAGCTTTTAGTGGCTTTAACAATTAGCGGGATACTGGTCGCGGGAGTTTATCGGACATTCGTCTCCCAGCAGCATACCTTCACCGTCCAAGACCAGGTTGTGGACATGCAGCAAAATGTCAGGCTGGCTATCAATCGAATGACCAGGGAGCTTCGGATGGCAGGGTTTGGGAGGATGGATGCAACTTTCTTTGGTGCTGGTAAAATGCATGGAATTTATCAACACGTGGTCAATCCCGGTGGAGGGGGTAATAGCGTAACGGTTGTGGGTGCCTACCAAGCCATAACGACTCTGTCAGCCAATGCCCCGTCCGGTTCTGGTGCTGCCTCTAGTAAGGTGGATCCCAAATTCATCCAGGTTAATGATGCCTCAGGTTTTGATACGGGTTCAAAACAATACATCTCCATCAATGGAGATGAAAGTTTTCAGATTCAAAAGATTACTGGAAATCAAATTGAACTCAAAGCTGCATTATCAGAAGACCACTTAGCTGGAGAACCCGTATTCCTGGTCATAGCGATCACTTATTCCTTTGGAGCTTTTGAGGGGAAATCGTCTTTATTGAGAGATGATAATTTGGGGTTAGGGCCACAACCCGTGGCAGAGAATATCGATAATCTTCAATTCAGATATGTCATGAATACCGGAGAGACATTAGATGTGGTTCCGAATAACCGATTTGACGATATCCGGATGATTCAACTTACCATCGTCGCCATAACAGACAAACCCGATCCCGAATTAGCCAAAGTCGGTGATGGATTCAGAAGGAGAACATTGACGACTAACATTCAGTTGAGAAACTTAGCCTTCTTATAATTCACAAGCTGCATAGAGGAGAAAGAGGAGAACCTATGAAGACGAAAGACCGTTTGATGGAACAAAAGGGAATTGCCCTCGTGGTTGCTTTGATCATGTTGTTGGTGCTGACCTTCATTGGCTTAGCGGCGATCAGTACGACCAGTTATGAGGCCAGGATCGCCGGGAATGAGAGGGTCTACAACAATGCCTTTTATGCCGGCGATGGAGGGATTGAAAATTTTCGAGGAAGGGCCTCCACTGGCGAATTCGTTTACTCGACAGCCACCAGCGGCAGTTATCAAGTCGCTATTGGAGACTGCGTCAGCAATGTGACCTACAGCAGGTGGACTCGATCCGAAGGAGGAATCGATTACGCGGACTTTTTGATCCGTTCCGAAGGGGTCTCCCCAAGTTTCCCCACTGCGGGTAGAGTGGTCATCGAATCCATTATCGAAGTATCCATGATGACCCCCCCAGGATATTAATTAAGGAGGAAAAAAATGAAGAAGTTTATTTTAACAATCTCATGTCTTATTCTTCTCATCCCTTTTCTGGCCTATGGTCAGAATGATATATTTGCGGTGAAAACCCCAAATGTCATGGTGATCTTCGATACCTCCAACTCCATGGAGCAGCAGCCCAATGGCTTGGGGCAAGGAGCAGGCGTGGCAACAGGGGTGGATGGGAAATCGTACCCCTTTGAGGGGAGAGGAAACCACCCCGGCAGCAAACTCTATCAGGCAAAGCAGGCGTTGAGTACGATTATTCAATCAGTGGTTCAGGATCGAGTCAATTTAGGATTTTCTACTTACCAACAATTAAAATCGCCTGACCATATGTGGGGCTATTACAGCCAGCAATATCGTTACCATTATGCGGCTACCAACCCCGTCTATTATTGGCGAAAGCTTTATTATGAATTTTATAAGCAACAGGATAGCTGGAGCACCACAGTCTTCACAAAGGATAGCTTTACAGACCAATGGGGAACACTTCATACAGGAGTCAAGGTCGGTTCTACTTTCACTCACGCCAAGACCTTGTCCGACTCGCCCCTTAATGATGGAAAAAGTCCCCCACCCAATCCTCCTGGAACATTTCTCAAGAACCTAAACTACACGGTGACCAGTATCGTTTACAATGGAGAGTATAACTGGTATACATTCACCTACCAATCAGATCCTTACGAAGTCTATTGGGAGGGGTATAACTACCTTAACCTTAAACAGGGCCCAACATGCAGCGATGACACCAAATTTAAATGCGATAACACTAAAGGTAGCAGCAAGAACGATTTTCCTAAGACGTGGCCGAATGGATCGTATACGGAGTATACCTACTTCTCGGGCGATGCAGGATTTAGTGACCCCAAGTGGGATTGCTCCTGCATCACGTATTCTGCCGGTAACAGCGAGTACTATGGTGGACCGTGGACCCAATGGACCTGGTCAGATAGGGGTGCAATTGCCGACTGCGATGCCACTGTAGGAACAGACAATTGGGGCAGTCTGTGGGGTACCGGCACAAACGGCTGGGAGGTCCATCCTTGGACTCTTTCACCCGGAACTTGTTACAAGTGGGCAGATTACTATTATCCCTCGGACGGAAGTAACAATAAACCTCCGAGCTGGAGCTATTTCAAGATAGATTCGAAGAAAGGGACATGGTCCCTCCCTTCCGGCAAGACTCCTAACTACTACCCCTCGGAGGACAGCGGTGGAAATGTAAATAATATCGCGGGCACATTCGATAACCACTACTTCTTTGTCAATTTTCCGGATGATAAGGATACTGGTTTCAAGTCTTCGGACAGAACAGCCATCGAAAATGTGATCTTGTCTTACTTAGATTTAACCCCTGTCAAGAGTACGGGTGTGACTGGGTGGAACAGTAATAACTATTGGACAACATTGCCCATGCACGCCCTCTTGCCGACTCCCTCTCGTGGGCAAACATGTATTTCACTGATTATATAAATAACTATAATGGAGGGGATCCGTCCAGCAAGTCGCTGTTGGATGGTGTTCCTTGTCGTGGGAATTACATCATTCTCCTCACAGATGGTTTGGAGAGCGCACGATGTAAAGGAGCAAAGAATGCAGACAATACGTGCAAAGAAGTCGACTACAATGCCGCCGTCACGGAAGCAGCCAACCTCCTGACAATCAATGTCAAGACCTTTGTGGTGGGGTTCGGACAGGATATCGTTGGAAACCAAACGCTAAACAATATTGCGAATGCTGGTGGAACCCAAAATGCTTACTTTGCCGCTAACCTTAACGACCTGAAAAAAGCTTTGCAAGCCATCTTCCAAACCATTGCCAATCAATTCTACGGCCGATCCAATCCTGTCATCACCAAGGCAAGGGATCGTCTCTTCAGGGGGTCCTTTGAAATAAAAAATGGAGATTACTATGGACACCTGATGGCATGGAATGCCGATATACAGTCCGGTGTTCTCGCTCCAATTTTAGCTTGGGATTCAGGAGTGGTCATGGATAACCCTAAAAAAAGAGGAACGGTTTATACCTGGACTGATTCTGGACTGAATCCTCCCAGGAAGGTTTTTCAAGCAAGTGATGACACACTTTATCCTCTGGTCAATCCATCGAATAAAGACATTAACGGGGATGGGGCCCATGATAATAAAGATGCCCAAACGATTATTAATTTTACCTTAGATTCCAATTACAACGGGGGGACATACAAAGGAAATAGGCCATTGGATTGGGTATTAGGAGACATTTACCACTCCACACCCGTGGTTATTGGAGCGCCAGCTTTCTTCTTTACTGACAATAATTACCAAACATTCTATAACACTTATAGTACCCGAGAAACGATGATCTATGTGGGGGCAAATGATGGATTTCTCCATGCCTTTAGTAACACGGATGGAAGCGAAAAATTTGCCATTATTCCAAAAAGCCTTCTCGGAAAATTGACAAACTTAAGCGTTTCTCATGACTTCTATGTCGATGGAAGTCCGAAGGCTTATGATGTCTACTTCAAGAGCGAATCAAAATGGAAGACGGTACTTATTTCAGGTTTGCGAGATGGGGGACCTTATTATTTTGCTGTGGATGTCACAGACCCCAATGATCCAAAGATCCTCTGGGAATGGACGGATCCGAACATGGGGAATGCATGGGGCAAACCAGATATCGGAAAAGTGAAGGTTGGCACAGACACAAAATTTGTGGCCTTTCTCACCGGAGGCTACTCCACCACAGACAATCAAGGGAACAGTTTCTATATCGTTGATATCGAAACAGGGACAACCTTGAAGATGTGGACCCAGTCCAATGGCATGCCTGTGGGAAGCTCGACAAATAAAGTTCCTTCTGGATCGACGGCTTATGATTCAGATTCGGACGGCTTTGTCAACTATGTCTATTTTGGCGACACATCCGGAACCCTCTGGAAAGTGGATGTCAGCTCCACGAACATCGCTGATTGGACCCTTTATGATTTCTGGGAAGATACAAAGGCGAAACAACTGCCCATTTTCTATGCCCCTACCGTGGCTAAAAATGACGCAGGGGACATCCTCATCTTCTTCGGAACCGGTGATGAATTGAACCTTACTGATTCTAACAAGTTTTATTCTTTCTACGAAATTACAGATCAAGGGGCTACTGGGAAAAAAACCTGGACAAGGAATTTAGATCCTGGTGAAAAAGTCCTTGGCTCTCCATCCGTAGCAAACTATGTGGTTTATTTTACCACCTGGGTCTATACCGGTGGTGGAGATTCTTGTGGTGCCGGAGAGGGGAGGCTCTACGGGTTAAAAATCTCAAAATTAGGGGCTCCGGGTGCATCGGAAGGGTTGGTGACATTAGATCCAAAAACGGGAAAATGGACAGCTCCACAGAGTTACATCTCTTTGGGGGCTGGAATTCCCTCTGCCCCAATAGTCACCAATGGGATGATTTATATATCTAATAGCGTGAATGCAAACATAGTCATCCAGATTCCCATCCCTGGATGGGCGATAGCGAGAACAAAATCGTGGAGGGAAGTATTTTGAGAGAAGAGGTTTAATGAAGGGGGCAGATTTTAATCTGCCCCCTTTTTATTTTTGTTATGGTTGAAGCTTTTTAATCCTCTCCTTAGCTTCTTCGAAGGAATGATCCAATTTTAAAACAAGGTTGAAGGTATCGATCGCCTCTGAAACCATCCCGTTTGCCTCATAAGCCAAGCCCAAATTGAAGTGAAGCCGAGCCAATTTTTCATTAGATAATCCTTGTATCTCAGAGGACATTTTATAGTAATCAATCGACTTGTTATAATCACCCTTCTCCATATAACAATTCCCCAGCATGATATAACAATCAAATTTCATAGAGGGGGTGGATGAGGCCAATTCAAATTCGGAGATGGCGTAATCGAAGAGTTCCATCTCTTTATAAGCGATGCCTAAGTGATAGTGCATCTCTGAATCCTTATCCAGGGTAGAGATTCCAGGTTCGGAGGATAACATCGAGGCATCCATGGCATGGGAAGAAAGAAGATCTGAAGTCTCTCCAGGAGACTTTCTCTCGGGGGGATAAGGATATTTGGCGAAGAGGGATTCGGCTCCTGCCGAGGGGGTGAGAGTCCCCCCCTTGGGCTGTGGAGGGCTCTCAATATTTTGAAGAGCCTTCATGGCTTCCGAGTTGTTGGGATCAACCTCTAAGATACTTTGGTAGTAATTCTTTGCGCTTCCTGCCAGGCCTTCCTTTAAATATAATTTGGCTATGTTATGAAAGGCCGCAGTGAATTTTGGATTAATTGAAAGAATCTTCTTATAGATGGAGATGGCTCGAAAATTTAAATCCTCTTCTCCATAAAGGCCTGCCACCTTCAGATATTCTTGTATCGCTTTATCCTCCTCTCCATTTTTTAAATAGAGATCCCCTAATTTTAGGTGCAATCGTTTATCTTGAGGATTATCCTCAACTAATTTCAAATATTCTTTGATCGCCTTTTTGGATTGCCCTTTAAGGATGTACTTTTGTGCGATTTCTAATATTTTTTCTTTATCGATACCCAAATCTTCCCTCAAAAAGGAAATTTTAATTAAAAATTAGCCAATGAACTTAAAAAAGTCAAGTTTTTAAAAATTAAAGAGAAATTCTATACCCGCCCCAAAAAGGAAATTCCCATTTTTACCGATCTGTTACTCAATCAAGATAAATGAGAAGGTTTTATCGAGGCAGTCTATTAAGAATATTTGAGATCGATTTTCAAACCTGTCTTGTCCTTTCTCCCTAATGAATTCCCCATGGCCGGGTATTCACCCACGAACCATGAGAATACTCTGAGTGTTTGGGTTAAGGTTGCGGTTACGAAGCCCGTTTGGTTTGGGGTTAGACGGTTACGTGAACTTCTTAAGACGAACGACGTAACCGAATGACGAGACGGGCATCGTTACTGTTGCCGGGAAACGAAACTCGTATTTTCTAAGTAGCACGGAGTGATCCCAATGATACCTAAAACCACTGAATCTCTATATTAGTGTAATGCCTCCAACGCTTCTTTACATTAATTCCGAAGACGTCATTCCCGCCCCTGCTTTCGCAGGGGTAAACTTGTCCCCACGCACGTGGGGAGCGGGAATCCAGCTCAGTCATACTGGATTCCGGGTCAAGCCCGGAATGACAATCAAAGTAGAGGGGCTTTTGACGAAGTACATTAGCGCATTCATACCTCTCTTCTATCTGCTTGAGGATGGATTGATAGAAATTATTTTACCAATGGTTAAATATTGACCATTTTTGTAACTTTTGTTATAATTGCTGAAATTTATAAAATATAATAACTTATTGAAATCATTAATTATCTTCTTAATACCTTATTTAACAAAAATTGGCACTCATTTTGCTTATATTATTCTAAATCATTATTAATGATGGCCAAAAGCTTAATAAAGAGATTTTAACGATATGGTTAAGGATTTAAAGAAGGTTTTGATTGTGGATGATGAAGAGACTTTAACATGGAGCATGGCAAGAAGTCTTTCAAGAGATAAAGATAAATATGAAGTGATCATTGCAAATAATGGGAGAGAGGCTTTAAATTTACTAAAAAAGAATAAGATCGACTTAGTCATCTCCGATATCAGAATGCCAGATATCAACGGATTAGACCTTCTTGTAAAGATTAAAAAAGAATATCCTCAAACGAAAGTCATTATTATGACCGCTTATGGGTCCTCGGATGTCCAGAAAGAAGCCAATCGAAGAGGGTCTCTCTATTATGTGGAAAAGCCTTTTGAGATTTCTGATATAAGAAAAATTATTATTGATTTGATCGGTATGAAAAAAGGATTTCGGGGGAAAGTTTTCGGTCTCCAACTTACAGATATTATTCAAATGAATTGCCTGGGTCGGTTGACGACTGCGCTGATTATCACCCGAGACGGAGAAAAGGGAATTATTTATTTGAACGAAGGGGAGATCATCCACGCTGAATGTGGTGAACAAAAGGGGGCGGATGCCTTTTATAGAATTTTAAGTTGGCAGGAAGGGGAATTTGTTTCCAATATCGGCGCCACTCCCCCTGCTCAGACGATCTATCAAAGTTGGGAGCATCTCCTGGTCGAGGCCATGCGGCGAGACGATGATAAATCTTAGGGGATCATCTCGAGTGAATGGATTCACCCCGTTAGAAATAATGCCCCGCTGGAATTTCTAACGGGGTTCACTGAAAATTAATTCATATGAACATCGTCATTACAGAAAAGGATATGAAAAAAATAAATTATTGTTTAAATAAGATGGTGTCTTCATCGATGGCGCATTCTGTTCTGCTGATCGATCGATCAGGGCAACTGATCGCCCATCACGGGAACACACCGGAGATCGATATCATATCCCTTTCTGCTCTGACGGCAGCTAACTTTGGAGCCACGGCGGAAATTGCTCGAATGTTGGGAGAGGAAGAATTCACCCTCTTATTTCATAAAGGAAGAAGCGAAAATGTATATTTTTCAGCGATTGGTGAAAATGTCATCATGGTCACTCTCTTTGATGATCAGACCTCTCTGGGGTTGGTTCGGTTACAAATTAATAAGATCATTGACGAGCTTTCAATCATTCTTTCATCCATCTTTGAAAAAGGAAGGTTGAAATCCAGTGATCTATTTCGTTCTTCTTAAAGAGAGGAAAAGACTTTAATGCCTTTCATTAATTTTAGTAAAGACGAGATTCAATGCAAAATCGTTTATTATGGTGCAGGGTTTTGTGGAAAAACCACTAATATCCAATACATTTATACTCAAACGAGGGAGGATATCAAAGGCAAAATGGTGTCGATTGACACCAAAGGGGATCGGACACTCTTCTTTGATTTCTTGTCTTTGAGTTTAGGGAAAATCAGAGGATTTGATATACGGGTTCAACTTTATACGGTCCCAGGGCAGGTCCATTATGACGCAACGAGAAAATTAGTTTTAAAGGGAGTGGATGGAGTCGTCTTTGTTGCCGATTCATTAAAAGTGCAGAGGAAAAAAAATATCGAAAGCCTCATTAATTTAGCCAAAAATTTAGCCGAGAAGGGGGTGAGCATTAGGAGCATTCCACTTGTGATTCAATATAACAAACGCGATTTAGACGGGACAGATTCTGAGATTCTTCCCATGGATATTTTAGAGAAGGATCTCAATTCGATGTTAAAAGTGCCCTCCTATCCGGCTAGCGCTTTGAAAGGGAATGGCGTCTATGAAACCCTGAGAGAAATTAGCAAATTAGTGGTGAAAGATGTCAGCCGGAAGATCATGCTACTGGATAAGCAATTAAGGTAATGAAAAGGGGAAATGAAAGATGGATAAGATGATGGGAGAAGAAGATCTTAAAGGTCTGGAAGAAGAGATTGACGATGCCGTGGATCGGCTGTTCGTAGAGAAGAAAAAAGGGGTGGCGGATAGCTTTTTAATGGAATCTCCGCTTTTAGAACCTCCTTTGAAATCTCCAGGGTTAGAACCCTCTATGAAACCTCCCGTTTTAGAACCATCCTTGAAACCTCCCACTTTAGAATCTTCCATGAAACCTTCTCTCTTGGAACCTTCTTATGAATTAGAGAAAGATTTTGACTTAGAGAGTTCTCTCACTCCTCCTCCTGCCCCCATTCCATTCTTAAAATCCGTTGAGAAAATGGAAGCCCAACTTCTCTCGTTAGAATGGGAGATTACAGAAGAAAAACTTAAAAAGACAAGGGAAGAGGTTCTGGCTTTACGAGAATTGTTGAAACAGAAGGCCGAGATTACATCGATCTTAAGTTGTATGGAAAAAGTCTTAAGCCATATGATTAAAAATGAAGAAAATATCCGACCGCCATGGATCAAATTCTTATTGGATTCCAAGGAAACCATAAAGCTCCTCATGAGAAAAGAGACGGAGGGTGAAATCCATATTTATAAACAACTGGCTCATCTGGGGATCGAGGCGAGATTTTCCTGCTTGGAAGGGATGAAAGATACTCAAATCATTCAACCTTCTTTCGGCAAAGGAGAAAGAATTGAAAAGACAGAGGTCTTCATCCCTGGAGAGAAGAAGATGGAAGACCTGTCAAACAAAATGAATTTATTCATGGAAAAGGTGGAAGAAATCTTTAGTACGATGAAAGAACAAATATCCAGACTCGAGGAGACGACTCGAAAACCCCCGGCCCCCTCCATGGAGGTTTGGTCCAAACCTGTGAGGGTAATGATTTTTAAGGTAGATGAAAAATTATTTGGAGTGGAGAGTGAAAAGGTTTTTAAATTATTTAAAGTTCCAAATACGTTTCAAGAGAAATATTCAAACCAACAAAAAATCCGGTTGAGAGATTTTGAAGTGAAGATGGTCAACTTAAAGAAAATACTTGCCCTCCAAGGGGGTGAGCCTAAAGGGGAAATAAGGATACTCACGGTAAAGGACAATGGGGGATATAAGGGGTTCATGGTGGATCAGGTACTTAAAAAATTATCGACCCTTTCCGAAAGAGGGGGAGAGATGGGTGAATATTTCTCGGGGGTCATTCATTCCACATACCAAGAGCAACCGGTGGAGATTCCTATTTTAGATTTAAAAAAGTTTTAAGGCTTAGATTTTTTTATGGATCAAAATATTTCAACCAATGAAATCGAAGAAAAGATTGCCCAAAAAGAAGAAGTCATCCAACACCTGATACGAGAGCTGGAGGATGTAAAGAATTTTACGGAAAGTATTATTCAGAGCATTGGAAGCGGAATTATTATCACGGAGATGAACGATACGATCACTTATATCAATAGGGCGGGGGAAAGGATTTTGGGGTACTTCAAAGCGGAGCTGATGGGTCGCCCCTTTAGCATTTTCAGTTTGAAAGAAAAACAAAGTATGATCCCTTCTTTTCTTAATAATCCGGATGACCTGGATACCAGGAAAGAAGGATGGATGAGAAAAAAGGACCATACCGAATTTCCCGTTGGGTTTACCATTAATAATCATTTAAGTATCCGGGGAGAAAGAATAGGGAAGATTGTCGTGTTTCGGGATTTGACCAATGTTTATAAAATTCAAGAAGAAATATTGAGAATGGATAGACTGGTATCATTGGGGAAACTTGCTTCAGGCATTGCCCATGAATTACGAAATCCACTCGCTGGGATTAAAACGACCGCTCAAGCCCTGGGCGAGGAGATGTCTGGAGACGATTCAAGAAGAGAATATTTACATCGAATCACTAAAGAAATTGATCGACTCAATGATCTCCTTAAAACATTTTTTTCATTTGCTAAGCCACAAAATTTGAATCTGGTTCATTGCCATATCAAGGATATTATCAATGAAATTATTCCATTTCTTATTAAAGAGATCGCCGATAAAGGAATTCGTTTTATTGAAACCTATCATCCCCAACTGTCTAAGATCAAAGTCGATAAAACCCAAATGCATCAAGTTTTTCTCAATTTGTTTTTAAACGCGATTCAGGCGATGCCCAATGGAGGTGAGCTCAAAATTGAGGCCGGTCCAATGATCTCAAACTCCTTAGAGGGATTTAAACAAAATTTTATCAAGGTCGTCATTTCGGATACCGGAAGAGGCATTCCTCCTCATATTGTTCATAGAATTTTTGACCCTTTTTTTACCACAAAATCTAAGGGGATAGGGTTGGGCCTTTCCATCACCTATCAGATCATTAAGAAGCATGGAGGAACCATTAAGGTGGAAAGCCGATGGGAGAAGGGGACCTCTTTCGTCATTAATTTACCAGAAACATTGGAAAACTCATGAAACCATCTATTCTTATTGTTGATGATGATGAGGTGATGCGAGAGACGCTCTCTGATGTATTAAGGAAGAGAGGGTACGAAATCTCTTCAGTCGGTTCGGGGAGTGGAGCCCTTCCAATGATTAAAAAGAATATCATTGATCTCATTCTCCTGGACATGAGACTACCCGATATAGATGGTTTAGAGGTTTTAAAAAAAATTAAAGAATTTGATACCGAGATTTTAGTCATTATGATGACCGCCTATTCTGATGTGCAAACGGCAGTTTCAGCTATGAAATCTGGGGCTTACGATTATATTAATAAGCCCTTTGAATTGGAAGAATTAAAATTATTAATTGAAAAAGGATTAGAGACGAAAAGTTTAATCAATGAAGTGAGAAGACTCCATCGACAGCAAAAAGAGAAATACCAAAACAGTCATATTTATGGGGTCAGTCCCCCAATTCATTATGTTAAAGAATTGATTGGAATGATTAGCAAAACTCATAAAACGTCTGTGTTGATTCAGGGCGAAAGCGGCACGGGGAAAGAATTGGCCGCCAATGCCATTCATTACAACAGCCATCGAAGTGATAAACCTCTGATGAAAATCAATTGCAGTGCGATACCGGATTCTTTATTAGAATCAGAGCTTTTTGGATATGAGAAGGGTGCTTTTACTGATGCCAAAAACACAAAGAAGGGCCTTTTTGAATTAGCCGATTGCGGGACAGTCTTTTTGGACGAAATTGGAGATATGAACCCCTTTTTACAATCAAAGATCCTGAGAGTCCTTGAAAACCAAACCTTTATGAGAGTCGGAGGGGAGAGAGAGATAAAGGTTGACATTCGTATCGTTGCAGCCACTAATAAAGATTTAGAAGCCATGGTAAAAGAAGGGCTTTTCCGAAAAGACTTATATTACCGATTGAAGGTAATGGTCGTGGAAATGCCTCCCCTTCGTGATAGGTTGGAGGATATCTTATTGCTTTCCAATTTATTTATCGAAGAAATTAATAAAGAATATAATAAAACGATTAAGGGCTTTTCTGAAGAAGCGAAGAAACTGATGATTCAATATTCTTGGCCAGGGAACGTACGGGAATTAAAAAATGTTATTGAAAGGGCGATGATTTTAACAGACCAAGAAGTGATCACCCCAAAGCATCTTCCATTTGAATTGAAACAAAATGAAAAATTTATTCATGAAAATATAGAACACGAAATATTAGAAATCAAAGACAATATGTCTTTAGAGCATATCGAAAAGATGCATCTCTCTAAGGTATTGAAAAGATTGGAGTGGAATAAATCAAAGGCATCAAAATTTTTAGGTATTTCTCGGGCCACCCTGAGGGCAAAGATTAAAAAATATAGTCTCTCAGAGGATTGACGTGGAGTATTCATGAGTTATTAAAGAATTCTAAAATAGTTTATTAAGTTTGAGTGAGTACTTATTAGAATTTTATAAAGTACTAAAATATTTTGCTTGACTTTTTGGGAAATTTGTTAATAATCTATCTCGTTCTGTACTATTAAAAAATGAGGGGGAAAAAAGATGTGGGGTAAGAAGAAAGATGTAATTGGCCTAGATATTGGATGCAGTTCAATTAAACTGGTGGAGTTAAAGGAGGACAAGAATGGGTATAAGTTACAAAATTTGGCAATATCTCCTCTGCCATCAGAAGCGATCGTTGACGGAGCCCTGATGGACTCGGTCACGATTATCGATACCATACGGGACGTTATCGCCGCTTCCAAGACAAAAACGAAAGAGGTCGTGACCTCTATCTCTGGCCATTCTGTCATTGTTAAAAAAATTTCCTTGCCCTTTATGACAGAAGCCGAGCTGGAAGAATCTATTCAGTGGGAAGCTGAAAGATATATTCCATTTGATATCAATGATGTCAATATCGATTTCCAAATATTTGGATCTGCGCCAGAAAACCCGGACGTCATGGAGGTTGTTTTAGTAGCGGCCAAAAAGGATATTATCAATGATTATGTCTCCGTCATCATGGAATCTGGATTAAACCCTGTCATTGTCGATATTGACTCTTTCGCCTTAGAAAATATGCTCGCCATTAATTACGAAATTGGGAAAGAGGAGGCCGTTGCGATCGCCAATGTGGGGGCGAGCATTACCAACATTAATATCATTAGAAACAACATCTCCGCCTTTACCAGAGATATTTTTAAAGGAGGAAATCAAATTACAGAAGAAATTCAAAGACAACTCCATGTCGACCATGAAGAGGCTGAAAAAATTAAAGTGGGGACCAAAATCGATCTCACCTCCCAACCCATTATTCAAAACGTATTGAAAACTGCCTCTGAATCATTAGCCATCGAAATAGGAAATTCTTTAGATTTCTTTCAATCCACCACCACGAACGAAAAAATCGTCAAATTATATTTGAGCGGGGGAGGATCGAAGATTAAAGATTTTGATATCATTCTGCAACAACAGATTGGGATACCGGTTGAAGTCGTTAATCCATTTAAAAAAATAGATTACAGTGGTAGAAATTTCGATCTTGAATATTTAAGAGAAATTGGACCGATCATGGCGGTGGGAGTGGGTCTCGCTTCGAGAAAGGTAGGGGATCGATGATCAAGATTAATTTAATTCTGGCAAGGAAAGAAAAAAAGAAAGTTGGGATGAGGAAGGAATTCATTATTCTCATTCTTTCCGCCGTCCTTTTATTAATAGGCCTCGGTCTTATCCAATGGATGTTAGGAAAGGAAAAAGAGGATACCTTGGCCCAGATCTCCAACACAAAAAAAGATATCGCTTACTACAAATCTCTGACCACGGAAGTCGAAAAAAAGAAAGAAGAACAGAAAATGTTGCAAAATAGGTTGAATATCATCGACTCGTTAAGAAGAGAGAAGGCAAGCCCTGCAAAAGTGTTAGATGAACTGAGTATTGATAAACCAGAAAAAATCCATCTGGAATCTGTGAAAAAAGAAGGGTCGAAATTAGGAATCGAAGGGATTGCTTTAGATGACGAAACGATTGCCAATTTCATGACCAACCTTCGGAAGTCGAAGCTTTTTAAAAATGTTGACCTCATTGTGAGTGAACAGGTGGAGCAGAGTAAAATTAAATTGAAGAAATTCATTCTTTCGTGTGAGATCATTTTAACATAAATAGAGAGGGGATCAAAATGGCACTCACCATGGATTCTATCTTAAAACTTTCGACACCTAAAAAGGTTTTAATATTGGTCGCCATTTTATGTGTCATCGCAGGGCTATATCTGTATGCCTTTTTCATCCCCCGACAGGATGAATTAAAAGTAGCGAGGGGAGAGTTAAGTAAATTGACCAAGGAATTAAACGAAAGTAGAGCCATCACAAGAGATCTCCAAAAATTTAAGGAACAGGTTGAGAAGTTGAATGAAGAACTGAAGAATGCACTGACACAACTTCCTAATGAGAAAGAGATCCCTGAGATATTGAAAAACATATCCAGTTTAGGGAAAGAATCGAATCTCGAATTTACCCTTTTTAGGCCTAAACCTGAAGAGCCTCAACAATTTTATGCCAAAGTTCCTATCGAGCTGGTTGCATTGGGAAGCTATCATAATATAGGAATTTTCTTCGATAAGGTGAGCAAACTTCCAAGAATTATTAACGTTGTTGATTTCAATATGACAAGGGCAAAAGACATTAAGGGAAGGAGTGAATCCGAAATCTTGGTGAAGACATCCTGTATGATCAATACTTACCGATTTATAGAAAAGAAAAGCGAGGAAAAGAAAAGTGAAAAGAAAGCCGTTTCAAAGGAAACAGCGGGTGAAGGGATTCCAAAAACCGAAAAGAAATAAGACTGGCCGTTGGTGGATCGCCTTGTCGATCGTGTTCCTCTTTGGGTTAGGGGGGTGCGGAGGAGGGACTCCTCCATCTTCTCTTCCCTCAAAAACAAAATCTCCTGCAGTGGAGAAAAAGAAGGAAGAACCCACTAAAGTGGCCGAGAAAAAAGAGCCAGAGAAAAAGGAAGAGGTAGAATATTCCTATAACCCTGCAGGAAAACCGGATCCTTTTAAACCCTTCATCCAATTAACCCCTGTCAGAGAAGGTTCGAGGACTGGCCCTCTCACCCCTTTGCAAAAATATGATATCAGCCAATTGAAATTAGTGGCTATCATTTCCACTCCTGAGGGGAATGTTGCCCTTATCGAAGATGCAACCGGAAAGGGTTATTTTTTAAAGAAAGGGACATGGATTGGTAAAAATGATGGAAAAGTTACCAAGGTCCTAAAGGATAAAGTGATCATTGAGGAGGTCTATCAGGATATTTTTGGCCAAACAAAAACGAATGAGATTTCAATATTTCTTCATAAAGCTGAAGAAGGAGGAGAATCATGAAATGTTCTCAGATACTTAAAATGACTTTTGGGGTTGTTTTTTTGCTTTTACTAACAGGTTGTGCCACCGAGAATGTCTTGATGCAAACACCCAAACCGGATCCCTCGGTACCGGTGGTCAAGGTTTCGACTATCCAAAGGGTATCAATGACTGAAGAAGAAAATTATACAAGAATTCAAATTGAAGGGTCTGAAACCATCGCTCCCCCATTTTATAAATTATTGTCCGACCCTCTAAGGATTACCATCGATGTTCCCAATATTGATTTGAAACAAATTAAAAGTCCCCTTAAAATCGAAAATGGAACGATTGGAGAAGTACTGACCACACAATATGATGACAAAGGGAGAATTGAAATTAGTCTCCTTCAAATGACCAACTATAATATTTCAAAAGAAGAAAAGAATCTCATCATTGATATTGAAAAGGTAAAGAGGGTTGCAGAGGTGAAGGAGGTTAAAAAAGAGGAAGAAACCTTAAGAGAGACGAAGACGGAAGCTCCCGCTGCCGAACCCAAGAAAGAAGAACCTCTTCCCGCCCCGTCCCCTGTGAATAAGGCCAAAGAAGTCGTCAATATTTTATTCGAGGAGAAAAATGATTTTATTATTTTCAATATCTTAGCCGATGGGAAGATCGAGAATTTCGACGCCTTTAAGTTGGATTCACCGCCAAGACTGGTCTTGGATATTTGGGAAGTGGAGTCTCATCAAAACTCTTTTAAAGTCAAAAACCCTTTCATCAAAGGGGTTCGCATTGGACATTACTCGGATAAACTGAGGTTGGTTTTCGATTCTCAAAAACCCCAACTCCCCCCGTATCAGGTCAACCGGATTGAGGATAAGTTGATTGTTTCCCTTGGGAATATTCCGCAACCCTCTGAGCCCCAAATCTATGTTCAGGGGAAATCGGACAAGGAGTCTCCCGCCATCATTCCAAAAGTTCAAGCAGAAAGTCGTCCGAAACCGGGTAAACCAAGCACTCTAACCAGTATCGATTTTAAGCAGATGGATGATAAATCGAGAATCGTCCTCTCCCTCTCTACAGAGGTTCCTCAATTTGAATCCTCCACCCCTTCAAAGAATATGATCGCTATTGATGTGAAGAATGCTTTTGCCCCCAAACATCTTCTGAGAGGATTGGATACGAGTTCCTTTGAGAGCATTGTCAATTATATTGATCTTAAGAATGTCAAAGTGGGGAAAACGAACGATATTCGAGTCCTCGTTAAATTAGGAGAAGAAACCCCCTATGAAACAACCCAAGAAGGCAAAGAAATCTTTATCGATATCAAAGAAAAACCCAAAAAGATTGAAGCAAAAGGTGAAGCCCCGCCACCGGAAGTGAAGAAGGAGGAGGCGATCGCTGAAGTTAAAAAAGAAGAAATAAAGAAAGAGGAAGTCAAGAAGGAAGAGGAAACTAAAAAAGAAGAGAAACCTATCCCTGAATTGAAAAAACCAGAAAAAGAACCCATAGCGGAAGAGAAACCAGTTCCCAAGGTAGAAGTGGCAAAGAAAGGTGAAGAGGAAAAAAAGATTGTTCGGGAAGGTCGGCCAGAAAAGCTTTATACAGGAAGAAAATTATCTCTCGATTTCAAGGATGCGGATATTAAGAATATTCTCCGGCTGATTGCCGAAGTAAGTAATTTAAATATCATTGCAGGAGACGAGGTAACCGGGAAGATTACCATGAGATTGGTGGATGTGCCTTGGGATCAAGCCCTTGAAATTATTTTGCAATCCAAAAGCCTCGGGATGACTCAAGTGGGGAATGTCGTGCGGATCGCTCCCCTCGAAGCTCTAAAGAGAGAAATCCAAGCTGAATTAGAGGCCAGAAGGGCAAAAGAAAGGTTAGAGGATTTAGTGACAGAACTTGTTCCTATCAACTATGCTACGGCGAAAGAAATTATGCCCCAGGTGAAGAGTATTTTGAGCGATCGAGGGGATGTCAAAGTAGATGATAGGACAAACACTTTGATCGTTAAAGATATCCCTAAAAGCATTCCCGCTGTTAAAAATTTAGTCAAATCGCTGGATACCAAAACACCCATGGTCATGATTGAAGCGAGGATTATCGAGGCCAATCTATCATTTCAAAGAGAGTTAGGAGTCAGATGGGGATTTTTATACTCAGCTGGATCGTCTACAAGTAAACAGACGCAGGTAGGGGGAGAAACGGCAAGTACCACCCTGGGAACAGCTACAAATGATGTGGTCAGTCTCCCCGCCGTGGCTCGTTCGGGGTTAGGCGCGGCTGGAGCAGGTGCGCCTTTTATTCTTGATTTTCTTTTTAGTCAATCATCAGGATTAAAACAATTGGATCTGGCTATCTCCGCCCACAACAACGTGGGAGATGTTAATATTGTTTCCGCCCCAAAGATTGCAACACTCGATAATAAAGAAGCCTCTATTGAGCAAGGTTTAAGAATCCCCTACTTGAAGTTAACAACAGAAGGAACGGTCACAACAGATTTTATCGACGCCAATCTCAAATTGACGGTGACTCCTCATGTGACCAATGATGGAAACATCAAATTGATTATTAAAGTCAAGAAGGACGCTCCAGATACAAGCATCGTCGTTGATGGGGTACCCAGCATTGATAAAAAGGAGGCAATCTCTGAGGTTTTGATCAAAGATGGTGGGTTGGTGACCATTGCAGGGATTTACTCGATCTCAAAGACTGAACAGACTGAGGGCGTTCCTCTATTCGGTAAAATTCCTCTATTGGGCTGGCTATTCAAAAGAGAACAGAAGGAAGATCTGAGAAAGGATTTACTGATTTTTATATCACCAAAGATCATTAAAGATGAGGTTTGATGAGATTTCGTTTTCAAGCCTTTTTATCCAAAAGCGCCGATTAATTTTTGAATGCGGTTTATTTTATTTTGGACAAGGTGTTTCTTTATCCCCTGAATCACTTCTATCCCTGTTTTTGGATTAATTAAGTTGGCCGTTCCAATTTGAATCGCTGAAGCCCCTACCAGAATGAATTCGATCGCATCCTTGGCATTCATAATACCTCCCATTCCAATAATGGGAATGTGAACTGCCTGACTTACCTCCCAAACCATTCTCAAGGCAATCGGTTTAATGGCTGGACCTGAGAGGCCTCCAATAATATTCCCCAATTCTGGTTTTTGGGTATGGATATTCACGGCCATCGCCCTGAAGGTATTCACAAGAGAGACAGCATCGGCTCCTCCTTCCTCGACACTCTTAGCCATTAAAGAAATATCCGTAACATTGGGGGATAATTTTACAATCAAAGTTAATTTCGTGGCTTTTCTTACTCCCCGGACAAGTCGGTAGGCCATTTGAGGATCGGTGCCAAAAACAATTCCACCCCTTTTGATATTGGGGCAGGAGATATTCATCTCAAGGCCTGAAATGCCAGGAACGCTATCAAAACGCCTTGCCAATCCAATATATTCCTTCTGGGTATTCCCAAAAAAGTTGATGATCAGATGGGTTTTTAAATTTTTATAATAGGGTAATTTATTTTCAATAAACTCTTGAAAACCAGGGTTCTGAAGTCCGATGGAATTGAGGATTCCCCCTTCTGTCTCAAAAATTCGAGGCGGAGGATTCCCCCCCATGGGTTTTAATGAAATTCCTTTTGGGATGATAGCGCCCAGATGATTCAGGTCGAAGAAATCTTCAAATTCCTCACCAAACCCAAATGTCCCTGAGGAAACGATCACGGGATTTTTGAGTACCATCTTCCCAATTTTCACAGTGAGATCAAAATCTTGCATTGGACCGCTCTTATTCCCAGACAATATCCTCTAAACGGAAAACAGGGCCATCTTTGCAGACTCGTTGATAGGGTGTCTTAGGATGGTTTGTTTTGACGACACATCCCCAACAAGCTCCAAAGCCGCATCCCATTCTTGTCTCTAAAGAAGCCTGGCAGATAAAATTTTTGGATTTGACGGTTTTTGCCAACGCCTTTAACATCGCGACTGGGCCGCAAGCGTAAATATAGTATTTTTCATTTCTTTTAAATTTTTTTCTTTGGGATAAAAAAAGATCAACGACCGTTCCTTGAACACCCAGACTTCCATCTTCTGTAGCGATAAAAATATTTGAATTGAATTTTTTAAAATCCTCCAAACCTAAAATATCCTCTTGTGTCTTTCCACCGATAAAAACCAATAATTTTCTGCCTTCCAATGCTCCGGATAAGGGAAAAAGTGAAACGATGCCCACTCCCCCTCCTATTAAAATGGCATGGGTGGAAGAGGGGAGGGGAGGGAGTGTGAAACCTTTTCCTAAAGGGCCGATGAGATTCACCTTTTGCCCTTTTTTCCAGGTTGTCATCTTTCGAGTCCCTTTCCCTACTTTTTTATACAGGATGAATAAATAACCTCTTTTACTCTTTTCGGGATGGCTGACCGGATAGCTTTTGTAAACACTAAAGGGACGTCTCAAAAGGGGAGAGTTATCGTCAGAAACCTTAAGCATAACAAATTGGCCAGGCTTGATTTGATTGGCAATCGCAGGGCAGTAAATCCCTAAGAGGAAATAGATGGATCTTATTCCCCCATTTTTTACAACAATTCCGTCTGTCTGGAGCGGCATAATATTTTAGATTTTTTTCATCATGAGGAGAGCGTCGAACTTTCCTTGATAGAATTTTTTCCTCCTCCCCGATGATTGGTAAGAAAACAATTGATAGAGATGGATCGCTGACTGATTTGAAGAATGGACTTCGAGATAAAAAGTTTTGATTCCCCTTTGACGGCTAAAATCAATATAAAATTGCATCAGTTTTTTACCGATCCCCAATTGTCTATAATCAGGGTGCACACCAATATTGAGAAGCTCGGATTCTTCTGTTATATTCCGAAAACATATAAAACCGATCACTGGCTGGTTGGATCCGTCCTCTGTCTTCATCACAAAACAATAGGCCAAGGAATTCCGTATCTCCTCAACGAACATATTTTTCGACCAAGGGGTGAGGGAGTCGGAAGTCTCTATGGAGGAGACCTCATCCAAATCTTTGATGTCCATTTTTTGAAGGACTACGTTTTCCCATTCCATTTTTCAAAACCCAAGGAGAAGCGAATGAAGCGAATTGGATCAAAGGGGTTCCCTCCGATTCAATAATTCCCTCGCGGCTTTCTTAATCTCTTCATCTTTTGATTGATCGAGGATGATCAGGTAGGATTTTTTAGCCTCCTCATATTTTCCCCCTCTCCAGTTTAGATTCCCAATCTCTAAATGAGTAAGAAAGAACCATGAGGAGGTCTCTTTTAAATATCGCATCGCTGTTTCAAAACTGTAAAGAGCTTTTTCATATTTCCCTTGTTGATAAAATATTTCCCCCAAGCCGAAGTAGGCTTCGCCGAATAATTCCAGAATGTTTCCTTTCAGAACGATTGAGTAATACTGGATGGCTTCAACAATATTATTTTTGTTAAAGTTTAAGTTTCCCAATTGTAATGCAGCGTGATAGAAAAGAGGATCATTGGGAAAATCCTTCATCACTCTCTTAAAGGCATTTTCGGCGTTGTCATGTTCATTGCGAAAGAAATAGATGCTTCCTATCTGAGTGAGAGCAAAAAGGTGCCAAAAATTATTATTATTCTGACGAACGATGAGGCCGTAGGTTTCTAAGGCCTGATCCAAATTCCCTAATTTGACGAGACATTCCCCTTTAATAAATAAACCCTCTTCAAGATATTTGGAATTTGGGAATTCAAGGAGCAAAATATCTAAATTAGTAATGGATTCTCTAAATTTATTTTCGAAAAAATATCCTTTCCCTATTTGGAAAAGGGCTTTTTCTCTGAATCGTGTATTGAGGATGTTGAAATAATAGGGGAGGGATTCCGATATTTCCCCTCCGGTATAAAATATCTCAGCGTTTAACCATTGAATAAATATTTTCTCATCTTCGAAATGGTTTAATTTTTGTAATCGCTGGAAATTTCGATTGGCCCCTTCCAGCTCGCCCAGTTGGATGTAATTCCAATAAAGGGCAAGGAGGGAGGCCCCTCCCCAGATATTTCCTTGTGAAGAATTAAGGATTAAATTTAATTCTTTTATCGAAGAGAGGGGGTCACCGTTCATCAGGAACATTTTCCCCAGCAAATAGTGGGTATATAAGAGAAGGGGTGAATCCTTGAATTGATTTTTAAAGTGTTGGAAGGCCTCTATGGAATTCTTGATATTCCCCAATTGATATTCGCAAAAACCTATCCTCCAAAAAGCCTCCGAAACGATAGGGTCATTTTTAAATCGGTCATAAAATATCTGGTAATGTTGTTTGGCTTCATTCATTCTGCCTAATTTTAATTGTGATTCGCCGAGCCAGAATAAAGCATATTTCAAGTACTCTGGGGGAATAGATTTAGGGTTTTCCCATAGGGTCTGGAAATAACCACTTGCCGTTTCATATCGTTTCTGTCTAAAAGATAAGATGCCTAACCAAAAAAGGGAGGAATGAATTAATTCATTATTTTTCGAGTATTGAGAAACCTTTTTCAAAGTTGATTCTGCAGCAGCCAATTGATTCGATCCGAGTTCAAGCAGTCCTAAAAGATAATAGGAATAATCGATCTGGTCAAATTTTGGGAAATTCTTAATGATCGAGAGGAGAAGTTTCACAGCCTCTTCCCGATTGCCTAACCTCATCTCCAACTCTGCCATCCCCAAAAGGGTATAATCCATATTTTCAAAAGTTTTACTTTCATTGAGTATTTTTAAAAACACCGTATTTGCATCTTTTAATTTTCCCCTGATTAATAAAGTCCTTCCCAAAAGATAATAAATGTCCAAAACCTTATCATGCTTAGGATAAATTTTTATAAAATTTGAGAATGTTTTTTCTGCAATATCATAAAAACCGTCCTTAAAGGCTCCGGTCCCAACCCATATCAACTGTTCATCTTCACTAAAATTTTTGGATTGGCTTTCTTGAATAAAAAAGAAGCAATAGATAAAAAATATAAAAATTAAACAAATAATTATTTTCTTTTTCATTTTAAATAGGATTTTTTATTTTTTTAACTGAAAGTAACTCTTCCGGTGTATTCACATTAATAAATGACTCTCTGAGTGGATCTAAAGATAAGAAATCATTTTCTTCGATGATCTTGACTTTGACCAGGTTATAAATATCGATAATCTTATATTTGCCTTGTTCAATAATCATTTTTATTGAGTCCAAACAATTTTTAGAATAAATGGCGTGCAAGGGCTGCAGACCATCTTTTGTTCGAGGGACGATCACATCCTCATCTTTTTTAATATTTTTAATCAAATATTGAACCAAAGACTTTTTTATGAAAGGCATATCGCAGGCAACACAAAAAGAATAATGAAAAGTAGAGAAGAATATTCCCGTATATAGACCTCCTAATACGCCTTTATTGGGAATGAGGTCAGGATAAATTTTTGAATCAAAATTTGTAAATAACTCCTTTTGATCAGTGACGATAATGATTTCTTGAAACAATTCTTTAAATAAGGCGTAAATTCTGTTGATAATAGGGACCCCATCAATTTTGATAAAAGACTTGTTTTCTCCCATCCGAATGCTTTTCCCACCGGAGAGGATAATCCCAGTAATATTATTTTTAGATTCCAAAATAACGTCTGATAAGATATATTATGTAAACTTTTAACTCTCCGCCTTAAAGAACCTTTTCCAGCTCGGTTGCGAGTCGTTCCGACCTTCTTCTCCCCTATCTTTTTTCTTACTTAACTCCTCAAATTCCAACAATATTTCTTCCTGCCTTTTAGTCAAATTTTTAGGGGTTTTTATAATAATTTGAACGATTTGATCCCCACGACCATACCCTCTTATTTTTGGGAAACCTTCTCCTTTTATTCTTAAAATTTCACCACTTTCAGCCCCTTTAGGTATGCTTAAATTTTTTATACCATTTAAAGTAGGAACTTCTATTTCTGTGCCCAGAGCAGCCTGAGGGAAACTTATAGGTATTTGACAAATGATATCATCGCCTTCTCTTGAAAAAAAATCGTGTGTTTCTACATAAATAAAAACAAAAAGGTCTCCTGGAGGGCTTCCTCTTTCCCCTTCTTCTCCTTCACCGCGAATTCTTAATTTAGATCCAGTATCGACGCCAGGAGGTATTTTTATTTGGATTTTTTTTGTCTTCCTTACCTTTCCATGTCCGCGGCACCCTTTACAGGGATGAGGAATGATATTTCCTTCTCCACGGCAATGGCCACATGTCGTGCTGATTGTAAAAAATCCTTGTGAGCGTATAACCTGTCCTGTTCCTTTGCAACTCGGGCAATGGGTGGGATAAGTTCCGGGTTTAGCCCCAGTTCCATTGCAGACTTCACACAAAACATTTTTGGGTATTTCAAACTCGGTTTCTTTTCCAAAGGCAGCGTCATTGAATGAGATCTTCAGGTCATATCTCAAATCTGCGCCCGGACGAGCCCTGGTCCTACGTCTACCGGTCGTCCCCAACCCAAAAAAATCTTCAAATATGTCTCCAAAGGCAGAGAAGATGTCCTCAAATCCCCTAAAACCTGTAAACCCAGTTCCTTTCAAACCTTCTATCCCATAACGATCATAAATCTCTCTTTTCTCCGGGTCTCTTAGAACTTCACAGGCTTCTGAAGCTATCTTAAATTTTTCCTCTGCTTCTTTATTCCCAGGATTCCTGTCAGGATGGTACTGCATCGCAATTTTCCGGTAACTTTTTTTTATTTCTTCTTCAGAGGCATCCCTTGAGACCCCGAGAATTTTATAATAATCCTTATCTTCCATAAATTATTTTACCGATCTTTACTATTTGTTGTATTCGTCAAGAATCTTTCCCGTCCTGCCTTTTTCAACAATTTCATCCATTTTAGGTCCCATATCTACGCCCAATTCTTTCATCCTTTTTTTGGCCCAAAGTCCGACATTCCTTGAATCTTTATAAAAATCATCCCCCTTGGGCTTTGATGTGTCAAAGTTTACCAACCGGGATTCTTCGGTTTGATGCACAGAAAAAGAGGAGATGAGTTTAGTTAGGTTCCGGCTGTGGCAGTATTTGCATCTGACCTTAATGATCTCTTTTGGGTTGAGAAGTAATTCGCTGAATTCTCTATTGCATTGATTACATCGATACTCATAAATTGGCATTATTACTTCCCTTTCCCTTTTACTTTCTTTTTTGCCCCCCTCTTTTTAGATGATATTTCACTCTCTTTTTTTGATTCGATTTCGTCTATACCAGTCGAGGTTTCTTCGGGATTGAATAATTTGTCCCTTACATCGGGCAATTTAGACAGGAAGATTTCGTAATCCTTTTGGGTAATTACCCCTTCCTTGATATTCTTTCCAATATTTCTTTTATCAAATTTTTTGTCTTCATCGATGTGCATACCATTCTCCTTATAATTAATTAACTAATTAAAATTAGCATAATTTCGTAATCCCTTCAAGTGGTTTTGTAATCTTGTTTAAATTATCAAAATTTTCCTATTGCTTGCAATTATCTTATGGGAAGTGCAAAAGTTAACAAGAGTGTACAAAATTGTTGACAAATTCCAAAATTGTCTATAATAATAACCTGAGCAATTATCACAGGGGTGACAATAGTATCTATTCGTTTTTACTGCCAGGTCTGATGTAATCTTTCGTCAGCGGGTTAGATAAGATGCGCCGATTGCCAAGGACGGTCCGAAAATGAATATTCTTGTCACTGGAGCTACGGGATTTATAGGAAGACATCTTACGGCTGCTCTATCCAAGAGCTACTCTGTAAGATGTCTGGTAAGAAAAACCAGTGACATCTCAGGGTTAAGAAATTTTAATGTCGACATAACCTACGGAGATTTACTTGCCAAGGATTCATTATTGCCTGCCTTAGATGAAATAGATCTCGTCTATCATTTAGCTGGAGAAGTCTACTCCCGACGTAAGGACGATTATTATAAAGGAAATGTTTTAGCCACACAAAATCTCTTGGAGGCATGTAAAGAAAAAGGTGCACAAAGAATAATCTTTTTAAGTAGTGTAGGAGTTTATAAACCAGTTACCACGAAAACGTTATTAACTGAAGAGTCTGAATGTGAACCTATAACATTTTACGGAAAAACTAAATTAGATGCCGAAGGATTGATTAAGAAAGGTGATATTCCCTGGGTTATTGTGAGAGCGCCCATCATTTACGGCCCCCAACAACCACCTATTCTAAATCGATTTTTTGTTGATGCCTTCAATAAAAGAAAAATATACATTGTTGGCAACGGAGATAACTTGCGAAGCCTTTGTTTTATCGATAATCTTGTTGAAGGATTGGTATTATTAGCGAATAAGGCAGATGTCGATGGAAAAACGTACTTACTATCCGACAACTCGCCGTATACTTTCAATGAGATTATAGTAACCGCTTCATCTGTAATCGAACAAAAAATAAAAATCGTCCGTTTACCGGATATCCTTGGAGACATTTCATGGAAGATTTATAATATTATGGGTAGTCTATTCAAGTTATATTTTTTAGATCTTTATACCATAAAAACAATGCAAATAAATTTAGGTTGTGACATCACCAAGGCCAAGACAGAGATAGGATACAATCCGACGGTGACTTTGGGAGCGGGTATCAAACATACTGTAGAATGGATAAAAAGCAATTTCTCCAAAGAACATTAAGAATACAAAAGTGGATTCGACTATGCCTTGTGCTTTTTCAGGAATTTAATAAATGAAAACTGTCAAGGACGTACTATCTCTGATTAGAGTTATTGGGATAAAAGAATTCTTAAATCTAGTAAGAAGTTTAAGACAGAATACTACCTACTTCAGGGGATTTTTTGTCTCCTCTTGTATTGGTGCGCTCCTCAAGACACCTTTTTTTGAAGAGCTTTTGGCGAATGGTAGAATAGATCTAGTCAAATTCTGTGATAGAAATAATTATGACATGTATTTCTTAAAAACAATCTGTAATTATTTAGTTTCGGTAAATTTACTAGATCTAGAGGATAATATATACAAAAAGAAAAAATCTTTTCACCTTGAATATAGCATGGGTGGTTACCAATTCATAAATGCGTATTATTCTGTATTTGAAAATTTGGCAAGTCTATTAAGTAAACAAAAACGATATGGGATGGAAGTAAATAGAGATATTAGGTATGTTACGGCAGGAAGCGCAGAGACGGAAAAAATAATACCCTACCCTTATGCAAAAAGATTTATAAAAAAGTATAAATGTAAATCAGTATTCGACCTGGGTTGTGGCAATGGTGAATTTTTAATTTATCTATCCGACGTCTTGTCAGAAAAAAGTTATGGGGTTGATATATCAACTGCGGCCGTCCAAGAGGCGATTAATAACATAACCAAGCATAACTTGAGTGAATGGATTGACGTATTCCAATCGGATATATTGAATTTAGGTGACAAAATAGATGTGAAAGCGGATGCTCTTACCTTGTTGTATATCTTACATGAATTAGTCGGGCAAGAAAATGATACGGGTGAAATAATTAAACTTTTAGAAAGTTTAAGAACATCTTTTCCGGATTCGAAATTAATAGTTTTGGAAGCCTGTAAGTATGGTACTCCTTTTTTGAGAAAAACAAAAAGCTTCCTTGCGGAACATCATTTGTTTCATCTGGTGTCAAAACAGACTCTTTTAACTTTCGAGGACTGGAAAAACATTTTTTTGAAATCCGGATACAAGATATTGGAGACAATAGAATTGAGAATTGTTGGACAAGGGTTTTTCGTATTGGAATGACATAGATAACGAATTAGAGTAGCTTCTCTTCGAGATCCGAGACGAGGTTTTATGGACATTTTATAAGCTTTAGTCTCTTACGCAAATATCACCTTGAAGTGACCATCGGAGGGGTTTACATAAGAAAGTTTTTGATTTAATCGAAGGAATAAAGGCTGGAGAAATGGATAATAGAAGAGTGGTTATAACAGGAATGGGTGTTCTTTCTCCTAACGGTATTGGAATAGAAAGCTTCTGGAATTCCTTGGTTCATGGAATATCCGGGGTAAGAAAAATCACTCATTTCGATGCCTCATCTTATCCTTCACAAATTGCTGGAGAAATAAAAGATTTTGATCCATTAAATTACATGGGTCCCAAAAGTGCTCGCCGCATGGATAGGTTTGCTCAATTTGCCGTGGCATGTACAAGGATAGCTTTAGATGACGCAAAACTGGAAGTATCCGAGAAAAATTCTGACAGGATTGGGATCGCTTTAGGATCAGCCCTTGGTGGTATTCCATCCGCAGAAGAACAACACAGCATATTCATAGAAAAGGGGCTGAAAAGAGTAGATCATTTATTAGCAATAAAAATTTTCCCAGGGGGAGCAACGAGCCAGGTTTCTATTGAATTTGGTATATGTGGTCATTCTAACACCATTGGTGGAGCCTGTTCGGCAGGCACGGATAACGTTGGGTATGCGTTTTATGTGATTAAAAATAATCTTGCCAATATTATGATTGCCGGGGGAGTCGAGGCACCCATTGTCCCATTAACATACGGTGCCTTTTGTTTAATAGGAGCCCTTTCTGAAAGAAACGGAGATCCTACAAGAGCTTCAAGACCATTTGATAAGGAGAGAGATGGTTTTGTAATGGGTGAAGGAGCTGGGGTTCTAATATTAGAAGATCTTGAGCATGCACTGGAAAGAGATGCTCCTATATATGCAGAGGTACTTGGTTACGGAACAACAAATGACGCTTACCATATGGTTCAACCTTCACCGGATGGAGAGCAGGCAAAAAAGTCAATTCAGTTAGCCCTTCGCAATGCGAAAATAGATCCCAAAGAGGTCGATTATATCAACCCTCATGGTACTTCAACACCGTTAAACGATAAGATAGAAACAAAGATAATCAAAGAAATATTCGGCGAGTATGCTTATAGGATCCCTATTTCAGCTAATAAGTCTATGGTGGGCCATGCTTTAGGAGCCGCAGGGGCAATAGAACTTGTTGCAAGTGTTCTAACATTAAAAAATCAATTTATTCCTCCAACAATAAATTATGAATTTCCAGATCCAGAATGTGATTTAGATTATGTTCCGAACAAAGGGAGAAAGGCTTCGGTTACCACACTGCTAAAAAATTCTTTTGGCTTTGGGGGTAAAAATTCAACTATGGTCATTAGAAAATTCACCAAGTGAATATTATTAACGAATCGATCTTAGTCTATGAATAAAGCTTACATCATTTCATGTGCCTTAGCCGGGACACTGAGTCTTCTGCTCGGGATCTTTGTTTACTTAAAAAATAAAACCTCAAATGTTAACAAAATTGCCATGTTTTTAAATTTTGGCGTTGCGTTATGGAGTTGGGGTATCTTTGGGAGAGAGTTATCTTTCGAAAGAACAACCGCTCTTTTTTTTGTAAGATTATCTTATTGTGGAGCGATTTTCATCCCCCCGCTTTTTTTTCACTTTGCAAGCTCATTATTGAAACAGGTAAAGTATACTTTAATTTTATTTGTTTATGGTTTAAGTTTGATTTTCTTAATTTTCGATTTCACACCCTTGTTCATCAAAGATGTAGGGCCAATACTTTCATTCCGTTATTACGGTATTCCTGGAAAAGCTTATCCTTTTTATGCTGTTTCGTTTATCAGTATTATAGGCTACAGCCATTACATCTTAATTAAGCATTTTAGGAAAGCTGAAGGTCAAACTAGAAATCAAATCCGATATTTATTATTTGCAGCAATCATTGGTTTCTTTGGAGGTGCATCAACATTTTTGCCTAATTTCAATATCGAGATTTTTCCATTTGGGTTTTATTTAATCTCAATTTACGTTGGAATTATTTCCTATGCGATTGCAAAACATAGGTTGATGGACATCAATATTGTCCTAAAAAAGGGGACAACTTATGGACTTCTTGTCATGCTCCTTTTCGTCCCATCTTCTCTTTTAGTTCTCATTTTCCAAAAGCTTATCTATGGAGATATCCATTACCTGCTCTCAGCCTTTGTTTTCTCACTCCTTTTGTTAGTGACGCTCCTGTTTAATAGGATTAAGCCTCATACAGAAAAAGCCGTCGAACAGCTTCTTTTTAAAGACCGATATGATTATCGTGAAACATTAGGTACATTTAGCAAAGCCATGGTAACGATTCTCGATTTACAATCTCTGTCAAAGAGAATCATCGAGACAATCACACAAACTATGGGTGTTGAGAAAGCCTCTCTATTCTTATTGAACGAGGAAAAAGGGAGTTATGCTTTATTTGAATCGAAAAATATTAAAATGACTCCTTCAACTGCTGAGCTTTCTAAAAATGATCCCCTACCCCACTATTTGCAAAAAATCGGAGAGATTATTATACGGGAAGAATTGGCCAAGGGGACTAATATTTCAGAATTAAATGGGGTTACTAAAAAAATGTCTTTATTAGAAGCTGAAGTGAGCATCCCATTCATCTCGAGGGGACAACTCATTGGCATGATTAACCTGGGATATAAGTTTAATAAAGATATTTATTCTCATGAAGATATTGAATTGCTTAGCACCCTGGCAAACCAAACAGCAGTCGCCATTGAAAATGCAAGGCTCTACGAAGATTTGAAGAGATCAAAATCCTATATTCGTAGGGCAGACCGTTTGGCCTCGTTGGGAACTTTGACAGCAGGGCTGGCCCATGAAATTCGTAATCCCCTGGTTGCCATCAAGACCTTAACTCAATTATTGCCAGAACGGCTTGACGATGAAGAATTTCGAACCCAATTCCTCCAGATTGCCTCCGGAGAGGTGGATCGCATCTCTTCGCTCGTCACTGAACTCCTCGAGTTTGCCAGACCCTCCGATCCAAAGTTGGAAATGGAAGATATCAACACTGTCTTAGATGGAATGATCCTTTTAGTTTCAACAGAAACGAAGAAGAAACAAATCAATATTATTAAAAACTATGCCCCTGATTTATCTCCTATTCAGATTGATCGGGAACAGATTAAACAAGTTTTCCTGAATGTCTTATTAAATGCGATCGAGGCTACTTCCGAGAATGGAAAGATTGTGGTTAAAACCCGGTCCTTTATAAAACCAGGCGGAGAACCTTATGCCCAGATTGAGTTTACCGATACAGGATGTGGCATTCCAGAGGAGTATTTAGAGGATATCTTTAATCCATTCTTTACGACGAAAAGTACAGGAAGCGGATTAGGGCTATCCATCTCGAATCAAATCATTCAGGACCATAGAGGATATATCGATGTGGAGAGCCAGTTGAATAAAGGATCATCCTTTTTTATCAATTTGCCGGTAAATCAGGAGCATCCTAAAAGACGAAAGAGTGATTTTGAAAATAATCAAAATATTTCCAATATCTTTGAGGAACGATGAATTACCAAGAGTTGATTCATTCCCCAATCATCCCATCTCAGATCGTTACGCTCACCCAGAAAGCCGCTCGTAACAATGCACCCGTTTTCATCCAGGGAGAGCATGGGACAGAAAAAGAATTAATTGCGAAGATTATCCATTATGCCGGAGAGTGGAAATATTATCGTTTTTACAAGATCGATTGTAAAATTCAAACAGAGGATTCATTCAATGACCAGCTTATCCGAATCTTTAAGGAAAACAATTTCGGAACCATCCCTGCTACGGTTTACTTAAAAGAAATTGGGGAGTTGGGACAATTCAGCCAGTCAAAGTTATTGGAACTGGTAGAAGACGGTTTTTTCCAAAACGGTACTGAGAAAAAGATTATCAAAAATCTTAGGTTCATTGCATCCTCTTCAGAGAATTTGAAAGAAAAAATTGCGCAGGGCAAATTTTCAGAGGATTTATACCACCGATTAGATACTCTATCGATCCATATTCCACCACTGAGAGACCGCTCCAAAGAGATTTCAACGATCGCTCAATATGTTTTGAAAGAATACTCTAAAAAATTGAAAATAAATAAAGCAGGAATTTCTGACAACGTTTTGAAATTGCTTCAAAACTATTGGTGGCCAGGGAACCTGAGAGAACTGGAACAAGTCATTATACGGAGTGCCATGTTTTCAGAAGGTGAAATTCTGATGGAAAAAGATCTTCTATTTGAGACAGAAAATGAAAATAAATCATTTATCACCTTTTTGAAAAAGGCCGATCTGAAATCAACCGAACCTAAACCCCGGAACTTCTCCCCTGAACAGAATGCCAATGTTTTATCGCTCTTTTTAATTGAGCTGGTCCATCGTATCAAAAATCCTTTGGTCTCCATCAAAACCTTTACTCAGCTTTTAGGAGACAAATTCAATGATGGGGAATTCAGAGAACATTTTTACAGGATTGTCACTGGCGATATCGAGAAGATCGATTCCGTGCTGAACGGTCTCCTCAGTTATATTAAAATCAATACCCCTCTTGAAAAAAAAGACACGGTTCACTTTATTCTCGAAGATGTTTTAAAGAGACATGAAATACAACTGGAAGATAAAAAGATAAAAATATTTAAAAAATTTGAAAAGGATCTTCCTGAAACGATTGTTCACGATGAACAGCTGAGATATATCTTAAATGCTCTTCTTCAATATGCCATCCCTTCCATTCCTCCCAATGGGAGCATTGGATTTTTAACCAAATCGTTTGACCTGCCAACACAAACGGGAAACAGTAAAAAATTCCTCCAGAAGGATGGGAGATATATTGAGATATTGATTGTTTTTACGGGTTATAAGAAGCCTGTTGAACAATTTGAAACCGTATTGGGAATCCCTGCTGTTCAAAAAGAAGAGGCTATTGAATTGGAATTACGACTCATTAAAGAAATTATTCAAAAGAACCAGGGGATGATGAAATTTGAAGTGAATGAAAAAAAACCGAGGACACTTATTTCTTTGAAATTCCCTATTGAAAGAAGAAAGTTAATTTATTATCAATCGGGGAATGTCTAAAAGAGAGCCCTGAAAAACTACTTTACGCTCTCTTGATTACACAGATTTAAAAAATGATCAAACAGATTTTATCTACTTTCAAAGCATTTTTAATCCGTGTAATCGTTTCATAATCTACGTAATCAGGGATTTGTGGACTTTTTCAGAAATCTCAAAAAGGGGAGCTTATGCCGAGAGGTGAGAAAGTGAGAAGTGTTTTAATCGTTGATGATGAGGTTGGGGCCAGAGAATCTCTCAAAATGATTTTAAAGAATGATTATGAGGTGTTTTTAGCGAAAGACGCGGAAGAGGCATTTCTCCAAATCAAAGCGCACTCCCCAGACGTTATCCTTCTCGACATCATTTTACCCGACCTGGATGGTTTAAAAGTTTTGGAGAGAATCAAACAGAATGATCCGGATATGATTGTGATCATGATTACGGCCACGAAAACCGTGAAGACGGCTGTCGAGGCGATGAAGCTCGGAGCCTATGATTACGTGACCAAACCTTTTGATATTGATGAACTGCGTCTCATCGTCAGCCGGTCTTTATCCACCAAGGCTCTGGAGCAAGAGGTTAAATATCGTCGTGAAGAAATGGATAAAAGTTTCGATTTTGGAAATATCCTTGGGAAAAGCAAATTGATGAAAGAGATTTTCAAAGTGGTCAAGCAAATCGCCGATTCGAGATCGACCGCTTTAATTATGGGAGAGAGTGGAACAGGAAAAGAACTGGTTTCTCGAGCCATTCATTATAATAGCAATCGGAAAAATTATCCTTTTGTCACCATTAACTGTGCCGCCATTCCCGAGACATTGATTGAGAGTGAATTATTTGGACATGAAAAAGGGGCCTTCACCAATGCCATTGAGAGAAAATTGGGTCGCTTCGAGGTCGCCCACCAAGGGACCCTCTTTCTCGATGAGATCGGTGAATTGAGTTTAGCGACTCAGGCCAAAATCCTCAGGTTTCTGGAAGAAAAAGAGTTTAATCGTGTAGGAGGATCAAAGACAATTAAAGTCGATGTCAGGCTGATCACGGCAACCAATAAAGATTTGAACCAACTGATCAAAAAAGGAAGTTTTCGTGAAGATCTCTATTATCGAATTAACGTTGTCCCCATCGTGATCCCCCCTTTAAGGGAAAGGAAAGAGGACATTCCCATATTAATCGACCATTTTATAAATAAATTTAATGTGGAAAATAATAAAAATGTGAAAGGGATCAATAAAGATGCCTTAGAATTGTTGATGCAATATGAATGGCCTGGAAATGTCCGGGAATTGGAAAATTTGATCGAACGTGTGATTGCTTTGACATCCAATGAATATATTCAGTTGAATGAATTGCCTCTTTCTTTTAAAAATATTCCTAAAATCAATGGATTAAAAGAATCTGTTCTAGACGGAAAAGTCTCTTTCTTTCAGGCGGAAGAAGAGTTTGAAAGGGAAGTCATTTTAGACGCCCTGAAGAGGACCAATTATATCCAATCTCATGCCGCAGAAATCTTAGGGATTAGCCGTCGAATATTAAAATATAAAATGGACAAATTAGGCATTAATCAGAATAAGGTCAAAGATTATTAAAATCATTACAAAATTGTTAATTCCCGTTCAATTTTGAAAAATATTGATTTAGCTTTCCCCGTTTAGTTTTCCCCCTCCAAATTACTTAGTAATTCCTTTTAAATTTCAAAGAGTTATTAATTTAATGAAATGATATGTCTTGCTTACACATGGCAAACTTTTTGCTTAAGTATATCTCTTGTCTGTATCTTATTTTGGATTTGGAAGGGGAGAAAATGGAAGCGAAAGTCAACGCATCCAACATACTCATCGTAGATGATGAAATTGGGCCAAGAGAATCTTTGAGGATGATTTTAAAACCAAACTATAACGTCTATGCCGTTGAAAATGGATACGCGGCTATTCAGATGATTCAACAAATTGAAATGGACGTTTTGACATTAGATCTTAAGATGCCTGGCATAACGGGGATCGATACCCTGAAAGAAATTCGAGCGATTGATCCAGATGTGATGGTAATCATTATCACCGGATATGGAACCTTAAAAACCGCGATCGAGGCCATTCGTTACGGTGTCTTTGATTATATCCCGAAGCCTTTCAATGTCCCCGAAATTTTATCCATTATTGATAAATCTATTCAACGACGAAAACTAAATCTAAAGGTGAAAGAAGTTCTGGGGAATTGCTTCAATCAACAACTGCTTAAAGAACCTGTCGTCGATTCTGATTTTCCTCTCTCAAAAGAGACCAAAGGAATGGCCGATTATAAATGGGATGAGGTCAACCTTTCAGACCACAAAAGTTGTTTGGAATTTGCAAAAGTCCTCGCCTACACCCTTGAGGAGAAGGACCCTTATACCTCGGGCCATTCAGAACGGGTCTGTTACTATTCGGATTTCATTTCCAAACATCTCTCCTTTTCACCCAAAGAGCGGAGCGAACTCCAGATCGCCTCTTATCTCCACGATATCGGAAAGATCGGCATTAGCAATCGGTTCATTAATAAAAAAGGAACTCTGACTCCAACAGATTGGGCCATCATTAAGCAGCACACTAAAAAATCGATTGAACTTTTAATTCCCTTAAACCTCTCCTCTAACATCCTTTCCTATATTCAGCACCATCATGAACGTTATGACGGAGCAGGTTATCCGGATGGATTAGCAGGGGAGCAAATTCCATTGGGGGCAAGAATTATTGCTATCTCCGATTCCTATGACAGCATGACCTCTGATCGTCCCTATCGAAAACCTCTTACCAATGGAGATGCGAAGAGCGAATTGGCGAAGAATGCCGGAAAACAATTTGACCCGAAGTTAGTCTCTCTTTTCTTAGGTGTTTTGAAGGAGATGGAGGAGGTCTTTCTCGTGAAAGACCATCTCAGGGCCCCTGCTATCTCCTATTAAAATGATCCGGGAGATTTAAATGAACCAGCTCATCCGTTGTAAAAATTGTGATGAAATTTTTATGAAAACCCCCTTTGACCAATACCCGGAATACGAATTTGAACCCGACCGGTCCCCTGAGAATTTCCGAAGCATTGAAAGAGACGATTTTCAAGACTTTTTAATCCATCACCATGGGCACCCATTGGAAAATTTAAAAATTATTGAAGACTCTTTCGTCAGCGAAAAGCCTTATTCCGAACCTATCAAAACTTCTTTTTTTAAGGCGACCAATGGAAAAGAAAAATTTGTGATTAAAAAATCCAGAGAAAGAATTGATGAACCGCTGAAATACCAGGTGATCCCTGGAGACTATTCCCTAAAATGCACTGCCATCGAAATTCAATTGGAAGAGATCTCCAAGCAAATCGAAAGAGAATTGAAGCCTCCCCTTTCTCAAACCCAAATCGATGCTTTCCTTAAATTGTATCGTGCTATTACTGAAAACATCGATATTAAAGATTTAGAAAGGATCCCCGAAGAATCTGATCATCCTTTGAAAATCTACTATAAAATAGATGACATCCGTTTAATGTATTTGTTGAGAAACTGCCGTAATATTTTCAATGGACAAGAATATTCTGCAGTGGAGGAGTTCATTCACCGACATAAAGACGATGGGGTATTGTTATTGAAAGGGACTTATAAAATCCAACTCAGTGAAATAGCCAAACCAAAGAAAGAAGCCGACCTTACTCAAATTCCTTTAGAAGGAAAAAGGATCGAGAAAAAAGCATAAAGCCGATCCCCTTTGCTGCTAAGCCCTCCCCTGCCCTTCTTTCCTTAGTAAGCATAGTTTTACAGAGATTTCACAACGTTTTGCATCATTTTATGCCAGGCAAAGCTTAACATAAGAAAGCCCTGGTCGATGACCAGGGCTTTTCTTGTAATAGTTGGTGGCCTCAGCGGGATTCGAACCCGTGTTACCGACGTGAGAGTTACTGAAAATGCATATTCCGCCATTTTTAGACCTTTTTAACCCCCTTTAGCCCGGTCTGGGAGGGGTAAGTCCCGACCAGATTCACGACCAAGAATTACTTCCTGTAATCAATCCGAAATCAATAAAAATTAAGGGAAATCGTCGGAAAAGTTTACAACTTTAAAAATGGGCTAATTCCTTAATTAAATCAAATTATTTAGGCCACAAGTGAAAAAATACTGTCGGGAAACTTTACGCTTTTTAATTGTGTAGGATTTCACGAACATTTATGTTAAAAATTATAACAATTTGAATAGATTACATATTGGTGAAATATTATTAAATGGTAAAGTTTTGGCATAAGAAATGCTGTATTTTAAGGAAGTTTTTGGTACGTATAAATCCCGACAAAGCCTAACTCTCCGTGAGAAGGGGGCGGAAAGCGGCGGGTCTTTTAGGAAAGATGGCCGAGCTGCCGAAGGATGAACCTGCGGTATGTTCGGCTTTTTTATTTTTGCAGATAATGATTTTAGATAACCATTTAAGGCAAGTTATGAAAGGCAGTATTTTGAAATGGCCACTATGAAGCCTCCAGGGGATATTTCGTCCCTTTGGAGGTTTTAGTTTTGTTTATTAACAAGCATTTCATATTGCAGTCACAAGCTATAAGGAGGAATAGACATGGCCAAAGAGAAAGCTTCTTATAAAGTGATTCCGCTGATAATCTCTCTCCTGTTGGCTGTTATACTGCCTTCGCCAGCCATTCCCGAAGTTATGTACAGTTATACAGGCAGCAACTTCAACAATTTCTTGAACGTGCCCGCAAATCCATCCGGGACAAACATCTCGGGCTATTTCACTTTCCCAGACGGCCCATTGCTCGACGTCCCCTACCTCACTCCCCTTACATCACTCCCGCATCCGGTCACCATCTCATTTACTGATGGATTGAACGGCACCCTTGATGCGAATAATCTCATGACCACAGCCGGTGGGCAGCCGACGTTCGCTATAACCACCGATCACACTGGACACATTACGTACTGGGACATCGAGTTCAGCACTAACATAGGCAACCCCCCATACGAAGGACCCGGCACCCTCGACATTCACACTTACCACTTGATCTCGCCCCCATCCACCTACGATGACATTGAGCAAGCATATACCCTGAATCCGCCTATGTTATGGTGGGCCGCAGAAGTCATTGGAGCCAGCCCAGTGGGCGACTGGACTATGACCATTTTTTCCACGCCGCCGAACGCCGGTGTTCCCGAGCCCTCCACTATCCTCCTTCTCGGTTCGGGCTTAATCGGTCTTTGGGGTTTCAGGAAGAAGTTTAAGAATTGAAAGGAATGTGTAGTATGGAGGCTTACGAATTTTACTGGCTTGACCCAAGAGGGGGATACCAGATAATCGGGGTTCTCCCCGAAAGGAGAAAGAACCCCGAAAGAATAACCAAAGAATCGGTTATGAATTGGGGGGCAAAAATTTTTGGTAAAGATTTTGATACCAAAGATATTTTTCCCATTCAGGTAACGATAGACAAAAATACTGTTAGAATTTTTCGACCTATTCCGTTCTCTATAACTCAGAAGGAAATTTAAAAAGTAAGTCTATATATGGTTTGAGGAGGGCAAAGGCAGGGCCTAATTAGCCCTGCCCTTTTTATTGTATGTTTCTACTCGTAATCGTTGACCTGCGATGCTTTCTTAGAGTGAACATTTGTAGGTGAAACAAACAACCCCCTTTCTCACCCCTTCCATCCCTATAGCCGTGATTTTTAAAAAAATTCGATAAACCCTTACAATATTTTCATTGGAAATCACCATCAACATTTTTTGC
>JBEKWN010000023.1:0-35146 GCA_049513055.1 Thermodesulfobacteriota bacterium
GGAACCAATGAATAAGGAGAAGCCGTTTTACTGCGGCTGGACAATAAGAGCCGGATGAATCGAGAGGTTCACGTCCGGTTCCGTGAGGGCGTGGGGGTGAAATTCCCCTGCGCTACTCGACTAAACAACCCCTTTCTCAACTCTTCCTTCCCGAAACTTTCACTTGACCCATATTCATAAAATATGTAGATTCCAATCAATAATCATCAGAAGATAAACGGAACCAATTTTATAACCCCTTCTTTACAGTTTACCATTCTGTTGAAATTCAGTAATCTAAGTCCAATCTGCCTTTCATAACTCAGGAACAAGATTACAAAGTAATCCAATATTGGATTGTCATGTGTGGATGCTTTTGCAAAAGGATGATATACTATATAAAATAAACTCTTGATGATCCTTTGCCAGATATCATATAAATTTTGAAACTGAAAAGGAGAGGCAAATTATGAAAATTCAGTATAGAGGATTTATTAGGGAAAAGATACGAAGGAATCCGGTCACCATCAGGCCCGATGCATCCTTTTATGAAGCTCAGGACTACATCCATGTGAAAGGAATCCGGCATCTGCCGGTGGTTGATAAGAACGATAGATTGGTTGGAATCGTTACAGACCGGGATATTCGAGAAGCAGCCCCTTCCGATGCTACCCTGCTCAGCGTCCAAGAACTTAACTACCTTTTAAGAAAGCTTAAAGTTTCAAGCTTTATGACACCAAAGGAAAAGCTAATTACGATTACTCCAGACACAATCATTGAGGAAGCAATCCAACTGATGCATGACAATAAAATCGGGTGCCTCCCTGTTTTAGAAGGAGATAAACTATATGGGATCTTTACAGAAACGGATGCCCTAGATCATTTTGTGGATGTATTTGGTTTCAAGGATAAGGGCACCCGGTTGACCGTCGCTCTTGAAGATAAACCCGGTGCGATGCTTGGGGTGTTTGAAATTTTCAAAAAGCACAATGTGAGTGTTACCAGTATGGTATCGCCCTCTTTTATGGTGGAGGGGATGAGGATTGCTGCCATCCGGATTAGAACAGAAGAATACGAACCTATCGTTAAAGATTTAGAAAAAGCCGGCTATACGGTGTTATCGATAGGCAAATGGCCTTCCATTTAGTGAGGAATCGTTTTTTTCTTGTTCCTTCATCGATTCCGGTCTAATTGGTCTTGTATAGCTAAGGGGAAAGTTTAAAGAGGAAATCAATAATATTTCGACAAAGAACAAGGACAGAGTCAGAAAGTCTTGACAATGGCGTAAAAACCGGATATAAAAAATTGCTTGTTTTTCGTAACCTCCCATTGGGCTGAGACTCTCATCTCAGCCCCTTTTTTTGTGTATTAAATCGTTTCCCATATCTACCCATTTACTTCAAATGTTTTCTTAGGACATCCTTGTTAGGTGTTTTAAACCAATTTTGTGAGTTTCAAATCGAAATCAATACTATTATTATTTACAAAAATCATTTAGTAGTAGGTGTACACTGTCCGTCAACTCAAATGCTGGTCAGGACACAAATGCAGAACGTGGCTCGGACAGAATCTTAGCGAGACTCTTTCGTGATTCACCCAGAATCAACAATGAACGAACAAGCAAATCAAGCGAGACAGAAGGATCTCCTGCTTCCATCTTCGCTACTCTTGACTGACTGGACTTCAGGAGGCGAGCAAGTTGCTCTTGAGTTAGACTCTTCTCCTTCCGACGTCCCTGAAGATTCTTACTCAATGCAAGTTTCATCTCAATATAGGCAGATTCTTCAGGTGAAAGCTGTAGAAACTCTGCAACAGTACCAACCTTCCACCCTTTTGTTTCAAGTTGTTTCTTCTTTGCGCTCTTCATATGCTTCCTCCTACGTTAGGTATCATAAAGTCGAATTCTGCGTTTACAGTTCTCAATTACTTCCCAGGGTGTCTTCTGTGTCTTCTTTTCAAATACCTCCAGAATCACGATGGCATCATTATCGATTCGATACACAACACGCCACGTCTTGTTTTGATCATCGATACGGAGTTCGTGGCATCTCGAACCAATCGTTGGCATCGTTCGTGAATGAGGCAGCGAGAGCAGCTCCCCAAGTTATAGTTTGCGTAGCAAATAGCCTGTTTCGATCCTTGCTGTACTTGAAAGCGGCGGAGTCTTTATCTCGCCATGTAGCCAGATTAACGGCTTCTCTTTTCATTCAATCTTAATATATGTCATTTCTGACATAATGTCAATACTTAAATCACTTCGGTCAAAATAAACTTATTTTTCATATTTTTTTCTTTTCTGGTTTATTGTGAAGGCAATTCTTCCTTTTTGTTCTCTTTTTAGGAAATAAGAACATTCATAGGATAAAAGAGCCATTTATAATGAAGGTGGGCCATCTGGTTTTTATGGAGTCCACAAACAGATTCTCCACTTTTCCACAGAATGGATTCTCAACTACACCCTCTATATCAGACTTAAAACATTTATTTCTTCGGTGGAACAATCGCTTCTTTAAAGGCTTTGGCTGGTCTTATTTTGACCACGGTTTTGGCCGGAATGTTGATTGTTTCGCCGGTGGCAGGGTTTCGACCTTGTCGGGCCTTTCTTTTGACGAGAACGGATTTGCCAATGCCTGGGAGCACGAAGGCCCCTTTCTTCTTGGTTTCTGCAGTTGCCAATGATGCATATTCATCAATGATGGATGCGGCGGCCTTCTTGGAAATCCCAAACTTCTCAGCAAAATGAGTAACGATTTGTCCCTTTGTCATAAATTTTTTCTGAACTGCCATATTCTTTGACCCTCCTCTTTGAGAAATTGTTATTTGAAACTTTATACAAAATGTTCTTGAAAATCAATCGGATAATTCAGATTTCCAAACAATTTCTGTAGACTGGATTATTTTTTCTTGTATTGCCGTATGTTCATGGCTTTCCATTCGATTAAGGGATGCTTTTTGATACGTTCTGCCAGGTCTTTATCTGAAGTGAGCAATGAGGGGTCGATTTCTCCCCGATCAAGGAGTTGGTTGAGGAATTTCATTTCGGATTCAGAAAAGGGAAGGGCCACCTTAAGAGCATCCTTGCACTCTTCAACCAGTCGTTTCGCCCATTCCCTTGGTTTGCCTATATTTGACGTGAATTCTCTTGTCAGAAGGGGAAATAATTGGTTCTCGATCTCACCAGGATCAAATTTGAGATCATCTACGGAAATCCTTCTCCAGTCTTTACGGTTCACCGCCCCGTAAACAACAAATGCCAATCTCAGACGTTCCGTCTCCAGTCCACCCTGGATAAGAAGTTGATGGGCATCAAAGAGGTCGCGGGCCGCATGCCGTGCCAGCAATGCCGTCAATTTACCACCGGCGATCTCATGGATATCAAGCACTGGAATTTGCCGGATTTTATAGGAACCAATGGTCCTTGAATCTTTCATAGTAATTGACCACAAAGGGGTACGGAACATGAAGTTAAGGTCAATTTCCAGGTCTCCTCCTTTTCCGATGGCGCTTTCATATCGAAGAGACCACTTTCCACCGGCATGTTCGACAGGGAAACGACGAACAGCAAACCCCTCACGGTTACAAACTGCTCGTAATGCTTCCTCAATCTTAGGGCGTTCTTTAAACATGACCTCCACTTGAGGGCTTCCGATATAATTCAGGTCTATGTCAACAGAGAGACGGGGCAGATCAAATATAAAAAGATTTAACGCCGTTCCGCCTTTGAGAGCGATCCGTCCCTTGAGAAACGGATGGTTGCAGAGACTTTCCAGGAGGTGGAGCAGATGAAACACCTTTTCGATGATTTCAGGCCGAAACCCTGTTGCTTCCGACTCTTGGAGTAATTTTTCTCTGGATATCTTCACAGCACTTCCTGCCAGGAACGATTGAGTATCTCTATCGGTACAACTAAATTCCAATTAGCCACAAGGCGACCGGGCTTTCTTGAAGTTCGTATCATATAGTGAGGCTTTTGGGGGCGGAGATTGCGGAGGGCATCAAGATGGGAATCATTCACCATTAAGGTTTCATGGTGCTGTTCGAGAAAAAACCCGACCTTGGCCGCTGTCGTGCGATTCCTTAATAGCAAAGTGTATTCGACCACCTGGTCAAGGTTAAAGAATTCAACACTCTCCAGCGATCTCCATATCTCCTCCCAGCCGCCACCCAGTTCAGGGCGGTCCAAGACGTCAACCAGCGTTCGTTCCAGATTGGTTACCCGCACACTTACCCCGATACGCTCCTCGGAATTGACACAGAATAGCTTCTTCCCATCGTCCAATTTCTTAGGAAACTTCACGCCCCGGAAGCGATATCCAAGAAACGTCAATGGGCGGGGGGAGGTGGCTGTCAGATAAAAAAAGCGTTCATGGACAGAGTGGGCCTTGCCATGAAATTCAAGAGCAGTGTGATATGCGAGGACTGAATCCTCGGTCATCTTTGCAGCCAATAAGAAGGGGTCAACAGGGTAGGCTTTGGGGTCCTCACCGGGAGGTACTGTAACAAAGAGGCCTCGTTTTATACGTAACAGCCTTCCTTTCCTGAAATGATACGCCAGGAGTGAATCCTTTGTTCTGACGCTTCGGGATTCCTTGGTTTTGAAGAATCCGGCAAACTCCTCATAGGTAAAAACAGGATTCTTTGTGAGAAATTCTTGAAGTTTCATTGTTGTTTACTTGATTACAATAAGCAATATACTTAAGTATTTTACGTATAATGATAATCAATGTCAAGTAAATTTTCTAAGCTATTGCGATTGGGTCAAGTTAGGACCTACTTGACGATATTAATCGATATACACAACAAAATTAGGGGTATTGTTAGGATTTGTCAATTTCTAAGCAGATTTATAATTTTTCAGCGATTAAATCACCCCGGTCATAAACTTTCGGCCAAGTACCACCATCGCTCTAACATGATTTGTATTTGGAAACCGCACAGTCAACCGTGCAGCTCCAAACTACAAAAACTCCCACCCAATGGTCATCACCCTCCGGATTTCCATTTATCCGGACAGAACCTTAGGAGAACGCATCAAAAAATGGAGGCTGGAAAGGGGCCTTTTTCAGAGGGATCTTGCCAAGTTAATTGGAGTTGATGAGATGACAATAGTTAATTGGGAGAAAGGGAGAACGAAACCATCTAAGGAACATATAGAGAAATTGGAAACAATTATGAGAATGTAAGGGTAGGCCTTCAGCTTCCTGTTTTGCTCAGTTCAAATTTTGTCCGAGGTAAGATTTGGCTCGTGATCCAAAGGTTGCCGGTCCAAATTCCGCCGTTATTGATCAACATAGAGTTTAAAAAAGGGAAGAATTTCGTTAAGGAAGGTTGCTGGATTTTCCACCAGGAAGAACTCTGGGAGAGGAAATGTGGGGGGCTCAAACATATGGACCGATGGACCGAAAAAGAACATCTCCTCATCCCTAAAATGATCCACATCTACCGAGGCCCCAGTAGAAAAAGTCCTTCTCTTTAAAGAAGAGATCTGGAATATCTTCGATCTCTCTGAAACAAAAGCCGAGGCCATGACCAAAAGGAATGCCTTGGCTGAAGACTATTGGTGGAAAGACCCCTGGCATCTTCAAAAATGTATGGATTATCTCAAGAGCCCTAAATTCGATCTCATGCTCACTTACCTCGAAGATCCCTAAGTCCCTCGATCTGGACACTTTGAAACCCTCATTAATGTCTGGCGACAAATGGAAACCGCCCGAAGAGGATTTAAAATTCCCCAGGGACGTCTCAACCACCTTAAACTCTTCCAGATCACTCACTACCTCCAACTACCCTTGTAATAACTATCTAGCGAGTTAAATGGGAGAGAGCCAAATTTTTTCTTGACAGCATTTTTAAAATATGATTATTTATTTATCAGATATTGAGATTATTTTCTCGCATTATGAGAAATTATGAAAAATTCAGTATCATCATTGGATAAAGGCCTTGACATTCTGTGTTCTTTTGATTTCGATAATAAGGCTCTTCCAGCCCAATCGATTTCTCAACAGCTGAACATGCCCCTAAGCACTACCTACCGATATCTGATGACTTTTGAAAAAAGAGGTTTTCTGGTTAGAGAACCAGGGACTAAAAATTTCAAGCTAGGATTTGTGTTTTTTAGGCTTGGGAATATTGTCTCCTCACAGATGGAATTGATTGATATCGTTTTACCATATATGAAATTCCTTTCATCCGAGTCAGGTGAAACAGTTTTGTTAACTGTAATCAATGGATGGGAAGCAATGTGTTTAGAAAAAGTGGAGACGAACAAAGTAATTAAGTTGAGTCTCGAGCGAGGATCGAGCCTTCCCTTGCACGCAGGGGCATCGTCGAAAATATTGCTAGCTTATCAGAAGGATTCTTTTATTAAATCTATGCTTAAAAATACTACGCTTACAAGATTCACTAAGAATACAATAACAGATCCAATTTTATTAAAAAAGGAGTTAAGGAAGATTCAGAAACAAGGATTCGCCTTTAGCGATCAGGAGGCTGATTTAGGGGTGAGAGCAATCGGCGCACCTATTTTTAATCACAAAGGAGAATTAGTGGCAGGTCTCTCAATTGCTGGTCCGAGAGAAAGGATTACTAATAAAGACATGCCCAAATTATTCCGACTTGTAAAAGAGGCTGCTCAAAAAGCTTCCCATGATTTCGGATATAGAGTGGTTTGAGTTTAAGGAGTGGAGAATACACTAAAAATCTTTTTAAAGGAGGAGAAAAATGAAAACGATAGGTATCATTTTGCTAACATTCTTTTGCGTTTTTTATTATGGGCTGGGGTTGACCTATGCCCAGCAAGAAGTAAAAGTGGGTGTCCTCATCCCACTATCAGGGGGATTGGCGGTCATCGGCGAGAACCTCCAGATGGCACACGATTTTGCTGTAAAAGAAATCAACGAGGCTGGAGGCATTAAATCTCTTAACGGCGCTAAGATTAAACTGATCTACGCGGATACCCGTGGAGATTCAAAGATAGGGATGTCCGAAGCCGAACGCCTTATCCTTAGAGAAGGAGTCGTAGCCATCATGGGTGCTTTTCAGAGCAGCGTCTCTTATACGAGCACGGAAGTGTCCGAAAAGTATCAGGTTCCTTACCTTGTTCCAAACTCCCTCATGGACGCGATTACAGAAAGAGGATTGAAGTATACCTTCCGTGTTGAGCGTAAAGGATCTCTGTGGGCCAAGGACCAGATCGATTTTATCGCGGATATGGGCAAGGCTACTGGTAAGTCTGCAAAGACGATCGGTGTGGTCTATGAAAGCACCGACATGGGTCAGGCGATAGCGAAAGGGATCAGAAAGTGGGCGCCGGAAAAGGGTCTCACCATTGGGCTCGATGAGGGTTATCCCCCCAAGACCTCTGATATGACCCCTGTCGTGCTGAAAATGAAGAGAGCAAACCTCGACGTTGTCATCCTTAACTCCTACACCTCTGATGCCATTCTTCTCATCAGGACCATTGCTGATCAGCGTGTCAACCCCATAGCTTTTCTTGGCAGTTCCTCAGGGTACTCCGACCCCTCATTTATCAAAGAAGTGGGCAAGCTGGCGGAATACTTCTTTGATCTCACCGAATGGACTACAGACCTTAAGCATTCGCCGTTAGTGCAACAAAAGAACGCTGCCTACAAGAAGTGGAACAAGGATAACAGGGATTTCAACGGTGGAGCAGCCTTCTGCTACGCAAGCACCTACATTCTCTACGAGGCTTTGGAGAAAGCCGCCTCTTATGACCCCAAGAAGATCCGTGATGCCTTTGCAACTATCAAGATCACAAAAGGCCCTGCCATGATGATCCCCTGGACTCCCATCGAATTCGACGCCGAGGGACAGGCTAAAGGCGCTCGTATGCTTGTGGTTCAGTACCGGGATGGGCAGCGGAGGTCTGTATGGCCGGCGGAGATTGCATCGAACAAGCCCGTTTGGCCTGTTCCCAAATGGGAGGAGCGAAAGTAACATAGGGACGCTGGAGAGCAAAGGAGCCCAGTAAGGTACATTGTACTGAGCGCTACGAGGTAGCACGTACGTGATTGGTTTTATCGAAGCCACGATCAGCGGCATTTTAATGGGTGGGCTCTATGGGTTCATAGCCGTGAGTCTCAGTCTTATATTCGGGGTCGCCAAGATTGTCAACTTCGCCCATGGAGCCCTCTTCATGGTGGCTATGTTCCTCGTCTATTGGATCCTCGTTCTTCTCAAAGTAGACCCGTATCTTTCGTCGCTGATCGCTGCCGGTTTTCTCTTTTTCTTCGGCTACTTCTTCCAGAGGCTCTTCATCGAGCCCATCTTGAGGCGGGAAAAAGAGACCGCCCCTCTTACCGTGATCCTTCTCACCTCCGGCCTCATGATGATCATTGAGAATGTTGCCCTGCTCCTTTTTGGAGCTGATTACCGGACGGTGAAGACAGGGTACACGGGTAAAGTCTGGGAGATAGCGGGACTCTTCATCGCTCAGCCGCGCATGATCGGTTTCGTCCTTTCCCTCGTTCTTATTCTGCTTTTGGAACTCTATCTGAGAAAGACCAATTTGGGTCGTGCGATCCGGGCTACTTCTCAGGATAGAGAGGCGGCCCGGTTGATGGGTATTGATGATTACAGGGTGTACAAAATAACCTTCGGCGTGGGCGGGACCATGCTTGGCTTCGCAGCGGCCTTCCTGGTCCCTTTTTACTTTGTCCATCCCGCAGTAGGTGAGCTTTTTGTTCTGAAGTCCTTTGTGATCGTCGTCCTTGGAGGCCTTGGTAGTATCACAGGTGCCTTTCTTGCGGGCATCATCGTAGGCATCATTGAATCCTTGGGCGCACAGTTCATAAATTCTGCACTGGTTGAGTCACTCATCTTTATCATTTTTATCGGCTGTCTCGTAGTGAAACCGACAGGTCTCCTGGGGAAACAGAGAGAGTAGTTATGTCTTGGAATCGCACTTTTCCCGCTGTTGCAGTATCAGTCGCCGTTTTATTCCCTTTCGTTATGAGAGATCCCTACTTCTTACATGCAGCCATAACAGTACTTCTGTTTGCGTTCCTTGCTTCAAGCTGGAACATCATCGGGGGATTGGCCGGGCAACACTCCTTTGGCCACTCGGTTTTCTTTGGTATCGGTGCCTATGTTTCCACCATTCTCTTTATTTACTGGAATGTGCCACCGTTTCTTGGCATGATCGTAGGAGGCATCATCGCGGCTATTGCAAGTATTGGGATCGGATATCCCTGTTTCAAGTTGCGGGGTCCCTACTTTGCCCTCTCTACCCTTGCGTTTACCGAGATCTTCCGTATCATAGCCACGACAACCGAGCAGGTTGGACCCGTTGACTTCAAGGGTGCGGCAGGTATCCTCATTCCTTTTCGGCCAGGCAACTCTTTCGTCAACTTCCAGTTCGCTGAAAAAGCTTACTATTACTACATCATTCTGGCCATGCTAATCCTCATCCTCTTTATCCACAATTGGATCGAGAAATCGAGATGGGGGCTTTATTTGGCTGCAATTAGGGACAATGAAGATGCTGCCCGCTCAATTGGCATAAACGCAAGGCGGTTCAAAATTCTCGCCTTGATGATCAGTGCTTTCTTTGGCGCCATGGCAGGAACATTCTACGCACAGTTTTTTCTCTATATCGAGCCCATCCTTTTTAGCTCAGCCCTCTCCATTGAGATTCTCCTCATAGCAATCGTCGGGGGGGCAGGAACCTTGATGGGGCCATTCCTCGGCTCTCTTATTCTCACGCCAATCAGCGAGCTCACACGAACCTACTTGGGTGGAACTTACGCGGGCGTGCAACTGATCATTTATGGGGGTGTTCTCGTCGCAGTTATGATGTTCGCTCCACAAGGGATCATTCCTCCCCTTGCCAAACGATACCGCATGCTTTTTGAGAGGAGGGCGTAACAGGTTATGGCATTCTTTGAGATCAAGGACCTCCAGAAGCAGTTCGGCGGACTGGTCGCAATCCGTGATCTGAATATGTCCATCGAGGAGGGGGAGATCGTTAGCCTCATTGGACCGAATGGGGCGGGAAAAACCACGCTCTTCAACATCATTACGGGAGTATACGGTTCCAAGCGCGGCCAAATTCTTTTCAAAGGAAGAAACCTTGTAGGAATGGGACCAGATAAAATCTGCCGGAGAGGTATAGCTCGGACATTTCAAATTGTCAAACCCTTTCATACCCTCACTGTGCTCGACAATACGAAGGTGGCTGCCTTCTGCCGGATCAAATCTCATGAAAAAGCTACCCAAACCTCCATCGGAATCCTCCAGTTCTTGGGATTAGAAGACAAAGCCCATATTCCTGCCGAGCATCTTACCCTTACCCAGAAGAAAAAACTTGAACTAGCGAGGGCCCTTGCTACCCAGCCCCAATTCCTGCTTCTCGATGAAACTTTGGCCGGACTCAATGCCACGGAGATCGAGAGTATGATTGAAACGGTGCGAAAGATCCGTGAGGAAAAAGGGGTAACCATTCTCGCTGTAGAACATGTCATGCGTGCAGTGATGAAGATTTCAGATCGTGTCGTGGTGATAGACCAGGGTCATAAGATTGCAGAAGGGCCTCCGGAGGAGGTCGTCCGAAACCCAGAAGTCATCAAGGCCTATTTAGGAGAAGAATATGGCCATACTTGAGATCGAAAAACTTAACACCTATTATGGTGAATTCCAGGCCCTTCGGGAAGTCTCACTAAAGGTAGAGGAGAAAACGCTCGTTGGTATTGTGGGGGCCAATGGTGCCGGGAAGTCAACTCTTCTGAGAACTATTACCGGGTTGTCTCCTGCTCAATCTGGCCATATCCGTTTTAAAGGAATCTTTATCGAAAGACTCCCTACTTTTGAGATTGCAAAACTCGGAATTGCCCTTGTTCCGGAAGGCAGGAGGCTTTTCCCTTATATGACAGTTATTGATAATCTTCTATTAGGGACTTTTCTGAGTCATGATAGTGAAAGAACTGAGAATATCCTCCAGACGATTTTCGACTTTTTCCCCATCCTAAAGGAGAGAAAATCACAGCTGGCTGGAACCCTTAGCGGAGGGGAGCAGCAGATGCTGGCCATTGGAAGGGGTTTGGCGGGAAATCCCCAGATCTTTATGCTAGATGAACCTTCCCTCGGATTAAGCCCTAAAATGGTCTCCCAAATCTATCGGATTATTGGGATGATCAAGTCTATGGATATCACCATTATCCTTGTCGAACAGAATGTGGAATCGTGCCTCCGAATCGCAGATGAAGCCTACATCCTGGAGAATGGTTCTATCGTTCTGGAGGGAAAAGGGAAAGATCTTCTCACGAAGGAGGAGGTGCGCACGGCCTATCTTGGACTCTAATTTTTGAAGAGAGTTGCAGATTTCGCCTATTTGGTACAGGTAAGATTTGTGGATCAAGAATTTTAAACAAGATCATTTAAGATTATTCACTTTTCCCTTGCGGAAAGTACAAAGGGTAATGGCAATTTATTCAGTTTCTTTCTAAAAATCCTCATTCATCGAATGAGAAAGAAGATACTGCTTTTCGTCATTCGTTAGGAGGAATGGCTCATAAAAGGAGTATATGATGGATCATGATCTTCGGTTCGTGATTAATCTCTTCGAGAAATCGGGTGACCTCCTTCATATCAAAGAGGAATTCGATCCACGATACGAGATTGCTGCAGCTCTTCTCCATAGACCTAAGGGGCCTGCATTATTATTTGATTGTGTGAAAGATTACTCCATCCCTGTGGTTGGAAACCTTCTCAACACACGTAGAAAGTATGGACTTTCACTTGGAATTTCTGAGAATCAAACTTTTTCCCATACAGTTCAAGGTCTTACCCATCCGGTCAAACCTATTGAGGTCTTTGGAGGTCCATGCCAGGAGATTATGATTCTGGAAAAGATCGATCTTCTTAGTATCCTCCCTGTGCCAAACCTCTGTGAAAAGGATCGGAATCCCTATATTACAGCAGGGGTGCTTATTGCCAAAGATCTTCAAACTGGAGCAAGAAACGTATCAATCAATAGGTTGCAGGTCAAAGGGCCAAACCAATTGATGGTTGGCATGTCGCCTTCTCATCATCTTTATCAATTGTTGAAAAAGGCGGAAGCCATCGGAAGGAAATTACCTGTGGCGATCGCCATTGGTCTTCATCCTGCTATTCTTGTAGCTGCTTGTATGTATGTCGAAATGGGATTTGATGAACTTGAGATTGCAGGAGGGCTTTTACGAGAGCCGATCGAGATAGTTCGGGGGAAGACTGTGGATGTGGAAGTTCCAGTTTATTCTGAGATTGTTATTGAAGGAGAGATTGACCCTTTAAGGTTGGAAGAAGAAGGACCTTTTGGAGAATACAGTGGTCTTTATGAATCGTATGGAAAATCTCCCATGATGAACGTGACAGCTATAACGCATCGCAAAAATCCCATCTTCCAGGTTATCGTCCCAAGCAAACATCCAGAACATCTTCTCACTGGATCGGTAGCCATCGAAGCGAGTCTCTTTCAATCCGTTAAAAAAGTAATTCCAAATCTTAAAGAAGTGGTTATCACTGAAGGGGGGTGTGGTCGTCTCCATGTCATCCTTTCTGTTTCCCAACCAAAGCCCAGTGAAGCCCAAAAAGCCATTTTAGCCGTTTTTGCAAATCTCAATCTTGCCAAGTCAGTCATTGTTGTTGATGATGATATCGACCCGCGTGACCCAATTCATGTTGAATGGGCCACAGCAACTCGGATGAGGGCTGATCGGGATATCATTATCAACCCTGGTGTAAAAACCGATCGTTCAGAACCTCTCGAGGAATTGATGACCGTTGCAAAGATGGGAATTGATGCCACAAAGCCTTATGATCTACCTCCGGAGATGTTTGAAGTGGCAGATGTCCCGAAGGAGATGAAAGACAGGGTTGCACGGAAACTTAAATGGATAAATCTTTAAGGAGAAGGTACCCCATATGATCATAATATTAGAGAGATGATATAGGGTTATGTACATTTATTGTGGTTGTTTAAATAATTATGGAGAAGAAATATGAAGATCGTTAGAGATCCAAAACTTTGTCATGGATGCCGAGCCTGTGAATTGATGTGTTCTTTTCACCATCGTAGAGCCATCTATCCCGAGTTTTCAAGCATCCGCATATTGAGAGATAATGCAACGGGCAATATTTCGTGGACCCTTGAAAGGACCTGCGACGAGTGCAAAGGGGAGGTTCAACGCTTCTGTGAAAGGTACTGTCTTTATAAGGCGATAAAAGGGGTGGTCGCATGAGTAACGTTCAAATTCGCGGTGGTCTGGCAGGAAAAATTTTAAGAGTCGACCTTAATAGTGGATATATCTGGACTGAAGAGACAGAAAAATATGCTCAACGCTGGATCGGAGGAAGGGCAATCAATTCCTATATTCTTTTCGATGAGATGGATCCGAAGACAAAGTGGTCTGATCCTGAGAATCTACTTATTTTTGGCGTAGGAAGCCTAGTAGGTACTTCGCCGGGCGGGTGCCGAGTATCAGTGGACACAAAGAGTGTTTTTAATAATGGAAAGGGCTCAGCAAATGTAGGAGGCCATTTTGGAGCCGAGTTGAAATACGCTGGATTTGATCATGTGGTTGTCACAGGTAAGGCGGAAAAACCAGTTTACCTCTGGATTTCGGATGGAACGGCCGAAATAAGGGATGCCAAAGGTTTATGGGGAAAGACAACTTATGAGACTGAGGAAACACTCCACCGGGAACTGGGTGATAAACGCATCAGAGTGGCTTGTATCGGGCCGGCGGGTGAAAAGCTGGTGAAAGGTTCTATCATCTTAGTGGATCGTGCTAAAGCTGCCGGAGGATCGGGTGTTGGATGCGTCATGGGAAGCAAGAATCTGAAAGCCCTTGCCGTTCGGGGTCACGGGTCTATCAGGATTGCAGAACCACAGGCCTTTCTCGGTGCGGTTGATGACGCCCAACAAAAGGTGAATGACTCTCCCACCAGCAAGAGGATACAACAAGAAACACTGGCAGGGGTCTTCTATTCTGATGAAAGGGGTCCCTCGTGGGATCTTCTCTTTGTGACCAGGAATGGACAAGACGATTACTGGGAAATCGAAAAGAGAAAGAGGATAATGGATCTGAAAAGCGGTGCCCCGCGTTATCGAAAAAAGGTTCTGGCCTGTTTCAACTGCCCCATCGGCTGCATGCCCTTTTCTGAGATCGATGAGGGAAAATTTCAGGGCACGAAAGGAGAAGGCTTCTGGGTGAACACACTCATGTCCGCCAGTTTCCTTGATATCTCGGATCCGCAAGCCATGCTAAAGGCCTGGCTTCTGATGAACCAGATGGGCCTGGATGGCGATTTTACGGCTGGCATGTCGGCCTGGGCTTATGAATGCTATGAGAAGGGAATGCTTACTTCAGAGGATACGGATGGCCTCCACCTAGAGTGGGGGAATTCCGATGCCTTTATCACGTTAATTGGAAAATTGGCTTACCGCGAGGGTATTGGCGATCTCCTGGCAGAAGGCCCCATTGAGGCTGCAAAAAAGGTAGGAAGAGGATCTGATTATTTTGCAATCCACATGAAGGGACAGCCCTCGATTGAACCTTTCCGTATTCCCAAAGGTTGGGGTCTTGGGGTAGCCACCTCACCGGTGGCAGGCAGACATCTCAGGGGTTCCATCCTGGGAAGTAGTCGCTTCGGGCCCAAGGGAGCTTCCTTCGAGCCCCATCTCTACCAGGATCAGGCCAAGTATGTTTACTGGCAGGGACTCACTAAAGAGATCGAAGATCTCACGGGGATCTGTGTCTACGTGGGTACATGGTCTGGCGCACATGCGCTGGAGGTCTCTGATTATGTTGCTCTGCTTAATTCGACAATGGGCCTTAGCTTAAGTGAAGAAGAGTTGATGGGAGTAGGAAAACAGAGTCGAAATCTTGAAAAAGCTTTCAATACCCTTCATACCAACTTAGGTCGGCAGGATGACTATCCTCCAAGGAGATATATGGAAGAACCGGTCAAATCTGGTCCGTATAAAGGATACCGTTGCGAGAGAGAAAAATGGGATGAGATGTTGGAGGAATTTTATGAATTACAAGGCTGGGATAAGAAAACAGGCCTCCAGACCCGGAAGGGTCTTGAGGAGCTCGAGATGGAAGATATCGCGAAGAAGCTCGAAAAAGCTTACAGACTAATCAATAAATAGTCTGAGAAGATGTTAAAAAATACGACCATGAGGGAAATGCAATGAAGGTTATGATTCAACTCAGTGTGAATAAGATTCTCTACAAATGCGAGGTGGCAGATCCTGCAAAGACATTGCTTCAGGTGATTCGGGAGGATTTGGGCCTTACCGGCACGAAAAGCGGATGTGAAAGGGGAGAATGCGGAGCCTGTACTGTTTTGGTGGACGGATTGGCCATGAATTCATGCTTGATGCCTGCAATAGAAGCTGAAGGGAAAGAAATTCTGACCATTGAAGGTTTAGCTCAGAGTGGCCAATTGCACCCTCTCCAAGAAAGGTTTATTGAATTAGGGGCTATTCAGTGCGGTTTCTGCACTCCGGGGATGATCATGGCAGCAAAAGCTCTTTTGGATAGAAATCCTAAACCTACGGAAGAAGAAGTTCGTCGTGAGATAGCGGGGAACTATTGCCGTTGTACAGGGTATGACAAAATTGTCGAGGCTATTCTAGCAGCTGCCGAATAGCATTCAAATTATTGTTTTTGAATTGAAACTATTATTCTGGAAGAAGAGAAGTTGTGAGGAATGATCTATGGAAGGAAGAAAATCAAGAATTATTGGAGAAAGGTTCCCAAAAGTTGAGGCTCTCCGAAAAGCTACAGGAGAACTTAAATTTTCAGGAGATATATTTTTCCCAAATATGTTACATGCCAAGATCTTAAGAAGTCCCTATGCCCATGCCAAGATTAAACATATTGATGTCAGCAAGGCCTTGAAGCTAACGGGCGTTAAAGCAGCTATTACCCATAAAGATGTTCCTAAGATTCCCACGATGCATCAGTTCCTTCATGTGCCTTCCCATATGTATTATGACAGCTTTCTTTTAGAAGAAAAGGTGAGACACTATGGAGACCGCGTGGCTGCAGTCGCTGCTACGACACCCGAAATTGCAGAAGAGGCCTTAGAGTTAATTCATGTAGAATATGAGCCCCTTCCAGCCGTTTTGGATCCATTAGAATCTATAAGGGAGGGGGCTGCCATTATTCATAACATCGCATGGAGAGGAGGAAAAGCAATTGAGATAAGGAACAATATTGTGGGAACACGAGAGATCGAGATTGGAAATGTTGAAAAGGGATTTCGGGAGGCTGACTTAATTATTGAAAATGCATTTAAGACGTCCAGGCCAAATAATGCACCCTTAGAGAGGACTACAGTGATCTGTGTTCCTGGATCAGGAGGAGGGATAGAAATTTATGGAACTACACAGGGAATCCACGCTATGCGAATGAACATAGCCAGTTCTCTTGGGCTTCCTTTGCATAAGGTTAATTGCCACCGGGTATACCTTGGTGGCTCATTTGGAGCTCACATCCATACAGGTTGGATTGAACCGATCGGTGCTTTTTTAGCTCTTATGACAGGTAGACCGGTTAGGGGAGAAAAAAGTAGGGAAGAAATGTTTCTTTCCTGCGGTCGGCATCCAATGATCATGACATTGAAAACAGGGGCCAAGAAAGATGGCACACTAACCGCCCAGTATCTTGATGTTATTGATGAAACTGGAGCATATGCTGTGAGTGGAGAATCTAAAATGGTGCTCGCGGGGGGCTGGTTTTTTTCTATGTATAAGTGTCCAAATCTTAAGTTTACCGGGAAAACTGTTTATACAAACACACCACCGCTGACAGCTATGAGGGGCGCCGGAAACCCTCAAGTCAATTTTGCTGTGGAATCACAAATGGACATCATTGCAGGAGAACTGGAGATAGACCCCGTTGCGCTAAGACTAAAGAACCATATTGACAAAGGAGATACCTTTTATGGACAAGGCCCTGATGTAATTTGTGTGGTCCAAAGTTGTGGAACAGCGGAGCTATTGATAAAGGGAGCCAAAGCAATAGGATGGCATAAAAGAAATGATCACGAGACAAATAGGCCATGGGTGAGGAGGGGGATTGGAATGGCCCGAGGATTTCATACATCAGGAGCTGGCTCTCCTAAACCATCTAAATTTATTATGGACTACAGTGGAGCTATCGTGAAGATGAATGAGGATGGAACAGCTGTTCTGATCAATGCTGCAGCAGATACGGGGGGAGGGAGCCTTAGCGCGCATGCAGCGATAGTTGCGGAGGAGTTGGGATTAAATTACGAAGATGTGCTCGTTTATATGGGAGATACGGAAATGACTCTGTTCGATGTCCCAACGCATGCAAGCAGGGGAACTTATGGAGCAGGATTAGCCGTTAAAAAGGCTTCCGAGAAGATAAAACAAATATTACTCACGTGGGCAGCAAGGATACTCGAGGCCTCTGTGGAAGATCTGATTGTGGGAGAAGGAAAGATATTGGTTGCTGGAGATCCAAAAAGGTGGGTAACTATAAAAGAAGTAGTTCAAACGGCCCAAACCAGTGGATGGGGAAGTGTTGCAGCAGAAGTATCGCTGAGGCCGGATGCCTGCCCCCCCCATTTTACAGTGTGTTTTGTAGAGGTGGAAGTAGATACTCAGACCGGACATGTTAAGATTTTGCGAGCCATAACAGGAGCAGATGTAGGAACACCTATCAATCGAAACGGTGTTGAGGGCCAGATCGCAGGCGGGCTTCATATGGGTCTAGGGTTCGCTCTCTTAGAAGATACCCGCTTCGATAAGAATACAGGAAGACTTTTGAACCCGAACTTTCGTGATTACAAAACCTTGACTTCGCTCGATATGCCTCAAATAGAAATGATTATCGCAGATACTTTTGAACCCAGTGGTCCTTTTGGTGCAAAAGGGGTGGGAGAAGGGGCTACCAATCCAGTGGCAGCTGCCGTGGCCAATGCTATCTACAATGCAGTTGGAGTAAGGATAAAGGATCTACCAATTAGTGTAGAAAAGATTTTAAAGGTTCTTAATAAGAGAGAAATTTCTGGCAATATTAAGTGATTGAAAGATGAGAAGATTTCTCACCCTTAGAAATAAAGAAATAGGATGATTTATGATTCAATTCGATTATTATGAACAAAAAGATTGACGAGGTTTGTAGACTGTTGTCGAAAGATGAGACAATGTCAGAATATTGGTTTGAAGACTCGGATCTGATTCCAAAGATAAGATAGATGTAAGGTCGTCTGGAAATGCCATATAATAGTGTCTAACTAGAAAACAATTACACTCATGAAGAGATTTGGACCAAAGCTTGAGAGGATCCATCGGGATATCATTAAGATGTCTGGAATCACTTTACCTGAGGAATCAGGCTATACACGTATTTCTTTCTCATTGATGGACAAGCAGGCAAGAAAACATATCGCCCTTTTGATGGAGGATGAGGCAAAACTTACAATCAGGATTGATCCAGCAGGAAATCTAATTGGAAGAAGGGAAGGAAGGAATCAAGAGCCAGCTATATTAGTAGGATCACATATTGATACTGTTAGAGGAGGCGGGAGATTTGACGGGATTGCGGGTGTGATAGCAGGCATTGAAGTTGGCAGAAGATTTGAGGAAGAGGGGATAAGAACGATTCATCCTTTAGAGGTCGCTGTCTTTTTAGCCGAAGAACCATCTCCATTTGGTATTTCAACAATTGGGAGTCGAGGGATGGTAGGGAAACTTTCTCCGGACCTTCTTTCATCTCTTAGAGATAATGAAGGAAGGACATTGGGAATGGCGATAAGGGAAATGGGGGGGGATCCAGAAAGAATTACAGAGGCTAAAAGATCTTCAGGTGACATATTTTCTTTTTTGGAGGTTCACATAGAACAGGGCCCTCTTCTTTCCTCTCGGGGAATTCCCATTGGTGTTGTTACAGGAATTGTAGGTATAGTCAGAGGCGAGATTGAAGTGGTTGGAAGAAATGATCATGCGGGAACAACACCTATGTGGGACAGAAAAGATGCCTTGGCCGCTGGAGCAGAAGTGGTCCTTGCTCTTGAAGGAGTCTGTAAGGGATTAGATGGAATTGTAGGGACAATAGGAAAAATCGAAATTTCTCCAAATTCATTAAATGTTATACCTGGCACAGCAACTTTAGGGATGGAGATTCGAAGCCTTCAGAAGACTCTCCTGAATCAAGCGATTTCTCTTTTTAAAGATGAATTGGATCGGATTGTTAAGAGAAGAAAAGTAACAATCAACTTAAAGACCAAATTAAGCTCCAAGCCGGTGATCTTTAACTCAAAAATGGTAGGACGGATTGTAAGAGTATGTGAAAAACTTAATATACCTTATCTGGAGTTGCCGTCCGGAGCTGGTCACGATGCAAATCATTTAGCCGAAATTACACCCACCGGTATGATCTTTGTCCCCTCGAAAGACGGAAGAAGTCATTGCCCTGAAGAATGGAGCGAATTTGAAAATATAGGTTTGGGAGTAGAAGTACTCGCAAATACGATTATCGAATTGGATAAAGAGGAAGCGTTATGAGAAATCGTGTTTTTGATCTATCCATTACGGGTAATATTTTATATGGGAGTCACGTGATAGAGGGTGGAACATTACTCTTAGAAAAAGAGAAAATTTCGGCAATCACCGACAATTCAAGAGGTTTTCATTCAAAAAACCATATCGACGCAAATGGTAAATGGATATTGCCTGGGGTCATCGACAGTCACGTCCATTCTTTAAGCTATCCAGGCGAAGGTTTTTACAATTCAACCCGGTCGGCCGCTGCTGGGGGTGTAACAACCATTATAGACATGCCAGTGGATGTACCAAAAGGGATTGCTACACCGGAGTCTTTAAAGAACAAGATTGCTTTGGTTGAAAAAGAGAGCCTAGTTGACGTAGCCCTTCTTGGTTCAGTGAAGAACGATACTCTTGAGAATATTCCTTTACTGAAGGAGGAGGGGGTTTGTGGATTCAAGTTGGCCCTTTTTCATACTGATTCTGACCGTTTCCCTAGAGTGCATGATGGGCAATTATTAGAGGCGTTCTCAATTATTAGAGAAACAGGGCTTCCTGCAGGGGTTCATGCAGAGAATGACGAGATTATTAAACTACTAATAGAAAAGTATATTAGAGAGGGAAGGACTTACCCTCGTGCACATTGTGAGACGAGGCCTGATGTTTCTGAGACAGAGAGTATTCTCAAAGCTCTTGAATTTGCCAAGGCCACAAGGGTGAGACTGCATTTGTACCATGTGAGCTGTTCTCGTTCTATCAGGCTTGCAAAGTATTTCAAGGAGGATGGGTGTTCCGTCACATCAGAAACTTGTCCTCACTACCTCATTTTTTCTGAAGAGGATATGGATAAGCTTGGGTCAAGGATTCGAGTTAACCCACCAGTTAGAAAGAAAATTGAATTGGGCCTCCTTTGGGATCAACTCTCTAGGCATGAAATTGATTGTGTAAGTTCGGATCATGCTCCTTGGCCACTTGAAATGAAAAGTAAACCATCGATCTTCGAAAATGCTTGTGGGGCACCGGGTGTTGAGGTACTTCTGCCTCTATTATTCAGTGAAGGCGTAGTTGAGGGTAAAATTTCAGTCATTAAACTCTCACAAGTTCTTTCTGAGAATCCTGCCAGGATCTTTCATCTTTTTCCCAAGAAGGGCATCCTAGCTCCTGGTAGCGATGCCGATATTGTTATTTTGGACCCAAACAAGAAAAAAATCATAAGAGCTGAGGAAATGCACACAAAAGCGGGATGGACGCCCTACGAGGACATGGAGGTTACCGGGGTAGTCGAGATGACCATTCTTCGCGGTAAAATTATTTTTCAAGAGGGCAGGATAATGGAAGGAAATGGATATGGTTTATTTGTCCGTCCTCTAAAATGAAGGAGAATTTATTGTATGATAATCGAGTATTTTCGACCGAAATCTATTGAAGAGGCCATCTCACTATCTCAACGTTATGGAGAAAAAGCCAAGTATATTGCCGGCGGTACTGACGTTATTGTCAAAATCAAAGACAGGCAAATTCGGCCGCAATATTTGATATCTTTAAAGCATATTCCAAATATTGATCAAATTAGATACGAAAATGGGGAATTGAAAATAGGATCTCTGGTTACTCATCGAAAATTGGAGCTCTCTCCAGTTATTCGGAAACATTTTCCTATTTTGATTGATGCTGTTGAAAATATAGGCTCTGTCCAAGTTCGCAATATCGCGACTATCGGGGGGAATATTGCCAATGCAGCCCCTTCAGCCGATGGGGCAATACCGTTAATCACTCTCGAAGCATTCGTCCATATAGTTGGGCCCAAAGGTGAAAAAACTGTGCCTCTGGAAGATATTTTTATTGGTCCTGGACAAACATCGTTGGAGCATGGAGAAATCCTTATAGAATTCAGGATTCCTAAATTATCACCTAGGACGGGAGCAGCTTATTGGAAACACATGCGAAGAGCAGCCATGGAACTTCCTCTATTGGGAGTCGCTGTTCTAATCTTTTTAGAAGATGATTTCACAACCTGTAAAGATGCTAGAATTGGTTTAGGAGTATTGGCTCCAACCCCCATACGGGCCAAAAATGCAGAACAGTCATTGAAAGGGAAGAAAGTCACTGATGATCTGTTGAAACATGCAGGGGAAGTTGCAGCAAAAGAATGTAAGGCAAGGGATAGCTTTCGAGGAGAAGCTTGGTATCGCAGAGCCTTGGTGGAAGTTCTAATTCAACGTGTGATCAAAATATCCATCGAGAGAGCAAAAAAATTTCTTCCCATTTAAGTTGGCGGCAAGAAAACGGTCCTGTTGGTTCTTGGTGGGGGCGGCGTGAATAGAATAAGTGTCTCAATTCTTAACAGATTGAAATTCATAGATATTTTTTAGAGAATTCCTTTTGGAAAGTATATGGAAAGCATCCCCTTTTCTATTTGTATTCGTCCTTTATATGGACAACCGTGCAGCTCCGAACTACAAAAACTCCCATCCCTTAGTAATTACCCTCCGAATCTCACTTTACCCTAACCAAACTTTAGGAGAACGCATCAAAAAATGGAGATTGGAACGAGGGTTGTTCCAGGTGGACTTGGCTAAAATGGTGGGTGTGAATGAAATGACAATAGTCAATTGGGAGAAGGGGAGAACGAGGCCGACGGAGAAGAATTGGGAGAAATTGAGGGCAGTTTTGGGAACTTAAAGGCTCCAGGCTATGAATTAGGCTCGTAACCCGAAGGTCGCTAGTTCAAATCTAGCCCCCCCTACCCAAATCGTTTCGTGGGGTTAGACGATACGAATAATGCTTCTTCCCCTTTTATGCCTTTTTCTAATGGATTCTTAGCGGAATTAATGGATAGTTGGAAGTTATTTCTTTCTTTTCTAAGCCTAGCTTTGATCGAAAATCTCAATTTTTTTCTTGACAAAATATTTTGTAATTGATAAACGGACATTCATTACTAAATAAACGTTCATTTTTTTAAAATGGTTATCAAAAAGAAAATAGGTTCGTCACAAAGACTACTCAAAGCAGCCATAAAGCTTTTTGTAAAGAAAGGCTATAAAGGTAGTTCTGTGGCTGAAATCACCAAAGAGGCAGGGCTCACTCGGGGCGCTCTTTACTGCCACTTTGAGACCAAGGAACATCTGGCGCGCGAAATCATCAAACTCTTCGAAGAGGAATATCTAAATATGATGATTGATTACGTAGGGAGGGGAGGCGGGAGGGCATCAGAGAAGTTACAAAAGATGATGCGCTTTAACGTTTGGTTTGCAGGAGAGCATCCCGATTTGTGCCTTTTCATGACGGTGATTTCTGCAGAGATGTGCGGGTCTCGTAATCGATTAGAGCCATATCTTAAATCAGTCTATTGTAAATGGAGTAATTTCATTACTGGGATTTTAAAGGACGGTAAGCGAGCAGGAGAATTTAAGAAAGAGATTGACCCCCGAATGATGGCCTGGGTGATCATCGGGGTACACGATGGTGTGCTTCTTCAGAAGGAGATGAACCGAGAGACGATTGACCTTCAATCTTATACAAAACAGTTCAGGAACCTTATCATTTCTGGAGTGCAATCAAACTAAAAATGGCTCCTTTCAGGAATTCGAAGGCAGCGAGTTGAGGGGGGCTTCGTATTTCATTGAGGGATCAACTAACTGATAAATTAATTCAAATGGAGGGCAGTGAAGGAATACATGTTAAATGTTTTAACCCAGTGTGACTGCTGAAAACGAGGAAGGGATAAAGATATTTTTTAAGGGGAAGAGAGACGGAGGTTAGAAAAAATCCTATCATCAATAAGATAGTCGAAGAATGGAAGGGGAAAAAATGGATTTTGAATTGAGTGCACGACAGAAGCAGATTCGTATGGCGGCCCGGGAATTTGCAGAAGGGATGTTTCCTCAATTCGCTGAAGAATGCGATCTTCAAGAAAAATTTCCCATGGAATTGTGGAAGAAAGCCTGCGAATTGGGGTTTATCGGGGTTTTTATTAAGAAGGAGTATGGCGGGTTAGACCTTGGCTGTTTTGAAAACGGACTCATTGCAGAAGAGTTCTGGAGGATCGACGCGGGCTGTGGGAATATTATTCTTTCAACCTTGGGTTCCGAATTCATCCTTCTTTATGGGAGCGAGGATCAAAAAAAGAAGTACTTGCCCCTGCTTACTAAAGGGCAAGCCATCATGGGCATGGCGATCACGGAACCCGATGCAGGAAGTGATGTCTCCTCGATTCGAACCTCAGCCGAGAAAAGAGGGGATCACTATGTCATCTATGGCAACAAGATGTATATTACGAATGGCAATATTGCCCATTTCTTAGTGGTGTTTTGCCTGACCAATGAAACGGAACCTTCACGATTCAAACGGCATAGTGCTATCATCGTAGAAACAGACCGGAAAGGCTTCGAGGCAAATAAATTGATAAGAAAGCTCGGGGCCAGGGCTTCTGAAACAGCAGAAATTCGATTCACCAATGTGGAGGTACCCCGAGGGAACCTGATCGGCCCTAATGAAGGGGATGGGTTTCAGCAACTAATGGGGGTTTTTAATCGAACTCGTATCACCGTGGCAGCCCAGGGCGTTGGAATTGCGCAAGGGGGGCTCGAGAAGGCCATCAAATACGCCAAAGAGCGGAAACAATTTGGGAGCCCGATCGCGAGCTTCCAAGGAATTCAATTTAAATTGGCTGAGATGGTGACACTGATTGAAGCAGCCAGAGGCTTATATTATAGGGCAGCCTGGATGGCAGACAACGGGAAAATCGATCCCAAGATAATGTCTATAGCCAAATGGTATGCAGGAGAGGTTGCCGTGAAGGTTATTGATGAAGTACTTCAGATCCATGGAGGTTATGGATATTTAGGTGAGTCTGGAATCGAAAGGATGTATCGGGACGCAAAGATTGTCGAGATTGTGGAAGGGACAAAAGAAATTGAAAAGATGATCATTGCCAGGGAACTCCTGGGCAGATTTTGATTTTAAAAAGAGCCATTACAGAAATTGGATAAAACATGCTCAAGGTGAATAATATTGAGGTCGTTTATAATGATATCATCCTTGCCTTAAGAGGGATTTCCTTACAAGTTCCTGAAAAAAGCATTATTGCTCTCCTTGGGGGTAACGGAGCAGGCAAATCAACCACCATCAAAGCCATTGCAGGTATTCTTCCGTTGGAAGATGGGGAGATTGAGGGGGGAATGATCGAGTTTTATGGAAAACGGATTGATCGGGAGAACCCGGAAGAAATCGTGAAAAAAGGGATTTCCGTCATTCCCGAAGGAAGGGGTGTTTTTCGAGAACTGACAGTTGGAGAGAATATTAAAGTGGGTGCCTATACCCGCAAGGATCCGAAAGAGATTCAGACGAGTTTGCAAAAGGTATATGAATACTTTCCGATCCTGGAAGAACGTCAATCCCAGTTGGCAGGATATCTCAGTGGAGGGGAGCAACAGATGCTCTCTATAGGAAGATCATTAATGTCCAAACCTAAACTGATGATGTTGGACGAACCTTCCTTAGGCTTGGCCCCGATGATTGTTAGAGAGATCTTTAACATCTTAAAGACCATTAATGCGGGCGAAAACACAGCGATCCTTTTAGTGGAGCAAAATGCAAAGATGGCTCTGGATTTTGCTACCTACGGATATGTCCTTGAAAATGGGAGAATTGTCATGGATGCGAAGAGCGAAGTTCTGATCGAAGACAGAGATGTGAAAGAATTTTATCTTGGGCTGACCGATGATAAGAAAAAAAAGAATTTTGCCAATATTAAACACTATAAGCGAAGAAAGAGATGGCTTTCCTAGAGTCAAATTCTTTGGGTAACGTTCATGCCTAAACTTGAGGTGAAGGATCTAGATATTAATTTTGGTGGGATCAAAGCACTTAGTGGGGTGAGCTTTTGCGTTGGGGAGAATCAATTGTTCGGTCTAATCGGCCCAAACGGTGCGGGAAAGACGACCGTCCTGAATATCATCAATGGAGTGTACCAACCTTCTTCAGGGAATATATTTTTGGATGAGAAAAATATTGTTGGGCTTAGACCTCATCAAATTGCAGAAATGGGAGTGGCCCGAACGTTCCAAAATATCGAATTATTTAAAAATATATCGGTCATCGATAACTTCCTGTTGGGAAGACACCAATTTATTAAATCCGGTATTCTGTGGGGGTCCTTCTATTTGGGAAAGTGTTTGAAGGAGGAGATGGTCAACCGGGATCGCGTTGAGGAAATCGTGGAATTTCTTGAAATTGAGGCCTACCGGAAAAAGATTGTAAGGATGCTTCCTTATGGTATTCAGAAAAGAGTGGAATTGGGAAGAGCTCTTTCCATGGACCCCAAAATTCTCCTATTGGACGAACCCTGTTCAGGCATGAATACAGAAGAAACAGAGGATATGGCCCGTTTCATCCTGGATATAAAAGAAGAAATGGGTATCTCCATCATGATGATTGAGCACAACATGGAAGTTGTGATGGACATCGCAGATCGAATCTGTGTGATCAATTTTGGCATCAAAATCGCTGAAGGGAACCCCAGAGAAATTCAAAGTGATCCTAAAGTCATCAAGGCATACCTTGGAGAAGACTAACTCTTTGTGAGAAAGAGATGGTGGAGTTAACCCTACCCATATTATTTCAGAATAGAGTCATGGAGTTAGGAGAAGCCGTCGCGTTAAGAGAGAAGAAGAAAGGACTTTGGCGACGGATATCATGGAATGAGTATTATTCTCACGTTAGAAATTTTTGTCTTGGCCTTAAAAGTTTTGGGTTTCAAAAGGGCGATAGAGTTTCAATCTTGGGTGACAATTGCCCAGAGTGGCTCTATGCAGATTTGGCCACCCAGTCAGCGGGAGGAATCAGCGTGGGTGTCTACCCCACGAATAGCTATGTTCAGGTAAAATATATCCTGGATCATTCCCAATCTAAATTTGTCATTGTGAAAGATCAAGAACAAGCTGATAAGATCCTCATGATTAAAGATCAGCTACCTTTTCTGGAAAAAATGATTGTCATCGATATGAAAGGACTTAGAAAATATGATGATCCCATCATTACCAGCTTCCGTGGAGTGGAAGAAATTGGAAAGAGTATCCATGAGAAGAGTCCTTCTCTTTTCCAGGAAATGATCGAACATACAAAATCTGATGATGTGGCCATTATAGTTTATACGTCTGGAACAACCGGGCCTCCAAAAGGGGCGATGTTATCTCATAGAAACATCACTTCGGTATTGGATAGCTTTTTTAAGGTTCTCCCGATCAGCCGGGCCGATTCCCTGGTTTCCGTGTTACCTCTTTGCCATGTTGCTGAGAGACTATTTTCTCTATTCATCCCCATGAAAAGCGGTAGTACCATCAATTTTGCCGAGAGCATCGATACCTTGCAAGCGGATATGACGGAACTTTCTCCAACCATCTTTTTAACGGTTCCCCGTATATTAGAAAAAATACATTCCGCCGTGACGATCAAAATGCAAGATGCTCACCCAGTAAAGAGATGGGCTTACTATAAATTTCTTCCTGTCGGGCAAAGAGTCGCAGAAAGAAAGCTATCCAAGCGAGACGTGGGTATTTTCTTAAAAATTGCCTTTTTCTTCACTTATCTTTTCGTTTTCAGACCCCTCCGAAATCGACTCGGTCTATTACAGGTGAGAGAATGTGTCTCTGGAGCGGCCCCCCTCTCCAAAGATATCATGAAATTTTTTCACTCCATCGGTTTGATGGTTAAAGAAGCTTATGGGTCGACTGAGTGTACCGGGGTATTCTCTATGCCCGTAGGAGACGATATTGAGATTGGAACTACAGGGAAACCCATCCCTGGCTGGGAATATAAAATTGCCAGCGATGGTGAAATTCTGATGAAGGGTCCGGGCGTCTTTACAGGATATTTCCGGGACGAAGAGGCCACGAGACAGGCGAAGAGAGATGGGTGGTTATATTCAGGGGATATAGGGGAGTTTGATGAAAAAGGCAATCTGAAGATTACGGATAGGAAGAAAGAGATTTTGATCACTGCCTCTGGGAAAAATATAGCACCTTCTGAGATTGAAAACCGTTTGAAGTTCAGTCCTTTTATCAAAGAAGCCATCATTATTGGGGATAGGCGACCTTACTTGACCGCTTTGATTCAAATTGATTTTGATAATGTGGCCGACTGGGCACAACGGCAAGAAATTCCTTTTACCACATTTAAAAGTCTTTCAAGAGATCCTGAGGTCTACAAACTCATCCGAGGGGAAGTGGACAAGGCCAATAAAGAAATGTCGAGGATTGAAAGCATCAAAAAGTTTGTCCTCCTCGAAAAAGAACTCGACCGGGACGATGACGAATTAACAGCCACCATGAAGGTGAGAAGAGAAATGATTGAGAAGAAGTACGGAGGTATTATTGAATCACTCTATAAATGAAAAGCAACCAGGAGTCTTTATGGTTTCAAACACTTCGGGAATGGCCAAAATATGTCTGGTGAACTGAATTATCTCCTGCAATTGTTCGTAAGCGGTCTATCGGTCGGAAGTGTTTATGCCGTTATCGGCATAGGATTTGTTGTCATTTATAAAGCAACTAAAATCCTGAACTTCGCCCATGGTGAGATCTTAATGATCGCTGCCTATTTTTGTCTGGTCTTGGTTGAAAGTCTTCATCTTAATTTTCTGATTGCATTCCTTCTGACTTTGGCTTTTTGTGCAATGATCGGGCTAATGATCGAGCGATTTATCTTCCGTCCGATGATCGGTGAACCTGTCTTTGCAGTGGTGATGATTACTCTAGGATTGAGTATCATCTTAAGACCTCTGACTGGGATGGTATTCGGTTTCGGTAATGTTATGTTTCCATCTCCTTTCCCTCAGAAACCCATCGTCTTCAGCAATATTGTCATCTCTCATGCCCACCTGTGGACTTTCATCATTTCCTGTGCAGTGATGGCGATATTTTTCCTATTTTTTAAGTATTCCAAAGTGGGAATAGCCATGCGAGCTGCAGCCGAAAAACAAAGCGTAGCTTTCTTGATGGGGATTGATGTAAAAAAGATTTTTTCTTTGTCATGGGCTATTGCAGCAGCCACTGCAGGAATTGCAGGTATCTTGCTAGCGAATGTTATGGTTATGAATTTAAACCTGAGCTTTGTTGCGATTAAGGTCTTTCCTGCTATTATATTAGGAGGACTCGATAGTATTGTGGGGGCGTTAATAGGTGGTCTAATTATCGGGGTTTTTGAAACACTTGTGGGAGGGTATTTGGATCTATATTTGAGTGGTATCAAAGAGATCTCAGCCTACATTCTATTGTTTATTATCCTGATTGTGCGGCCTTATGGTCTTTTCGGAACAGAGGAAATCGAAAGGGTTTAGGATAATTCAGTGCCATTAAGAAGCAAAACATTTATTGAAACGTATCAAGAGGATCTGAGTCTATTTCGAACGATTTGGGTCAAATTCTGGATGACGATCCTTTTGATTGGTATTATCATCTTTCCCTTTATGGTTGGAAGGTACACGCTTTACACGATAAATTTGGCAGGAATCTACATCATTGGGGCTATTGGTCTGAATATCTTAACTGGATATACCGGACAGATTTCAATAGGGCATGCGGCTTTCATCGCAATCGGTTCTTATGCCACTACAATTTTGGGAGAAAGAGCTGCGTTACCTTTTTATATGATTATTCCTCTATCAGGGGTCATTGCAACATTTATTGGTGTATTGGTCGGCCTCCCTTGTTTAAGGTTGCGGGGATTATATTTGGCCATGGCGACCATGTCATTTGGTATTATTGTCCAATATATTCTTTTCCAGTGGGAGGGTTTAACCCATGGGGCATTGGGGATGGCTGCCCCATCCATTATGTTTTTGGGGTTTAAAGTAGATTCAGACAGAAAGTTTTATTTTCTTATCACAGTCATCGTTTTTTTGCTCGGGTTTGCAGCAAAAAATATGATGCGAATGAAAATTGGCCGCGCCTTCGTTGCCATTCGTGACAGGGATATCGCTGCAGATGTGATCGGTGTTGATCTGACACGATATAAAGTTATGGCCTTCGGGATCAGTTCATTTTATGCAGGAGTTTCAGGGAGCTTATTTGCTTATTACACCACTCATGTTAACCCGGAATATTTCACCATTTTCCTTTCTGTCGAATACCTCGCTATGATCATAGTTGGGGGAATGGGTTCAATTCTTGGTTCAATTTTGGGGGCTTTATTTATTGGTGTGGTTCCAGAATGGTTGCGGATTTTCTTTGGATTCTTGAACAACACATTTCATCTAAGTGGCCTTGTATTTACCCAGCAACTTAAAGTCATCACGTATGGGGTATTAATCATTCTTTTTCTGATATTCGAATCTGGTGGACTATCTGCTATCTGGCAGAGGATTAAGACTTCTTTTAAAAGTTGGCCTTTCACTTATTAATTGCTCAGGCAAACATCCGAAGGGAGGTGAGTAAAAAATAAAATAAAAGAGTAAATTAAAAATATAAACCCTTTTAAAGGAGGCTGAGAGATGAAAAAGGTAAAATTAATGAGTTTATGTCTTGCAATAGGATTTTTTCTATTTTCAACTGCACTTACAAATGCCCAAGATTTGAGAGGGATAACATCAGATAGCGTTAAAGTGGGGATTATTACCGACACAACGGGAGTTGTAGCTGATTATGGACGTCATTTGTTGATGGGCGTTTCGGATTATTTAAAGTATATAAATGAGAAAGGGGGAATACACGGTAGAAAAATTAATCTGATCCATGAAGATGACCAATACAAAATTCCTTTGGCCATTGCTTCCTTTGAGAAATTGGTGACAAAAGATGAGGTCCTTGCGATTCTTCATTGTGGGGGAACTCCTCAGACAATGGCACTTCTGCCCAAAATTGAAAAAGAGAAAGTTCCGGTAATTCCTCCTGGTATGTTGGTACCTATGTACACCCCGTATAAAAGGTATGTTTTCTCATATGGTTCCACCTATTCCAACCAAATTGAGGTATTAATAGACTATGTGATCAATGATTTAAAGGTAAAAGCCCCTAAAACAGCAATTGTTTATTGGCCTGTTGAATGGGCAAAGGAAGGGTTAAAGGCCAGTAAAGATCGGCTTAAAGCCTATGGAGTGGACCCTGTTGGAGAAATTGAGCTCCCAATGGGAGCTGTTGATGCATCATCACAAGTATTATCTATGAAGAGAGCAGGGGCTGAGTACGTGATCATCTTCACCCTCGCACCAGGGATTATCAATTTCATTAAGACTGCTGAGAAGTTTGATTATTTCCCCACCTATCTAACTTTTACATGGTGTGCTGATGATTCGATCCTGAAGGCGGTTGGTAAAGCAGCAAAGATTTATTATGCAGGATCCATGTTCGGTGTGTGGAATGATGATTCTCCAGGTGGAAAAGAATTGAGAGAGATTGCGCAGAAATATGGTTCTTCACCGAAGTTACCTACCCTCTATATCCAAGGATATACGACCGCAGCGATCTTGGTAGAAGGGTTGAGACGGGCAGGGAAAAATGTGACTGTTGAAAAATTTGTTGATGCCCTCGAGACGCTAAAAGACTTTGATTGTGGTGGAATGCTATCCCCGATGACCTATACGCCCACAATACACAAGCCCTCGGACTATTCAAAGATCGTAATGGCCGATACGGAGAAACTGGTCTTTGTTCCTGTAACAAGGTGGGTTAAACCTCGGGTTATAAAATAATTGGATGTCGCTGAGAGTAGGAATATCTATTCTCAGCGACAAATTTTTGTGCTTTTGCAATGTTCGAAATACCAAAATGTATAATTTAGATGGAGATGAAATGGATATCTGGAGTGTTGCAGTGGTTGGTGGGGGCACTATGGGCGCAGGGATCATTTACGCCATTTCAAATTTAGGTGTTCCAGTGATTTTTAAGGAGCTGAATGAAAATCTGGTGAAAAAATGCCAGGATCAGGTGAACCGCATTTATGCCTCAGCTGTGAATAAGGGAAAAATAACAGAAGAGGAGATGAAAAAAGGACTTAAATTGATTCATGGGGATAGTGATTATAAGGGTTTTGAAAAGGTAGACTTGGTCATCGAAGCGGTACCAGAGGATATCGTTATTAAGGAAAAAATCTTCCAAGAAATGGATCGCATCTGCAAACCAGAGGCCATCTTCGCAAGTAATACCTCTGCCATTCTAATATCAGAATTGGCCAGTTTCACACAGCGAAGGTTTAAGTTTATTGGCATGCACTGGTTTAATCCTCCTCATGTCATGAGACTGATTGAAGTTATTCCAGGTCTTGAGACATCTGAGGAAACAGTTAAGACTACCATGGCATTATGTGAGAAACTTAATAAGGTTCCCATTCGTCTGAAAGAGTGTGCAGGATTTTTGATTGCCCGTCTCCTTGGGATGTATGTCAATGAAGCCTTTTGGATGTTGGGAGAAGGACATCGACCTGCAGATATTGACCAATCAGGTGTTGAGATGGGGATGCCCATGGGTCCGTTTACCTTAGGTGATATGGCCGGATGGGATATTGTTCATCATGCTAATATGACTCTTTACGAAGTCTATGGCAAGCGTTTCAAGATTCCTCCCCATTTCGACGAATTAGTTTCTTCTAGACAGTTTGGTGTGAAAGTGGGGAAGGGCATTTACCAATATAAAAGGGGCGAATCAGGACCGCCTCAGAAAACAGACGATATCTCTCCTTCCTTGAATAAACGGGAACGTGAAATCCTCTCAAACAGGTTACTTTGGACCATGATAAACGAAGGGATTCGTTGCCTCGACGAAAGCATTGCCAGTGAGGTCGATATTGATAAAGCGTTACAACTTGGCGCTGGAATGCCGAAAGGTCCACTGCGTTGGGCAGACGAAGTTGGATTGGATTGGATATTTATGGAGTTGGATAATCGGAAAGAAATGTTTGGAGAACGATATTGGCCTTCACCCCTTCTAAGAAGAAAGGTTAAAGCGGGGCATTTGGGGACGAAGGCAGGGAAGGGATTTTTTGATTATAGGTTATGAGAGTAAACGATCTGGTTTGGAAGAATGATTACGTGGCTAACGGAGCACTTTGCGGGAGGTTTTCATGAATCAGAATGTTTTTGTAGTGAGCGCTGCGCGATCGGCTATTGGTGACTTCGGAGGTATTTTCCGGTCGTTGGCCCCAATCAATCTTGTTGTTCCGGTTATAAAGATGTCGGTTGAACGTTCAGGTTTGCCGATAGATAAGATCGGCAAAGTGATTTTAGGGAACACCCTCTCCCCACTCAATCCCAATATTGCCAGAGGTGCTGCCATTGCATGCGGTATCCCACCAGAGATACCTTCCTTCAGCATTCATTGTGCTTGCGCCAGTGCTATGCAGGCACTTATTAGTGGCGTTTCTGCATTAATGTTAGGTGAAGCAGAGACAGCCTTGGTAGGTGGAGTGGAATCGATGAGCAATGCACCTTACATTTTAGCAACGACCAGATGGGGTCAGCGTCTTAGACATGCGCAGGCTGTTGATATGTTGTGGTGGGGAATGCAAGAAGATCCGATTATGGGAGGTATGGGGTTAGCGGCTGACTTCCTAGCTGGAAAATATCGTATCTCACGGGAAGAACAGGACGAACTCGCTGCTCTTTCTCACCAGAGAGCCCTTACAGCCCAGTCCAAAGGGTATTTTGCTAACGAAATCGTTCCCATCGAGGTAAAAGATGGAAAGAAGGTCACAGTAGTAAATAAAGATGAGCATCCCCGACAGGATACAACCTTTGATAATTTAGCCAAACTGAAACCTGCTTTTTCCCCGGAAGGAACGGTGACAGCGGGTAACGCCAGCAGCATCAACGACGGGGCATCTGCAATTGTGATTGCTACTGAGAAAGCTTGTAAAGAATATGGACTAACACCGTCGGCTCAGATTGGATTATGGTCCATTAAGGCCGTTGATCCAAAACTGACGGGAGTGGCACCTGTACCAGCAATCCAAGAAGTTTTAAATTCAGCTGGTTTAGCCTTATCAGATATAGGTCTGATTGAGATTAATGAGGCTTTTGCCTCTTATTATCTTGCTTGCGAAAAGGAACTAAAGTTAGACCGATCGCGAGTGAATGTGAATGGAAGTGGAATTTCGCTTGGACACCCTGTTGGAGCAACTGGAAGCCGTTTGGTGGTTACATTGATTTATGAGATGACTCGACGAGATGTTAATTTAGGTGTGGCTAGTCTGTGCGCTGGGGGTGGGATGGGATATGCTCTTCTCTTACGACGGGATTCATTGTAAAGAATCAGCAGAATATTTATCTGTAAAACACTCCTAAACCAGTAACCGCTGCTAAATTTCTATAAATTCCTCTGAAACAATCCCAAAATTTTCGCGTATCCTTAAAGATTGAAGCGTCTCCAAGAAAAGTAGATTTCAACAATATCACTTATCCAATCAACGTATCTCGGATAAACCGTCATAGCAATGCTTCAAGGTAAGGCCGCATGACTTTTTCAACCCGACACACTCGCGCGAACTTCACCAAATCATCCACTTTAAGACGCTTCTTTTCTCGGTAAAGCTTAAGTGCTTCGATGGCTGTATCGAGGCCGATTTTATTCCGATACTTAAAACAGTCGGCAATTGTTTTTTCCGGACTATAGATGCAGACTGGAACACCGTCTATTTTATGTTTCTCAATTCCAACGGTGAAGGCTTCTCCGGAGAACCAAAAGACCCTAAGGGGTGGATGATTCAGCCTGGGAGCTTCTGTCCCTCGCTCCAGAGCCACATAGACCTCATGGGGGACCTGAGTAGTGATCTCATGGTATGCCAGGGCAGAGATAAGACAAATTACACCGCTGGGCACCTTCCGGGCGACTGACACCAGATCAGGATTGCCGAGCGGTGGCAAATCCGTAAGCCGGTACAGGCCCCGGCTAAGTTGTTCTATAACTCCAGCTTCCAGCATGGAGTAGAGCATCCTGCGGTGAATGCCGGCGTAAAGGGCTTCGCTCATGCGCAGAACACCTCCATGACGGCGGAAAATATTTTGGGCTTTCTTAAACCGGTCCTGGTTTATCATCTTCACCTTACTCCCGATTTGATACAAAATACCAACACTTGTTAATATTTGCAGGTATTATGTCTCGAATCTCACAGATTGTCAATGCAAAGTTAGTGCACTCGCTATTTGCGTGGGTGTCCTTGGAGCGTCGAAGCAGATTCCCTAGACTAAAGAATTAAATAAAGTAAAAGAAAAGGCGAACCGGTCATTGCTACCAGTTCGCCTAATCCTTGATTCCAATAGGTATTTAGCCCAACGATATTGTCCCAGGACAGTTCGAAGTTAAATTCTTGGTGCTAGATTAGCCTACTGAAATCATTAATAAAAAATACTGGCTCCCCGGGCAGGACTCGGTCACTACGGTCGAAACATCTGTTTCTCCCTGCGTAACCTCCCCTTTGGATTCCTGACGCAACACATTCGTTGGGCTTTCCCTCCCTAATCGGTCGGCGGAATCCTCGCTTCGAGTCCTGCAATGGGGAAAATTAGCAAACAAAAAAGGCCCATGCTATTGGCCGAGCCGATCGCTTAAAGTGTTGAAGAAATTTAAAAAGGCCTTGAACCACAAAGGTTTCTGGCCTTTTCTTTTAAGAAGAAATGTTTGAAAGCTGAGTGACAGGTGGTCTTGCCGATTAATC
>JBEKWN010000024.1:0-33518 GCA_049513055.1 Thermodesulfobacteriota bacterium
TGCCTTGGGAGCAGGAGGTCGGCCGTTCAAATCGGCTCGCCCCGACCAATTCCTCCCCAACAATTCCAACAATCAATTATGATTTAACTGCCGAGCTCCTGCGGAGGAGCCCACCATTAACTCCTGCCCCCTTTTTGTAATCAATCCTGACAAAATGTCAAATAATGAAAAAAATCGATACTATTCCGTTAAAATGGAGAAAAGTTACGAGTGATTGGAATTCTCATAAATTAAAAAATTCTCTATAGTTAGAACTTATTTATACAGTATCATCTTTGACGATCTCCAATTGGTATGTTTTTTGCTAAATTTATCACCACATAGATAAGTACGCGAAATAAATTTCATTTCTTAGCGCATTCGAATGTAAGCGATGATGGAAGACCAGGACAGAAAAAAAATTATTTTAACGCTTAGATGGACTGCCATCATTGTCACTTCCTACCTCATCCTATTTGGTAGAGGCAAGGTGACGAACCTCGAACTAAGTCACCTTCTTATTGGTGTCTATATTTTATCAAATATATTACTCACCTTCCTTCCAAAAACATGGTTCTCAAATTCAAAATTCTTCTATCCGTTAGTCCTCATTGACACGGGCTTCGTTTCTTTCGGAATGTATCTTTCAGAAAAGATGACGACAGATTTTTATCTGGTTTTTTTCTTGATCATCATCTTTGCGTCGATCAGTCGCAATTTTAAATTGTTGATGGTGATCGGAGGGGTCACTGCCATTCTCTATGGAATCCTTCTCTATTCATGGGGACTTTTAGCTTCAGAAAATAGTAGCAGTTATACCCTTCGCATCCCTTTTATTTTTATCATGACCGCCTTCTACGGATATATTGTTCAGACCTTGACCAAAGAAAAACACCAGGAGATTACTATCTGTGAGGATAAATATCGAGGTCTCTTTGAGAATGCCAACGACGGGATCATCCTCTTGCGAAATCCTCAATTACAAATTGCTGATGTCAATCGAGAAGTGGAGCGAGTGACAGGATATACCAAAGGAGACCTCTTCGAAAAGGAGGTTTTTGATTTATTTACACCGGATGAGGTGGAGGAAGTGAGGGGTTATTTAAAAGAAGTGGTGGAGAAGGGGGAGGGAAGGGCCGCCTATCTATCCTTAATGAAAAAGGACGGATCCTCACTGGAGGTGGATTTGTCCACCAAAAGGATCGATTTGGGAGACGAATCCCTTTATCAGATGATCTTTCGGGACATGACAGAACAGAGAAAACTTGAAAAGAAGATCAGACAAAGTAAAAGAAATCTCGAGGCGATCTTCGACGGGATTCGTGATCAACTCTCCATCCAGACTCCTGATTATCAAATTTTCCGTGTGAATAGAGCGGTTATTGAAAATTACAAATTAACATATAAAGAATTGTTCGGTCGGAAATGTTATGAGGTCTATTTTCAGAGAAGCAACCCTTGCGAAAAGTGCCCGATATCCGTGACCATCGAAACCAAACAACCCGCTTCATCCGTCATGAAGCTCTCAGAAGGGGATACCACATTGCAGATTTTCTCCTACCCCATCCTTGACGAAAAGGGGAATCTTATTTCAGTCATTGAATATATGAAGGACATTACCGAAGAACAACGGCTTCATGAACAACTCATCCAGTCTGAAAAGTTAGCAGGGATAGGGATATTGGCCTCTGGCGTGGCTCACGAAATCAACAACCCTTTGAGTGGCATTATTGGGATGGCGGAAATTGCTTTGGAGGAAGAAGACCCTTCTAAGAAAAGAGGTTATTTAATGGATATCATCAACTGTTCTGAAAGGATCAGTGAAATCGTCAGGGGACTGAGATCCTACTCTCGAGCGGCAAAGAAGGGGGAACTCAGTTTTGTGGATCTCAACGAAGTGCTTGAAGAGTCTCTGAAGATGGTCCGGTTAGCGACTAAAAAGACTCCAGTGGAAGTAATCAAAAAATTTCAATCCATCGAAAAGATACAAGCCAACATGGGTGAGATCCAACAGGTCTTCACCAATCTGATCACCAATGCATTTCAAGCCATGGACGGGCAAAGTGGGAGTTTGGTCCTCTCCACCCGATCGTTAAAAGATTCAGTCGAGGTGAAAGTGAGCGATCATGGTGTAGGAATTCCCCAGAAATATCTCAACCAAATCTTCGATCCCTTCTTTACAACTAAAAACCCCGGTGAGGGGACGGGCCTCGGATTAAATATCGTTTACCGTATCGTGACCAAGTATGAGGGGACGATCGATGTGGAGAGCAAAGAGCAAGTGGGGACAACCTTTACAATTAAATTTCCAATAAGGAGGGTTGAAGCATGAGCAGAAAGATACTGGTGGTAGATGACGAAGAGGTGATTCGCAAGTTTTTAAGAATCCATCTCGCCAAATTGGGCTATGAGGTAAAGGAAGCCGCTGATGGGGAGCAGGCCTTAGAACAATTGGGGAAAGACGATTTTGACCTTCTCATCTGTGATATCCTGATGCCGAAGAAGGATGGATGGGAGGTCATTAAAGAGGCCAAATCAAATCCAAAAACGAGAAACCTCCCGGTGATTGTTCTAACGGCTAAAAATGAAGACTCCGACATGTTCAAAGGATATGATCTGGGTGCCAATTATTATATGACTAAACCCTTTACCAAGGCTCAACTTCTCTATGGGTTGAAGCTGATGTTTGGAGAAACGCCAGAGGAAGTGAGAATGTAATGCTTTCGTTTTCACACACTTACCTTCTCTTTTTTATAGAAATTTCTTTGCCATTTAAGTTTTCTCACAGCGAACTTCGAACATCGAACTTTGAACTTATGTATGACTCAAAGACGCAATTAACGCAGTAAACCCACTAATGCATACATCGCTTTTGATTCGGATTTTGACATTATCGGAAGATATGGGGTAAGATTATATAAAACATTTAGGCATATGAGTTTTCAAATAATATCCTGGAGGTTAAGAGTTTTACTGAAAAGAGAGGTATGAGTGTGCTTATCGAGTATATCAGCAAAGCGATGAACGAAAGCAGTTTGTGAAAAGTTAGAAGATGGTACTTATTCTGGAAAAATTCCACAATGCCATGGCGTTATCGCCTTTGGAGAAACGCTTTATCAATGCCAGGAGGAATTAAGGTCAGTGCACGAGGGGTGGCTAATTGTAAAAATAAGACATGGTGATAAATTGCCGGTGATAGGTGGGATTAATCTGAACAATAAAATGCCTGCTTTCAAAGAAATGGTCGTCCATGGTTAGATGGGCGCCATTTCTATATGCGGCATGGAACATTTACACTTACTCTCCCCAACAATCCAGAGTATTCTATTCCCCAGATTAAAATGCTTCTCAAGGAAATTGAACTGGGAATAAAGATGAAAATTTCCTTAGAAGACTGGCAAAAATTATAGACAAGATAAACCAGATAGACGCTCCCAACAAAACTAACGATATTAAAGTTTTGAACGATCTTAACTTGCCCCGTGAAATGCAATTGCTATTTCACTGGGGCCAATTACTCAATAACTTAGTTACCAAACTCCTTTGAGCTTTGAGCCTTGAACTTAGATATTACCCAATTACTCAATGACCCAATAACTAAAGAAACCAAATAGACAAGGGCCCCGGGCAGTTAAGCGTGTTGATTTAAGTATTTACTTGTGGTAGACTTTTTTTGAGAGAATGGAGGTTGGAATATATGCCACGAATTACTCTTAAAGAAACGATAACCAAGGAAATAGATATACCCATGGATACTCTTTATAAACTCATTGATAATTTGGATGAGGAAGAAAGGACAAAGTTATTACAAAGAGTTAAAAAAGGGTCTGTTAAATTAACTCCTTTCAAAAAAGATAAAATTGATTCTATCTTGGTGGACTTTGAGGCAACAAATTTATATGAAGACCAATTTTTAAAAGATTTAAAAGAAGGCCTAAAAAAATCCTCAGTATATAGATAGGATGCCGTGCCAGTTATTGTTGATCTGAGAGGGGACATCAAACAATATATTGAGAATCATGGTCTCTCAAAGAAGTGGGAAAAGGCAAAAAGATTTTTGAGAGTGATCCTTCTTATCCTTCTTTAAATACTGAGCTATTGGAACCTAAACATCGCCTAATCTATTCTTTTAGAATAGATAAAAAGCATAGGGCATTATTCTTCTGCTTGCCTGACGACAAGATAGAAGTGATCGCTGTTACAAAGCATTACCGTAAATAGACACGGTCCGTTGATCTACTCAAAGCCTCTGTATCCTCTAACCTAATTTTAAGTTATTTTTTTTAACCTTTTTGAATAAGCTCCTCATTACAAACCAAATAAATTTATCCCGCCTGTCCCGTAGCGAATGCGTACGGGATGAAATGTAAAACTTATTTCACCGGGACCAAATAAACCAAACAAACCAGATCAACCAAATAAACCATAGAAACCAGACAAACCAGACGGACGAGAGAAACAAAATAAACATTCGCCCCCAGAAGAAAAAATATTTCATTACTTATGCCTGACCCCAGACCTTTTTTCCAATGAAGTCATTACCGCATCCACACTTTAACTCTTTACCCCTTACGCCTAACGCTTCACGTATCCACGCAGTCGCTTTGAACCTCGAACATTGAACTAATTGTCGACTCAACAACGCAATAGACCCGATGACTTTTTAGCACTACGACGTCTTAAATAAACCAGAGAAACCAGAAAGTGAAAGAATTCAACAACGTCCCATTTCTTGATAGGACCATAGGGCGAATTGCTAATTTTATCTAAGGATGGTATATTGATATCAAATACCATGGAGGTAAGTAACGTAATGAGTAAGAAAGAATTGCTTCTTAGCGAAATTGAACAAATTCCAGAACCTTTTCTTGATGAAGTGTTAGATTTTGTTCAATTTCTAAAAACAAAGACCCTTAAAGAAAGGTTATCCACTGCTATCGCAAGTGAATCCTCTCTAAAAAAGGATTGGATGAAGCCAGAGGAAGATGAAGCGTGGCAAAATTTGTGAAAGGCGACGTCGTTGTAGTTCCTTTCCCCTTCTCTGACTTAACTCAAGCTAAGAGGCGTCCCGCGTTAGTTGTTTCCGTGCTTGAAGGTGATGACCTCATACTTTGCCAGGTAACAAGTCAATTCGTGAAAGATAGCTATGCAATTTCCATCGAAGGCAAAGATTTTGAGGAGGGGGGTCTGAAACAGAAAAGCAATGTCAGACCTAATCGGCTATTTACAGCAGATAGTCATATTGTCTTATATCGAATCGGGAATCTTAAAAAAGACAAACTGAACGAGATTATCGAGAAAATAATTGAAATTGTTCGTGGATGAATCTCATGCTCTTAATTGAGATACTACTAACGCACATTAACTCATATACGCATTAACCCTTCACCCCTTACGCCCTTACGCCTAACGCTTCACGTATTCACGCAGTCGCTTTCAACTTTGAACCTTGAAATTCGGATCTTCCTTAAGAACATCCACGTGGTCCTTCGGCAAAGGCAGCCGCTAAATCGAATTCGGATTTCGGAATTCGGATTGCGGAGCTCTAAAGCCCCAGCCCCAAAACCTCAAAACTTAAACCTCAAATCTAAAACCTCTCCTCGGTCATAAGTTTTTTGGTTCGTCCTTCTGACTTCATTTTGAAGCCAAACTCCTCCCCCTATCATGGACACAAATTCCTGATCCTTTCCCAAATCATTTTTCCCCCGTGCAATGTTGTGTATTTTAGAATATTCTTCTTGACTTCATTTTGAAGTCAGGTTTATTCTGTCCGTATCCAGATCAACAAAATCAGCTAAAGAAACGGGATAAACCAGTTTAGATAAGATTCCTTTCCAGGTTTTTAAGTCAGTCAGTTGACCCAACGGCATCATGAAAAAGGGTAAGGGGGACCCAGAAGAATTCTTAAATAAACTCTTTGGATCGATCACAAGAGCCAGGATCCTTTGTCTTCTCTACACTTTTCCGGGACAGAGTTTCTATCAAAGGGAAATCATGTTCGAGACCGGCCTTTCCCTTCGGCCTGTGCAGCGAGAATTGAATAACCTTGTATGGCTCGGGATCGTCAAAAAACAGACGACCCGAAACCGGGTCTATTATGGAATCAATCCCGATTCTTCGTTCTTCAAACCCCTCAAAGCTATTTGTGGGTCATTAGGGGAGAGCAATCTTTAATCGACTCCATTCTTGCTTCCTTTTTCCCGTCCTCTTCCAAACCCGCCTCAAAGAAATCCCTACTTAACAAAATCGAAACTCAAAGCTGAATGCTCAAATTTCAAATATCATACGACCTTCTTGACTGAATTTTTCAGTCAGTTTTTACAGAGGCTCTGACTGGCCGGAGAGTGACTCGTAATTTCTATCTTCCTCAATACTGACAGCGCTGCAGGTTCGTCCACGCAAACCTTCAATAACCAAATTACTCAATAACTTAAAGAGTTTAAATCCAGTTGGCTAATTTCGCCTTGACCAAAACTCAAAGAAGTCGTATATTTAGCAATTAAGCGCCTGTAGCTCAGATGGATAGAGCTACGGACTTCTAATCCGTGGGTCGCAGGTTCGAATCCTGCCAGGCGCGCCAAAAGGACGTGAATTGTCGATTGAAGCGTTTTACGGAACATGTGAATGAAAAAGAATGGTGGTGAGTGTAGCTCAGTTGGATAGAGCACTGGGTTGTGGCCCCAGTGGTCGAGGGTTCGAGTCCCTTCACTCACCCCAATGCGCCCGTAGCTCAGTTGGATAGAGCGTCGGACTTCGAATCCGCAGGTCGTCCGTTCGAGCCGGACCGGGCGCGCCACCTTAAGTGGATTGTGAAAGAGAAGGAGCCGTTAGCTCAATAGGTAGAGCAACTGACTCTTAATCAGTAGGTTACAGGTTCGATTCCTGTACGGCTCACCAATCTTTTCTTGCACTTTGAGCTTTTATATTTTTTCGCATGGAGGCGGTTAGGGCCGGGGTGGCGAAATTGGAATACGCGCGAGACTTAGGATCTCGTGGTCGCAAGACTGTGCGGGTTCGAGTCCCGCCCTCGGCACCACTTCCTTAGGAAAAGAAATTCTAAGTTGGAAGAAGGAGATTTTAACGTAAGGCGTTAGGTGTAAGGTGTTATCCCTTTACGCTTTACTATTTACGCTTAACGGAAGGGATATTTCATGAAAGCCAATGTTGAAGAGATCAGTTCGATTAAGAAAAAGGTTTCAATAGAAATTCCAGAAGACCAGGTCACCCAAGAGGTTGAATCCTTCTATAAGGATGTGGGGAAGAAAGCCAAGATCAAAGGATTTCGGCCTGGGAAGGTTCCACGAAATATCTTAGAGAGATATTTCAAAGATTATGTCAAAGCAGAGGTCATCCAGAAACTGATTGAGGAGACTTATCCAAAAGCCCTCTCGGAGACCGATCTTCATCCAGTCTCTCCACCTGTGATCGATCCAGGAGAATTTGAGGTAGGAAAGCCGTTCCAATATTCTGCTGTCCTTGAAGTCAAACCCGAAGTCAAATTGGAAGGATATACAGGATTGAAGATTGAAGGAAAGAAAGAAGAGGTGAAAGACGAAGAAGTCGAGGGGCGGTTGAAAGCTCTTCAAAACCTTCACGCCAATTTGAAAACCATTTCGGAGGCCAGACCCATCCAGGCTGGAGATTATGTGATTGTCGATTATGAAGCGAGTATGGGTGGTAAACCCTTGGAGGGAGGGAAGGCCATTGATTTTACGGTGGAGGTGGGAAGTGGGCAATTCATCCCGGCCTTCGAGGAGAAGTTGATCGGGTTGAAGCCAGAAGAGGAGAAAGAGATTGAAGTCTCTTTCCCAGAGGATTATGGATATCAGAAGTGGGCTGGGAAGACGATTTCATTTCATGTTAAGATCAAAGAAATCAAAGAGAGGATCCTTCCTCCTCTCGATGATGAATTTGCTAAAGATTTAGGTGATTATTCATCCTTCGAAGAATTAAAAGCGAAACTGAAAGGGGAGATCGAAAAGGAGAAGGAGCTTGGATTAGAACGGCAGTTAAAAGATCAGGTGATGGATCAATTGCTTGAGGCAAACCCCTTCGAGGTTCCCGAAAGTTTGGTGGAGGAGCAGACCAAAACCCTGGTCTCGGACACGAAGTTAAGACTGGCTGCTCAGGGGGTGGACCTCAAAAATTTGGGACTCTCAGAGGAGAAACTCCAAGAGGATTACAAGGCCATGGCCCAGAAGCAGGTCAAGACTTTTCTGATTCTTGAGAAGATTGCGGATCAGGAAGGGATTGCGGTCACTGATGAAGAAGCGGACGATCGTCTCAGAGAGATGTCAGAGAGGATGCATCAAAAATTCGATGTGGTGAAACGATATTATGAAAAGAATGGTCTCCTCCCCGAAGTGAAGGCCGGGATCATCCGGGATAAGACATTAAATTTTCTGCTTGAGAAAGCAAGCATCAACTATGTTTGAGGGAAAAAAACGATGACACTAATACCGATTGTAATTGAAAGGGATGGAAGGGGCGAAAGAGCCTATGATATCTATTCTCGTCTTTTAAAAGAGCGAATTATCTTTGTTGGGACGGGGATCGATGATGATGTCGCCAATCTGGTGATTGCCCAGATGCTTTTTCTGGAGTCGGAAGACCCGGACAAGGATGTCCATGTCTATATCAATTCTCCAGGAGGAATTGTCACCTCTGGGCTTGCCATCTATGATACCATGCAATATATTCGACCCAAGGTTTCCACATTGTGTATGGGACAGGCAGCCAGCATTGCGGCTCTGCTTCTGGCAGCAGGGGAGAAGGGAAAACGGTATGCCCTTCCTCATTCAAGGATCCTGATTCATCAACCCATGGGAGGTTTTCAGGGACAGGCCTCGGATGTGGACATCCAAGCGAGGGAGATCCTGCGACTCCGAGAAGAACTGAATCGGATTATGGTCAGACACACTTCTCAACCAGTGGAACGGATCCAGGCGGATACGGATCGAGATTTTTATATGACGGGCCATCAGGCGAAGGAATACGGCATTGTTGATGAGGTGGTCATCCAGCGTCCCCTCCGGTCTGTAGGGTAGTCCTCAAGGGGGCAGAAAGGAGAAGATGATGAAGGTGAACGGAGGGAATTATGGGAGCGTCTTACATTGTTCTTTCTGTGGAAAGAGTCAGGATGAAGTGAGGAAGCTCATCGCCGGCCCCACGGTCTACATCTGTGATGAATGCATCGAGCTTTGTAACGAGATCATTGCAGAGGAGACCGAGGAACGGTTTGTCCCGGGAAGATTGACCGTACCCAAACCCATGGAGATCAAGGCCAAGTTAGATGAATACGTCATCGGGCAGGAGCATGCGAAGAGGATCTTGTCGGTGGCTGTTCATAACCACTACAAGCGGATTGATTCCCGGGTTGCATCGGGAGATGTGGAGCTCCAGAAATCGAATATCATCCTCATCGGACCCACCGGATCTGGGAAAACACTTCTTGCCCAGACACTGGCCCGTATCCTCGACGTTCCCTTCACGATTGCTGATGCCACCTGTCTGACCGAAGCAGGGTATGTGGGCGAGGATGTGGAGAATATTATCCTGAGTCTTCTTCAGTCGGCCGATTACGATATCGAACGGACCCAGAAAGGAATCGTTTATATTGATGAGATCGATAAGATCTCGAGAAAATCGGATAGTCCTTCCATCACACGAGATGTCTCAGGCGAGGGGGTGCAACAGGCCCTCCTGAAAATCATCGAAGGGACCGTTGCCAGTGTCCCTCCCAAAGGAGGTCGAAAACATCCCCAGCAGGAGTTCATTCAAATCGACACGACCAACATCCTCTTCATCTGCGGCGGGGCCTTTGTCGGGCTGGAAAAACTCGTTGAACAACGGATCGGAGGGAAGACCCTCGGATTTGGGGCGGATATCAAGTCCCAGCATGAGCGGGACATGGGAGAACTACTGAGAGAGGTTCAGCCCGAGGATCTTTTGAAGTTTGGATTAATTCCTGAGTTCATTGGGAGACTTCCAGTGATTGCTACCTTGGACGAGCTCAGCATCGATGCCCTGGTAGATATTTTGAAAAAACCAAAAAACGCCTTGGTGAAACAGTATCAAAAGCTCTTTGAATTGGAAAATGTTAAACTTCGATTTACCGAAGGGGCTTTGATGTCCATTGCCAAGGAGGCCATCAAGAGAAAATCAGGCGCTCGGGGTCTTCGTGCGATCATGGAGAACACCATGTTGGATGTAATGTATGAGATTCCTTCCCAATCCAACATCCGTGAATGTATTATTAGTGAAGAGGTAGTTCTTCATCACGAAAGCCCGATCCTCCTCTATGAGAAAGAGGTCGAGGTTGCCTGAACTTGACATTGGAAGGACGATTCCATAAGATTAGCTCTGCACGGGAGGGCGGATAGCTCAGTTGGGAGAGCGCCGGCCTTACAAGCCGGAGGTCGCAGGTTCAATCCCTGTTCCGCCTACCATTGGCGTTTTGCTAAAAGTAAGACGAATTATGAGTTGAGAGTTAAGCGTTGTGAATTTTAAAATTATTGTTTAATGATTTCAAATTCAATTCAAAACTCTTAATTCATCATTCTAAACAGAAAAGATCGGGGGCGTAGTTCAATCGGTTAGAACGTCCCGAGGGTGACTCGGGAAGGTTGATAGTTAGGTTTTGATTTCAATCTGAAATTAGCAATCTGAAATCTAAAATAAGTTTGGGGGCGTAGTTCAACCGGTTAGAGCGCCGGCCTGTCACGCCGGAGGTTGCGGGTTCGATCCCCGTCGCTCCCGCCAGATTAAAAGCCCTGTCCAGTGGACGGGGCTTTTGTATATAGGCATATGGCATACATAGTCTACATCCTCCAGAGTGACAGAGACGGAAGCTTTTACATCGGTCATACTGCCCGTTTGGAAGAGAGACTTCGTCGGCATAACAAAGGACGAAGCCCATATACCAAAGCTAAGATTCCATGGCGGGTGGTATATAAGGAGGAATGTCTCACGCGGTCTCAAGTCGTGGAGAGAGAACGAGAGCTAAAGATCAAGAAGAGCCAGGCTTACGTCGAACAACTGGTTAGAACGTCCCGAGTGTAACTCGGGAAGGTTAAATGCGATCCCCGTCGCTCCCGCCAGTAAATCCAAGGGGTTAGCCATGTTGGTTACCCTCTTTTTTTCGTTGGTGTCCAAATAGGTGTCCATCGTTCCGGCAATCTCCTTATCCCAAATTATTTCTCCACCTAAATCAGTTGCCGTCACCCTCGAGCCATTCTGGTAGGAACCCGACCCTAAATGTTGGAGAAATATTTTTCCCAATTAGAATCATTTTCGATGAAGAGTACTTCCTCCTGAAAGCCTGACTTTTAAATTTTGCCCATCGATACAACATTTCAAGTGGTAATCGATAAAGTAAAATTACTTATCTGGATGATAAATGACAGTTTGTAAGATGTTTTAGTGATGGCCGCTAGCGAGAAAGTGATAGCCATATGGACAGTACGAAATGAACTTTATTTTTCTTCAGAGGGTTATATTAATCAATTCGAATCATTCTATAATAAATCAAATTTGTCAAACCATCAATCACTACGAAGAACGAGAGTCCTTTAGGGGATGATCCAAATTTTAACTAAAAATGGTGTCTCTTTAAAAAATTCAAGACAGATCGAATATATTCCTCTGGTTGTTCTTCGTAAGTGTTATGCCCACATCTTGGAAGGATTGCAAGTTCTCCTTGGGGAAGGTGGCGATAGAATTCGACAGCTTGCTCCACATCAAAAAGAATGCTTCTGTCTGGATAAAGTACAAGGGTGGGGCATTTTATCGAGGCCAATAAATGTCTTAGGTCAAAAACCCCTTTACCGTATGCTCCCCCATATTGACGAAATTGATTATAAAATTTTTCGACATGTTCCTCCCCGTGCCAAGAAATTAATTTCTCTTTAACTTCTGGTTCCAGATCTTGAAATATTTTTGGAAATGCCAATTTATTTAATTCGACCATAGGAATTTTGCTAAAACATTGGGTACTTGAAATCACTATCGTCTTCATTTGATTAGGATATTTGACCGCATACTCAATTCCGATCACTCCTCCCTCACATTGACCAATGATATGGAAGGAATCAAAATTGAGCATTTCCCTCAACGTAGCTAATTCCTGTACGCTTTCAAGGCAAAATCTATCGCTGACATAAAATTCTTCAAAATCGGTTCCCTTTTCTGACCGTCCATACCCCCTTCTGTCATACATGATCACCCTGTAACCTTTTTCCACTAAACTTGGATATATCCCCTTCCAAATTTTGGTCGATCCAAAACCATGATGTAGAAGTACAATCGTATCCCCATCACCCTGCACCTCATAATATACCTTTATCCTTTTTATGCTTACGAAAGGCATTTACTTCTCCTTATCTTGTTTAAATTTTCGACGAAAAAAAGAGACTGTGTATATGCTTTCTTTATAACGTAGAACATTACAAAATATAAAGGACCCTTTTCATCGTGTTTTCATCCTAACAGAAAATAAGGAGAAATTGGGCTCTGGAGATAAAAAATTTCTCTGAAAAGATCAAAATTTTGGATTGTACTTGGATTGACTTTTCTTGTAGGGAGTGATATTAAGGATATCAATTGAAAAACAATCCATTGAAAAACTTTGGATTAAAGGAACTTTGAATCATTTAGAAAAAGTTAATTTATTTTTGTTATTTGTAACCTCATTCGAACGCTTCTTTAGATTTGCCCTTTGACACCAAAAATTTAATGCCTTTATGTGATGGGGTAAGAGTAAATGTTGGTCAAGCTGATGGTGAAGATTTAGCGAAATATTCTCTTATACAGTAGATTCTCATAAGCCTATGGGAGGAAATGGATGGAGTGAGTGATTCGGCAGTTACCCAATGACCATTAAACACATCATTACTTATACAGAAGGAGGAGCGATATGGAAAAGAAGAAAGTTTTAGGTTTGTTGGCCAATATTTGTGTCGTTTTAACCTTTGCATTGCTACCTTTGACGTTCGTTTGTGCTAGAGATGGATTTGCCCAAGAAAAGTCAAAAACGCCGGCTGAGAAGATCTTAAAAATCGGAACAACTCTCCCCCTTTCAGGACCCGCAGCAGCCTGGGGCCTACCCATGACACGATTAATGGATTTCTTCGCTGAAGATACTAATGCACGTGGTGGCCTCAAAATTGGGAAGGAGGTATACAAGATTATAACTGTTTATTACGATAACAAGGGCTCCCCCTCTGAGGCAGCGGCCTGTGCTACAAAACTCGTCCATGACGATAAGATACAGTATTTAATTGGGGGTGTCATTGCAGCGACCGGAATGGCTGAATTACCGATCACTCAGCCATCGAAGGTCATAACCACATCTTGCTGGTGGGGGAAAGGGATTCTTGGTCCGGATAAACTCTTTTCTTTTAGGCAGACCATCTCTCAAAATGAAATAGCCCCTGCGATATACACCTGGATAGCCAAGAACAATCCCAAGATAAAAACAGTAGCTCAACTTAACCCCAATGATACGAGTGGGTGGGATACGGCTGCGGCAATCAGAGAAACAGCTCAGGCCAATGGTTTGCAGATAGTGGCCGAGGAGTTTTTCGAGCGTGGGACCAAAGACATGTATCCCTTTCTCACGAGGGTACTGGCTAAGAAACCTGACCTCATCGATATGGCCGTCAGTGCACCTGGGGATGGAGCTGTGATTGTAAAGCAGCTTTATGAATTGGGCTATAAAGGAGCAAAGGCTTGGACTTGTGGTACAAACCCTGCCCTGATCCTTGGGTTGTGTGGTCCTGAAGCCGCCGAAGGCTTATGGTTTACCTATGGCCAAGACTTAGAGGGTCCCAATAGTACACCTGAAACCAAAGCCTTCGCAAAGAGATATCGAGCGAAATTTAATGAGACGATGAGCATTACAGAGATGACATCCTATGCCATGATGGAAATCTTTACTCAGGCCATGGTCAAAGTGGGCACCACTGACACAGAAGCCGTGGCAAAATTGGTGGAGAAAACCCATAAGTTTAATACCGCATTTGGTCCCTTCGTCCTCGTAGGCAAGCAAAAATATGGAATTGATCGACAATTTGTTCATCGCATGATGCTTGCCCAGGCAAGGGGAGGAAAGATTGTAGAGATGGAATGGCTGCCGTTACCAGGATTAGGATTACCAGAATATTGAGCCGCCTAAAAGAATAAGTCTCTCACTGTGGTTTTCAGATGATGGGAAAGGTGGTGAGAAGGTCATTTCACTTCTCACTACCTTTTTTATCAGAAGGAGAAGAGGAAACGGGTTCAAACCAGGTTTAGCATTTTGAAACCATTAAAAGGTGAGAAGGAATGGAATTCTTCTTGCTTCAGGGCGTTTTGAATGGAGTCATGCTTGGGCTATTTTATGCTCTCGTTGCCCTGGGGCTGAGTTTGATCTTTGGCATCATGGGCATCGTCAATTTTGCACATGGCGAGATGTACATGCTGGGCGGTTACGTCGCCTATTACCTCTTTGGCATCTTCGGCCTTAATTACTTTGCTTCAATAATCGCCGCCCTGATTCTTGTTGGAGGATTAGGAGCGCTTCTTGAAAAGATCATCTTCAGGCCTTTGACCACTCGTCCCCAAGTAGCATTAACCTCCTTGATTGCAGGTTTGGGATTAGCTTGGGTTTTTCAGATGTTGGCAGTGATCTGTTTTGGAGAGCTGGACAAGAAGGTTCCCTCCGCTTTCAAAGGCATCATCAGCGCAGCCGGTATTGTCATTAGTAAAGAAAGGCTGGCAGCAATCATCCTTGGTTCATTTCTAATCTTGATGCTAAACCTCTTTCTTCGTAGAACCAAAGCGGGTAGCGCCATACGTGCTGTTGCCCAGGATAAAGAAGCCGCTGCGCTACAAGGCGTGAACGTCAATCGGATCAGTGCCTTGTCCTTCAGTATTGGTTGCGGGTTAGCTGCCTCGACAGGTGTATTGATGGCACCCATTTTCATTATCAATCCGTTTGTGGGGAGTGATGTGATTCTTAAGGCCTTCCTGGTAGTGATTCTCGGGGGCTTGGGAAGTATCCCAGGTGCCATGCTCGGAGGTCTTCTGATGGGCTTTATAGAAAGCTTCGGCTGCCTCTTTTTTAACGTTCCGACAGTGAATGTCCTTTCTTTTATTCTCATTCTGATTACATTAATCGTTAGACCCCAGGGACTCTTAGGCCGTGATTAAGAGAGACATCGTAGTACCTACTTGTTATACTGGTCTTCTCATCCTGCTCTTTGCCATACCCCTGATCACCCAGGAACCCTATACACTCCATATCCTCTGTCTCATCGGTATTAATATCATTTTTGCATGTAGTATAAATGCCATCCTTAATGTGGGGGAACTTAACTTAGGTCAGGCTGCCTTCATGGGCATTGGCGCCTATTCCTCCACTTTACTCGTTATGAGGCTCCATCTTTCCTTCTGGTTTGCCCTTCCTATTGCCATGATCATCACAGCCATCGTATCTCTGCCCATGGGTTATGTCACCTTGAGGTTCAAAGGGGCCTATTTCCTTTTATTTACCTTCCTCTTTGCTGAGCTTGTACGGGTGTTGCTCAGCAATTTTTGGATAGGGTTATTCGGAGGAATTCCCGGGCTGACCAATATTCCCCGTCCCTTTATCCATATTCGCAGTTTACTGCAAGTGAATTTCAGCTCCAAGGCACATTTTTACTATTTAATCTTAATTCTCACATTATTCACTATCTTCGTGATGCAAAGAATTGATCGATCGCGGATTGGTATGGTGTTTAAGGCTATTAGTCAATCTGATGCCTTAGCTGAATCCATAGGTATCAGCTCTATGAAAGTTAAGCTCCTTGGCTGCGCTATGGGTTGCTTTTTTGCTGGTATGGCTGGCAGTCTCTATGCCCACTTCGTCGGCGTTATCACCCCTCCTGATTTTTCCCTCCATGCCGTATTAGCTCCCATTGCTTACGTGGTGGTCGGAGGGATAGGGAGCGTCCTGGGTCCAGTAATAGGAACTGTCTTCTTAATGATGTTATCCCACTTCTTTTTGCGCCAGTTTGGCCTTTATGAACTGCTTATCTACGGAGTGATTATCGTATTCATCATAAGATTTATGCCTGAGGGCCTCATCAGCCTACCCCGTAGGCTTCGAATAAAGCTTGGTAAATGATCAGGAAGGAGCAAACCATTTAGGGATCTATGGCACTGCTCGAAGTTAGAAATCTGACTAAACATTTCGGTGGTCTCGCTGCGTTAGATGGCTTAGACTTTGATATCCATGAAGGAGAGATCCTGGGACTCATTGGCCCTAATGGTGCCGGGAAGACGACTGTTTTCAATATGATCACTGGTCCCCTTCGTCATACTCATGGGGAAATACTATTCATGGGGAAAAAGATAACAGGTCTTAAACCACATAAAATAGCGGGACTGGGGGCAGTTCGAACCTTCCAGGTCACCACCCTTTTTGGAGACATGACCGTTATTCAGAATGTCATCCTGGGTGGTCATCAGAAATCGGGGATAGGATTCTGGGGAGCTCTATGGAATACCCATTTCACTCAAAGTAAGGAGATCAGTTCCAGAAAGGAGGCTAAAAAAATCTTGGAGTTTATGGGACTCAAAGATCAAGAAGATGAGCTTGCCAAGAATCTGCCCCATGGTCACCAGAGGCGTCTGGAATTGGCAATTGCTTTAGCGGCCAAACCGAAGTTACTCCTCATGGATGAACCCCTCACCGGCATGAACCACGAAGAGGTGGAAGACATGCTGGAGCGAATCGATCGAATACGAGAAGAGGGGCGGACGATCCTATTGGTTGAACATAATATGAGGGCGGTGACAAGCATCTGTGATAGGATTATCGTCTTGAGCTTTGGGAAGAAGATCGCTGAAGGTTCTCCCCAGGAGATCATCCAGAATGAGAAGGTGATCGAAGCTTACCTGGGAGTTGAAGCATGATCCTTCGTGTCAAGGACATTACCGTCCATTATTGGAAAGTGGCAGCCGTAAGGAATGTCTCCATTGAGATTGAGGAGGGAAAGATCATTACCCTCGTCGGTGCAAATGGAGCAGGAAAGAGCACTATCTTAAAAACCATATCAGGCCTGAAGAACCCCACCTCAGGGGAGATCTATTTTAGAAATAAAAGAATTGACAGGTTACCCACTCAAGAGATTGTGAAGTTAGGGATCAGCAATGTTCCTGAAGGAAGGAGACTTTTCCCCTACATGACCGTCATCGAGAACCTTATGATAGGGGCCTACCTGCGAAAGGATAAAGAAGAGATTGATAAGAATCGGAGTAGGGTTCTCCATTACTTTCCTGTATTAGCAGAAAGGGAAAACCAGCTTGCGGGAAGATTAAGTGGGGGCGAACAACAGATGCTTGCTATAGGGCGAGCCCTCATGTCCAATCCAAAGCTATTACTTCTTGATGAACCATCGATGGGATTATCTCCTCTCATGAGCAAAACGATTGCAAAGATCATCAGCACCATCAACCAAGAAGGGGTAAGCATCCTTCTTGTTGAGCAGAATGCCAAATTGGCTCTCGCACTTGCCTATAAAGGCTATGTGTTAGAGACAGGGGCTGTTGTTTTGGAAGGGGAGACAAAGGAATTATTGCAGAATGAAGCAATGAAGAGTGCCTACTTAGGGGGATAAGGTTGATGATCCCGATGAAGAAAACCGGAGCATAACCTTAGCCGAGGAGGTGGATGAACTCATGGCAAAACTGATCACTGGAGGAACAGGTTTTATCGGAGCGGAATTGGCGAGGATGCTCATCGATCGCCAAGAAGAGGTTGTCCTATTTGACGTTGCCCCTAACGCTGCACGTATTAAAGGCATTGAAGACAAAGCAAAAGTGATAGTGGGAAATCTGGCCAATTATCCGGAGGTCTTCAACGTTGTCAAGGATCATCCGGTTGAAGACATTTATCACCTCGGGGGGATGCTCACCGTTCCTTCGAACATGAATCCTTGGGCTTCATTCCAGTGTAATATCTGCGGCACGCTCCATGTATTCGAAGCCGCGCGGCTTCTCGGTATTGAAAAGGTTGTGTTTGCGAGTTCAATTGCCACCTATGGTCTGGATACGACCTCCCTGATTAGGGATGATACGCTTCAGCGGCCTACTACCATGTATGGGATAGGAAAGCTTTACTGTGAACACCTGGGTATGTTTTATAGAAACCATTTCGGCCTCGATTTCCGTTCGGTCAGGTATCCCTCCGTCATCGGGCCAGGCGTCAAAACACCAGGGGTCGCTCAATATAATCCCTGGATGATAGAACATGCAGCGCTTGGTAAGTCCTATGAATGTTTCGTAACAGAAGAGACCAAATGCCCGGTGATGTATTTTAAGGATGCAGCCATTTGTATCGATCTGCTCTATCAGGCGCCGAAAGAAAAGATCAAGTCCTTAAACTATAATGTCGCTGGGGTGACGCCAGTCCAAACCGCGAAAGAACTGGAGAGGATCATTAGGAAATTCGTTTCCGGATTTCAGGTGACTTATAAGCCCGATCCTAAAGTGATGGAATTTTTCCGAAATTTTAATGTTGAGGCCTTTGACGATAACAGAGCCAGAAAAGAATGGGAATGGAAATCCAGATGTCCTAATTTCGAGACGGTGGTCAAAGATTTTTTCGAAGAGGTGAGGAGGAATCCTGAACGCTATGGAATATGATCCCTGATGGATCTATTTTCCAATCAATCCTTTAGAATACCCCTCCTTTGAAAGCCTTTAAGAGCTTACTTCATGAATTTGCTAAATCTTCCCAATGAGCCCTCTGTCCGGATCGATTTCCTCTCTTAACAGCCTGAGCTCTTCCTCTGTTGGTGGTTTTAATTCCTCAATCCTTTTAGCAACCAGGGGCTCAAACTCCATATTCTTAAAGATGTCTTCCTTACTATATCCTGGTGCCACAGCTAAAAGCTCCATATATTTAGTTTTTTCATCAAACCCAAATAAAGCTATGGAGGTCACTAACCTGTAAGGACCCGCTCCTCGAGGCAACCCTGCTTTCTCCCTTGCACCAGGTCCATCCAGATATCCAGGGGAAGTTAGAAAATCGAGTTTCTTTACAAACCGTTCTTTTTCATGTTTCATAATGGTGATCGTCTTCCAGCAATATGAAGCGACGTCATTGGCACCGCCACTCCCGGGAAAACGTATTTTCGGTCTCGAATGGTCTAATCCTATTTGTGTGGAATTGATATTTCCATAAGGATCGATTTGAGCGGCTCCGAGGAAGCCATAATCGATATACCCTAAACAAGCATGGGCGAACATCGTATTCATATAGGTCCAAGCGACTGCCCTATAATTGTTCCTGGAATCAGAAAACATACCCCGCCTGAAAGGAGGTACAACCTCGGGACCAATTGCCCCAAACTCATAGACCTGACATGCATTTGGGGCATATAGCTTCTGAGCCAATATGATCACTATTTGAGGCATACCATATCCGATAAAACATGTCGTTTTATCTGGAATGATGCGGGCCGCCGTGCAGATCATAAGCTCTTCTGGAGTATAGGCAATCTTATTCATAATATCCCTCCTTGATCTCTCGTTTCCTTAATTCCTCCAATTTAGACTTTCCAATCTTATCTAAATAATCTTGGTGAGTTTTACAACTATAGATATATTTATCTAGGTACTTCTCCATAGCGACGGGATCCTTCTCCGCCTTAAAGAATTCGTTCATATGCCCGAAATCGGCATCGTATAGACCTGGAACAGCTCCCGGATGTCCTCCGAAGGGAGCGAGGACAACCGCATCAACCATATAATAAGGGATCGTCGTCTTGGCAGGGGCTTTTCTAATTTCTTCGATGTCGATAATCTCTTCAGTGGAGATAATCACCCTTTTAGATGCTGTGGCGACTTCAATGGGAATGCACCCAGGCCCAAAAAGACGGGCATTTCCGTACACGTCGCACTGATTGGCGTGAATCAAAGCTACATCAGGGTTTAAGGCGGGTAAAAGAGTTATCCTCTTTCCAGTAAATGGATCGATCGCAATCTTAGCAGCGGAATGCTTAAAGGTCTCTGTGCCCATCAAACCTCTCCAAGGAATGAAAGGTAGACCCAAAGCTCCTGCTAAAAAACGGGCGCTGATGGTTCCATTACTCCATTCGATCACCTCAACCTTGCCCTTCTCAATTGCCCTGAAGTGCGAAGCCCCTCCACCCATGAAGCCACAATCGATTCTGGTCACACATCCCCCCACAACGAGAAGAGCACAGTCTAAGAAGGAAAACTTCCCCGCTAAAAACAGATTCTTTTTTCTCTGCCTCACAATTTCCCGTTCTAAAGAGGAAGGACCCCTAACCAGTACAGCTAAATCGAAAGCAAGATAGTCCCCATCCTTCAAAAATCTCTCGATGGCTTCTTGTTCAGTCATCAATTTACTTTCAAGGAATCGTGATTTCTTATCTCGCACCCACTCCCTCATTTCGTCGGGATCAGTAAATTTGAACGGACTAATTCCTGATTCTATTATTTGCATCATAGCCTCCTTAAACTGGTGTTACAGTTCATTAAACATTTTGATTTCGTCTTATATGCCAACTGATAGATACTGGCAATAAGTTCGGTCCTTTGTATTATTAATGTTAACTTCTGCTATCATTAGCTTTTTGCAGAGGCTTCGCACGCCCGAACCGCTTCATCGGCAATCCCTCCAGGCTTTATGGGGAGATAAGAGGACATCGTTGGCGTGTGAATGCTTCCCGTAGTGGCCGCAGTAATAATAACTTTATCCTTCATCCTGCTCAGCCCCTTTTATTTTTTCGGATCCAAAAAGTCAGGTTGGAGAAACTCAGGATTTGGATAGGTATAAAATCCCTTTCCAGTCTTTATACCCAATTCACCTTTTTTTATCTTTTCCATCAGTGCATCAGGCGGCTTATCTTTGGGATCCTTCGACTCGTTGTAATAGACCATTTCGATGTTATAGACGGTATCAAGACCCACTTCGTCCATGATCCCGAAAGGCCCTCTCTTCATTTTTGTAAAGATACACCAGGCCCGATCAATGTCACGAAAATCAACAAAATCATTTCCCCACATGTAGAGAGACTGTTTTTTTATTGCCCGCCAGACGCTGTTGAAACAGAAACCTAATATCTCCTTTTTTACTCTGAGTGGAATACAACCCACCGAACGAATCCATTCTTCACCTTCTTTTATTACATCGGGAAGAGTCTTTGTTCCCGGCATGAGATCCGTTATGTTCATTCCTGCCAACGGTTGGTAAAAATGTGTGTTGATGCAACGCTCCGGCCTGCCACTGCTTTCTTCCATTCTTGATATTGGGATGGATGAGCTGTTTGAGGCAAAGATTGCCTTGGTCGGTGCATTTTCCCCCAGTTGCTTGAAGACTTTTCGTTTTACTTCCACGTCTTCCGTTATCGCTTCGACCACTAAATCGGCATCTTTGAGCGCATCGCCGAGATGAGTTGTAAAGTTTATGGTGGTCCTACATTTTTCCCAAAGATTCCAAGGGATAAAGGGATTGATTCCTTTCGCCTTGAAATCTGCATAAAGTTTGTTATAGGTGTCATCAAAGGCACCGGCGACGGTGTCATAAACGCTCACTTTATAACCAGCGTACGCGGATATCATAGCGATTTGTGTACCCAAGAGACCGGTCCCGATCACGGCCACCTTCTGGATCTTCTGAGTCATAGGTCTCTCCTTTTCTGATCTGGAGAAAAGGGATGGAAAGGCCGGAAGCTCGCCATCCCTTTCAGAATGTATCTTCTTATATTAGCTTCTGATCACTTACCAGTCACACTACCACATCTCGGGTTGCCGGTCTCCCTGAGGGGAACGGCCACCTTGTCCAACAGGATCATCACAGGCGTCCCGGCGAAGGGGAAAGGAAAAATCGTGGACTTGGCCTGTATTTCGCCGACGGGCCCGGGCATCATGATTTGATGGTCGCAGGCTCGCATGATCTGCTTCCCGACTAAACTATTATACTCCATTCCCTCCCAAGCCTTGATAACTGCTTCCGCATCAAAGGATTTGGCTTTTTTGATCGCCTCGAAGAGAAACATCGCGCCATTGTAAGAATACCCAAGATTCCCAGCTGGCCAAGGGTGAGCCGTATCTTTAAACTTCTTATGCCATCGTTCCACGAACGCTTTGTTTTGCGGAGTATTGATCGTCGCCAGGTACGTGCTGTTCACAAAACTTCCTACCGCGGTTTGGCCAATTTGGGGGAGCTGCACGTCGTCATCCAGGAAGTAAGTGGCGTAGCGAACCGGAAGCTTGATCCCCATCTGAGCCCCCTGTACAATCAGGTTTTGCACGTCTGCACCATAGTTTCCCGTGAAAATGATCTCCGCTCCGCTAGCCAGGATCTTAGAAATGTAAGGGCCAAAATCCTTTTGGCCGATTGGAGCAAAATCTTCTCCCACGATTTTCACGTCCGGAATCTCCTTGGTGATCACCTTTTTGAAATCATCAGCCACTGCATGGCCAAAGGCGTAGTCCTGGTTCATGAGGTAAAATTTTCGCCAGGGTTTGGTCTTGAAGAATTCTGTGTAAGCACGAGCGCGGTTGCCGGTGGTGAAGCAGGTGCGGAAGGTATACTTACTGAAATTCTTGCCGGTGAGGAAGTCCGACTCTGCTCCAAGCATTGTATAGATCACCCTGTTCTTCTCCGCCACATCCATCAACGCCTGGGCCACTGCCGTGGAGACAAGATGAATGATAAATTGGGCCTTATCTTCCATAATCGCCCTGATGGCCTTGCGCGTGGCCACGTCCGGTTTCATCTGGTGATCCTCGGAGATGAGCTTGATCTGTTTTCCCAGAAGACCCCCCGCCGCATTGGTCTCATCAACCGCAAATTGTACTCCCCAGACCGTGCGGTCCCCAAGGTCTTTCATGGTACCGGAGAGTGGATCCAGGACGACGATGTTCACCGTGTCGGCAGCCACAGCCTGGCCAGCAATAAAAATTGTAACTAAAAAAATAAGGACCATCAGGCCTTTCCATTTTAGAAACATCATTTTCTTCTCTCCTTTCGTTTTTATCCTGGGGGAATAGGTTGTTTGCAACCTTCCCTAAAAAGTGGATCACAAAAATTAAGGTTTTCTCCCCGTTCACTCCGTTTCATTCTGAAATAGCTCTTATTCTAAAACCCTTGATCCCACCTCCTCTCTTTGGTCTAGGCATCGAACTCCAGGTTTTACGGCTTAGACTTCCAAATACTTCTCACGTATTTCGTGTGCCCCCTTGAGTTCCTCGCATGTCCCCTCGAAAACAATCTTTCCTTTGGAAATGACATAGATCCTTCCAGCCAGACGCAAGGCCACTCGCATGTTCTGCTCCACCAAAAGGATAGGTATGCCGTGCTGGTGAATATCCCTGATGACCTCCTCCACGGTCTCCACGATCAGCGGAGCAAGGCCCTCGGTGGGCTCATCAATCAAGAGAACCTCGGGGTTTCCCATTAGGCTCCTGGCAATGGTCAGCATTTGCTGTTCCCCACCCGATAAGTGACCTCCGTTCTGGTTGTCCCTGGCCTGCAAGGCCTGAAAGTATTTGTAGACCTTTTCAACTGTCCACCCGTCCCCGTTGCTTTTTTTACCCGGTTTAATGCCCATGAGCAAATTCTCTCGCACCGTCAAGGTCGGAAATATCCTTCGCTCCTCTGGAACGTATCCCACCCCCAGTTTGGCGATGGTATAAGGGGGCATTCCCGCAATGTTTCGCCCTTTGAAGACCACTTCACCAGATCGAGGTTCGACCAGCCCGATGACTGATTTCAGAGTCGTACTCTTCCCCACGCCGTTCCGGCCCAGAAGACAGACAATTTCCCCGTGGTCAACATTCAGTGAAACACCTTGTAGAATGTGACTCTCCTCATAATACGTATTAAGCTCTTTTAGCTCCAGTAACATATCCTACTCCCTCTCCTCGCCCAGGTATGCGTCTTTCACCCTCTGGTCATTTCGAATCTCCCCGGGAAGCCCACAGGCTAAAACTTTGCCGTAATAGAGAACCGAAATGCGGTCGGCAATACTGAAGACCACTTCCATGTCATGTTCAACGATGATTAAAGTCTTTCCTTCCGTGACCCGCTGGATTAGCTTCACCGCTTCCCGAGTCTCCTCCGAGGACATACCGGCCGTAGGCTCATCCAGAAGGATGAGTTCTGGATTGGTGGCAATCGCCAGGCCAATCTCCAAGGCCCTCTGCTGACCGTAGGAGAGCTCACCAGCAATGTCATCTTTTCGTTCCAGAAGGCCGATCTCGTGCAGCACCTTCTCCGTTTGTCTGTTGATCTCACCCATCTTGGAAAGACGGGAAAACATGTTATAGCGGATCCTGTTTTTGGAGAGAATGGCATTTCGCACATTCTCGAAGACGGTCATAGTCCGGAAAATATTGGTAATCTGGAAGGAGCGAGCCATCCCCATACGGTTAAGTTTGAAAGGATTTGCTCCAGTAATACCCTCGCCTTTCAAAAATATTCTTCCTTTACTGGGAAGATATTTTCCAGTGATCAGGTTAAAAAGCGTGCTTTTGCCGGCCCCGTTCGGACCGATGATTGCATGCCGCTCCCCCTCTTGAACCCCCAGATTAATGTCAAACAGGACTTGCAGGCCCTCAAAGTCCTTATAGATTCCTTTTAGCTCCAAAATGTTCCTTGGTTTTTCGGCCAATTCGGCCATCTCCAATTCACCTACTTTCTCTTCTTGGTGATTCCCAAGATGCCTTGGGGCGCAAGGAGGACGAGAATGACGACAACAATCCCAAAGATCAGTTCCCACCGATCCGTGTAGTGGCTCAGATATTCGGAAAGATAAACATAAATTCCCGATCCAAGTAAAGGACCCCAGAAATGTCCAACTCCTCCGATGAAGGCCATGAAGATGACATGGGTGGACATAACCAAATCAATGCTGCTGGTGCCAATGAACTCCTGAAACTGGGCATAGAGGGCTCCTGAGATTCCTGCAAAAAATCCCAATATCGTTAAGAAGACCAGCTTCGAGGCGTTTACATTGAAACCGATGAATTTTGTCCGTTCTTCGTTGGATTTGATACTCTTCACCACGTTTCCCAGGGGTGTCTTGGAGAAATACCAGCAGATGAACAGGCAGACGGCAACGATTGCCAGGGAAAGGTAATAAAAGTTCACCGGGTCTCTCATGGAAATTCCTAACAGATCTGGCTTGGGGAACTTGCCTAGTCCATCATCCCCTCCTGTGACGTCACGCCATTTCCACACAATCGCCCAGATGAGCTGGTTAAAGGCCAACGTAAGCAGAGCATAGTAAGTCCCACTCATCCGCACTAAAAAAGCCCCAAGAAAAAAGGAGATCAACCCGGCCATCACCCCTCCCACGAGAATTCCGCTCATGAACGAGAGGTCCTTGATGTGTAGCCAGCCCAAGACCGAACCATAGGCTCCCAGCCCAAAGTAAACGGCGTGGCCAAAAGAGAACAAACCTGCCTCATTCAACATCATCTTCCAAGTCATGGCAAGGAGGGCCACAATGACTATTTCCGTCACCATGCGCAACTGAAATCTGGGTGAGATGTGAGGAAAAAGGATGGCCAGAACCACAACGGCAATTCCAGCCCAAAGGTAAAGGTTTCTATTCCTCATAAGAATCTCTCTACGCCTTCTCTCCAAAAAATCCCGACGGTTTGATCACCAACACGACTGCCATTAGGAGAAAGCCAAAGACAATCGCGAAACGGGGCATGAAGAGGATCCCAAAAGACGAGAGTTGCCCGATAAGGAATGAGGCCACCACCGCTCCCCAAAGGCTTCCTAATCCGCCGGTAACGGTCACGATGAAGCAGTCGGTCAGGAAGTCTAAACCCATGCCAGAGCTGATACCGAGAAAAGGGGCGGCAATGACGCCGGCTAAGCCAGCCAGCCAGGACCCGATGCCCATGACCAGCATGAAAACAAAAGGCGTATTCGTGCCCAAAGCGCTGGCCATATCCCGGTCAGAAACCATTGCCCGCACGGTGATCCCTAAACGCGTTTTCATCAGAATGAAAGCCAGGAAAGCGAGAATGAAAAGTGAGAAGAAGAGAATGAAGAGGCGATAGGCAGGGTAGATGTTCCCCATTATCAGTAAAGAGCCCGAAAGGGTTAATGGAACGGGGACGGATAAATTCTCTGACCCCCAAATCCATTTGATCACTTCATTGAGCGCGAAAAGGATGCCGAAAGTGATCACAAACTCTTGCACATGGCCGGCCGCATGAACACGGCGCAGAATAAGACGTTCCATTAGAATACCCAAGAAGGCAACGAGGATCGGGCAAACGATCAGCGCTAACCAGAAATTGCCCACCACTTTAAGCATCGTGTAGGAGAGGTAGGCTCCGAGCATGTAAAAAGAAACGTGGGCAATGTTCAGAACACTCATCATGCCGAACACTAAAGTCAGACCGGAAGCCACCAGGAAAAGGAGCAGACCATAGACCAAACCATGAAGAAACTGGATGACAAAGGTTTCCATTTAGTTTTTCCTCTTCGGCGAAAATCGGCAATCCTTAAAGGTTGTTATTTTGTGTAGTTCAATACTAATTCACCGAGAGAGGACCTGTTATTCTCTCCCGAACAAATGACCATGAAGGCTTTTACGGGTTTATTCCCGATGGGCTTTCCTGAATGAGGGACACTGGCATCGAAATAGATACAGTCGCCTTTCTTGAGCATCAGTTTTTGATCCCCGTGTTTGAATTCCCACGTCCCTTCCAAAATAAAGAGGATTTCTTCCCCGGGATGAGAAAAAGTAACGTTTTTTGCCGTTTTCTTATCCATATAGAGGATAAAAGGTTCCATCAGCTTTTCCTTGCGTTTATAACCTAAAGCCTCATACGTGTATCCAAACCGGGCGTCCATTCGATGAAATTGCCGACGCTCATTTTTTCGCACCAGAATGATTGGTAGATTCTCATCCTGGTCGTTGAAGAAATAGGTGATCTTGGTGTTCAGAGCCTTGGCGATGGTGAAAAGGGTGGACACAGGAGACGAGACTTTTCCATTCTCTATTTTAGAGAGAAGACTCTTGGAAAGATTCGTTCGCGAAGCCAGTTGTTGAAGGGTGATGGCCTTCTTCAGGCGCATAGAGCGGATTCTTTTACCGAGATCCTGTTCGGGAGAAGTTGACATCATTTTTCCATATTTCTCAAGATTAAACTTTGTTTAATATGGAGAAACTATATTCAAAAGGAATTTTTCTGTCAAGAAAAAAATTCGGATCTTCCGCGGCTGTTTAGGCCGGTAAATAAAGCTCCCATTAAAATAGAGACGTGCCAGTTTTTTGAGGATAGCCTCGGTTCAGAAAAATGTCATTCAACTCCTCGTCGCTCCCGCCAGAATATAAAGGGATTAGCAGGTTATGCTAATCCCTTTTTTGTTTGAATTCTGAAAAGACTAAAATCGGGGATGCGTAAGTCAAGATTAGCGCTTGACATTCTTCTCAGAGGGGTTGATTTGGCATGGGAAATCATATAAATTACAAACCATGGAGAAGGTTGCCTTCCTCTTTTGTGTTCATAATCATCAGCCTGTTGGAAATTTCCTCCATGTCTTAGAAAATGCTTATGAAAAAGCCTACCTTCCCTTCATCGAAGTCCTCAAGAAATACCCATTCATGAAGGTCTCCATTCACTATACTGGGGTCCTCTGGGATTTTTTTAAAGATCATCATCCAGAATTTTTGGAAACTTTAAGAGGGTTGGTCAAAAAAGGCCAACTGGAGATGATGACCGGTGGGTATTATGAACCGATTCTGGCAGTCATCCCTGATGCAGATAAAGTTGGACAGATCAAAAGGCTGACCCAAACCATTGAGGAAGAAATGGGAGTAACTCCTTATGGGATGTGGCTGGCAGAAAGGGTCTGGGAGCCCCATCTTCCGAAGTATTTGAGGGAAGCCGGTGTGGAATATATTACGATCGATGACTATCACTTCAAGAAATCCGGACTGAGGGAAGAGGATTTATATGGGTATTACCTAACAGAAGAGGAAGGGAAGGTTATAAAAGTATTTCCAGGAAGCGAAACTCTTCGATACATCATCCCCTTCCATCCTCCAGAAGAAACATTAAAGTACCTTTCTCGGCTTCGAGATTCCTCTCGCGCAGCCATTTTTGCCGATGATGGTGAGAAATTTGGAATTTGGCCTTATACCTACCATTCGGTATACGAAGAGGGTTGGTTAGAACGCTTCTTCAAATTAATTGGAGAAAATTTAGATTGGATTGAACCCATGCCTCTTGGAGCTTATGCAAATCGCGAGGAGCCTCTCGGGAGAATCTATCTCTCCTGTTCCTCTTATATGGAAATGGATGAATGGAGCCTTCCTACAGAGGCAATGGTGGAATATGGAAAGGTCGTCGAGAGGCTGAAGGAATCGCCTGAAGGGGAGCAGATCAGAAGGTTTTTGAAAGGCGGATTCTGGAGAAACTTCTTTGCCAAATATCCTGAATCGAACGATCTCCATAAAAGAGTCCTTCATCTTCGAGAGAAGATTGCAAATGAGAAAAGAAGACCTGTCCCCAAAGGCCAAGACCCCCTTCACTATCTCCATCGAGCCCAGTGCAATGATGCTTACTGGCATGGAGTTTTTGGGGGACTATATCTTCCTCACCTTCGCCATGCTATTTATGAAAACTTGATTAAGGCAGAAGCCCTTTATGATCAAAAGGTGCATCGAGAGAAGGGGTGGGTTGATCTGGAGAAATTGGATTTCAATGGGGATGGAGACGAGGAGGTTTTTTTAAAGAATCCTGAAACGGTTCTTCTTTTCAGTAGCCGTGGGGGAAGCCTTTTAGAAATGGATGACCGATCAAAGGCTTTCAATATCCTCGGGACCCTTACCCGAAGGAAAGAAGGTTACCATCAAAAATTATTGGAAGCACGGGAACAGGCATCGAGGGATGAGGTATCGACAGCCAAAACGAAGACCATCCACGAGATTTTTGAGTCGAAGGAGGAGGGTTTAGATCAATATCTCCATTTCGATGGATATCGAAGAGCCTCTTTCGTGGATCATTTCATCGCTGAGCCGATGGATTTTGAATCATTTCGAAAATGCCAGTATCAGGAAGAAGGGGATTTTATTAAGGAGCCCTATGAGATGGAGGCAAGAAGAAAGGGAAAGCATCAAGAAGTCTTTTTTTCTCGATCGGGGAGACTTTTAAAGAATGGGGAAAAAGATCCGATTAAGATAGAAAAAAGCTTTTCCATTCCAACCTATCAGAAAGCAGTAAAAGCCTCTTATCGAATTACTTATAAAGGGAAAAGGAGGAAAACGAACTTCGGCATCGAGTTGAATATCAATCTCCTCGCTGGAGATGCACCGGATCGGTATTACACCATACCAGGACGTCGTCTTGAAGACCGAAAGTTGGCGAGCATGGGGGCATTAAACGATATTACAGAAGTTCATTTAGTTGACGAATGGAACAAGATGAAAGTGGTTTTAAAAACGGACAAAAGTTGCAATCTCTGGCGTTTTCCCATTGAGACCGTATCGCTCTCGGAGAGTGGATTCGAGAGGATTTTTCAAGGTTCGTGTTTGCTTTTTTACTGGTCATTGGACTTAGAACCTGAAAAACGATTTGAGGTCGGTATAGAATTAGCTATTGATTCTTTATAACTTTTATGAGGAGGAGATGAGATGGAGAAGAAAGAGAAGCCCTTAGAGAAATTGACCGCCAAAGAACTGAGGGAGATGGCCCTCGGGTTGCCTGGAATCCATGGCGTCCACGCAATGAAAAAAGAGGAGTTGATCACAGCCATTCGTGCCGCCAAAGGCATTACTGAGCCAGAACCAAAGAAAGAGAAGCGCATTATTGTTAAAAAAGAGAAAGTTGTTTTAACCGTAGCTCAGTTGAAACAGAAGGTGAAAGAATTGAAGGCTAAAAGAGAGGAACTCCTCCAACAGAGAAATCTGAAGATGGCTGAGATTTTAAGAAAACGGATCGGTCGATTGAAGAAGAAGACGCGGCGAGCCGCCTAATTCATAAATTAAAAGGGTTCAAGGGGTCGAGGGACCAAGGGGTCTAGTGAAGAGATTAAAGAATAAACCCTTGAACCCTCGAATCCTAGAATCCTCGAACCCTTTAATATATTTATTATGTCTAAGGTCTCCGTTATCATTCCCACCTATAATCGTCTCCCCATGCTGAAGGAGGCGGTGGATTCAGTCCTTGCTCAAAATTTTGAAGATATGGAACTGATCGTTGTGGACGATGGCTCCACCGATGGAACCGCAGAGGAGATGAAGCGATATGGAGGGAGGGTCAAGCTCATTCAATATTCTGAGAACAGAGGGGTGAGTGCTGCCAGAAACAGAGGAATTCTTCATGTGAGAAGCAAATATATCGCTTTTTTGGACTCGGATGATCTTTGGGTGAAGGGGAAACTGAAGATTCAAGTGGCTTTCCTGGATGACAACCCCCATTATCCTATTTGCTACACCGATGAGATCTGGATTCGCAAAGGGAAGAGAGTCAATCCCATGCTCAAGCATACAAAATATTCGGGTTGGATATTTGAAAAGTGTCTTCCTCTCTGTATCATCAGCCCCTCTTCGGTGATGATGAGGAGGACACTTTTTTCAAAAGTTGGCCTCTTTGATGAAGCCCTTCCGGTGTGTGAGGATTATGACTTCTGGCTCAGGGTCTCTGCCCGCTTTCCTATCTTTTTTATCAACAGAAAACTGATTATCAAACGGGGAGGGCATCCTGACCAACTCTCGCAGAGGTCATGGGGAAATGACCGCTACCGCGTGATAGCAATGGAAAAACTTCTGTCGGAACCTTATATCGGATCCGAAGAAAGGGAGATGATCCTTAAGGAGATGAAGAAGAAATGTTCCGTCCTTTACAAAGGGTTTTTGAAAAGAGGGAACGAAATTGAGGGAAGACATTATCAAGAGATCATGAGGCGATATGGAGTTGAGATATGAGGGTTAATATGAAAACGATTCAAAAGATACCTCTTCAACAAATTGACTTATCGGATGATATCTTTTCCGTAAACTATTTGCCCGATTTTAAAAACCTTCGATCTTCGATTGAAGAGGTAGGATTAATTCAGCCTGTGTTTTTGAGGAAGAGATTGGGTGGATACCAGATTATCTGTGGTTTCAGAAGAATTTCTGTAATGAAAGAATTAGGGAAATCGGAGATTGAATCAAGAGTGTTTGAAGAAAAAGAGATGAACGAATTTCAATTGTTTTCTTTTTCCCTCCATGAGAATTTGACAACTCGGGGATTCAACACTATTGAAAAGGCCATCGTTCTGGATAAGTTAATTCATCGTTTTCAAATCGATCATGCCATAGTCATCAAAACTTTCCTCCCCTCCTTTTCTCTGGAGCCTAATGAAAAGATTTTGAACACCTACCTCTCCCTTGCTCGGATGGAGGATGAAATCAAACGGTATGTCTTGGAAGAGGAAGTCTCTCGTTCGAACATACGAAGACTCGCGACTCTAAATCCTGATGATCGAATGGTGATCCTTTCCCTTATCTCTCAACTAAAATTGGGTGAGAACCGATTGAGAGAGATACTCACACTTTTGGAAGAGATCTCACGAAGAAATCAATGTGCAGAAAAAGATATTGTCCAACGGCCTGACATTCAAGCCATCCTTTCTCAAAAAGAACTTACCCCTTCTCATAAAACAGAGCGTGTAAAAAAGGTTCTCATGGGTCTTCGGTACCCAAAGAGGTATCAAATGGAGGAAGAGTTTGAGAAAAGGAGAAGAGGCCTTAATTTGCCTTCCAATTTATTGATTCATCATCAGCCTTTTTTTGAGGGAAGGGGATTAAGGGTTGAATTTGAATTTGAAACGATGGAGGAATATCGTTCGATTGTTTTATCGTTATCTCAATTCGCGGATATGGAAGAGTTTAAGGAATTAATTCAGAGTTTATGATAAGCACTAAATCCCAAGTACCAAATACCGAATAAATTCCAATGAACCAAATTCAAAATTCTAAACGAATCCTTTTGGTCATTGGAAATTGGCATTTGGAATTTATTTGGGATTTGTAATTTGAAATTTGGGATTTAAAATTGTTGCCCATTCAGATTGAAAAAATTTATCTCGATGAAAAGGCCGAAAAGGATTCGGTTTCACAAACCATTCTTAAGGCCCTATCCAATATTCCCGTCGAAAGAGTGCAGGACAAGAGGGCTCTGATCAAACAGTTTTTTTCTATGCCCGATCCCATCGGGGTCGGGAAAAAACATCTTCTCATTACCCATTTTTACGGAAGGCGTTTAAAACCCTGCCCAGGAACTTCCAATCATATCTGCTGCGGGTACTATGTGATCAACGCCATTACCAATTGCCCGATGGATTGCTCCTACTGTGTCCTTCAAGGATATCTCAATAATCCATTTCTCACCCTCTATACCAACTGGGATGATCTCCTTCAAGAGATAGAGGCTTTCCTCTCGAGTGATCACCAATCCCTCCTCCGGTTGGGGACAGGAGAACTCTCTGATAGCTTAGCTCTGGAATCCATCTTTCCATTCTCACAATTTCTTATCCCATTTTTTTCTGAGAGGCATAATGGAATTCTGGAACTAAAGACGAAGTCAGCGAATGTCAATTCCCTTCTTCATTTGAACCATCGAGGGAAAACAGTTGTCTCCTGGTCGCTTAATCCTTCCAAAATGATCGAAGAGGAGGAGATGAGGACTGCTCCGTTGAAGGAGCGGATTGAGGCAGCGAGGAGATGTCAGGAAAAGGGTTATCCATTAGGATTTCATTTTGACCCCATCATTTACCATGAAAACTGGGAGAAAGAATATCAGCAGACCGTCAATCAACTTTTCAAACAAATAGATCCCCAGAGGGTGGTCTGGATCAGTTTGGGAGGGTTTCGTTACCCACCCAAACTCAAAGCGATTGCAGGGGAACGTTTTCCAAAAACTAAAGTGTTTCTCGGAGAATTATTTCCGGGAAGAGATGCCAAGTTCCGCTATTTGCAAGAGATTCGGGTGGAGATGTATCAAAAAATAGCAAGATGGTTGAAGGAGATGGGCCCGGATCTTTTTATCTACTTATGTATGGAAAGCGAGGAGGTTTGGGAAAAGGTTTTTGGGTGGGCACCTTCGAGCAGCCGGCATTTGAACCAGCTTTTTGAAGAAAGGGTAAAAGAGTTTATAAAAAAATAGGCACCCTTATCATTACTTTGACTTAAGAGGAGGTGTGAGGATGAAATTGAAAGGAAAGGTAGTGCTGATCACTGGTTCTTCCCGAGGAATTGGGAAAGAGTTCGCCATGGGGTTTGCCAAAGAAGGAGCAGACGTGATCGTCAATGGTAGAAACCTGGAGAAAGCCAAAGCAGTGGTAAAAGAAATGGAGGGTCTGGGTTTAAAAAAGATGGCCATTGGCGCAGATGTTTCTTCTTCTCAACGGGCTGTTGCTCAAAAAGCCCAATTCAAAAATATCTGAACATTTAAGTTTCGATGAATGATAGCCGAGGGTAATTAAGACCAAATAGCACCATTTGGCCGATTTTTGAGTTCATCAA
>JBEKWN010000025.1:0-48715 GCA_049513055.1 Thermodesulfobacteriota bacterium
GATTACGAATCACTTGCTCTACCACTGAGCTACGCCGGCTTCAAGTTCTGATAAAACATTGTTTCTTTTTTTCTTATCATGTTTTAGAATAGTCGTCAATCCAGGACGAAAATTAGAAAAACAAATAGTCGAATGTTTTAAAACGGATTCTTCAAAACTTCTGGAGTGGCATTGCCAAAACGACTTATCCTCTCTATCCTCGTCACCGTTGGAATCATCTTCGTTCTTCTTCTCCAAATTTCTCTCAAAGACCTTTATACACTTTTAAGAACCATCGATCCCCTTTGGGCCGCTCTGGGATCAATCGCTTATCTCCTTGCCATTCTATTCCGGGCCCTTCGATTCAAATGGCTGATTTACTCAAAGGGTATCCCTCTCTCAGACCTTTTTAGGATCACAGCGCTCTATCATTTATCGCTCATGGTTCTTCCCTCCAAGTTGGGAGAACTCTCCTACCCTTACTTTTTAAACAAAATCAGCGGGATGACTGTTACCGAGGGATTGGCTTCGTTAATTGCTTCGAGGGTCTATGATTTCTTAATCATCCTGATGATCCTTTTGTTTGTTTCCATGGGGTTTCAAGGCCTTTTTAAAGTTAACCCATTTCTTATCATCCTCCTCATTGCCTTCCTGATCGGTTTCATTATCTTTGTTTTTTTCTACATGAGTAGTTTTTTGGGGTGGTTTTCAAATGTCTTGGGGAGGATATCCAAGTGGACCGGGTCAAGAAATGTTAGATTCGTTCTATGGATTCAAAGGAAAATGAGTGAGATGGCAGAAGATTTTTACGCTATCAAGGCCCGCAGAACTTATTTCCCTGTCAGTTTGACAAGTCTGGCTTCGTGGGTCATGATCTTCTCGACCTTCTATGCCTATATGAAAGGATTCGGGATCGAAATCCCTTTGACCAAAATGGTTTTCGGCTCTACCATTGCTGTCATTGGAAATGCCTTACCGATCAGCGGAATTGGAAATTGGGGAACATTGGAGGCAGGATGGGCGTTTGGATTTCTAATGGTTGGGCTTTCTAAAGAGAAAGCGATCGCCACAGGGTTCGGAATTCATATCATCATTTTCATCGTCTGTGCAATGATCAACTTTTTCTGCTGGGGAACTTTTAAAAAACGAAAAACCCCTCTCCAACTGTTCCATAGAAGACAGATAGGAGAAGGGTTTTAATTCAAACGATCACCAAAGGTGAAGGATTTTCATTAAACCTTTTGGCTCACATTTCGCTTCGAGGCCTTCAAAGGGTTCAATTTGAAATTGTCTTCTTTAATTTCCTTTTTGACGTGAGTGGCGAAATTGCAGGATCCTTTTGCCCATTTAATAGAGGGCTCACAATAGGTCTTGCAATAGGAACCTACTTCGTAAGTTACCACTCGGTCACACCCTTTGCAGGACTCCACGATGGGATAACATCTCCCACCATTATAGGAACAGCCATTCTTCTTCATGAAGATACATTCTGTTCCCACCTTGACGGTTTGACAAACCATGGCGATCTACCTCCCTTCTCATTGAATTTATTTTTTCAAAATAGTTGAAATAATTGAAGTTTATTATTTCTCAAAAGGGCACAAAAAAAAGAGCTACCAACTTTCGGTAACTCGATTTGGTCTCACACCAAACGAGACATTATTAAATCTAATATATTTCTTCTATTTTGTCAAGAAAAATTCTTGACAGGTCATACAAACTCGGTTATTCGTGATCTAACAATTGATCATAGCCATTATTTTAAAGAAATTAGCAACTTATAGATCTTTATGATTCTTCAAAAGCTATTTCTCTCTTTTTTATTTATCGTAACCATCATCCTCTCTTTCTTCGTCACTCCGGGATATGCTCCCCAGAACCTCATCGCTTCACCTCGACTTCCCCATGTCACCCTGGAGATGGAGAGGCCTGAATTTTGGATTAAAAAGATTAAAAATCCAACGAATCTATTATTAACCCCTGAGAAGATTCATAAGATGAATGAAGAAAATTTAAAGAGACAAGATCTTCTCCTCTGCAGGATAAAAGATCTAAAGGAAGACTGGACAAGGGAGGAGATCCTCTCTCTTCTCAAGGAGGATATGGAAAATTTTGGAAGAACCGGAGAGGTTCGATATGGCAAAAGCGGAATCCCTCTCGGAGAATTTTTTTGGAATGAATTAAGAAACAAACTGAGCCAAGAGTCTATAAAAGAAAGTAACCGAATGTTTTTTGGTCTCATCGTCAAACGGACAGATATTCGTGTCTTCCCCACAGATGAACGCTCCATGAGCACCCCTCATCATGACGAGTTCGATCGTTTCCAACATTCCTCTATCTCTCCAGGATCTCCGATTGGAATCTACCACTTCAGCCAAGATAAGGAGTGGGCCTATGTTCAGACCCGCTTTATCCGTGGATGGGTAGGCATGCGTGATCTGGCTATCGCCAAAGAGAAAGGTGAGGGGGTGGATTATGAAGAGGCAAAAGACCAATTAGTGGTTACAGGAAATTTTGTTAATGTTTTCGGTGATCCCTCTCTTCAACAACCAGCCTTTCTTGCCCAGATGGGCGACTCCTTCCCTCTCCTCAGTATCCCTGGCGGAAGTAAAATCACTAACGCATTCTATGCCATCCATATCCCTTCAAGAGAGGACAATGGACTGTTGACTTTACGGAAAGGATACGTTCGTGCGGATGAGGATGTTCATCGAGGTTTTCTTCCCTATACGCAAGAAAATGTCGCACGTCAGGCTTTTAAAATGCTTAACCACCCCTATGGTTGGGGAGATAGGTCTGGCGGCAGGGACTGTTCCCGCTTCATCATGGACCTCTTCAGGACCTTCGGTATTCTGATGCCACGAAATTCAAAAGGCCAAGCAACAATTGGAATGGATCTGGGTCTCACAGAGGGACGGAGTATCAAAGAGAAAAGAAAGATTTTAGATCAAGCCATCCCTCTGGCGACCACCCTCCGACTCCCCGGCCACATCATGCTCTATCTGGGTGAGGATAAAGGGAAACACTATGTCATCCATAGTATCTGGGGAATCCAGAAATCAGGACGGGTTGGTTCAACCCTGGAAAAGATTGGAAGAGTAGTCGTTTCTGATCTAAGCTTAGGTAGAAAAGGACCCAACAGATCGTTATTGGATCGCATCACCGATATCCGAATCATCGGGTCAAGTCCCGAAATTCAAAAAAAGTAAACTCATAAGACATCCGAAGATAGATTATTGAATTGACAGAGCGATCCTTTGCCATAAAAAAAGAAGTTGGGCCATCTGAAAGATTACCATCACACTTTTTATCTGAGGCAGTCCGGGATCGTCCTTGGATTGAAGCTTGAATCGTGGAAAAACTGAACAAGGTATTGGTGACAGGAGGGACCGGCTTTATTGGGACAAAACTGGTGACCGAACTGGTTCGGAAAGGACACATCATTCACGTCTTGAGGCGACCCACCAGTAATACGGAGGGACTGGAGCATGAAAGGATTCACCTTTTTACAGGTGACCTGATAGATTGTGAATCCATCAGAAAAGCGATGGAGGGATGCACCCAGGTTTATCATCTCGCTGCCTATGCAAAAAACTGGGCGAAAGATTCGAAAACTTTCTACCAAAACAACGTGGAAGGACTTTGCAATGTATGGGAAATGGCAAAGGTGTTGGGCGTGGAGCGAGTGGTGTTTACTTCCTCCATTGTGACCTGTGGACCCACGGAGCCTGGTGTGGTGGGGGATGAAGAAAAACAATGTTCCACGCCAGACTGTTTCACGGACTATCAGGCAAGCAAAATCATTGGCGAACAACAGACCTATCAATATGCTGATCAAGGGTTCTCTTTAATCATTGTTAATCCGACACGCGTTTACGACCCTGGAAAACTGAACGAGGGAAACTCTGTCACGAGGATGATCGATCTCTATGACCGGGGAAAATTTCCTCTTCTCCTCAATCATGGGATTAATGTTGGAAACTATGTCTTTGTGGACGATGTCGTCCAGGGACTCGTCCTGGCAATGGAGAGGGGTAAAATTGGTGAACGTTATATTCTCGGTGGAGAAAACGTTTCACTCAAACAATTATTCGAATTGATTGACCAATTGGGCGGGAAAAAACATTTCCAGATGAACATGCCGTCTTGGTTTGCCTTTTTTTATTCCAGACTGAAACAGAAAAAATCGGAGTGGTTTGGTCTCTATCCGGTAATTACGCCTGGCTGGGTGGAGACTTTTCTCCAGGACTGGGTCTATTCCAGTGCAAAAGCTGAGAAGCAATTGGGTTATAAGATAACTCCCCTCAAAGAGGGGATACAGGTCACCTTAGCATGGCTCCGTCAGCTGAGAAAGAAAGCCTCATGAATCGATTTAAATCTATCATCTCCCCTGACGGGTTCTTCAGCAGAGAAAATAAGAAATCGACCATCATCCTGCTGAGCGCCCCTGTCATCCTGACCACCTTCAAGTATTTTGGAATGAAAAATTTTTATCTAAATCATCTGGCGCCGACATTTGTTTTCTTTGAAAATAGTGAACTGACCTCAGCCCTTTATACATTCTTCGCTTCTTTCATCCTGCTGGGATGGATTCCTGCACTCATTATAAAATTTGTTTTCCATGAACCCCTTTCGGTTTTCGGCGTACAACTTGGAGACATCCGATTTGGAACGAAGTCTTTTCTTCTTATCTCTCCGGTGATGATTGCCCTCACCTATCTGTCTTCACGAACAGAACCCTTTCTTCTGGAATACCCTCTCTACAAAGGCGCAAGCAGTTCTCTATGGATGTTCACTGTCTATTCTCTTTCTTATTTGATGTTCTATCTGGGTTGGGAATTTTTCTTCCGCGGTTATATGCAGTTCGGATTGGAAGGAGCGTTTGGAGGCTGGAATGCCATTCTCGTCCAAACTCTTGCCTCTTGTCTTTTACATATCGGTAAACCTCCTGCCGAGATATACGGTTCTATCCTCGGGGGAATCGTTTGGGGCATGATGGTCTGGCGTGGTCATTCGCTCCTCTTTGTTATTTTACTACATTGGCTCTTGGGTGTTTCTCTTGATGTCTGCATATCCTATTTCTAAGGCAAAGCCATTGGATAAGCGGTTGACCAAGATTCTATCAGAGTACCCTTCTTAGGAGCCTCCATCGATGGACATCATTTTCTTCCTGAAAGGAGTCGTCATTGGTTTCTCCATGGCAGTTCCAGTCGGTCCAATTGGTATCCTTTGCATACGCCGCACATTGACGGGAGGGCACTCTCGGCCTCAAAATCTTATTGGCTAAACTGGTAGAGCGAGAAGTCCCGTCTAAGGGAAAGAGCCTATTGGGGGCCTATACCTCGATGTTCTTCCTCACATTGACCTATCCAATGACCATCCTCATCTTTTTAGGGATCTTTGCTGGAGTGGGAATAGGAAACACAAAAGACCATTATGTATCAATCACTGCATTGGTGCTGGGTGTGTTTAAAGGTTCTCTCTTATGGTGGGTCATTCTGAGCAGTTCCATCGGTTCCTTGCGTAACAAGTTTAAAGCTCAGGGTATGCAATGGATCAACAGAATTTCGGGAATACTTATTATAGGATTTGGCTTGGCCGTCCTTTTGAGTCTCATCATCTAAGGAAAGCACATATTTTAAGTTGAAAAAAGTTCCATCATCGGTTAACCTCCTCATAAAGCCATCAATGAAATAGAGGGGTCTTTTTTTAGAAGTATCCTCTCCACCTGAAGAAGTAACATCACGATTCTCCTTGACAATTGTTTGAAAATATATAGAATTTTTTACTTTAAGTTGAAGGATCTCCTGCGAAAAACGAGCGATTTGAAGTGGCTTAAAGGCCTTCCCATCGAGATGACCTTCGGTGATTGTAGTGATAAGACCTCTTTGAGAGAGGCTGTCAAAGATATTGATCAGATATTTCATCTCGCGGGTATCACCAAGGCAGTGAAGGGAAAAACTTATTTTGAAATAAATGCCTTCGGAACAGAGAATTTGATTCGTGTCTGTCTCGAAAATAACCCTCATATCCAAAAATTTCTCTATCTCTCGAGCCAAGCCGCCGTAGGTCCTTGTCGGAATGGAAATAAAAAAAAAGAGTCCGATCCATGTGAACCCATCTCCCTCTATGGTCAGAGTAAACGATTGGGGGAAGAGTTAGCCCTTGTCCATGCCCATGAACTTCCTCTCCTCATTTTACGTCCTTCCGCGGTTTATGGGCCAAGGGAGAAGGATATCTATACCTTCTTCAAATTCGTTTCGAAAAGGATCAAACCCTGTCTCAATAGTCAGGTCCAACGGATCAGTCTGTGTTATGTCCAGGATGTCATCCAAGCGATCCTATTGGCTGCCGAGTCCCAAACCAAAAGCGGTGAAATATTTTTTCTTTCGGATGGCACTGACTATCGCATAGAAGAAATCGGTGATATCTTTGCCCAGGCAATGGAGGTCACCGCATTACGCATTCGTATACCCAAACAGATGATATTGGGGATCGCCTTTTTATCAGAATATTTTTCCAAAATCTCCAGAAGGCCTTCCCTCATCAGCAAAGGCAAGGCAAAGGAAATGGTTCAGGAAGATTGGACCTGCGACATCACAAAGGCCAAAACCATTTTGGGGTTTCAACCCCAATTTCAGCTTTCGCAAGGAGCCAGATTAACCTACCAGTGGTACAAAAAACAAAAATGGTTATAGGAGAGAACGAGGTGACCTATGGATGTCTTTGAAAAATGCTTGAAAATTTATGAAACGACCCAAGGGTTGAGAGCAAGCGGTCATTACTTCTTCTTTAGAAAACTCGAATCGCCCCAGGACTCTGAAGTGGTGGTCAATGGAAAACGAGTGATCATGATTGGCTCCAATAATTATCTCGGTCTCACCAACCATCCTCGGGTAAAGGAAGCCGCCATCAAAGCCATTGAAAAATTTGGAAGTGGCTGTGCCGGGTCGCGGTTTCTCAACGGGAATCTCGAAATCCACGAAGAATTGGAACTGAAGTTAGCCCGTTTTTTTCGAAAGGAAGCAGCCCTTGTCTTCGCCACGGGTTATCAGACCAATCTGGGAACCATCTCTGCCCTTCTGGGCCGGAATGATGTGGCCATTATTGATAAATACGATCACGCCAGCATCATTGATGGTTGTCGCCTTTCTTTCGGACAAGTAAAAAAATATCGTCATAATGACATGAAGGATCTGGAACGGGTCCTCGAAGTGACAAAAGACAAAGGTAAATTAATCATCGTGGATGGCATCTTCAGTATGGAAGGGGACCTTGCTGATCTCCCTAACATTGTCAAATTAGCTAAAGCTTACGGAGCCAGGGTGATGGTGGATGACGCCCATGCGGTAGGAGTCTTGGGAGAAGGAGGGAGAGGCACAGCAGAACACTTTGGTCTTGAAGATCAGGTGGACCTCATCATGGGGACGTATAGCAAATCCCTCGCTGCCATCGGAGGGTTTGTGGCGGGTTCAAAAGTGGTGATCGATTTTATCAAGCACATTGGCCGCTCGATGATTTTCAGTGCCAGTCTCCCACCTTCCTTAGTGGCTTCGGTCAGTACTGCTTTGGACATCATTGAGGAACAGCCCCAATTAAGAACACAGCTCTGGAAGAATACCCACAAAATGCTTAAAGGTTACAAAGAGCTTGGCTATGATACAGGAACAAGCGAAACCCCGATCATCCCCATCATTATTAAAGACAGCATGAAGACCTACGAGATGTGTAAACTTCTCTTTGAAAATGGTGTCTTTGTCAATGCGGTCGTCAGTCCTGCCGTGCCTCCGGGGAGAGAACTGCTCAGGACGAGTTATATGGCCACCCATACCGAAGAGCAGTTGGATAAGGTCCTGGCCGCCTTCGAAAAGGTAGGAAAACAATTGGGGCTGATTTGACGGAAACCAATAGGATGACAAGACAGGAACTCCAGGTTGAAGAAGTAAAAAATCAACAAGACCTCATGACCTTCATCCGATTCCCCTGGGAAATTTATAAGGGGGATCGGTATTGGGTCCCTCTTCTGATCAAAGATCAACTCCAAAAATTGAATCCAGCCCATCCCTTTCGTTCCCATGCAGAGATGACCCTCTTTCTAGCCCATCGGGAAGGAAAGATTGTTGGAAGAATTGCAGGGATCATCGACCACAATTACATTGAGGTTCACCAGGAGAAAGTAGGTTTTTTCGGATTCTTCGAATCCATTTCTGATGTGGAAGTGGCAGGAATTCTCCTTTCAAGGGTCGCAGACTGGTTGAAAAAGCATGGAATGGAAAAGATGGCTGGACCGATGAATCCCTCCACCAATGATGAATGTGGTCTGCTCATCGAAGAATTCGATTCCTCCCCCTGCCTCATGATGCCTTACAACCCTCGGTATTATCCTCCTCTATTTGAGGGGTTTGGATTGAGGAAGAGGATGGATCTTTATGCCTACCTGCTGGAAGAATCTTTTTTCCATCTCGATCGTCTGGACCGCATCACCGAGAGGTTGAGGAAAAGGGAGCCCCAACTTCATGTCCGTCCTATCAATCTCCGCCATTTTGACGAGGAGCTAAAGATTGTCAAGGAGATCTACAACCAGGCCTGGAGTAGAAATTGGGGTTTCGTTCCGCTGACCGATGAAGAGATCAACCTTTTGGCAAAAGAGCTGAAGCCCCTTGTCGTTCCTGATTTGATCCTTTTTGCCTACTGGGGGGAGGAACCTGTCGGTTTTGCAGTCTCCCTTCCAGATTATAATGAGGTTCTCAAGCACCTGAACGGAAAGATCGGGCTTCTGGGTGTGTTCAAGTTCCTTTATTATTCAAAAAAAATTAATAAAATTCGAGTGATGCTCCTGGGTGTGAAACATGCCTTTCAGAAGAAAGGAGTAGAAGGTCTCCTCTATATCGAGACGTTTAAGAGAGGGATCAGAAAGGGTTATTACCGAGCAGAATGCTCATGGATTCTTGAAGAAAATGTCTTGATGCAACACGGAATTGAAGCGATGGGTGGGAGACGCTACAAATGCTACCGGATTTATGAAATGCCCCTTTAAGAATTAGGGAATTGAGGAATTGCGAATTGAGGAATTTCAAATTCCTCAATTCCAAAATCCCTTAATTCCTCAATCTTTTATTCGAAGGGTCCACCATCCATAAAGTCGAGGGCCAAAGATCATGCACCCTATTGCTAATGCCATTCCAACCAAAAGATCAATCACATAATGGTATCTCAGGTAAACCGTGGAGAGGATGAGAGCAGAGATAATAGGGAAAAAGAGATAGAAGAGGAACTTTTGATAGCGATAGGCCAAGAATAAGACCATGAGGACGATCTGGGTGTGACCGCTGGGCATACAATCTCGCTTATTATGTTCCAAAGCATTCAATGCATCTCTGACAAAATCGGTGATAAAGCTTCCCTCAAGAGGGATGGAGTAGAGATGGGTTAATGCATAACGAGGCCCGATGGCAGGGAAGAGAATGTAGCCGATAAAAGAAACATAGTATCCAAAGGCCAAGACAAACATCGACCGATCAAATTCCGCCATCCGATCCTTCAAATAAAGGACGGCAATTAAAACGACCGGGATAAAATAATAGCTGAGGTAAGCCAAAGACATGATATCCGTAAACCAGGGAACAATCCATTGCTCCATCCATAGGGTGGGTTGGACCCCGAAAATGGAAAAATCAATTTGGATCAACCAGGGGTCGACATCCGGTTGGAGATATTGGATCAAATCACCAAGAGACTCATAGATGAGGACGACAAATAGGATGGGAGAAAAATGATGAAAGAATGTTCCCGTCTTTCCCATCGCTTTTCGATCCCATGATAATTTCAGGACAAAGAGAAGACCTAATAAGAGGGTGTAACGAAAGAGCAAAGAATGCCAGAGTGGGATTTGGCCATGGAAAACGAGCGTCAAAATGATCAAACCGATCAAGGAAAAAAGGGTCAACCCTTGAATAGGAGCGATTCTTTTCATTGGTGAGAAGTTTATATATATTAGATAGAAAGAAAAATCAAGAAGGCCCCCTCACCTCATCCCTCTCCCCTCCGGGGAGAGGGAAAGGGAGAGGGGAGGAGGAATGGAAATGCGATATTCACAATATCTGCTACCGACATTGAAGGAGGTTCCTTCTGAAGCAGAAGCCCCCAGCCATCAACTGATGTTTCGGGCGGGGATGATCCGGAAACTGGCCTCCGGCATCTATTCCTACTTGCCCTTGGGCCTTCGATCCATTCGAAAAGTGGAAACCATCATCCGTGAGGAGATGAACCGGACCGGTGCCATTGAGGCATTGCTCCCCTTTGTTCAACCTGCGGAACTCTGGCAGGAGAGCCATCGGTGGGAAGAATATGGGAGTGAACTGGCAAGATTTAAGGATCGCCACAACAGGGATTGTTGTTTGGGACCCACCCATGAGGAGGTCATCACAGATATTGCCCGAAAAGAGATCCGATCGTATCGCCAGATGCCACTCAATCTCTATCAGATCCAAACCAAATTCAGAGATGAGATTCGGCCCCGCTTCGGCGTCATGCGTGCTCGTGAATTTATCATGAAAGATGCTTATAGTTTCGACGTTGATGAAAAGGGAGCTGACGAAAGTTACCAAAAGATGATCGAGGCCTATACCCGCATCTTCACACGATGTGGTTTAAAATTCAAAGCGGTGGAGGCAGAGACCGGTCTGATCGGAGGAACATTCTCTCATGAATTTATGGTTCTGGCTGAAACGGGAGAGGAAATCATTGTCAGCTGTACCCGCTGTTCTTATGCAGCCAATGTTGTAAAAGCGGAATTTCGAAGACAAGGGAAAAGGGGTCAAACGCATGGCAAAGGATCTCAGAAGCCTGTCCAGAAAATATTGACACCCGAGAAGCGGACCGTAGAAGAAGTCACACAGTTTCTTAATGTTTCATCCCAGGAATTGGTGAAAACCCTCATTTTCGAAAGCGATATAGGATGCGTTGCGGCTTTGGTTCGCGGAGACCATGAGATCAGCGAAAAGAAGCTAAAAGCCGTATGGGGTATTGAAAACATTCAATTAGCCAGTGAGGAGACGGTGGAAGAGATCACCCATGCTCCCAAAGGATTTGCTGGCCCCATCGGCCTCTCCATCCCTATTCTCGCCGATCTGGACATTCAGGAGATGGTCAACTTCGTTACCGGAGCCAATGAAAAGGATGCCCATCTCATCCATGTAAATGCAGGCCGCGATTTTCAGGTCTCTCAGTTTGTGGACATCCGAAAATTCACTCCGGGAGACCGTTGCCCCCTTTGTGGGGAAGAGACCCGGCTGGATAAAGGAATTGAGGTCGGTCATACTTTTAAGCTTGGAACTAAATACAGTAAGGTCATGGGGGCTACCTTTCTGGATGATCAGGGAAGAGAAAAAGAGATTGTCATGGGGTGCTATGGGATTGGTGTGGGAAGGACGGTTGCTGCCGCCATCGAACAGTACTATGATCAAAATGGAATTATCTTCCCTATGCCCATCGCTCCCTTCCAGGTTCTCATCCTCCCTGTTAATATTAAAATGGAGTTGCTGAAGGAGACAGCAGAGCAACTCTATCAAACTCTTTCGGACAAGAGCATAGAAGTCTTATATGATGATCGCGAAGAGACCCCAGGAGTAAAATTCAAAGATGCCGATCTCATCGGAATCCCATTGAGGGTGACTTTGGGAGAGAAGAATTTAAAGAAGGGGTTGGTGGAAATTAAAAAGAGGAGGACTGGAGAGATCTTCCTGGTGAAGAAGGAGGAAGCCCTATCGAAGATCAAAGAAATGATCGATCAAGAGATGAGAAGCTGAATGGAATTGACTCCACAGGAAGAAATTGAAAATAGGATTAAAAATCTCCAGTCTTATTTAAAAAAAGAGAAGGTTGAATCTTGCCTGATTCTGCAGAATGTCGATCTCTTTTACTTTTCCGGGACGATCCAGCGCTCCTACCTTTTCATCCCCAATGTTGGGGAACCCCTTCTTATGGTTCAAAAAGATTTTGATCGAGCCAGGAAGGAATCTCCCTTAAAAAACACCATTCTCATCGAACGTCCAAAAGCTATCTCCTCCATTCTCAAAAAACAAGGAGGGTTAAAACGCATCGGTCTTGAGTGGGATGTACTGCCGGTTAGCCAATTCAGACAACTGGAAAAGATGTTTCCTCAATCGGAGTTTGTAGATATCTCAAAGGCAATCAAACAGGTCAGGATGATTAAATCCCCGTACGAAATTGACCACCTGAGATATTCCGCAAAAATTCTTGATGAAGTATTCGAATACGCAAAAAGAATCCTCAAACCGGGGGTGACCGAAATTGAGGCAGAATCCCATTTGATTGAATTAGGAAGGCGTCGGGGACATCAAGGACTTACCCGAATGAGAGCCTGGAACCAGGATATGGTCAATGCCTGTGTGTTATCGGGGAACTCAGGCAGTGTGCTCACTCACTTGGATGTCTCGGTCATCGGCCCAGGAATTTCCCCTGCCTTTCCCCAAGGTTCCAGCTTTAATTCAATTGAAAGAGATGTACCCATCCAAATCGATTTCAGTATTGCCTATAACGGTTATATCACGGATGGGGCAAGGACCTATGTCATTGGAACTCTCCCCCAAAAGCTTAAAGAAGCTTATCAAGTAGCCTTAGAGATTCGGGATGAAATGGAAAAAATGGCCAAGCCCGGAGTTCCTTGCTCTGATCTTTACCATCTCTCTTCACAAATCGTTAAAAAAAGAAGATTGGAAGACTATTTCATTGGAACGAAAAAGAACCAGGCTCCTTTTGTTGGACATGGAATCGGTTTGGAAATTGATGAACTCCCTCTTCTCGCCAGGGGGTTCTCTCAACCTTTAGAAATCGGAATGGTCTTTGCCTTTGAACCGAAGTTTATCTTTCCAGAGATGGGTGCTGTGGCTCTTGAAGACGATTATGCAGTGACCGAAGATGGAGTGGAAAGGCTCACTCATGCTGACGACAATATCATCGTGATTGGCGAATCCTGATTTCCTACCTCTTTAAATTCTTCTTCTTTCTCACTGGAATCCAAATCTTTCTTCAATTACCCGATTAAACCTTGGTCGATAGATCAATTCGAATGTCTCTTCTTTTCCAGGGAAGAGGCTGCAGGCTGCCCGTTTCACATCCTCGACCAACTCCTGCGCTTCTTGGAGTAAGAGGTCATCCTGTAGGATCGACAATATAGAAAAATCAGCTAAGAACCGGAGGTAACGAATCTTTCGGTTCTCTTCTCTGATTTCCAGTTCATTCATCTCCATTTGCTTCCAATTAAAAACTTTGTCCTTCCTCTTTTTATACTAAAAGACTATCTCCTTGCAAAGAAGGCTTTCCTAAAATGAATAGGGTTCAGCGGGGGAATTCCATAAATTATTCATTGACAGCACCTTTATAACATTTATATGATAGGGTATCCAAATCAGAATTTTTTGATGAATCATTGTTCTATGAGCAATCCCAAAGACAAAATCATCTTTGCCCTCGATGTTGACCACTTCACAGAGGCCCAACGTTGGGTGAACCTCTTAAAAGATCATGTGGGGATATTTAAGGTAGGGAAACAGCTCTTCACTCATGCTGGGCCAAAGGTCATTGATATGATCCGTCAGAAGGGCCAAAAAGTTTTTCTCGACCTTAAATACCACGATATTCCTAATACCGTGGCCAAGGCAGGAGAGGAAGCCACCAAATTGAATGTGGCCATGTTCAACCTTCACGCCCTGGGAGGTTTTGAAATGATGAAAAAGACTGTAGAGGCCTCCAGGACAATGGCTAAAAGTCTTGGCATTCCAAAACCTATTATCCTGGCCGTCACCATCCTCACCAGCATGGATGAAGGCGCCTTGAAGGAAGTGGGAGTGCAGGGTCCTCTATTAGAAGAGGTGGGCCGTCTTGCCTCCCTGGCTTCCAAGGCAGGAGTGGATGGAGTCATTGCCTCCCCTCAAGAAATCGGGATCATCCGAGAGCGATGCGGAGGAAAATTTCTCATCGTCACTCCTGGCATCCGTGCTCCTTCTGATAAAAAAGACGACCAAAAGAGAACCCTCACGCCGAAAGAGGCGATCTCTGCAGGGGCGAACTATCTTGTGATTGGGCGCCCCATCAAAGAGGCGAAAGACCCCCTTGAGGCAGTTCAAAAAATTATCGAGGATATTTCATAATTTAAGTCCAAATTCCAAAATCCAAATGCCAAATGAATGTCAAAGTTCAAAAATAAAAAGTTTTTAATATTTGAGCTTTGGATTTGACATTTGAACCTTGGCATTTGAAATTTAATTTTTAAATTTATGGCTCAGATAATTTATGGGATTCATCCTGTCCAAGAAGCATTAAAATCATCACACCTCCAAATTGAAAAGATTTTGATCGGCACTCAAACCCCTCATCCCCCACTCCAATTGATCCTTGATCTGGCCAATAAAAGGAAAATCACTGTGACGTTGACCACCAAGGAATCCCTCGAACGAATGACAAAAGGGGGCGTTCATCAGAATGTCGTGATTCTCGTTAAAGAAACTTCCTATGCGGATGTCGGAGGAATTTTCTTCCACTGGAAAAAAGAAGGGACCAAAGCACTTTTTCTCATCCTCGATGGCATCCAGGATCCACAAAATTTTGGATCCCTCATTCGAACTGCCCTGGGGTGTGGAGTCCATGGGATCATCATTCCGAAAGACCGGTCTGTCGGAATCACCCCGGTAGTAATCAAAGCCTCTGCAGGAGCCGTTGCTCATCTTCCGATTGCAAGAGTGGTGAATATTGCCACCACCATCGATGCCTTAAAAAAAGAAGGAATCTGGGTCTACGGTGCCTCAGGGGAGGCCAAAGATTCGATTTGCCAACTTGATCTCAGCATGGATTTGGCCATTGTCATTGGTGCGGAAGGGAAAGGGATCAGACCCTTGGTGAAGAAAAAGTGTGATAGACTCTTCTCGATTCCAATGAAAGGCCCGCTCTCCTCTTTCAATGCTTCGGTATCTGGGGGGATGATCCTTTACGAAGTCATGCGGCAACGTTTTACCAAGGGGTAAGAATGATGATTACAATTCTGAGACCTGGTCAAGAGCCTTTGGAAATCGATTTCATTCTATTAGATTTTGAGGGAACCCTTGCCTCAGATCGTCGGGTCCACTCCAAGGCAAAGGATAAGATCAACCTTCTCTCCAAACGTACCAAAATCTACATCCTGACCAAGGAAGAAAAAGAACCTCTGGAAGAGGTTCTAAAAAAAGTCAAAGCAGAGATCATCTATTTAAAGGAAGGAGAAGCCTCCCAAAAGAAATTGGGTTTATTGCGCCAATTGGGAGCGAGCAGGACGGTTGCTATTGGAAATGGAGTAGATGACGCTTCAATGATTGAGGAGGCTGGCTTGGGCATCTGTGTCATGGGTAAAGAAGGAACTTTTTCAGAAGCGATGAAGAAGGCGGATGTGGTCTTTATGAATATGCTCGATGCTCTCGACTTTCTATTGAAACCCCTCCGCCAAAAAGCCACTCTGGGTCGCTAAGATTTCAATGAGCAAGGGGCAGAGCAAAATTAGCATTTTCTTAAATTGTTAATTGATAATTTTCCATTGATAATTTTAAATTGAGTTTTTAGGTATGTTTCCTTACTATTTTATTCGATTCAGTGGTCCTTTGCTTCTCATTCTGGTGGGATTAAAAATCCTCTCCGGCTATTCCTTAGTGGGAAAGATCGTTGGAATCTCCTGGCTTTCAGGGCTCCATCAAAATCGAATCCTCGACTTACTCCTCCTATTTGTATTCATTTTTCATGCCCTTTATGGACTTCGACTTTTCCTGATCGATTTAGGAATGGTGAAAAAAGAAAAGTTTCTATTCTGGGCCTGCACGATCATAAGTGCCGGATTATTTACCTTTTCTTACATCTATTTTTTCTTACGGTGGTGAGACACTTATCGTTTAACTCCCGATGGAAATTCTTTCTCACGACATTTTAATCATTGGCGGAGGCCTTGCGGGCTTGAGGGCTGCCATAGAAGCCAAAAAAGTGTGCAGAGATGTAGCCATCCTCTCTAAGGTTCACCCTCTACGATCTCACTCTGTGGCTGCTCAAGGAGGGATCAATGCCGTCTTAGGAAATGCACCTGCCCCTATTAAAGATACGTGGGAAAATCACGCTTTTGATACGATAAAAGGAAGCGACTACTTAGCCGATCAAGATGCTGTGGAGGTGATGTGCCGAGAGGGAGTCGAGAGGGTCATTGAAATGGAGCATTGGGGGACTCTTTTCTCCCGAACCGAAGATGGGAAAATCGCTCAGAGACCTTTTGGAGGAGCGGGTTTCCCGCGAGCCGCTTATGCAGCCGATCGAACCGGTCACAATCTCCTTCATGCTCTCTATGAGCAGATAACTGGACTTCAAATTCCTGTTTATGAAGAATGGTATGCTCTTTCTTTGGTGATAGAGGATGGAAAATGTATTGGCATTCTTGCCTTCCATTTCTTCGAGGGAAGGATTATCCCGATCCGAGCTAAGGCTGTTATTTTGGCAACTGGCGGGTATGGTCGAATCTATCTTAGATCCACCAATGCTGTGATCAACACCGGAAGCGGTTGCTTCTTGGCTTATCAAGCAGGCGTCCCTCTTGAGGATATGGAATTTATCCAATTCCATCCTACAAGTCTTTTTGGAACGAACATCTTGATTACAGAAGCAGCAAGAGGTGAAGGAGGGTATCTTACCAATGTGAATGGCGAACGATTTATGGAACGATATGCCCCTCATCTAATGGAACTTGGTCCTCGAGATATTGTGGCCAGAGGCGCTCAGACAGAGATCGACCAGGGTCGTGGTTTCGAAGGGGAATTTGTTCACCTCGATCTTCGACATTTAGGAAGAGAAAAGATCTTGGATCGCCTCCCGGGTATTCGCCAAATCGCCATGGACTTTGCAGGAATAGATCCAATCTTAAAACCCATCCCGGTTCAACCGGCACAGCACTACTCCATGGGAGGAATCCCAACAAATGTCGATGGGGAGACTCCTCTCCTCGGACTTTTTGCTGCAGGGGAATGTGCCTGTGTGAGTGTTCATGGTGCCAATCGGTTAGGCGGAAACTCCCTTTTAGAAACGCTGGTCTTTGGAGCGAGGGCTGGAAGGAAATCAGCTCAAACCGTTGAGACAAAGAAACAGAGTTTTAATAAGATCATCTTTCAAGATCATTTGAAGGCGTTTCAATCCGAGCTTGAAGAAATCTTTGGACGAAAGAAAGAGGAGCCCTGTTTCTCCCTGAGGGATGAGATGAGGGCCTTAATGACCTTCCAGGTTGGAATCTTTCGAAAGGAATCAGATTTCCTCTCCGCAAGAGAGAAAATCAGGGAATTGAAAAAAAGATTGAAAAGGATAAGTCCCAAACAAAAAGGTCTAGCCTTCAATTATGAATTGATTCAATACCTGGAGTTGTCCGGAATGATCCATCTTGCAGAGGTGATTGTGGAGGGAGCCGTGGCCCGAAAGGAGAGTCGTGGTTCCCATTTCAGGGTGGATTTTCCAAATCGAAATGATGAGCATTGGCTTCGTCATACCATGGCTTTCAAAACAGCAGAAGGAGTAAAGCTCGATTATAAAAAGGTGACCATCACTTCCTATCCACCCAAAGAGAGGACGTATTAAAAAGAAAAGGCTATAGGTTAGAAGCTCTAGGCTAAAGGTTAAAAATGAAATCTTCTCTTTTAACATTAAGAATTCAACGTTTCCATAAGGAGAAAGATCCTCAGCAGTGGATCGAAACCTTTCAAGTGGAGACCAGGAAAGAAATGAATCTCCTGGAGGCTTTGCTGCGCATTCAAGATGAACAAGATGGGACGCTTGCTTTCCGTTTTTCCTGTCGGGGAGCTGTGTGTGGCTCCTGCGCAATGCGAGTCAATGGCAAAGATGTCCTTGCCTGTCGAACTCATGTTGAAGACCTTTTGAAAAAACCTGCCCTCATCGAACCCCTCCCCTACTTTCCAGTAATTCGGGACCTCGTTGTGGATATGTCAACTTTTTTCAAGCACTATCGAAAAATAGAACCCTATCTTCATGGTAAACATGTCTCCCTCGAAACAGAATATACATTGAAGGAAGATGAACGTAAGGAGATCGATCCCTATATCCAATGCATTCTTTGCGGAATTTGTTTTGGGTCTTGCCCTGCTTTTGAGAAGGATTCTCAATTCTTAGGGCCTGCCATGCTGGCCAAGGCTTATCGTTTTTTGGCTGATCCAAGGGACAGGAGGAATGAAGAGATCCTGAAGGCCATGGATGATCAAAGAGGGATGTGGGGTTGTAAGACTGTTTTTAATTGTGTGAAGGTTTGCCCGAAAGAAGTTCCTCCCACTCATGCCATCATCAAAATGAGAGGGGGAATCCTTAAATATCGCATCGCTTCTCTCTTCTCGCAATTTTCATCTTTATTTCGCAATTCATCGTAGGTGGGACTTTTTCTTCCTATCTCCTTATGACCCTATCTCCTCTTTTTTATTTTTAAGACCGATAGGAGGCGTTGATCTTGACATAATCAATGGAGAAATCGGTGGTGAGGACGAAAAATCGGGACTCTCCCTGATGGAGATCCACGGTGACCCCAAAGGACATCTTTTTGATAACCCCTTCGGCTTTCTCTTCTAATCGGGGACTAACTCCCATCCCGTTTTTCACGATCGGGACCTTATCAAAGAATACATCAATTCGATTTGGATTGATTTGAGCGCCAGAGTGTCCTAAGGCGCATAGGATTCTTCCCCAGTTGGCATCCTCCCCAAAGAAAGCGGTCTTTACCAGAGGAGAATGAGCAATCGCATAGGCGGCTCGTTTCGCATCTTCTCTATTTTTTGCTCCCCGGATAAAAATATTTATGAACTTTGTTGCCCCTTCTCCATCCTTTACAAGGCTCTTTGCCAAATTCTGGCAAACCTCAAAAAGCATGTATTTGAATGCTTCTCCATCTCGATCCATTCGATTCAAAATTGGATGACCTGCCTTTCCATTGGCTAAAAGTAAAACGGTATCATTGGTGCTGGTCTCACCATCAATCGTGATTCGGTTATAGGAAACCTCGGCTGCCTTTTCGAGCATCTGTTGTAGAAGTGAACCTTTGATGTTTGCATCGGTTACCAAGAATGAGAGCATCGTGGCCAGATCGGGACAGATCATACCTGCACCCTTAATCATTCCGCATAATTTCACCTGTTTCCCTTTAATGCGACAGGTCGCCACTTCAATCTTTGGAAAGGTATCTGTGGTCATCATCGCTTCCACAGTTTTCATCCAACCTTCCGCAGAAAGGTTGTTAATTAATTCGGGGATTCCTCCCTCAATTTTCTCTACTGGAAGTGGGGTTCCTATTATCCCCGTGGAAGAAGGAAACACCAACTTTTCATTGATCTCTAATTGTTTCGCAATCAACGAAGAAACCCTCTTGGCATCCCTCCGTCCCTGAATCCCTGTACAGGCATTGGCATTACCGCTGTTCACAATGATCGCCTGGCAGAGACCTTTCTTGATTCGGGCCATATCCAATTGTACAGGTGCTCCTTTCACCTTATTCGTGGTGAAAAGCCCGGCCACTCGAGCAGGGACCTCTGAGTAGATCAGGCCCAAATCCCTCTTCCCATCTTTCTTGATCCCTGCCGAAATCCCCGAAAAAAGAAAACCCGGAACCTTAAAATCGAGTGGCTTCATTCTTCTCCCCGCCCCCTTCCAAAAATAAAGAGCTGACAAGTGTGCTGAGAAAACTTTACAGCGGCAACCTTATGAAAAATAGCTACAACGTTCCAAGAGTTATTCCAACACAAAAGTTTCTGAGAAAATCAATACCATTAAATAATTAATAGATCCGCTTTGTTTAGACAATATTTATTTAGGCCCTTGCCTCTTCCTCTTTGGGCAAGCAACATCGTTTATACTTCTTTCCGCTCCCGCATGGACAGGGGTCGTTCCGTCCAACCTTCTTCCCTTCCCGTCGAATGGTTACGCCTTTTCCGTCTTCTGTTTTTCCACCCCCGCCCTGGGCTGCCTCCCCTCGGCTCATGATGAAGGTCTGTTTTTTTTCCATCTTCACTTCCTTCATCTCTTGTTCCTTGGCGATCTGAATGGCGAAGAGTTTTTCAACGGTATCCTTTTTTATCCTGTCCAACATCTCAAGAAACATTTGATAGGCTTCCTTTTGATACTCAATAAGAGGGTCTTTCTGACCATAACCTCTTAAACCGATCCCTTCCTTCAACTGATCAATGCCAAGGAGGTGGTCCTTCCAATAGTAATCAATGGATTGGAGCATGATCACCTTTTCTAGGTATCGAAGCATGGGTGCTCCAAACTCCTCCTCCTTCTTCTGGTAAACGTCCTTCGCATTCTGAACAATCATTTCTTTCAATGGGTCTCTCTTGATTCCATTTTCTTCTATCGAGGAGACAGACCACTTGAAAGAAAATTGTTGATAAACGGCATCTTGAAGTGCTTTCAGGTCCCAATCCTCGGGATGTTCCTTCTCATCTGTATAGAAATCAACGAGCCCTTCGCTCTGCTCCTCGATCATCTCCATCACAGTGTCTTTCAGGTCTTCACTGCCCAGAACCTCACGCCGTTGGGAATAGATCACTTCTCTCTGTTTGTTCATGACATTATCGTATTCCAATAGATGCTTCCGGATTTCGAAATTATGGGCCTCCACTTTCCTCTGAGCGCTCTCAATGGCCTTGGTAACAAGTCCGTGTTCGATGGGCTGGTCTTCTTCAATTCCCAACCGATCCATAATATTAGAAATCCTCTCCGAGCCAAAAATCCTCAAGAGGTCATCCTCCAAAGAGAGATAGAATCGGGAGGAACCGGGATCGCCCTGTCTACCAGATCTTCCTCTCAATTGATTGTCAATGCGCCGGGCCTCATGCCGCTCCGTTCCCAATACGTGGAGACCTCCCACCTGGATGACCTTCTCCTTCTCTTCTTTAACAATGGCCAAAGCCTTTTCGTAAGCCTTCTGAACGGCCTCTTCAGTAGGCTCCTCATCTACCAAGGTCTTAGCTAAGAATTTCGGATTCCCCCCCAGGAGGATGTCCGTCCCTCTTCCGGCCATGTTCGTAGAGATGGTTTCAGCCCCCGCTCTTCCTGCCTGAGCAATGATTTCAGCCTCTCTCTCATGATGTTTGGCGTTGAGGACATTGTGTGGGATCCCCTGTTTCTTCAGGAGTTGACTCAATCTCTCAGACTTCTCAATGGAGATCGTACCCACCAGAACCGGACGTCCAGATTGATAGAGTTCTTTGATCTCCCCGACCACAGCACGAAACTTTTCATCCTCGGTTTTGTAGATGACATCCGGGTAATTGGTTCGCATCAGGGGCATATTGGTGGGAATGACCATGACATCCAGATTATAAATCTTACGGAATTCCGCTGCCTCCGTGTCCGCTGTGCCGGTCATCCCAGCTAACTTTTTATACATTCTAAAATAATTTTGAAAAGTGATCGTGGCCAGGGTCTGATTTTCATTTTCGATCTTGACGTTTTCCTTGGCTTCCACAGCCTGATGGAGACCATCGCTCCATCTCCTCCCTGGCATCAGCCTTCCGGTGAACTCATCGACAATGATGACCTGTCCATCTTTGACCATATAGTCCACATCTTTTCTGAAAAGGGTATGGGCTCTCAAGGCCTGATTCACATGATGAAGCGTCTCAATATTTCTGGGATCGTAGAGGTTTTCGACATGGATTAATTGCTCCACATGGGCCACTCCTTCTTCTGTCAAAAAAGCTGTGTGGCTTTTCTCTTCCAACTGATAATCTTTCCCCTGTCTCAGAGAGGGGATGATCCGGTTGATCTTGTAATATTTATCAGTCGATTCTTCTGCAGGACCGGAGATGATGAGTGGGGTTCTGGCTTCATCAATCAGGATGCTATCCACCTCATCGACAATGGCGTAGTTCAGATCCCGCTGGACATAATCTTCAAGGGTAAATTTCATATTGTCCCGGAGGTAATCAAACCCGAATTCGTTATTGGTTCCATAAGTGATGTCACAGTGATAGGCTTTCTTCCTTTCCTGATCGTTTAGCTCATGGAGGATGACTCCCACGGAAAGGTCCAAGAACCGGTAGATCACCCCCATCCATTCGCTATCTCTCATCGCTAGATAGTCATTCACCGTCACAATATGCACGCCCTCCCCTTTGAGGGCATTCAAATAGGCGGGCAAGGTGGACACCAAGGTCTTCCCTTCACCGGTTGCCATCTCAGCAATCTTGCCTTCGTGAAGAACAATTCCTCCAATCAACTGGACATCATAATGCCTTTCCCCGAGGGTCCGTTTCGCTGTCTCACGGACAACGGCAAAGGCTTCAGGGAGGATCTCCTCTATGGACTCCCCTCGCTCAATCCGCTCTTTAAATTCAGAGGTCTTGGCCCGGAGTTGATCATCATTCAAGGGACTGATCTTCGACTCCATTTCGTTGATTTTATCAACAAGGGGCTGGATCCTTCTTAATTCCCTTTCGTTCTTACTCCCCACGATCTTCTTGATCAGTGACCCAATCATAAAATACCCTTCTCCTCTTAGTTCTTCTGTAATTTCAAAAAATTATATAACGGATAGGGTAAGGTTTCAACATTTAAAACAAAAAAGCCCGACGAAGAGCTTCTCCGTCGGGCTTTTTCCTTCAGGTTGAAAAGGCCAATTAGTCCAAAATATATCTCATTGGGTTGGCAGGAATGCCGTTCAGTCTTACTTCATAATGAAGATGGGGACCTGTTGTCTTACCACTCATCCCTATTTCGGCAATCTTATCGCCCCGCTTCACCTTCTGCCCGGCTCTCACAAAAATTTTATTGAGATGATTGTAGCGGCTGGTCATTCCGAATCCATGGGAGATCACAACGACGTTTCCATGGGTGTAATCCTTCCCAGTGTCCGAAACAATTCCATCTGCTGGGGCAATCACAGGAGTTCCCACCCGATTCGAAATGTCAAGACCTTCGTGCATCTGGGTTAACCCTGTGAAGGGGTTAGTTCGGAAACCGAAACCCGATGTCACCCAACCATGTACTGGCCATATCGAAGGGGTGGAGACTAACATCTCCTTTTTGGTTTGTAAAAGTTTTTCGAGTTCAGAGAGGCTCTCTTCTTGGGACGTCGCTTCTGACTTGAGACGCTCGATATCGGTCCTCATCTGCTGAACCAGTCCCTTCTCGTCTTTCTCTACCTTCAATTTCTCTCGAACATCAGAAGGAGAGGGCCCCCCCATTCCCATATAGGAAGTCGTTTCCTGCCCCTTCTCCAGATTGGCAATGATACGGATTTTCTTATCGAAATCCTTCAATTTGGAGAGTTGCTTTTCCAGGTCTTCAATCTTGGATGAGAAAAAATGAATTTTGGATCTCTGCTCTTGAGTTTCCTGCCGCAATTGATTCAATTCAAAGGTTTTTTTTCTGACTTGAATATAGTCACAAAAGAAGAAAATGGTGGAAAGAAGGCCAAAGGCTAAAAGATAAAGCCCAATCTTAAAGGTCTTTTTATGTATCCGGAGATGCCGAGTCTTGGAAGTTTTTTGGCCAAAGACAAGGATATTAAAGTAATCTTTATCCAAAATAATCTCCTTGTTCCATTCCTTTACGAATTATGCCGCCTTTTAAAAACCCTATTTACATATCAAACTAAGGATTCCCCTGTCAAGGTTTTTTTTCGAGCCCTTCTTATCTCAACTTTTTCCTCTGGAAACAAAGGGAATTTTGTGAAATCTCTTTTAATTTCCGCTAATTAATAACTCTTTCACTAATAGACTTGGAGATCCAATCCCTCCCAAAAATCTTAGGTCCTCCCCTACCGCAATCACCTTTCGGAAGAGTTCGAAAAGGTTCCCTGCTATGGCGATCGATTTCACCGGATGGACTTTCTCTCCTCTATCGATCCAGTCGCCTGCACAGCCTAAAGAGAAGTCCCCTGAGATAGGGTCTACCGTATGGAGACCCATCACCTCCTCCACCACCATCCCCTGAGAGAGGTTTTTCATCAGTTTGGGTAAATCGAGATCTCCTGGCTCAATGAAAAAATTTGAGATCCCGACTCCGGGAGGGGATTTGATGCCATGGCGTCGGCTGTTTCCTGTCGACCCGACTCGTGACCCTGAGGAGGATAGATTTTCCCGATTTGCCCAATATCTGTCGTATAAATAACCGGTCAGTTCTCCCTGGGTGACTAAAGAGGTTCGTTGACTCGGCACCCCCTCTCCGTCGATGGGGGTGGTTGAGATCCCTTTTGGGTAAAGTCCATCATCCACAATCGTGAGGAGGGGAGAAAAAAATCTTTCTCCTTGCTTTCCTTTCAGAGGAGATTTTCCTTTCTGGACCTGATCAGCTAAAAAGGAATGGGCGAGGAGTGATAAAAATTCTGAAGCCACATCATTGCGAATGAGGACTGGATAGACACCCGTAGGAATCCTCTTTCCGCCCAGCCTTTCCAATGCCTTCCTCCCGGCTGATTGCCCAACTTTCTTCGTATCGAGATCATTGAAAAAATGGCTGACATCGAAATCCCATCCCACCTCTGATTCTCCCGATTCTTCAGCAACAGCGGTCAGGCTCACAGAGGCAAGAGTGTGGTCATAGGAAAACTGAAGCCCATTAGAATTGATCAGGGTTGTCTTGGAGAGAACCTCCTGGTAAGATGCCTTCCTCACCTTTTTAATTCTCTTCGAATCCACAGACTTAGCTGAATCCTCTAAATATTTTGCTTTTTCGATCTTCGTCTTTTCTGAAATCCTCTCCAAGGTTTCATCAAAAATGGGGAGCTGTGGAGGAGCGGTTTTGAGAACAGGGGCGAAGTCAAAACAGGAATCTGCGGAGGTCGCCTCAGCACTTCCTATCGAATCCTCTATCATCCGATCCAACTCTCCTGAAAAATTCTGTCTGGCAGAAGGAGACGAATTCGAAAAGGTAGTATATGAAAAACCCATTCGTTGATGATTTAAAATACGAAAGGCCATCCCCAAGTATCGAGAGGTCTGGAGGGTTTCAATCTTTCCATCCCTTGATTCAATATCAAAATGGGAAGATTGATTGAAATAAATTTCATACCCATCGATGGGCTTCGCACTTAGAATTTTTTGAGCTTGATCGATGATTTTATTAACTCCGTCCATAGTAAACCCCATCCATTAAATTCCAATAAACAATTTCCAAGCCCCAAACAAATTCCAAAGAACCAATATTCAAATAACCAAACCGCCCCTCACCCTTTCCCTCTCCCCTGAGAAGAGGGGGGAGGGGATTGGAATTTCGGTCACTTTAATTTTGCTCATTGTTTGGGTATTGGTGATTGGAATTTATTTGATCACTGGTGCTTGATATTTGGAATTTACATAATCCCCATCAGCCCACAGATTCTTAATTCATATAGCACGAAACAGTTACCACCGAATTAAACTGCTGGCCCAGGTGAGACCTCCACCAAATGCGGTGAGGACGATCAAATCCCCCTTTTGGATCGATCCATCCCGAACCGCCTCATCGAGGGCGATAGGAATAGTGGCGGAAGAGATATTGCCATACTTCTCAATGGTGAGATAGACTTTTTCAACGGGTACATTCAGTCGCTTGGCCACCTGCTGAAGCATGCGCAGATTGGCCTGATGGGGAATGACCCACTTCACATCGGAAATTTGGAAACCGTTAATGGCAGCCGCCTCCTCAGCGGCCTCTGCAAATCGCTTCACCGCCATTCGGACGGATTCATTGGCTTTAATCATCCTCAGGGTATGAAGTTTCTTATCAACGCTTTCATAGGAGATGGGAGTGGTCTTCGACCCACCTCCAGGAAGAAGCAAGTTCTCACCATTCACTCCATCCGTGTGGATATGGACGGAAAGGATTTCGCTGATCTCCTTTCCTGATTCCCGGAGGGGCTGATTCCTCTCAGAATCATCAAATGCTCGAATCACCACCGCCCCTGCCCCATCCCCCCAGAGGATACAACTCTCCCGATCTGTCCAATCAAGGGTCCGACTCATAATTTCTACAGATACGACCAGTGCTGTTTTGTAAGTGCCGGTTTTAAGATATTGCTCGGCAACGGAAAGACCAAAGACAAATCCACTGCAGGCTGCGGTCACATCAAAGGAGACCGCTTTCTGCGCGCCCAACTTTGCCTCCAACCAGTTGGCTCCAGAAGGACAAGCGGTATCCGGAGTCATCGTGGTCATAATGATGAGGTCTAAATCTTCTACGGAGACCCCTGCCATTTCCATGGCCCGCAGTGAAGCCTCTTTAGAAAGGTCTGAAGCGTTAACATTGGGCGCCGCAATTCTTCGTTCCTTAATTCCGGTCCTTTTGTAAATCCACTCGTCATTGGTATTTAAGATCTTTTCCAGATCAAAATTGGTAAGGATTCTCTCCGGAAGAAACGAACCGGTTCCCAATATCCCGATCCTCTTGCCACCCATCGGCAAACTCCTTCTCATTGGATTTAAAACCGTCTTCTACATTTTGTATTAATAATCCCCTCCCTTCGTCCGGCGCCAAAGTCATGACCTTTGCATCCGATGCTGTTGCTGCCTCCACGTAGCCCGCTTCAGCAGTGGAAGGAAAGTGGGTGAAGTAGGTGCGGCTTTGGACGGCGGCGGCCCCCTTTGCTAAAGGGGGGTGGGGGGGATTACGATGAAACCAACGAAGGTGAAAGGGGAGGTAGAAGAGTCTGAGATCCGCGGTCTCCCCATCCCTTTTATAATAAAACAGACCTTTGAGAAGGGAAACCGTCTTCCACCCTTTCCCTCTTTTGAGCCCGATCAGGTGGGCGACCTCCCAGAAATCCAATTCTTCCTTTTCTATTCTTTTATAAAGCCCCCAAAAGAGATTTGTTGACTTCCCTCCCCGCGGATCTTTCTCCCACCGGAAGATCCGAAACAGTGGAAATAGGTTCCTTTCAAACCCATCATCTATAAATGGAAATAGATAGAAAAAGTAAAACTTCTCATGGCCCGTTTCTTCTCTCTCGTAGTTAAAAAAAGGCCAGATTCGGAGAGAATTCTCTTTTTTATCCCCTCGAGGGGTTTCACCCGTTCGGATTCGATTGATGAGGAGGAGGCGATAGGTTTTTTCCTGGACATCTCCCATCTGGTCCTCCTCCAATTGATAGAGAGGATAGAGGACGAAGATCCTTCTCAACTCCCCTTCTTTCTCCTTATAACCATAGAAAGGGAAAAATTTTATTCCGTAAAGGTTTTCCCCCCTCAGGGATTGAAAGAACGGCCAAGGGAGGTCCCACTGCTCAAAACCCGTGAGCTGATCCCTGGCATGAGAGAAAAAAGGCCAGAGAAAAGTTTTGCTCTCGAAATGCCTTGACGCTTTTGAAATATAGAATGGAAAGATCAGCCTATCCTCAACCGGATCATCCGTATCCATTCCCTTCGTCTGCCTTAAAAAGAAAGGCCATAAGAAGAATTCCGATTTTGAGATTCCGAATTCCTCTCGTCGCCCATAAAGAGGCCAAAAACGATACCCTTTCTTCTTCTCCCCTTCAATGAAGGAGAAAAAAGGCCAAAGGAGGTTTGTGGTATGAATTCCTTCTGACGTGGATCTGCTGTAAAGAGGCCAAAAATAAAAACGAATTTCCTCTTTACCATAACGCTCTAAAAGCGTTCCGTAAAGGGGAAAGAGGCCAAAATAGTCTTGCTTCTTTTCTGTCTCCCCAATAAAGAAAGGAAAAAATTGGAAATCCCATTTCTTCTTTCCATCGAAAGTTTCCTCTTTGAAAAGAGAAAGGGGAGATAAGTAACCCTTTTTATAGCCCTCTTGGACCTCATATTTTCCAAAAGGATAGACGACCTCCAATCTCCAAAGAGATTCTTTCTCATCTCCGGTCCAGTACAGGAGGGGCCGAATTCCCCATTGCATTCGGTAGGGATCTTTTTTCCAATGAAAGAAGGGACCCAGTCCCTCAATCTCTTTCGTCCCCTCTATTGGATCGGAGAGGTAATGAAAGAATGGCCAAAAATTGAGGGAGATCGGTCTTTCTTCCGCCACGGAAAAGGAGGGGATGAAACAAAGGGATACAAAAATAACCAATAGAAAAAATATCTTTCGGATCGCCATTTGTCATTCAAAATCTGTTGATGGGTCGGTGAATCGTAATAATAAAATATTAATCAATATTTGGACTGTCACGAATCACTATCGCCGTCACTAAATAATTAAAAGAAAAGCCCGATGATGGTGCTCAATACAGTGATGGGCGTTTGCTCCTGAACCCCTTCAGCGGCTTTTTGAACCTTTTTCATCGTCTTCTCTGTTTCCTTCATCAAGGTATCATCATTGATTAATTTTCCAAGCGTCCCCTCACCCTTCTCCACCTTCTCCGCGATCCCTTTCATGGAATGAAGGGTCTCCTTGGCCTCATTGTAAAGAGATTCGTCCTGGATGAGTTTTCCCAAGGTCCCCTCTCCCCGCTCGATCTTATCTGAAACATTCTTCAATGTCTCGGCTGTCTCCTTTACTTTCTCCACAACCTCTTTGGCATCTCGGTAGATACTCTCATCGGTGATCAATTTTCCTAAGGTCCCCTCTCCCTTATTCACTTTTTCTCCAATATCTTCCATCTTGGAGAAAGCACCTTTCGCTTTTTCAATCGTCTCCTTCGAATCTTTGGCAAGACTTGTCAATTGGCCCGAAAACTTATCGACGTTGTTAACGATCTCCTCCACTTTTTTAGGATCTATGGATTTCAATATATCCCCCAAGGGTTTGATGACTTCTTTGAGGTCTTCCCGAACAGCGCTCATATTGGATAGAAACTGCTCGACATCGGCCGGAGGCGATCCTTGTTCGATCACCCCATTCGGTTCCACTTTTGGACTCCCTGGTGTTCCAGGGATAATCTCAATATATTTCTCTCCTAAAAACCCTTCCGATTTTAAATAGGCCTTTGCATCTTTATAAATCGTAATACGGTGCGGAAGATGGAAAATGACTTTGGCCTTCCCCTGCTCCAATGCTACTTTTTCCACATTCCCCACACGGACTCCAGCAACCCTTACGGGTGCATTTTTAGCCAAACCAACGGCCGAGTCGAAATAGATATTAAGCAGATACCCTGCCTCTTTCCCAATCTGGAATCTTTCGATCTTCAATGTCATAAAAACCAAAAGAAAAATTCCGATCACGACGAAAATACCGACCCACGTCTCAGAACTTTTTTTAGTCATCTCTGACCACCTCCTTACACAATTTCCCCACCCCATCCGATATCTACCACTCCAATGACATAGAGGAGAGGGCAGGGAGTGTAGCCGTGATTACAAAATTTTGATCGGACCCTCCGATCTTCCCTCAATAAATTGCTGGACCATGGGGTTGGAGGAGTTCCTGATCTCACCCGGGGTCCCCACCTCAATGATCTTTCCTTGATAGAGCATGGCAATCCGATCTGCAATCTTATAAGCGCTCTTCATATCGTGGGTGATCGCAATGGAAGTGACATTCAACTTCTCTTTCATCTGAACGATCAAATCATTGATGGCATCTGCCATGATGGGATCAATTCCCGTCGTCGGCTCGTCATAGAGAAGGATCTCTGGTTCCATAGCAATAGCCCTAGCTAAACTCACCCGTTTTCTCATCCCTCCGCTCAACTCCGCAGGCATCAGGTCCTCAACATTTTTTAGCCCCACAAGTGCCAATTTCTCAGAAGCGACCCTTCTGATCTCCTCTTCACCGAGGCGAGTCTGCTGCCTGAGCCCGAAGCCCACATTCTCCCAGACCGTCATGGAATCAAAGAGGGCTCCTCCTTGAAAGAGCATCCCAAACTTTTTTCGAACTTCGTTCATCCTCTTTTCATCCAGAGAAGTGATCTCCAGGCCATCCACATGAATCTCTCCTTGATCCGGTCGCATGAGGCCGATGATGCATTTGATCAGGACCGTCTTTCCCGACCCACTTCCTCCAATGACCACCATGCTTTCCCCTTGCCGCACCGCTATGTTTATGCCATGAAGAACATCTTTCTCCCCGAAAGATTTATAAAGACTGACCACACGAATTTTAATTGCAGATTCCTTGTCCATCATTCTCAAAATAAAAATGCCGTAATAAAATAATTTGAGATCAAGATCGTGAGTGAGGAGATAACGACCGCTTTAGTCGTTGCCCGGCCAACTCCCTCTGCCCCACCCTGGGTGGAAAAACCCTGGTAGCAACTGATCATCGCCAAAATCATTCCGAAAAAAACGGCCTTTAGCAGTCCAATATAGAGATCGTCCCATTCCAGAAAATCCCATGTCCTTCGAAAATAGAGGGTCGGGTTTGTCCCCAGAATCTGGACACTCACCAGATATCCTCCCAGAATTCCAATGACATCAGCAAAAATGACCAGAAGGGGAAGCATGATGACGGTTGCTAAAAATCGTGGAACGATCAGGTATTTGATCGGGTTGGTGGCCAGGGTATAAAGGGCATCAATCTGCTCAGTGACCCGCATCGTCCCCAGTTCAGCAGCCATCGCTGAACCCACCCGACCAGAAACCATCAGCCCTGTTAAAACAGGTCCTAATTCCCGTGTCATGGAGAGAGCCACTACCGTCCCCACCATCGTTTCGGCACCGAACCGTTTGAATCCTGTAAAACTCTGCAGGGCTAATACCATTCCTGTGAAGCCAGCAGTGATGACGACCACTGGAAAGGATCGAACTCCAACCTCCTCCATCTGTTTTAAGATATCTCTCCCCTGGAGAGGGGGACGAAAGGTCCAACCAAGGATTTGAGCAAAGAGGATGATCATCCTTCCTGCTTCTTCTATAAACCGGATCACATGCATTCCAATCCATCTAAATGGATTCAAGACGACCTCCGAAGGTAATGACAATGCCAAATTTCAAAATCCAAATTCCATATGAATGTCAAAATTCAGGCTAAGGTTTAGGATTTTATTTTTTTAACCTTAACCTCAACCTCATCCTTAACCTTTATTTCAAAATTTGACATTTGAACTTTGCCATTTGACATTGAGATTTATTCTTTATATATCCGTGGCACCCTTTTCCCGATCAAACATAACACTTCATAAGAAATCGAGTTGATTTTCTCTGCGATCTCTTCGGCGGTGATTTGCTCTCTCCCTTGTCTTCCCATCAATACCACTTCGTCTCCCACTGAAACATGGGGGATATCGGTCACGTCCACCATGATGAAATCCATACAGACCTTCCCCACGACAGGCGCCCTCTTTCCATGGATCAACACCTCTCCATGATTCGAGAGATGACGGCTATACCCATCCGCATATCCAATCGGGAGGGTGGCGATGAAGCTCTCCCGCTTTGTCGTAAATGTCCCTCCGTAACTGATTCTTGTTCCAGATGGAACCGGTTTCAGAAAATGGATACGGGTCTTCAGGGTCATGACGGGCTTGAGTGGGATGGGGGCTTGAAAAGTGGGAGAAGGATACGAGCCATAAAGCATGATTCCGGGTCGAACTAACTTGGCTGAGTAAGCCGGAAAAGCGGTGAGCGTCGCACTGCTGGCCATATGAAGATATTGGTAGGAAATTCCCATCTCTTGGGCAATCGCCACAGCTCTTTGAAACCCTCTCCATTGGTTTTGCGTATAACCTTTCTCTTCATCGGTCATGGAGAAATGTGAAAGGATCCCTTCTATTTCGATTTTGGGAAATCGTTTAACCTCTTTTAAAAAATCGGGCCAGAGGCTGAGCGGGACACCCAGTCTTCCCATTCCTGTATCCACCTTGAGGTGAACCTTCACCTTCCTCTTTCGCCTCTCTGCTTCTCGGGAAAAGAGTTTTAAAGAATCCTTTCTAAAGATAACAGGGGTGAGACGGAAACGAAAAATTTGATCTACCTCTCCTCCAAAAATGCCTCCTAAGACAAGAATGGGGGCTTTCACTCCCCCTCTTCTCAACTCCACTCCTTCCTCAGTAATCGCCACCCCCAAGTATTCCACTCCTAATTTCTCCAATTTAAGAGAAACTGGAATGGCCCCATGACCATAGGCATCAGCCTTGACCACAGCCAGGAGTTTCACCCCCTCAGGAATTCTTTTTCGAATTTGCCGATAATTAAACTCCAATGCTCCAAGATCAACTTCCCCGACCGTTGGTCTTCCTGAGGAAAGTGACATTTTCATCACGATGTTTCTAACTCTGTAAGTAAGAAAAAAACAGTAAACAAATAACATCAACCTTTTAAAAAGTCAATCATTAAACCCTTGTTTGTGGTTCATAAAGCTGAAGGCAGACATTCTTTATCCTGTTCATTTCTTGAAATGTGTATTTCTAATTATTCTTGAGATAAACAGGCCTGTTTCATTGACAATGTATCTAACGTGTGATAATGATGTTCGGATTGGCGAAAAAGAATTAGTCCATCTTGTTCGATTGTTCTTGTTGATGCTTGTTATTCCTCTCAATACATAAAACAAATGTATGCCTACACACAAAAGGAAAGTCTTAAATTCACATAAAGGTTCTTCTAAACGCCAAGCCTTCATCCCACCCCAATCACCTAAGAAGATGATTGACTCAGGTAGAAAGACAGGAGCTTTCTGGGCAGTGCTCACGGTTTTCTTTTTTTCTGGTCTCTGCGGGCTCATTTACGAGGTTGTGTGGAGCCGTCTCTTGACCCTTGTCTTCGGTAACACGACCTACGCCATCTCGACCGTCGTTGGAGTCTTCATGTTTGGGCTCGCTTTGGGAAGCTATCTGTGCGGGAAATTCCTATCCAAGATTAAAAATTTCCTAAAGACTTATGCTCTATTAGAAATAGGCATCGGGATATATGCCGCTCTGTCTATTCCTCTTCTTTCCGTCGTCCAGGTGGTTCATACAGAACTTTTCCCATCCATCTATGGTAATCCTTTCCTACTCAATTTAATAAGAATATTGCTTTCTTCCGCGCTTTTACTTTGTCCTACCCTATTGATGGGTGCGACGATGCCGTTATTGAGTCAGGCCCTCACACGCTCGCCCCGATGTATTGGAAGAGACATTGGTCTCCTCTATGCCATAAACACTTTTGGCGCAGCAGCAGGTTGTTTCTTTGGCGCCTTTTCACTCATACCGACTTTAGGTATTCAGCTCACAATTTTTGCAGGCGCAGGGTTAAATGTATCCTTGGGTCTCATGGTATGGACGTTTTCAAAGGGCATGTTGGGCAAAGACATAAAAGAATTAAAACCACCGACTGCAAGCGAAAATAAGGCGGTAGGCGAATCATCGAGAATCACACGTAACCAATCCATCTTTGTGCTTTTTATCTTCACGGTCTCTGGATTCCTGGCACTTTTGTACGAAGTGACTTGGAGCAGGGCTTTGATCTTGGTGTTCGGTACCTCTATCTACGCCTTTGCCACCATGCTGACCACCTGTCTTCTCGGCATGGCCTTGGGCAGCATCGTACTTGGTCGATTGATAGATCGGGTTCGCCACCCGATCGTTTTATTTGCTATCCTTCAGATGGTCATCGGAGCTTCTGTTTTTATCACAACCCCTATCATCGGGAGATTGCCAGATTATTTCACGATATTTTTTTCCAATAAGAGTATTTCTTGGGGGACAGTAACCTTCACGGAATTTATCGTCTGCTTTTTAATTATCCTCACCCCCACTTTTGCGAGTGGAGCTTCTTTCCCGCTTGTTACACGAATCTTTATGAATTATCGGGGATTGAAAATCGGACCCACGGTGGCTGATGTATATGCATTCAATACATTGGGCTGTATCTTTGGATCGCTGGTTGCTGGTTTCATCCTTATACCAATGATCGGAGTTGAAAAAACCCTCCTCATAGGAGGGGGAGCGAACTTCATGGCTGCCTCTCTCCTAAGTATTGTCACCTCCGATACAAAAAAGTGGGCCAGGTTTGCTTGGGCAATTGGGTGTGTTTTAGCCGCAATCACTGGAATTATTTTATTACCCTCTTGGAATCCAAAAGTATTGAATTCCGGCGTTTACATGTATGGAAAAACGATGGCGAACACTTCGGGAACAACAGATGTCAATTCTTTCATGTCCGTCTATAAATTGTTGTATCACCGTGAAGGATCCTCTGCAACCGTGACGGTATTTCAAAGGGAGAATATTCGTTTTCTCCGGGTGAATGGTAAAACGGATGGCAGTAATTCAACAGATAATTATACTGAAATCTTTTTGGGAATCCTTCCCATCATGTACCTTGAACATCCTGAAGATGTCTTGGTGATTGGGCTGGGGACGGGCATCACCCTTGGCAGCGTCCTGGATTACCCTGTGAAGAAAGTGGACTGCGTTGAGATTTCCCCTGAAGTCGTGGAAGCTTCTCGTTACTTCAACGAGGACAACGGTTTTGCCTTGAGCTCTCCCGCAACACGATTGCATGTCCTCGATGGACGTACCTGGTTGATGGCGATGCATGAAACCTACGACATCATTACTTCTGAACCTTCACACCCCTGGCAGACCGGGAATGCCAATCTTTTCACTGTTAATTTTTTTAAATTGGCCATTAAGCGGTTGAAAAAAGGAGGGGTATTTTGCCAGTGGTTACCGATTTATCAAATGGAAAAAGACCATTTCCGTCTTTTAGTCAGTTCTTTCAAAAAAGTATTCCCCTATGTCCATATTTGGATTGCCAATACAGATGCTTTACTAATTGGTTCTGCCGAAGATCTCCCTCCCATCCACTATGCAGAGTTCCAAAAAAGAATGGCTATGCCAAGGATAAAACAAAGATTGGCCAGAGTGGACGTAAACACACCTGAGGATTTCTTGAGCTTTTTTTATCTTGATAATAATGCCGTGAGTAAGCTCATAGAGGGAGTAACAGGGGTAAATTCGGATAACTATCCCGTCTTAGAGTTTTCCGCACCGAAGTACGTCCTTACCTTAGTTAGTCTGAATAATTTTCTCTCTTTTTTAAATCTATCCTTTGAATCTAAACTTCCCTTAGTAAATGCTGAAAACCTCCCAGAGATTCAACGAAAAAGATTGAATAAGCGTGCTTTTTTTCTCCGGCAATGGAGAATCCCCGAACCAATTATCCAGCAAATGCTCTCACACAATTGATTTTTAATCCAACTCTTTATTTTTTTCCCATCCCGCCCTTCCTGATTATAGCGCCGGTTATTGACAACTCATATCCCTTCATGTAATTTGATTTCCATGAAAAAAGACGTTTCTCATGAAATTTGGATAAAGGTCAACGAAAAGAAGGTATCCATTCCTCCTAACTTCTCGCTCTTTGATTTAAAAAATCAATTTAAACCCAACGCTGATGTGGTCATCTACAATGGTTTTCCGGTCAACTCTGATCGTCCTCTTAAAGAGGGAGATGAAATAGTCTTCATCAAAAAAGGAGAGATCCCTTCTCCAGAAGAATTTGAATGTTTCATGACGGCAAGACATACACCTGGAATTCATCAGAAAATCAAAAAATCTGTTGTAGGGATCGCCGGACTGGGAGGTCTCGGGTCAACCATTGCCATTGCGTTGGCCCGCATCGGAGTGGGAAAACTTATCTTGGTCGATTTCGATGTGGTGGAACCATCCAACTTGAATCGCCAACAATACTTCGTCCATCAGATAGGAATGCTCAAGGTGGAAGCCCTTCAAAAAAATGTCGCTGCCATCAATCCCTATGTAAAGATCCAGGTCTCTCAAGAGAAACTCGATCGAAACAATGTGGAAAGAATCTTTAAAGAAGCGGAGGTGGTGGTGGAGGCCTTCGATCACGCTGAAGAAAAGGCCATGTTGATTAACGCTGTCTCAGAGAAGATGCCGGATAAATATATTGTGGCCGCTTCAGGCGTGGCGGGTTATGGAGATAATAATGAGATCAAAACGGTCCGGTTCTCTTCAAAGATCTTCATCGTGGGGGACCAACAGACCGCTGCGCAACCTGGAGTGGGGCTGATGGCGCCGAGAGTGGGAATCGTAGCCCACCATCAAGCGAACACCGTCTTGAGAATCCTTTTGGGGGAGGAAAAGTAGTAACATCATTTGTAAAATTAAATGCTCCACCTCATAAAAAATACCAAGTCTACTATTAACTTCTTCCTGAACTCTTGATTTTCAAATCTCTTCCCTCAGTACAACATTTCAAGTGATAATCGATGAAATAGTTCACATCTGTATGAAAGAATCGAGGTTTGCAGTGAGTTGAGCCAAGATCCAAGCTACACCACGTGATCACCCTCTTGTAAAAGCCTAAAATTCTATTTCTCAAGGTTAAGATATCTTCATCAAAATTTAATGGCCGTCTAATTTTTTGTTTGTTAAGGTTTTCAAAAATTGGGATTATGAGACATTGAAGGAGGAGGATCTCGAGAATACTTTACACCCGATGACTCGGAGAAAGGTAGGATCTAAAGATATTACTCTCATATCAAACCGACCTCGGGGTAGCTAAGTACCCCTCCTCCAAAATGAGGGGATAAGACTTTACCATGCTTACTAAACACTAAGAATCCCAACATGATAAATCCTAACATAATCAAGTACAAGCATGCTCTCGCCCTCAACCCGTATTTCGGGGATTCTACTGCACTCATAGGGGTTTTCCCTCCGACCGGTCTTGAGTACATTGCCGCGAGCATGAAAGACCTGGTCGGCAAGGTGACGCTTCTCGACCTTCGGTATGAGAAGGCCTACCAGGATCCGAAGGCACTCAGTAAGTTTATTAGGAACGAGATCGATCTTCTATGCGTAAGCATCCGATGGGGATCTCGATTTGAGGAAGTTTGTGATTTCGTGGCTCAGCTTCCTCCTGAGGTCTGCACAGTCGTCGGAGGCTACAAAGCAACGGAGGAAGTTGAGTATCTGTTTGACCGTTGTTCGAATATCGATATGATCGTACGAGGCGAGGGTGAAGAGATCATCAAACAGATCGTCACGGGGATCCCATACAAGGATATCCGTGGGCTTTCCTATCGGGAGAATGGAGGAGTCGTCCACAACGAGATCCATCCTCTGCCTGACATCACGCGTATTCCGTTTCCTGACCGGTCCCTGAGAAAGCACGAATATTGTATGGTTAAACACGGTGTTCGATTCAGCAGCCGCACGTTCGACACGGTACTTACAACAAGGGGATGTCCGTTCAAATGCAAGTTCTGCACCTTCAGTCTCAATCCGCTCGGACAGAAGAGGAGCTACACGGAACGACCGGTTGAATCGGTCATCGAAGAATTGAAGACGGTTACGGCCGATGTCGTGCTCTTCAGCGATGATAACTTCTTTACGAACCCAAAGAGGAGCGAACAGCTTTGCGATCTGATTATCGAGAACAAGATCAAGAAGATCTTTGTTGTCCAGACCCGAATTGACATCTCAAAGCATCCCAGGGTCCTCGACAAGGCAGAGAAAGCGGGTTTCAAGGGTTTCCTGATCGGGATCGAGTCACCACACGATCGGATCTTGGGGCAGCTTCAGAAGGGGATCACCCAACAGCAGATCCGAGATGCGTTTGCGGTCCTGACGCAGTACGACTTCTATCTGCACGGGTACTTCATCTATGGTAATATCGGTGAGACGGAAGAAGAGATGCTCTACATCCCGAAGTTCGCAAAGGAGATCAAGCTGGATTCCATTAGTTTCCTGAAACTCCGCGTCGAGAGGTTCTCGCCCCTAAGGGAGGCGGTTGAAGAAACGCCGGGCTACTACTACAACCGTATCGGCGGTTCCGTGTATTCGGATTGTTACGGGCGTAAGGAGCTGAAGCAAATTCGGAACCGGATTCGGTCGGAGTTCTATGATATACCGCAGGGCATCCATATCATCAGAAAAGCGTGGCGAATGGGATTTGTCAGCGGCCGTGACTTAACGAATGTATTTCTTAAACTACCGCTTCTCATGTATGGGTTGGCTAGACGAAAAATGCGAAAGAAGATATAGAACCGGACTCCCTGCAGATTTTGGGTTTTTCCAAGAACATTATGCATGTTTTCATCCCGTAATCTTTAATTCCTTAATATGGTTCCTACTATTGACTTGTAGGTGTAGATTTCATCCCGTAATGCTCACAAAATTGAAAACGCACCGGACTTTAATACAAAAAACGATTACGGGTCTTTAGAGACGTATGCAACTTGTTCGAGTCATAGGTCAGTCCGACCATTAAGGGCTCAATTACATGAAGCGGGAAGAAAGATACGAAAGCGGAGATCGCCTATTTAAAGATGCAGTGTTCATTCGGGATGAAGTGATTCCAAAGGCGCAAGATGCTGGACGGTGGAATATAGTTGTATTTGAAGCGTACCGGGTCTCGGAACTGCTTATAAAAGCCCTGTTCTTCTATGCCGGTTGGTCCCCTAGACAATCACATGAGCTCGACAAAGTAATTGATGATCTACAGAGGCTATTAGAAAAAACAAAATACTCAATTCCATTTGTGTATTCCCTGGTGGCAAAAGGAGGCAACTGCTACGCCGTTACCTTCTTGGGCAACCGAATTAGGTTCTTCAAGCGTATATCAAATGTGTATACGCAGATTGGCAGCGGGCACTATCTCCCATCACTAACTGTGAATGATATCGTTACCCTCCGCATCGACATAAATGGCTCTCTGTTGACTGTAAAACTAAACAATGAAGTCATACTCTCCATTTCGGATTCGTCAATTACACAGCAGCCCTTACAATTACATCGAACGCTGGTCAAACCTGCGGATAGTGCTCGCGTAGAGAAAATCAAGAAGATAGTGACTGCGCTACGGAGAACACGCGAAGAAGCATTTTACAGTGAGCGCTCATTTTCGGAACAAGAAGCGGAGGAAGCAATTGCTCACATGATGGAGGTGATTGATCTCAGCAAGGCTTTTTTAGTTGAGGAGCCGCTGGCGTAATCATTGCACATCTAACTGGGTGCTCCACCTGTTGTCGTACCGCTGTGCGCACTCAGGGAGTGATTTGCACCTTTATGCAGATTCGTTGAACTTCCTTCAAAATAAAAGACCAATCTAAAATCAATAAAAACTGGGGAAATTTATCACATTGAGAGCGGAGTAAAGTTGTCGTGAAAGTTTACATATTTAAGAATGGTATATTTCATAATTAAAATATACGGGTTAGACCATGGACATTAAAATTATGTTGGAAAACCTAACATTTTGTTGGGGTTCCGTCAAAATATTGAAATTTGCGGAAAATCCTTAAGTCACCAGCTCGAATATGATATAATTGCAAATGGTTTATTCTGTAATGGAGACCTTAGGTATTGAGCATTTCATCCATTTCCTGTGAAGGCTAAGGTGACGCAAAGCTCCAGAAATTTCATCAGGTATTGGCTTCCCGTAATTTTATGGATGTGCTTTGTCTTTTGGATGTCTACGGAAGCATTCTCTTCGCAAAATACATTTTCGCTGGTAGAAGCGATTCTACGGTTCTTGTTTCCAAAAATCTCGTCTCACGAAGTTAGATTGATTCATGCAATGATTAGAAAAGCCGGTCATCTCATTGAATATTTTATCCTAGGTCTCCTATTATTTCGGGCCTTTTGTGGTGGCTCTACTGCGTCGTGGAAGTGGCGGTGGTCTTTATTTGCTGTAATCGGGGTGGTGCTCTGGGCTGTGAGCGATGAGTGGCACCAATCATTTGTTCCAACCCGGACGGCTTCTGTTGTCGATGTAGGTATAGACACGGCAGGTGGGATCCTTGCGCAGTTTGTTGGTGCTTTGTGGCATCGTTATACGAGAAAGTAGAGCTATACTTACTTTCTCATCATAATCATTAATTTTTGCGCCAGATAATTTTGAAGAGTTGTAGGTGTTATCGACAATCAGAGATTGACATTACAATGTCTATTAAACCCAGTTTTGACTTTTACCCCTCATTTAAGATTGAATCATCTACAATATAAAATTTGCGATCCCAAAAAGTTAACCCACCTCTTTCAACACAGCCATTTCATCGCAATCCGGAAATTTCACGCATTTCAGGCAGTCAGTCCAGATTTTATGTGGAAGTACCGTCTTATCCACTTTCTTAAAACCCAATCGTTCAAAAAAATCAGGTTCATAAGTGAGCGCGAAAACCCTCTTCACCCCCAAAAGTCTTGATTCCTTTAAACAGGCTTTCACCAACTTTGCACCAATCCCTTTGCTCTGATCCTCCTCCTCTACAGCCAAGGATCGGATTTCTGCCAGATCATCCCAGCAGATGTGGAGGGCACAGATTCCTATGACTTTGCGATTCCTTATAAAGACAAAAAAATCTCGGAGATGGTCATAAAGTTCGCTCAGGGACCGGGGGAGAATCCCTCCCCGGGGGGCATAGAGTTTGATCAACCGCTGAATTTCTTTGATGTCATTGAGTTTGGCTTTCCGGATCATCTCATCCTCGTGCTGGTGATAGTTACTGGTGATGGTGTCTGGTGTTGGTGATGGTTTAATGATTCCCCTATCACTAACACTATCACTATTCACTATCACGATCTTTTGGCATTTTCAATCATTTCCTTGGCATGGGCTCTGGTTTTCTCTGTCACCTTCACCCCTCCCAACATCCTGGCAATTTCATCCACGATCGACTCCTTATCCAATCGATCTACTAAAGTAATCGTCCGTCCTGCTTTCACCTCTTTCCTCACACTGTGGTGTTGGTCGGCGAAACAGGCAATCTGGGGAAGGTGAGTCACACAGATGACCTGATGATGTCGTGAGAGTTCTCTCAATTTCTTTCCAACCACCTCAGCCATCGCCCCTCCAATTCCAGAATCGACTTCGTCAAAGATGAGAACCTGTCTACCCCCTACTTTAGCCAGAATTCTTTTCATGGCTAACATAATTCGTGAGAGCTCGCCTCCGGAAGCAATTTTCGCCAGGGGCTTTACCTCCTCCCCGACATTGGGAGAAATGAGAAACTCCACCCGATCCACTCCTTTCAGAGAAAGCGGCAAGGGATCAATATGGATTTCAAAAATGGTCTTCTTCATCCCCAGGGAATTTAATTCCTTCTCTACAGATTTTTTTAATTCTAATGCGACTTTCTTTCTCTCCTCCGAAAGTCTCGTCCCCAAGTCGATCACGGTTTGCCGGAGTGGCTTCAAGCGGCCTTCTAATTGGGAAAGTTTCTCTTCATCGGAGGTGAATGATTCCAATTCCTCATCAATCCTATGCTTAAAGGAGAGGACCTCTTCGGCGGTTGAACCATATTTCCTCTTCAGTCGGTCGATCTCCTCTAACCTATTCTCAATCTCATCCAGCCTTATCGGATTGACTTCCACCCTTCTCGAATAATCCCTGAGAGCAAGGGCGATCTCCTCCAATTGGATGAGAGTGGATTCAAGGGCTTTCAAGGGTTGAGAAAGCGAAGGATCAATGGTGGCCATCTCTCGCCCCTGATTGAGGATCTTCTGAATCCTTTCGATTGCTGAACCTTCCTCTGAATAGAGCGTTTCTTCAGAAACCTGGGCAAAATCCATCAATTTTTTCGCATGAGTGAGGATCGTTCGCTCTTCCTTCAAGGACTCTTCTTCTCCGATTTGAATCCCGGAAGTCTCGATCTCCTTTGACTGGAAGGCCATTAGTTCCCGTTCCTTCGCTCTTCTTTCCTTCTCTGCATGAATCCTTCCAACCTCTTCAGATAAAGAGACAAATTCTTGGTGCTGTTTTTGAAATTCCTCTCGAAGCCCAAGCAGTCCCCCAAAATCATCTAAAATATCAATGTGAGTCTCCACCCTCTGGAGAGACTGATGTTCGTGTTGTCCATAGATGCTGAGAAGTCCTTCTCCCACTTCCGAAAGCACTCCAAGAGTGGCCAGATTTCCATTGATCAAAACCTTTCCTCTGCTCGATCGTGAGATCACTCGCCGAATTAAGAGGGAATCCTCTTCTCCGGCGCCCCGTAAATGCGGAGCCTTTTCTTTAATCCTCTCCTTGATCTCCAAATTTCCAGAGATGTCGAAAAGGGCGTCCACGCTTGCTTCCTCTTCTGAGCTCCGTATCCATTCTTCAGTCGCTCTATCCCCCAAGAGGAGGTGGACGGCATTGAGGATAATGGATTTCCCTGTTCCCGTCTCGCCGGTGAGAATATTAAAACCTTTTGAGAAGAATAGATTTAACTCATCGATAATGGCAAAATTTTTGATTCGAAGCTCGAGAAGCATAACCGACAATTATGAGTTAAGAGTTATGAGTTAAGAGTTATGAATTTTAAACCATGAATTTTAGTGAATGACAATTCTAAATTCTTAATTCTGAATTCTTAATTGATTTATTGCCCTTTAGATGTTTTGAAAATGGAGGTTAATATTTTTCTAAGCTCTTCTGATTCTTTTAAAAGAAAATCTAATTCATTATCTGTCGCTAACTCAGAAACTTTTATCAATCTCAACCAGTAATTCGATTCTCTTGCCTCTTTTAATGCAACTCCCATTTTATATGTGAAGTCTTTTTTACTAAACCCTCCCGTTGCTTCCTCAACATTAGCTCCTATAGAAGTAGCAGCTTCTAAAAGTTGTCCTCCGATTTTATAACCGGCATGATTTTTTGGTAACTTTTGTATAAATTTAATAATTCTTACCGAAAACTCAAAACTCCTTTCTTTTATATCTCTCTTGGTCTTTTCCATTTTTTATTTCAATCCTAAATTCTTAACTCTTAACTCTAAATTATTACCTTCCTCCCCATTTCAGCTTTTCTCTCAGCAATTCAAAATAGTGCCGGTAGGGAGATTTGATGAGAAGAATGCGGCCTTCTGCTTTTCTTACCTCTACGACATCCTCAAATTCCAGAATAAACCCTTGCTGACCATCTAAGGTAAGAATGACTTCTTGTTGTTTGGTTTTAAGTGTGGCTCGAATCTCCACATCATCTGGAATCATAATCGGACGATTGGTCAGGGTATGAGGGCAAATGGGAGTGATGATGATGCAGTGAAGGGAGGGATAAACAATGGGTCCTCCTGCAGAAAGATTATAGGCTGTAGACCCAGTAGGCGTTGAAATAATGAGACCATCGGACTTAAACGTGGTTAAATATTCCCCGTTGATGGTGGTCTCAAGATCAATAATCCGTGCTAAAGCCCCTTTATTGACCACCGCATCGTTGAGGACTGTAAACTCTGCCATTTTCTCCCCTCTTCTGATCACCGCAGCGCTGAGGACTACCCTCTCATCGGTGATAAAATCTCCCTGTACCACCCTTTCCAGAACGCGATACAACTCCTCCAGGGGTATCTCCGTCAAAAAACCGAGTCCCCCCAAGTTGACGCCGAGAATAGGAATCTCATAATCTCTTACAAGACGGGCAACGCTGAGAAGTGTCCCATCTCCACCCAAAACAATAATCATCTCTACATGAGTGGGAATGTCCTCCCTCCCGACAGAATTCAAGTGAGGTCCTGTGAGGGGAGGATGGAACAGTTTTCCCATTCCCTCTTCAATGTACACTTCAACTTTTTTAGGCCGGAGCCACTCCACCAAGCTTCTGACAATGGGTACGGCCTCCGGTTTATTCTGTTTGGTAATAATGCCAATTCGTTTCATCGTTTACCTCGTGATTGGTGATTCGTGAGTCGTGACTCGTATCCTTAAAAAATAATAAGTCTAAACTCATAACTCTAAACTCTTAACTGAGCTGGTATTTCTCCCGTATCTTTCTTGACAACCCTTTCAACACTTCGAACGCTTTCTCTACGGTCTTCTCTTTATCCGGATTGAGTAGATTGCAGGTGGCCGGCGCCAGAAGGGATTGGCGAAGCAGCCTTTTTGAATCCACTCCTTTCCGGGAGAGGTCCTTCCAAAAAGTCTCCAGCCTTTCCATCAGAGAATCGGCGGTCTCCTGCTCCAAAAGTTCTGTATAAGTAGGAACGATCCCCCAAGAAATGACTCCCCCCCTGTCTACAAAATCTTTTAAGGATGGGTAGTTGATGATCATGACTCCACAATTGAAGGAATCAAAAGAGAGAATTTCCATTTTCGATTTGAGGAGAATGTCCCAATCCGGTTTAGCACAAAGATGAACCCCTTTCGGTCCTTCCAAGCCTTCTAAAAACCGATCCAAATCGGTCTTCGCCTGGAACTCGTTATACCCCGATAAGGCACTGAAGATGAGTCCCAATCCAGGATCATCCACCCATACAAAGGCATTAGGATTCTTCCCTCTCAATTCCTGGTATTGTTGATTCACTTTCTTTTGAATAAAATCGAACAGGACTTCTCTGACCTCATCATGGTAGATAATCGATTTCTGGTTCTCATCCACGATCTTCAATCCCAAACTGATTGGGCTGATCATCTGACCCCGGATGGCGGCGTAATGGGAAAGGTCTCTTTCCAAAAACCGATGGTATACAAGGGAAAACTCCTTCGTCAATCTAAAGATCTGGGGGTCATCTGCCTTTTCAAAATAGGAGGGGAGCTCTTCATAAAAACGGGAAAGGTCGAAATAGATTTTTTGATGAACCGAATCGATCCTCACCCCAGGAAAATTATCCAAAGCCTGGACATACATGTCCTCAAAGTAGCTGACCTTGGGGAGTTGGGGCCAAAATGGAATGTCCAGAGACAAGGCAACTTCCAGAGCTCTTTCAATATCTTTATGGGGCATAATGCCCATGGCAGTGGTCTGGCAATTGGGTGAGAAACCTAAAGAGACCATTACGGGAGTCCTTCCAATAGGCGGACAAGCCTACGAATCTCTGCCCGATGAGGAATAAGGGGATCCAACATTAAAGCAGTTTTTAAATGGTAAATGGCCTTCTGTTTGTTCTGAAATTCATACCAGTAGATTTGCCCCAGATTCAAATGGGCCAGAGTATCGTAAGGATTGATTCGAATTTCCCACTCAAATTCTGTGATGGCCTTATCAAACTGCTTTTGTGCTGCATAGGCAATGGCCAAAAGGTTGTGAGCTTCCGGAAAATATGGAAAAACTTTTAGGAACTTCTTGTAGGCTTCGGCCGCTTCTTCATATTGACCGTTTTCAAAATAGACCCCCCCGAGAGAATAATATGCCAAATATAAGGTGGGATCCATTTCGAGCGACTTCTTTTCCATCGCAATGGCCTTATTGAGATCTCCCATTTTTTGGTAGGTGAGGCCAAGGTTGTAATAGGCCTCTCCATATTTCGGATTGATTTGTACGGCCTTTTGGGTTGTTTCGAGCGATTTATCGTATGCTCCTGCATTAAAATAAGCAACCCCAAGGTTGACATACGGCCGGGCCTTGTTGGGGGATTTCTTTACACAATCGTTAAGGAAGCCTACCTCATCATTCCAAAGTCTATTCCTTGAATAGGTCCCCACGGAAAGCAGAAGGATGACGGCTACGAAGATCACGATCTCTGCCAGGTGGGGTTTAATCTTTCCTATCAATCCTCTTTCCCCTTCTTTTGTCTTTGGCTTGCTTCTATGGTTAAAACCACCTTACGAATTTTTTCGGCATCCGGTAAATTGGGATCACTCAGGGCCTTTTTATAATGGGCAAGTGCCATGGGATAATTTTTTATGGCCTCATAACTCTCCCCTAAGTAAAGGTGAGCATAAATATTATCGGAATGATATCTCAGCTCTTCATGAAACGACCGGATCGCCTTGTCCCATCTCTTTAACCCTTTATAAGCGAGCCCCATGCTATTGTGTCCATTTTCATAGTCAGGTTTGACTCCCAAAAGTTTTTCATAAACCTCACTTGCATCCTTATAAAGACCCTTTTGATAATAGGCAAGACCAAGGTTGTAAAAGGAATCTGGAAAATTTGAATCCAATTCGATAGCCTTTTTATAATGATAAATAGCTTTGTCCATGAATCCTTTTTTATAAAAAACCAATCCTAAATTATACATCGATAGGGAATAATAAGGATTTAAGCTTAACGCCTCTTCATATTCTTCTTGGGCATCATCTAACCTTCCCAGTTCGTGATAGGCAAAACCCAAATTGTGGTGGGTCCTTTCTTTCTTAGGGGACTTTTTAACGCAGTCCTTCCAAAGCTCTACTTCGTCATTCCAGAGAGAATTCCGCTGATAAGTCCCTATTGACAGCAAGAGTATGATGAGAAATAAAATAAACCAGTCAACCATCTCTCCATTGAACTTCTTCATATTCGTATTAGGGGTTTGGTTTATCAACCCCCATTGCGGGTTTTAAGAAAGAGATTTTGTATCTCAATTTCTCTATTCCTCTCACCATTAATAAACTAAATAGAACGAAAGGGCCCACGGCCGGGAGGTAAAGCCTGTGTTCATAAACCATTTCCAAAGGAAAGATCGATGATTCAATGACTAAGTTTCCGAAATACCATAAAATAAAGAAAGAAAGAACAGGCTTTTTCTTTGCTGTCCAGATGCTGTATCCGACAAGCCCTGCGATGATCAAAATAGAAATCAGGGTGGTGGGAGGATCAAGAATCGTTTTGGAAATGGGGAAATCGTAATCCAGATTGAGACGAGAAGGATGGGGAAATACAAGGAGAGTCAAATAGTAAAGGACAACCCGAGATTGGGTGAGAACTCTCTCCAACATGGTAAAGGTCCGATCTTCGTAACCTTCTATGGTGACATTAATATACCTTTTCCCCCAGATGATAAATCCAAAGGCTCCAAGAACGAGAATAGCGCCAATGAGAGCAAAAAGGATATTTTTGCCCCTCGGGCTCAGGTCCAAATTTTGAAAAAAATAGAACTCATAGAGGGCAACGAACAAAGGGAGAATGGCCACATTCTCTTTTGAAAAAACTCCGAATAGATAACTCAACACCGTTCCTCCAAAGTAAAGAACCCGAGGCCGACCAGTGGAAAGTCTTCCCTTGATATAAAGGACGATGGAGAGGAGATAGAACATCCCGGCCATACTGGCCATCCTTTGAACAATGTAAGTGACCGCTTGGGTTTGAATAGGATGGGAGATAAAGATTAAACTTGTAAAGAGGGCCACTTTATATGAAATGCTTCCATAGGTCTCTTTTAAGAATGGTAGATTGAATGTCAGAAGAAGGAACCAGTATAAGAAGATTCCCGAAGCGATGTGGATGAGAAAATTTACCAGATGGTAACCGAAAACATTGAACTCTCCAAAATAGTAATTAAGAGCTAAAGTAAAGTATGAAAAAACTCGAATAGATTCCTTATAGGTATTTTTGATCAACCGTTCCATGCGATCCCAAGTAAAAACCTTAATCTGGACATTGGGGTTTTGGGTGATATTGGGCCGGTCATCAAAATGAAACGGGACGTGAAAAGTATTGGAATAGGCTACGAGAGCCACTCCCGCAATCAGGGCGATGGCGATGAGATGGTGAAATAGGAATGATGGTTTTTTACGGCGGGGTGTCAAGGGAATCTCTTTCCCTTTATCCAATTTTTGATTCTTTTTTCGCTTAGACATTTTGATCCCCTTTCCCTAACCTTTTGTGAAACTGACTGATTAAATATACCATTCCGATCAATCCGATTTCAATGAGGGTCATCCAGATACGAGTGAGAATAGAAATGATCACCGCTACCGGTGTAGGCATGATTGAAGAAAAAAGGTAAACCAAAGCCCCTTCCCTCACCCCTAATCCGCTGGGAGCAAAAATGGCTATCAAACCCAAAGTGCTCGAAATGGCCAAGGCTCCGGTTAAAAATAAAATGTATTGTGGCGCCACGGGATATACCGAGTCAACAAAGAGATAAAAACCGACTCCTCCGACTACCCAAGATACGATACAGACAAATAATATCCAAAGAATATTAGAGTATGAAATAGATAAAGAGATAGGTTCCCACTTAAATTGAACAAGGATCCAGTTTAATATTTTTTGAAGAACTCGGGGATGAAGAGAAACGAAGCCTAAGAGCAATAGAAGAACCAGCCACCCGGACTGTCTCCAAGAGTAAAATAGCCATATCTCTCTATGAAAAATGAGGGCAGCCAAAAAGATAAGACCGGCTGCTGCGATGATCGTCACTATTTCAAAGTAGAGGGCAACAGAAATGGATTTTTTCGATTTCCCTCTCGATTCGTAGAAGTAAAAACGACTAAGGAGAAGCCAAACTTTCCCTGGCAGATATTTACCCAATTGCGAATAGAACCAACTCTTCAATGTTTCTGATGGAGAAAGAGCAATCTTTAATTTCAGAGTGATGAGATACCATGCCCAAATCTGTATAAAATAACTGAACACAAATATGAGGGTGGATGATAATAGGGGAAAAGGCCGGAAGGTAAATTGAGTGTCCTTCACCTGACTCCAATTGTCCCATACCATTTTTCCCAAAAAAAGAAAGACGGCGAGGACAATCGCCCATTGAAGAATTTGCAGAGAACGGATTCGTCGCTTTTCATTTGTCAATGAACTCACATTCTCTACTCTCCGTTTCCTTTATTCCTTATCGTCACGAATGAGCAATTTCGCAAACAGCATTTCCCCTTTATATAATTTAACACTCCTATATTTGGGCAAACTATGCTCACTGAACAGAAGGTATTTCCATGCCTCTTCCATATGAGTAGGGGTTCGATAGTTTGTTAAAAGAATGGCGTCCACAGGAATTTTTTTATGAATCTCATAAATCTGCTCTATCCTTATTGGCAACCATCCGCATAACCGATCGCCTTCCCATTCTAAAATCTCAGGAAGGTCCGTCCAAACCACTTGATTTTCTTTTAACTCACCCTTTAAAAAATCGTTTAATCTTTTCGCTTCTCCTTTGGATATTAAAAAACCAAATTGCGGAGTTTTAAAACCCAATCCTTCAGGTTTACTAGGCTGAAAAATGGTGTAAGCGGTTGGGGTTATGAAAAGAATCAGGAATAAAAACACGCTAAGATAGA
>JBEKWN010000026.1:0-69992 GCA_049513055.1 Thermodesulfobacteriota bacterium
AGTAGGTGAATTCATCAATCAGAGGTTATTCAATTTAAAACCCCTATAATCAACCCTTCGACTCCCTAGCATAAATACTGGGGCTTGCTCAGGGTTGACCCTGCACTTCGATAAACTCAGTGTCCTGAGCCTGTCGAAGGAAGCGGCGCTTTGGACAATGGCTTTAAGGATAAAGCTTGTCACCACCGAATGGGTCAAATATTTAATTTTTTAAATTTTAATAATCTCACCCTCTATCTTTTCTCCGAGATGGAGAATACCGAGGGTGGCTCGGTGAATAAAAGAGCGGGTGGGAGAACCGGGGTTAAAGAAGTAAATGTTTTTTACCTGGTGATTCGCCGGGGTATGGGTGTGACCATAAACAATCGCATCTACTTTGTCAAATTCTCCTCGGATGCGTGATTCGATCCCGAAGGGAGAACCTCCTCCATGGATCAGGCTGATCTTAAATCCCTTTAATTCAATGATCCTCTTCTGGGGAAATGCCTTCCGAATATCCTGGGAATCCATATTCCCACAAACAGCAATCAGTTCTTTCTGGCTTGAAAGATACTCTGCAATGCTCCATTCCACAAAGTCCCCTGCATGAAAAATCTTTTCCACATCCTTGAAATGGAATTCAATCATCTTCATAAATTCAGGGTAAGGTTCCCTCAGGTGTGTATCTGAAATCACACCGATCTTCATCTGGCCAACTCCACGATCGAATAAAAGACTCCGACGGCCACATTTTGCATAAATTCGAAATTGAGGGTCTCCATTCTATCCGAAGGGAGGTGGTAATTCGGGTTTCTTAAAAAAGCAGTATCTGTGATCATCAGCGCTGATACCCCCCGATCCCAGAAAGTACTATGATCACTTAGTCTCACCTCTTCCATTCCCTCCCCATTCCCGGGCACCATAAGAAATTCTAAAGGAAGTTGGGGGATATGGGTTTTGAAAGACTGGCAAACTTTTTCCAATAATTCCTTCGACCTCTCGTTTCCAATGATGGCGATGAAATCTCCCACATTGGGATAATATTTGGGATTGAGATAAGGAGGATAATCTTGCCTGGAACCGGTAAATCCTACCATCTCTAATGAAATCATCCCGAGGATTTCTTCTTCTCCTTTTCTAAGCCTCTCGACATAATGGGTACTGCCGACATAATCGTATTCTTCGAGGGAGAAGGCGATCAATCTTAAAGTGTTATCTAAAGGGACAGCCTGAATATTCCTTGCCACCTCAAGAAGCACAGCAATGGCACTAGCATTGTCGTCCGCCCCCGGGGAGTCTGGAACGGTGTCGTAATGAGCCCCCAGGATGAAGACTCTGTTGGGAGAGGTTATCCCTTTCTTTTCTGCCACAATATTTTTATAAGATTTCCCTTCCCATTGAAAATGGTCCTCTTTCACGTCCAATCCAATCTTCAGAAATTCTCTCTTAATATATTGTGCTGCCTGCTCCAACTTGGGATAGCCATCATAGGGATTTCGATCAAAATGGATATTTTCCATATGCCCTTTAAGTTTTTCTATCGATATCATCATCTTTTTATCAGGGATCCTTCCATCCCCAATCATTAAGAAAAGTAAAGAGAAGATTAAGAAAAATGGCAAGAGGGCAATTCGAAATCCCATGATCAAGTGTCGGTGAGGCTTATGTTATTTAAAAATGGATGTCCTGTCAATTTGAAGTTCCATCCCCCTGATGGATTTCCTTTTTTACCCCTTTTGGTTATAATGGAAAAAATGCCAATTGGTAGGAAGAAGAAGGCTATTGTTCATATTGCCAAAGAAGACCTCCATCTTGATGAGGAATCTTATCATCAGATTCTTAAAGGAGTGGCAGGGGTGGAAAGTGCAACCCAGTTGACCAAAAAGGGTTTCGAGAAGGTGATGAAGCGTTTTCAAGAGATGGGATTCAGAGGTCTTCTCCCTTACCCCTATCATCCCATACCAAAAGGTCGGCTCATCCCTTCGGATAGTCCCCAAGGACTGGAACCCATCACTTCAAGCCAACAGGACTTCATCGCTTACCTCTTAGAGAAATTAAACTGGGGGGAAGAACATTACCATGCCTTTTGTCAACGGATCATTAAAAGACCCGAGGTCTTAACGAAGCGGGATGGACAAAAAATCATCATCGGTTTGATGGCCATATTGAGAAAAGAGACAATCCAAAAGAGGAGAAGCTCATGAAAAGGTATTGGAAGATCGGCCTTGCGGTTGCCCTGCTCGTCTCATTGGTGTTGGTCGCCATTAGCAAAGAGACCCCTCCCCCCTTCATTGAAATGGAGGTGAAAGGGGTGAGGCTGGATGCTATCGGGCACAACCCCGTCGTCCTCCTTGCTGATAAAAATGGGAAAAAGGCCCTCCCCATCTGGATCGGTCTCCTGGAAGCAAATGCGATCGATAAGGAACTAAAAAACATTACCTCCCCAAGACCTATGACCCATGACCTCCTTCATTCGATTCTAACTCAAGTTCAAGTCAAGGTGAAGGAAGTAAAAATTGTCGAGCTAAAAGATCAAACCTATTATGCGACTCTTTTTCTAAAATCGAACAAAGGGGTGATCGAGGTTGACGCTCGACCCAGCGATGCCATTATCCTCGCACTAAAATCTAAAATTCCGATCTTCGTCGCAGCCAAGATTCTCGATGAACAGGGGATCGCCCTTACTAAAAAGAATGTCTTTGGAGAACGATATGGAATTCGAATCCAGGAACTCACCCCTGCCTTAGCCTCCCACTTCAACTTCAAGAACAAAAAGGGTGTATTGGTGGCAGAGGTCCTCCCAGGCAGTATCTCAGAAACCTCTGGAATTAAAGCCGGAGACATCATTACTAAAGTCAATTCAAAAGAAGTGGGAAGTGTTCAAGATTTTGAAGAAATGTTTGACGCGGCTAAGGAGGGCGATTCGCTGAGGATCTTACTTTTTAGAGAAGAGAAATTTCAGGAAGTCAATCTATTTCTGAAACCTTAATTCTTTCTTTTAATTTTCTACTTTTCCCTTTTCTGGCGGCACTATCTCCACGCATCACCCTACCCCAAATCAGGTATTGTAGGTAACCGTTTGAGGTTCTTGATCATCTTGAGGATTTCTGTTTTTCTTTTCAGCCATTTCTGTGACCTCAGTTCAGCAGGCGTTTGATGATTGGAACTTTGAAGAACTGAACTCCTTCCTCTTTGAGGATGACCTCCTCTTCCGTCGTGGCCGTTCCTTTAATATTCCTTGTTTCTGCTTCTCCGTAATGAATCTTGAGAGCCTCTTTGTAAAATTCAGGCCCTACATCTTCAAAATGCTTGTTCAAATAATCGTGGACCAACTGAAGTGCCTGGTGAGGATCAATCTCCTCTTTCACCATCATGCCGGCAGATTTCTGCTCCTCAAAGGAGGTACCGTCTTTGAACCAGCACTCAAATTTATGACCGTTTGAACAGAAAAGATCGAAGGCAATCATCTTATTCCCTCAAAAATAATTTAACACTCTTCAATCTATCTTGGCAAGCCATTTTTGTGAGAAAAATGAAGAGAAAAATGAAGATTGCAAAACAGTAGGGAATATTATACCATAGGCAATCCAAGAAGAGCACCCTGTGATACTCAATATCAATATCGTCTCTCAAAAGATAGCCTTGAAAGATTTCGAGTCATCCTAAGAGTAGTGGAAAATAAGTAAAAAGATTGGATGCTCCTTCCGACTTAAGAAAAGTAATTGAGCGCGCAGGAAGACATTATGAGTCGTTTCATTCAAAAGAAAACATCTTAGATCAATTTATTGATTTATTAATCTCCATTGAAACTCTATTTAGTCCATCGGATATGAGAGAGTCGACCTATAGGATCTGTGAGAATATGGCCTTTTTCCTCGGGCAGAATTCCAATGAGAGAAATAAGATTTACCAATTTATGAACATCATTCTAGATAAAAGAAATAAACTTTATCATGGTGGTTATAATACAAAGGAAGTTGACGAAGGGAAATTTATTGCAAAAAGTGAAATTGGGGAGTTAGCATCGTATGCTCGGAGATCGATAGTAGGATATATCATTTTATTTTTGCGAGAATATAATCATAAAAAAGTTGTTTTAAATAAAATTCAGCTTCTAATTATGGGCAAAGAATCCAGCGATGAATTTCAGCGAAGCATTGATGCAGATCTATATATTCAGGAGAATATTCCATTCTAGAACGGCCTCTGGAAATTATGAAAAAGCAAACCGATACAGTAGAAACTTTTCACCGGGGGAAAAAGTTATGAAACAATGGCAAGAGCTTGGCAAAGAACTGAGGCGTTACATCAATCCTGAGACTTTTTCGGTGGCGGTTAGGATTTTACAGCATAAGAATAAATCAGATGCTGAAACGATACTGAATCAAGTTCAGCACAAGGTTCAGCATGACATATTCGGCCTTTATTGGGCTTTTCAGCAACAAAAAAAATGAGGACGAATTGATAATTTTTATTTACAGGGGGTGAGCATTATGACCAATCCAACTGATTTAGATCGAACTTTCCATTTTATTATGAAAAGAATGGTGGAATCTGGGCAGGCGCCGCATTATACGGAGATCGCCTCTGGTCTGGGAATTTCCGTGGAAGAAGGCCGAAAAGCTCTTCACGACCTTATGGCAGCAGGGATTCCTGGATGGCTATTTCCAAATACTGATTACATCGCCTCTTTTGCTCCATTCAACAATCTTCCCACTCAGTATCGAATAACCATTGAAGGACAGCAGAAATGGTTTGGCCAGTGAGCGTTCGAATCGCTAGCAGTTTGCTGGCTCTTTCCAGGGAAAACAGTCCAGATCGATGCTCCCTGTCTCGATTGTGGGCTCCCGATTCGGGTGGAGATCCGGGACGGGCAACTCCTTCGAACCGGGCCCGAAGGTCTGATGGCATATGTGGCTGTTCCTTTTTGGAAGTGGTTTGAAAATGCCCCCTATGCCTGAAGCACAATGAACCTCTTCCGGGCCGAGGGCATCCTCACACTCCCAGACTTGGTCAAACTCTTTTCAGGCATCTATTTTCGCAGACGCCTAGACGGTGATTGGGTCTCACATAGTCGAGAGTATGTCCGGGAAATGGTCACAACGCTTGCTGAGCTTGGAAAGACCGGCCCTTTCTGGAAGCGACCGAAGCCATAGCCAAAGAGAATCTCGTATAGCGAAGGCACAATTCCAAGTGGTCCTGTTAAGAAAAAATATCCCTTCCAGTCAAAAAAGTAATTTGATTCATGAAGGGTGAAAAAAAAGATTAAACTTACATTCCAATTGACGGATATCTTTAAACAGGTTGGTGATAAAAAGGGAAGGTAAATAGAGGTCTTAAAGAACCTTTTTCACTTATCTAAGATCAACACGTTTGACGCCTTCCATCTCAAAAACTTCTTGGAAGAGATCTCGACTGGGGTGAACAGTATGGAGCCGGAGTCGGAAGTTTACTGTCATCTCCTTCTTTTCAAGAAATCCGGTCAAATTGCCCTTCCAGATCCTTAGAGACAATCACCATCTCCCTATACCAATCTTTGGTTAATCTCTTTTCAAAGATCTTCAATCCTATAAGAGAAAGAATGGTAATGGCAGCTGTAACGGAGCCAAAGAGATAATATCCTGAGCCGATGGCTAAACCGATCGCACAAACGACCCACATACAGGCGGCTGTCGTGAGGCCTCGTATCGAATCTTTATATCGGATGATGACTCCGGCGCCTAAAAAACCGATTCCTGTAATCGCTTGTGCAGCGATGCGTCCTGGATCAACCTTGAAGATATCTCCTGGAATTTTCCCCCCATATTTGAAGAAGAGGTATTCCGAAATAACCATGATTAAGGCTGAACCCAGAGAAACAAGAAGGTAGGTTCTCACACCCGCTTCCCTTCCATGGATCTCTCGTTCCAGACCGATAAATCCCCCAAGAATGGAAGCTAACACTAATCTAAAAATGATCTCTAAATCGTGTGGCATTTTTTCTCCTAAATTTCTTAAAGGAACTTCAAACCGTTTCTGCCGCGTCGATATACCGCCACAGTCCCATCTGTTCGAGGGCCTGGCGGACAGGGTCTCGTGAAGGTTCAGGTGTCCCCATCCAGAATGCGAGGACGACTGCCTGTATGCCGACAACTCCATTGGTGCCAGATTCCTCCCTGGCCTGTTGGGCGGCGATCTGAGCAGCGCCATTGATGGTTTTCAATCGTGCTATTTCTGCCAATGGAGGCGGCACAAACGCCATCAGGCTATCCAGCACCGAAGCAGCTTCCGGACTCAAGCGAACGTGGCTCACATCCGGCAATACATTTTCTTTAAGCGTCTGTCGTCCGATGATTGCTTCGATGAAAGCATCAAACTTCTTGAGAATGGCTTGATGCTTTTCTTTATCAACTCGTACCACCTTCTCCGCCCATCGCTTGCAGTAACCACATTCATCGCACGAACTGTGATAACAATCATAGGTCTTAAAATGTTCAGCGAAGCCATCGAGAGAGCGGTTATCGATCTGCATCACATCAGAGAAGGAGTAGCCAAAAATGTCAGCCATCTCCAGCATCATGTCGACGTTCACAAGGTCGGGCCGTATGAGATATTCCAAATTGGGTGGATTATAAGCGTTGCGACGCGGCAGGGTCAACAACTCTACGAGGTTCCCCTCAAAATGCCGCTGTTCGTAGGCGCGAACCACCTGCATCATGGTTTCAGTGGTCCGAAATCGTTCAAGCAATTTTAGCGAATCCATCCCCACTTCTTCATAATCCCCCACATCTTCTGGACGTATCCAACGGGCTTTGATGAGTTCATCGGGTCTCCCTAATTTCATTCTTTGACAATAGACCTGACAATGGTCTAACACAAAACCACCACTGACATGGCCTCCCTGTGCCGAGTGGGACATCATATTGATATGATTCGTATCGAGATAGCACATATAAAGACAGGACGGGTTGGCTATAACCTCCAGTTTGCATTGAAGAGTCCTTCGCATCGAACGGAGCGCAGCGAAATCACGAGTCGCATATTCAGCCAGAATGATTTGATCGGCGCCGATGTCCTCCCAATATTTAGCCCGTTTGACATTGGCAACGCGTGCCCAACTCGACACCACAACCTTGAGATGAGGGAAATGGCGTTTGATCCATATGAGCATGATCGGCAGGGTGATCGTCACCATATCAGCACCTGTTGAAGCCACCCACTCGATATGGTCGAAGAGAACGCGGTTCCCCTCACGAGTCATTTCGAGGTTGTCCTGACAGGCACCATTGAAAAGATAGTTGAAGTGGAAACCCCGCTTCCGCGTATCGGCGATGAATTCCTTAGCCTGTTCGCGTGCGACTTTCGGTGCCAGAAATGAGCCCCGTCCACCACCGAATGGGTCATCGGTAATCTGGCCAAAAATCGTATCCACAGCGGAAGATTCATGGCTCAAACGTTCCAAGAGCTCTGGGTCCCAATTACAGGCAACTGAATACTTCATATCGGGAGACCTCCTTATGAGTTATTCCCCCCTCAATGCAAAGATAAGCAATTTTAACCTTAAACCTTTTCTTTTTCAAAATTTCTTCCCATTTCTATTTGCTTTCCAGGCAGGTTTTTATTGAGACAAGATATTACCGCTGTAAAAAAAGGTTGACAACATACACCTTAATAATATAATACTACTCGCTATCATGTTTAGTTTCAAAGAATATTAAATTCATTCAGGGGCCCTTCAAAGAATCAAAACTTCAATAGGATAATCCTTCATGGATATAAAGCGTAATTATTATGAAGATATTGAACTTTTTAAAAGCAATACCATCCTCGTTTGGTCCATCCTATTTCTCATCTTTTTAGGAATCTTGCCCTGGCTCGTTCAGAAGTATCACCTTTTGGGGATGTCCCTCTATATTGTTAATCTCATCACCATCCATGCCATTGTGGCCATCGGTTTGAATATCCTGGTTGGATATACGGGCCAGATATCAATGGGGCACGCCGGATTCTTTGCTCTGGGAGCCTTCACCACCGTTATCCTCATCTTGAGGTGGAGTTTTCCTCTCTGGATTGCTCTTCCCATTGGAGGGTTCGTCTCATCCGCCTTTGGATTTATTTTGGGACTTCCAGCCCTTCGTTTGAAGGGCCCCTATCTGGCTATCGCCACTCTTGGTTTTGGAATGACGATCACCACGATTATCAAGCATATGGAATTTTTTGGGGGGAGGATGGGACTTCAAGCCCCAAAACTCTACCTTTTTGGAACTCCGATGAAGGATATTCATTACTATTACGTGATCATGATCATCGCCGTTCTGATGGCGATCGGCGCGGTGAAGTTGATCAAAACAAGAGTAGGACGTGCCTTCATTGCCATTCGAGATAGCGATATCGCTGCAGAGGCCATGGGAGTCAACCTCACCTATTATAAAACTCTCGCTTTCGCAGTAAGCGCTTTTTACACAGGTGTTGCAGGTGGCCTCTACGCCTTCATTCTTGGATTTATCAATCCCGAGAGCTTTCATCTCATCATGTCCATTACCTTCCTGGCCATGGTCGTCGTTGGAGGTCTGGGATCTGTCATGGGCTCCATTGCCGGAGCTGCTCTCATGACCTTTCTCGACATTAAACTTCAGGCCATTCAGGACATCCCGGCGATCGGACCTGCGTTGGTCACCTTCTCAGAGAAATATATGAGCATCGCCGGGATTTCTAATGTCGCTGTCATTGTTTATGGATTGATCATGATTTTGATTGTTCTCTTTGAGCCCTTGGGGATATTTGGATTCTGGATTCGAAACAAACGTTATTGGAAGACATGGCCATTCTAAAAACCAATGGAATATTGGAATAGTGGAATGATGTGAAAAAATATGTAATTTTCCAACAAAAGAGAATATGAACCCAACATTCCATCATTCCATTCTTCCAGCATTCCAATTGAGGTCTTTAGGGGAAGAAATATGTTTGGTCAGTTGATTGTGAGTGGTTTGGCGGTTGGGGCCTGTTATGCCCTGCTGGCTATCGCCATGGTGATTATCTACAAAAGCTCTGAGGTTCTTAACTTCGCCCAGGGAGAAATGGCCATGGTCAGTACGTTTGTGGCATTTACGCTTCTTGACGCTTACCATGTTCCTTTTCCTTGGGCCGCCGGTCTAACCTTTTTATTTGCTATCCTTTTAGGCATTTTCTTTGAAATTGTCTTTTTGAGGCAAGCTAAAGACCCAACGGTAATAGGACTCATCATCATCACCCTCGGTTTCGAAATGGTTCTGATGGGATTTGCCGGGTGGAAATGGGGGCCGGATCAAAGGTCATTCCCCTTTCCAATTTCAAATATAGAGGCCTACAATTTTTATGGTCTCATTATCAGTAAGATCAACTTCTGGACTATTTTGATCACTCTCGTTCTGATGTTTATTCTCTTCCTGTTTTTCCGCTACACCAAATTGGGAATTGCCATGAGGGCTACTCAACAGAACCAACTGGCCGCTCGGGTCATGGGAATCCGCACCAAATGGATCCTCTCCTTCACCTGGGCCATTAGTTCTATTGTTGGGGCAGTGGCCGGAATGCTTATCGCGGCTCTTGGCGTACTTGATCCCCCCATGATGATGGACCCTCTTCTGAAAGGTTTTGCCTCTGGAGTCTTAGGGGGGATGACCAGCTTGCCGGGCACGGCCGTTGGGGGCGCCATGTTAGGGATCATTGAAAATCTATTCGGTGGATATGTTTCTTTATCATTTAAATCCGCTGTAGCTTTTATTGTTATTGTGCTGATGCTGTGCATCAAACCGAGTGGACTCTTAGCCAAACATTATGTGAAAAAAGTTTAACCCTTAACAGAAAAGGAGGTGGTTCAGCCGTTTGATTAAAAGGTCGCAAAAAACGAGATTCTTCGCTGTCCTCAGAATGACATTTCTTTCTTCTGCCATTGCGAGGCGAAACCGAAGCAATCTCCTTTTTGGGTATCAATGAATCATTAACTTCAGAAAGGAGGAAAATAAAAAATGGTAAAAAGGACTTTAGTTTTTCTATCGCTATTAATTTTAGCCATTTTCTTGATGTCAACTCCAGCTTTAGCTCAAAAGGTTCGTGGCGTCACAGATACCGAGATCCTTATTGGGCAATGGGGACCACAGACGGGACCAGCTGCTCCCTGGGGCGCTGTGGCCAGGGGGACAGACCTATTGGTTAAGATCATTAACGAAGAAGGTGGAATTAATGGAAGGAAGTTCAAATATTTTCTTCGTGACGACTCTTATCAGCCAGCGAAAACAAAAGCTATTGCTAAGGAGTTTGTAGAGCAGATCGGTGTATTCGCAGTAGTAGGAGGTGTTGGAGTTGCACCAGGTATGACTGCCCGGGACTATTTGATGGAAAACAAGGTCCCTTGGTGCGGCCCGGTCACCGGGGTTTACGAGTGGATTTACCCTATTCAAAAATACCTATTCGCCATCTATCCTCTCTATGATGATGAAGCCTTTAACCTGACGGGTTATCTTTACGAAAAATTGGGCTACAAAAAACTTGCAATGTTCTATCAGAACGACGACTATGGAAAGCAAGGTGTGATGGGGGTGGAGCGGTATCTTTTGAAGAAAAATATCAAGCTTGTCGCCAAGATTTCTGCCGAAGTGACGGATCGGGACTTGAGCACCCATGCGCTGAAGCTTAAAAATTCCGGGGCGGAGGCGGTGATCATGTGGGCAATGCCCACCCATGGTGCGTTGATTTTAGCTGAAACGGCTAAAATCGGTTTTAAACCACAATGGGCAACCAGCAATACCCTCTCTGATTCGGCTCTGATGATGCAAATCACAAAAGGTTTATGGGTTGGTATGATCAATTCTTTCTTTGGCGAATTGCCAGACTCTAATGCTCCTTTAATGGTGAAGTATAGAGAATGGCATAAAAAATTAGCGCCTCAGGAGAGATGGGGCACCTTCTATTATGCGGGGATCATCTTCGCAGAACCATTTTTCGAAGGGGTGAGGAGAGCAGGAAAGAATTTGACGCCAGAAACATGGATTAGTGCCATGGAAACCTTAAAAGATTTTAAAGGAATCGGCCCCCCTATCACCTATGCTGGCCAGAAGGATAGGCAAGGAGGCAAACACGTCTTTTATGGGAAAGTCCGTCCTGATGGGAGCATTGAGAAGCTCACGGATTGGATAAGGATCACGAAGTAGCTTGTCATAGAATCGCAGAGCGCATAGGGCATAGCGTATAGCGTAAACAGTGAACGGGGAGGCTAAAGCCTCCCCTACCTCATTAAATTTTTTTTCAGGGACACATGAATCCTATTCTCAAAACAGAAAATCTGACGATCTCTTTTGGTGGGATCAAAGCGTTGAGTAATGTCAGCTTTGAAGTGGAGAAAGGAGCTATCTATTCCATCATTGGACCAAATGGCGCCGGAAAGACCACCATCTTCAATTGCATCAGTGGAATTTATCAACCCAATTCCGGAAAGATTTTTTTCAAAGGAGAAGACATCACTTATTTAAAACCTTACCAGGTTGCCAAAAAGGGCATTGCCAGGACATTTCAAAACATCGAACTTTTTTCTCACATGTCCACCATGGATAATCTCATGCTCGGTCGTCATCTCCACATGAAGACAGGGGTTTGGAGAGGGGCGACTTTTATTTACAAAGGTTCAAAAGCAGCCAAAGAGGAGATTGAACATAGAGGGAAGGTGGAAGAAGTGATTGACTTTCTCGAGCTGCAGGCCGCAAGAAATCAGTTCGTTATAAATCTTCCCTATGGGACTCGAAAACTGGTGGAGCTCGGTCGCGCCTTAGCATTAGACCCTGAAGTCATTCTTTTAGATGAACCTTCGGCTGGGATGAATATGGAGGAAAAAGGAGACTTGATGTTCTCGATTCAGGATATTCGGGATGATCTCGGCATCACCGTTCTCCTTGTGGAACATGACATGAATTTGATCATGGATATTTCTGACCGAATCTTAACCTTGAATTTCGGGGAGAGAATCGCCGAAGGGTTACCAGAAGAGATTCAAAAGCATCCGGAGGTTCTTAAAGCCTATTTGGGTGAGGAGGAAAAGGTTGCTTAAGGTCAAGAACATCGAAACCCTCTACGGATTGATCATGGCGATTAGGGGAGTTTCTTTAGAAGTGCAGGAAGGGCAGATCGCTGCCATCCTCGGAGCCAATGGGGCAGGGAAGACGACGATCTTGAAGACCATTATGGGACTTCTTGAGGACCAACCGGATAAAGGAACCATCGAATTTCTCGGGAAGAGGATTGATGGAAAGGACGCCGAAGAAATCGTTCACCTGGGAATTTCTTATGTGCCGGAGGGAAGGGAAGTTTTCCCTGAATTGAGTGTCGATGAAAACTTGAAGATGGGAGCTTATATCCGGAAGGATAAAAAAGGGGTGAAGGAAGATTATGAACGGGTGATCACCCATTTCCCCATTCTCTGCCAGAGGAAGACTCAGTGGGCGGGTACCTTAAGCGGAGGAGAGCAGCAGATGCTCGCCATTGGCAGGGCATTGATGACCAGGCCTAAATTGTTGATGATGGATGAACCTTCGCTGGGGCTGTCTCCAATCCTTGTTCAGGAAATCTTCAGAATCATCAAAACGATCAATGCGGAAGGAACGACCATCCTTCTGGTTGAGCAAAATGCAAAGATGGCATTGAAGATCTCGAGCTACGCATTCGTCCTTGAGAATGGACGGATCGTGGCCGCCAATATCCCTAATATCCTTCTGGAAGATGAAGATGTGAAGGAATTCTACCTGGGTATTCGATCAGAGGAATCGATGAAAGGATATCAGAGGTGGAAAAAAAAGAAACGATGGCGGTGACCAGGATCGCAAAGGGCATGGAGCAAAGCGCATAGCGTTCAAAATCCCAAATCTCAAATTCCGAATCCCAAACAAACTCCAATACCCAATATCGAATAACCGAAACTGATTTCGCTTTAAACTTGGAATTTGGTTCCTTGGTGCTTGTTTGTTATTTGGTGCTTGGGATTTGGTGCTTCTCCTCGCTATGCTCTATGCGCTCTGCGCTATGCTATCCTCCTCCTGAGCGGTACATCTTCTCGATGATATCCTTATAGGTCTCATTGATGAACTTTCGTTTCACCTTCATAGTAGGTGTCACCTCACCATCCTCCTCATAAAGTCTCTTAGGAATAATGGTAAATTTCTTAACCTGCTCCACTTGGGCAAGCGTCTTATTCACCCTATCCACTTCTTTCTGAATCAATTGCTTAATCTCAGAGGCTTGCGTGAGGCTTGAATAAGTACCGAATTGAATCTTGTTATCCTGAGCATATTTGATCACATTTTCTTCATCAATGGCGATGAGAGCGGCCAGAAATTTTCGACGATCCCCAATCACGATCGCATCATTGATATAAGGGCTGAACTTGAGCTGATTCTCAATATTTTGAGGAGCAATATTCTTCCCCCCTGCAGTGATGATTAGATCCTTCTTCCGATCTGTGATCTTTAAAAACCCATCCTCATCCAGCTCTCCTACATCTCCTGAATGAAGCCAACCGTCTTTGAGGGTCTCTGCGGTGGCCTCAGGGTTTTTAAAATAACCTTTGAAAATGCCTGGGCCCTTAACAAGTATCTCCCCATCGGGAGCAATCTTCACATCCACCCCTGGCAGGGGCTGTCCGACCCTACCGATCTTAAGGTGGCCTTTACGGCTGACGGTGGTAACACCTGTGCCTTCTGTCTGGCCATACCCCTCGATGAGTGGAAGGCCAATGGCATTGAAGAATTTCAGCACATCCGGTGAAATAGGCGCTGCTCCGGAGTATGCAACCCTTACACGATCAAACCCCAAACGTTCCTTCAGCTTACGGAAAACAGCCACATAAGCCGCTGAGTAAGCCATCTTTAAGTATAGAGGGACAGGCTTAAAATTCAGTTTTAACCCGGCATATTTCATCCCAATTCCCATACAGGCCTTGAAAACCATACGCTTAAACCAGGTGGCATCCGACATGCGAATCATAATGCCCGAGGCATATTTTTCCCAGATTCGAGGAACACCACAGGCAACCGTTGGTGAAACCTCCTTCATGTTATCCATGACTGTATCGGGACTCTCGATGAAATTGACGACCGTCCCGTAACGGATATTGATCATCACGGTGTAGAGTTGTTCAAAGATGTGACACAGAGGAAGATAAGAAAGAGTCTCGTCCCCGTCACGAATGGGATTAGCATCGACCATCGCCTCACTCATATAGAGGAGGTTCTGATGAGTGAGCATCGCCCCTTTGGGAGGACCTGTCGTGCCAGAGGTGTAGATGAGGACAGCTAAGTCATCAGGCATGACTTCGCCAACCCGTTTCTCAAATAGTCCAGGATTTTTTTCATCAAACCCTTTCCCCAGTTTCAACAGGTCATCAAAGCTCATCAACATTGGATCCTTATAGCGTTTCAATCCTTCCATTTCGATGACGATGACCTTCTCCAAATGCGGATTGTCCTTTCTGAATTTCAGAGTCTTATCAAATTGTTCTTCATTTTCTGCAATGTAGAATCTCGATCCAGAGTTCTGAACGATATATCCGCACTGTTCTGCCGCATTCGTTGAATAAACTCCTGCCGTAATTCCTCCAGCAGACATGATCCCAAAATCAGAATAGACCCATTCCGTTCGATTCTCACTGATGATGGAAACGCATTCCCCTTTTTTAAAACCGAGGCTGATCAATCCCATGGCGACCTGTCTCACTTTTTCTCCGTACTGACCCCAGGTGACGTCGTGCCAAATCCCGTAGTCTTTGTGTCGCAATGCCACCCGATTCGGATGTTCCTTGACATGTCTCTGGAAATAAGTCAAAAGGGTCTCGTTACTCATTGCTCGTTCTCCTGTAATAGAGGACTCTTTTCTCCTTACAAGGATTATCCTCTATAAAAAAATTAGTCCTTAATCCCTGCCATAGACTTCCACATCTTCTTAATTGTTCCACGGCCGTGATCATCTCTGCTCTCCCTGCTATTCTTCCGGGGGTACAGGAGCTTGCAAAGTTGAGAATAGCAGGCTTCCCCCATCGATCACAATCTCGGCGCCGGTAGTATAGCTGGAGGCATCGGAAGCCAGGTAAATCGCCGCACCGACAATTTCATCGGGTTCGCCTATGCGCTCCACGGGTGTCATTTCGGCCAATTCTTGTTTCCCCTTTTTGAATTCTTCCGCCGGAAGGTGAGCCCAGTGTGAATCTAACAATTTTGTGCTGATCGGCCCGGGAGCAATCGTATTGACCTGAATATTAAAGGGAGCCAATTCTACAGCGAAGGAGCTGGTTATCATTCGGACACCTGCCTTGGAAATATTGTAGATGCTTACTCCAGGTTCCGGCTTGATGCCATCGATGGATGCGATATTGATAATCTTGCCGCCGCCTTGCTTCTTCATAACCTTGGCAACCGCCTGGCTGGTGAAATAAAGCCCTTTCAGGTTCAGGTTCATGATCGTTTCCCAGAGACCTTCATCGGCATTCAGGACGGTAGCCGAAGCAGGACTGGTACCAGCATTATTGACCAGTATATCGATCCTGCCGAACTTGTCCATCACCGTATTGACCATCCTGTTTATCTCTTCCATCTTTCCGAGATGGGCCTGGACAGGAAGTGCCTCACCTCCGAAGGCCTCAATCTCTGCAGCGTTCGCTTCAAGGTCGTTCATCTTGCGGCTGGTAACCGCAACCTTCGCACCGGCCTTGGCAAAGCCCAGTGCAATAGCCTTGCCAATACCGCGGCTACCACCGGTCACAATCGCTATTTTACCCTTTAAAGAAAACTTGGAAAGATCAAACATGTTTAAGCCTCCTGAAATTTATCACTCTCTCTTGTGTGCGAGCCTCTCTCCGGAATCTGCATCGATGTCAAGCCAAGTTTCTTCGAAATTAATATCTCATGGGGCGAAATGTGTCAAATAAAAATTACCGGTCTCCGAGGCGAATACTTTTATTTAGCCACTATGTTTTCTGGAAGCCTACGGGTCAGAATATCCACCGCCTCTTCCACCATCTCCTCGAGCACCTGGCGGGCGGGTTTGATCTCTTTGATGAGCCCCGATATTTGGCCCGCAAGGCCACCAACGTAATCGTCTTTTTCTCCCTTGATAAAACTGTTCAAGAGAGCAGAAGAGATCAAAACCTGGGTGGGAAAAGGAAGCGGCTCCAATCCCGAACCATCCCATAGGTCGTGGAACTTGTTGTAGCTCGCCCGCAGGGTCTTGCCCGTATAAGCCTTGCTCACCCGGGTGTCTTCATCAGTAGAATCGATGATACGCTTTTTGTTGACCGGGAGAGCTCCCGCTTCGTTCGTGGCCAGAAAGCGGGTCCCCACCCAAGCCCCCACGCAGCCCATGGCCAGAGCGGCAGCCAGTCCCCGGCCATCCCCGATGCCACCCGCTGCTAGGACGGGCACTGGGTGCGCGGCATCGATGGCCTGGGGCAGTAAAGCCATGGTTCCGATGCGACCCGTGTGCCCTCCTCCCTCATATCCTTGGGCTACTAAAAGGTCAATCCCCGATTGGGCCATCCGTCTGGCGTTCTTGGTATTGCCGGTGATACCCAGAACCTTCATGCCTACGGCGTGAGCTTCTGCCACCATGAATCCGGGATTTCCCAGCCCTGCGCAAAAGAGCGGGACTTTTTCCTCAATGCACACCTGAACTGCTTCCTGGGGGCGCATGGTCGTTGTATCCATCTTAACCATGATTTCCACATCGGGAAGTTGAAGCTCATCTTTCACTTTCTTAACCCAGTCTTGATGCGGTTTGGGCAGGGTCTGCAGGATCATGCTTAAGGGCATCTCCTTTGGCCCTTTCTGCCCTAACCCTCCACCGAAGTCCAGCCTTTGGGGTAAGAGGAGATCCACTCCATAGGGCTTCTTTGTTTTTGCTTTAATCTCCCGGATGGCCTCACGCAACCTTTCTATGGTGAAGCCACTCCCACCCAGGACTCCCATACCTCCAGCCTCTGAGACAGCCACCACCAGCTCTACGGGAGCCCCCGTCGTCTCGCCAATCATCGTTGGTCCCATTCCAGCCGCTATGATGGGGTACTCAATTCCCAGCATGTCGCAAAGTTTTGTCCGAAGGATCTTCTTACTCATAAAGCCCCCTTAAAATTCCAAATTTTGTAGTGACCCCAATTTGTTAAGACAAAATTTCACCCCTTCCTTACGACTTAGCTCACAGGATAAATTCATTTCTAAGAGACAGCACGATGTGCTTCTCTATTAGATGAACGGGGAGAAAAACCCCAGTTCCTTCGTTCTATCCCGGTCTAAATCTCGGCGGTCCCGCATCCCCATGTCAGATGGTGACGAGCCCTTAGTGATATCCTATCCCTGACGGGAAGAAAAAGGAGCGAGGGGCCTCATCCACCATTTCTATTCTTGGCTCCTGGGGCTTAACTGAGTGGAAATAGACTGGCAATGCGCTGGGCCAGCATAATGTCACCCGAGATCTTGAGCTTGCCACCCATGAAGGCGGACATACCATCGAGTTCGCCGTTGCACATAGCAATCCAATCCTTGTCTGCCATTCTCAGCGAAACAGTCGGGTGGGCATGCACGCCCTCTGATACAGTGCAAGTCTGATCTTTGATGACCACATACCAGTCCCCGCTTTCAGCACCCTCGATGTGATACTGGAACACAGCGTCTAGCCCGGTGGCAGCATTCCGGTTAAAAACTCCCGGCATCCCGGCGAAGATCTCCTTCACTGAATTGAATACCGCCATCTCTGTTCCTCCTTTCTCGACTGAAGAGGTCGATCCAAAAAATCACCCTCACAAAGAATTTCGGTAAGATTGATTATAACTGTCGAAATTCGAATTTCGAATTGATTTACATCTTATAAAATGTTTTACCCTGCTCCGCCATTTCTTTGAGAAGGTTGCAGGGCTTGAATCTCACCCCATGTTCTTTCTCAAGTTTTACCAGGTGCTGATACGCGTTACCAATTCCCCAAGCGTCAGCATAACGGAGAATCCCACCGCGGTACGGAGGAAATCCCGTCCCGTAAACCATGGCCAGGTCCATGTCTTGGGGCCGATCGCAGATTCCTTCCTGGATCATGTAGGCAGCCTCGTTGATCGCCCGGGCCAACATCCGGTCTACGATTTCCTTGGGGGTCATGGTTTTGGGCCCAACCCCTTTCTCTCCCAAATAGTTCTGGATAACTGCCACCACTTTCGGGTTCGGGACGGGTTTTTCCCCGCTGTAGTCGAACCACCCGGCTCCGGTTTTTCGTCCGTAGCACCCGGTTTGATAAACGCGTTCAGACAGAGGATGCATCTTCAATCGTTCCCCGAATGTTTTCTCAAAGTTCTTCCCCACATGGTAATTGATGTCGATTCCAGTCAAATCGCTAAGGGTGGCCGGACCCATGGGAAGTCCGAAATCCAGGATTGCCTCCTCCACCTTGGCCGGGTCAACACCCTCTGCCACCATGAAGATAGATTCCCCCATGAGGCCGCCCAACTGTCTGGAGACATAAAAGCCCGGCCCGTCATTCACCACGATAGGGACTTTGCGAATGGCTCGGCCAAAGGCCACGCTCGTGGCCAGGGTTTGATCCGAGGTCTTCTTGCCGCAGATGATCTCCAGAAGCTGCATCCTCTCAGCAGGATTAAAGAAGTGAAGCCCGATCATGCGGCCGGGATCTGTCAAGACTGAGGCTATCTCCGTTATGGGCAGCGCTGAGGTGTTCGTGCCGAAGACGACATCCGGGCGGCAGATTCCTTCGAGGCGCTTCCAGATATTCTGCTTGATTTTCATGTCTTCCAAAACGGCTTCGATCACCAAATCAACGTCTTTCAGAGGTTCCAGTGAGACAGTCGTGACGAGGTGCTCCTTTATTAATTTATCCAGTTCCTCTGGAGTCATCTTTCCCTTCTTGATGGGGTAGGCAAAGGTTTTGCGGATGGCCTCGAGGCCCTTCTGGATGGCCTCATCGTTGATGTCCCAGAGAATGGCATCGACTCCATTGCTGAGAAGCAAGTTAACGATCCCCGACCCCATCACACCACCGCCCAGCATACCCACCATCTTAATTTTTTTCGGCTCAATCTTTTCAATACGCGGCACTCTTCCCGCAGCCCGGGTGTTCAGGAAAATACCAATGAGGTTCTTAGCCACGTCTGAGACTACGCAATCGGCAAAAAGTTCCGCTTCGATTTTCAGGTCGGCTTCGAAATGATCCGTGAGTCCCCGCTCCATGGCCTCGATGGCCTTGAACGGGGCGATATATCCTTTGGCCTCTTTGGCAGCTATTCCTTTGGCAAAAGCGACAATTCCCGCCTTCTCTTCGGGCCTTGGAAGCTTATCCGTTTTATTCTTAGTCAGGCGAGTCTTGTGATTCAGCTCTCCAGAGATAAAACGGCGGGCCACTTGCAAAGCCTGATCCAGGAGTTGGTTGGCCGGGACCACCTCATCGAGCGCTCCTTTTTTCAGACCTTCTTCAGCTGAAATGGGGTCACCCCTCGTGATCATCATCAGGGCATCGGCGAAACCAATCAGTCGGGCGAGCCGCTGGGTACCACCCGCTCCCGGGAACAGGCCGATCTTGACCTCGGGCTGCCCGATTTGTATACTCTCGGCGGCAATACGGTAATGGCAGGCCATGGCGATTTCCAGCCCACCTCCCAGGCAATGGCCATTGATGGCGGCAATCACCGGTTTAGGTGCATCTTCAATCGCGTTGATAAAACGGTGGTTTTCCATCACACGCGGTAAAAGAAAATTCTTATCCTTCACTTTCTGAATTTCGGTAATATCCGCTCCGGCAATGAAATTCCTTCCCGTGCCGGTAAGAACCACAGCCTTAATGGCCTTATCCGTAAACGCCTGCAGAAAGGCATCGGCCATCTCCCGAACAAAATGCTCAGAAAGCTGGTTCACCGGAGGGTTATTCAAAGCCAGAATAGCCACCCCGTCTTTCACTTCCACCTTCACAGTCTTGTAATCCGTCTTCATAGGGTTACCACCTATTGGAATAAGTGCCTAAGATGCTTCAAGTGAACTAAACTTCCTAAAGTTACTATTTCTCCCACTCAGGTTATCTCCGTGTCTCCCTGTCTCGCTTTCTCTCCCCTATCTCCCTGTCATGTTTTATTTTTGGCTTCTTCTTCAGCCCGCAGGATCTTCCGCAGAACTTTTCCGATCGCCGATTTTGGAAGAGAAGTCCGGAACTCGATGAGCTTCGGTACTTTGTAGGCCGCCAACTTTTCCCTACAGAAGGCGATGATCTCCTCCGCCGTAGCTGTCTCCCCTGGCTTCAGGACGATGTATGCTTTGACTGTTTCTCCCCGGTACTTGTCGGCGATGCCTACCGCAATTCCTTCCTGCACTTTGGGGTGTTGGAAAAGAACCTCATCGATCTCCCGGGGGTAAACATTGAACCCTCCGGCAATGATCATGTCCTTTTTGCGGTCCACGATGAAGAAATAGTCGTCTTTGTCTTGCACGGCAATATCCCCAGTGTAGAGCCACCCATCTTTTAATTGTCCGGCCGTTTCCTCGGGATTGTTCCAATAGCCCTGCATGATTATGGGCCCTTTCATGATGATCTCTCCCGGTTCTCCTTTTGGGACATCATGAATCCCCTCCTGCAGGTCCACAAGTCGCACGTCATTATCGATAAAGGGAACCCCGATGCTGCCCACTTTATGACCAAGAATGGGATTGGAAATTCCAAGGGCTGTGGACTCGGACAAGCCATATCCCTCGCCGAAAAAGATTCCCATATCTTTAACCTGCTCGATAAGCTCCACGGGCATCGGTGCGGCTCCGGAATTCAACAGGCCCAGTTTTCGGGCCAGATCCAGTTCCATGGCCTTGGGATGATTGATGACGGCGTTGATCATCGTGGGTACAGAGGGGAAAAAGGTGATCTCCTTGAAATTGGCCAGTATACTCATAAATTCATCGAGCTGGAAGCGGGGGACCATAATTTGAGTAGCACAACTGAAAAGGGCCCAGTTCATCACCACAATGTTTCCGTAGATATGGAAGTAGGGTAGGACCGCAATGACATTGCGTCTTTCGTAGGGAGTTAGGATTATTGTGGAATTTCCCCATAGAGCACATCGAAAGGTTGCTGCAATCACGTTGGCATGCGTGAGGAGCGCCCCTTTGGGGATGCCAGTGGTGCCGCCAGTAAACTGGATCAGGGCTGGATCTTCCGGGTTTACCTGGACACGGGGGCGCTTCGTTTCCGTGCAGCCCTCCAGAATCCCAGAGAAATGATACCAGCCCTCCTCCAGTTCCAGGCTGGCCGCGGTGGACTGGCCCTGTCCTTTTATGTAATCCGTGATTTTAGTAACCACCACCCGGGTAATAGGAACCTCTTTATATAAGGCACGGATGGTGGGAAGCACCATGTCAAAGGTGATGAGGGTTGTCAGGCCCGTGACGTTAGCCATCAGCTTAAGCTCTTCAGCAGTGTACATGGGATTGAGGTTCACGACGATTGCTCCGAGTGATAAGACCGCATAATAAGCAATCAAGTATTGGGGACAGTTCGGGAGATGGATACCCACCCGTTCCCCTTTTTGAACACCCAGGGCTCCCAGAACGTTGGCCATGCGCAGGATCTGCTGGCGCAACTCCCAGAAAGTCATCTCTGTCCCGTAAAAAGTCAGGGCCGCTTTGTCCGGATAGGCGTTAGCGGGAATTTGGATAAGTTCATGGATCGCCAAGCGCGGCACGCGGACGGTCGTTGGCACGTTGTAATCATAGTGTCTGTGCCAAGGTTTCTGTTCCGTGGTTCTTGTACCTCCCCAATTATTTGTAGGATTCAATGATCAGCCATTGGCCATCATTATCTTCTTCAGCCGAACGCTGGAAGCTGATAGCTGATTTCTAAGCGCTGATCTCCATTTTGGGGAATCGATGGTAAATTGCAAGGTTCCATTTTCCCCAACCTACTTTGTAGCATCTTTATAATGAATAAAGAGAGATTGGTCAAGATGGAAGAATGGAAGATTTCGCTGGAGGAGTTCTTGAAAAGGACCATCATGGATTTGAACGAAATCTTTCGTGGCGCATCTAAAGGTTGCTATGAGATTACTCAGATCCGAATTTCTCACTTGACAAGCCTGTAATCGGTGGAGTAGATTAATGGTCATTCATTAATGTAATAAATCAGACATACTTTAGAAGCTCCTTATGTTTTAATCAGATTGTTGCCAGAGGGCCACATCTCTCGAAAATGGTTTGGTTCAGATGAATCGAGGCAGAGTAAAACCCGGTTTTCAAAAGGCGAAGATGCTGGAAACAGCGCGAAGACTTTTCTGGGAAAAAGGCTACAACGCCACAAGTATGCGCGAAATAGCCATTTCCTATGGTTGCCGACCGGCCAATATCTATAATTTCTTTTCTGATAAAGAAGAAATTCTCTTCGAGGTGCTCCGGGAGGAAATGGAGCAGATTATTAATCCGATTAAGCACCTGGAAGAGGATGACGGTACCAGTCCCATTGAACAGTTGAAGTTCATTATTGAAAGTCACTTAAAAGTTACGTTGAGCTATAGGAGATCCGCTAAGCTGCTTTTTGACGTTGCGCTGGACAGTCTCTCACCCGACAAACGAAAAAAAATTGTAGATTTTCGTGACACCTATGACCGGATTATTCGAAAAGTCATTCGCAGAGGCATTGATACGGGGTATTTGCCTGAAGTGGATGTAAGATTAGCTGGCTTTATGATTGCCTCTATGATTACCCGAACCAGAATTTGGTTCCACCCTAAGAAAGGGGTGTCGGTTAGCGAGCTCACAGATTTCATATCTCAATTTGCTTTTAATGGTCTTAGGGGTTCAGCGGCCAGAGGAAGTTCTAAACCATTCCATAAATCGAACGGGCTACAAGAGGTTTTTGAGGTGAATCAATTTCAAGAAAGAATGGAGGGAGAAAGATGAGAACGAAACAGCAATATATTGAAGGGTTGCGTAAGATGCGCCGAAACATTTATGTGAACGGTGAAAAGATCGCTCGGGATGACGAAGTACAATTGCCGACCATTAACACCATGGGGTTGACTTTCGATTTTGCCGCCGACCCAAAATACGAAGACCTTTGTACAGCCAAATCTCATCTGACCGGTGAGAAGATCAATCGATTCTGTCATATCCACCACAGTAAGGAGGACTTGCACAAGAAGCAGGATATGACTCGAGCCGTTTGTCAAGTGGCCGGAGGTTGCATTCAGAGGTGTATGGGAATCGATGCGACCAATGCCATCTATAACGTTTCTTATGAGGCCGATAAGCAGAACAAAGGAGCCACTCAATACCATAAGAACTTTGTGAAATGGTTGGAGAGATTTCAAAAAGAGGACCTGGTCGGCTGTTGTGCCCAGACGGACGTCAAAGGGGACAGGATGAAGCGACCTAGCGAGCAGAAAGATCCGGATATGTATGTCCATGTGGTGGAGAGGAAGAGCGATGGGATCGTGGTCCGGGGTTCCAAGGTGCATATCTCGGAAGCTTCTGTGGCGGACGAAATCTTGGTCGTTCCCACTCGTGCTCTCCTGCCAGAGGAGAAGGACTGGGCTGTGGCTTTTGCCGTTCCTGCAGACTGGGAAGGAGTGAAACAGGTGGTGAGCGTGCATAACCTGCGTGACCGCCAATACTTTAAGAGGGGATTCACTCCTGGCTACACCGACTCTTATACGATCTTCGACAATTGCTTCATTCCGTGGGAGCGGGTCTTCCTTTGTGGAGAAGCGATTCACGGCGGGGCATGTGCCCTTCTCTTTGCCCTCTTCCATCGCCATAGCTATTCCGGTTGTAAACCAGCCTTAGGGGACTTAATGCTCGGAGCAGTGGCATTGGCAGCAGAATATAATGGCATTGCAAAGGCCTCTCACGTACGGGATAAATTGGCGGAGATCATCCGAGTGTCCGAGCTTGGTTATGCAGCTGGATTTACGGCTTCCGAATTGGGGAAACCCGAGTTGTACGTTCCTGGGCTGGGGTTTATGCCTTATGGACCGGGAAGTTATATCCCTCATTCCATCTACGCCAACGTAGGCCGCAACCTTACCGGTGAGGCGGTCTTCCGGGAGGCTGAGATTTTGTGCGACATTGCAGGCGGTATTCCGGCCACCTTCCCTTACGAGGAAGATTTTATGAACCCCGAAACGAAGGATCTTCTGTACAAGTACATCACCCGGAACCCGGATATTCTCCCGGAAGATGCCGCTCAGCTATGGCGTTACATTGGCGACATACTCTGCTCTGCAAGCGGAGGAATTCATCTGATTGGATCCTATCACGGAGGCGGCTCGCCCATCATGGAGGCGATTGCCATCACTACCCAGTATGACATCGAATCCCGCAAGAAAATGGTTAAGAAGCTTGCGGGTATTCCGGAACGACCAAAGAATCCGGAAGCCCCTGCAACAAAGAAGTAGGTCTGGGAAAATCCTCCCTCAGGGGATTTTTAAAACTGGAGGGAGGAAGTCCCTATGAAGAAGAAGGCGGGTAAAGACAGGAGAAAAGCTATGGAGAAGGTCTTGGTTGTGGGCGCAGGATTTATGGGATCAGGAATTGCTCAGGTTTCGGCCCAAGCAGGTTACCAGGTTCATCTGATGGATATCCAGGTTGCAATCACGGACAGGGCCCTCAGGGATATTCGTTGGTCTGTGGAGAAGCTGGCGGCCAAGGGCCTTCTCAAGGAACCTTCCCAGAAAGTGCTTGCGCGGATTTCACCGGAAAAAGATCTATCGAGCACCTCCAAGGCGGACTGGGTAATCGAAGCAGCTCTTGAAGTGGAGGAGTTGAAGCGTGGGATCTTTCAAGAACTGGATCGGATTTCCAGACCGGAGACTCCACTGGCCACGAATACTTCTTCCATACCCATTACTCGCCTTGCTGAAAATACAAAGCGACCGGAGAGGGTGCTGGGGTTGCATTTCTTCGGACCTGTGCCGCTGATGAGATTGGTAGAAGTAATCAAAGGAGAGAAAACTTCCCCGGAAATCTTCGAGCGAGGAGTGGCCTTTGTTCAATCCCTGGGGAAAACCCCGGTCCGTGTGCAGCGCGATATCCCCTGCTTTGTGATGAACCGTATCTTCTCCGCGGCCTTCCGTGAGGCCGTTGACTTGGTTGATCAAGGAATCGTCAGCCCCGAAGATGTGGATGTAGGCATGCGGCTCGGCTATGGGTGGAATGCTGGCCCTTTCGAAATCGCTGATAACGCTGGATTGGATACTTACGTCCGAATTGCGAAGACGATGAGGGCCCTGGGAGTGGATCACCTTGTATCCAGCTCAAACCTGATTGAACGGATGGTGATCGAAGGGCGTCTGGGCCGAAAGGTCGGAAAGGGTTTTTACAGATATTCCCCCGAAGGAAAACGACTGCCCTGGGAGAATAAGTAGGGACACAGCATGCCGTGCCCGTCCACGCGTGAAGCGTAATAAATAATTATTGCTCATTTTGCAGTGATGATTTTTCAGTGACCATTTGGAAGGAGGATGACCATGGAACAGTTCATTAAGGGGGGAGCGTTTCTGATTGAATCGATCTTTCCTCAGGAGGTTTTCACCCCGGAGGACTTCAATGAAGAGCAACGGTTGATTGCGAAGGCAGTTACCGAATTTGTGGTAGGTGAAATTCAACCCGTGGCTGACGATATTGAAGAGAAGAAAGAGGGGCTCCTGTTAAGCCTCCTCAAGAAGGCCGGGGAGTTAGGGTTCCTTTCCGCAGACATTCCAGAGGAGTATGGGGGACAGGATTTGGATAAGGTCAGTTCTCTCCTTGTCTGGGAGAAGATGGCCCAGGGAGGAGGTTCCTTCATGTCCTCGTTCGGGGCTCATACCGGAATTGGTTCTCTTCCCATTGTCTTCTTTGGAACCAAAGACCAGAAGAGACGTTATCTTCCCAAAATGGCCACAGGGGAGATCATTGGCGCCTATGCCCTGACTGAGCCCGAAGCAGGATCGGATGCCCTGAACTCTAAGACTACGGCAACTCTCAGCTCTGACGGAAAATATTACATTCTAAATGGTCAGAAGCAATTCATCACCAATGCCGGGATTGCCGGTACCTTCATCACCTATGCCAAAGTGGACGGAGAAAAATTCACCTCCTTCATCGTCGAGCGGAATTTCGAAGGGGTCTCGCTCGATGAGGAAGAAAATAAGATGGGTGTGAAAGGCTCTTCTACTCGAGGAGTCATCTTCTCCGATGTCAAAGTTCCTGTAGAGAATCTTCTCGGAGAGACTGGAAAGGGCCATATCGTGGCTTTGAACGTCCTGAATATTGCTCGTTTCAGCTTGGGTGCAGGTTGTCTGGGAGGGGCAAAGAGTGCCCTGCAGGAGGCAGTCACTTATGCCAAGAAGAGGGTTCAGTTCGGCAGGCCAATTGCCGAGTTCGGTCTGATCAAACACAAGATTTCGGAAATGGCAATCCGGACCTTCGTCTCGGAGAGCATGGTTTACCGAACAGGAGGCCTGACCGATCTGATTCTCCGGCGCATCGACCGCCAGGCTGAAGATGTTGGGATCCAAATGGCAAAAGGGATTGAGGAGTATGCCATCGAAGACTCGATCAACAAGGTCTATTGTTCAGAGATGGCGGGTTATGTTGTAGATGAAGCCGTTCAGATCCACGGAGGGTATGGGTATATTCATGATTATCCGGTTGAGCGGGGTTACAGGGATGAGCGGATTAACCGGATCTGGGAAGGGACGAACGAGATCAATCGCCTCCTGATCGTGGATATGTTGACGAAACGGGCCATGAAGAATCGCCTCCCCGTGCTTGCAGCAGCTCAGAAGGTGGCGAACGAACTCCTCACGCTTCGACCGAAAGTGGAAATGGATGATGCGAAACTAACCTTACAGGCGGAAATGGTGGAGATGTCAAAAAAGATTGGTCTCCTTGTGGCCGGTGCTGCGGTTCAGAAGTATATGATGAAGTTGGGAGAACCAGCGGAAGAGGACATCGTGGGACTGATCAGTAATATAGTGATTGAGGTCTTCGCCATGGAAAGCGCGTTACTCCGAGCAATGAAGTCCATGGAGAAGTTTGGCGATGAAAAATCTCAGATCCAGAAGGCCATGGTAAAGGTCTATGTGAATGACGCCCTGGGTCGTGTGGAAGGTTTTGCGAAACAGGCCTTCGCTGCCATTGCCGAGGGCGATACGCTCAGGACACAGTTATCCGCTCTCAAGAAACTGACTCGTTTCACTCCAGTGAATACGATTGCCTTGAGACGGGAAATCGCAGATTCAGTGATTAAAATGGGAAAATATCCATTTTAGCTTGACCTGTCTCCCGCAGGCCCTGAACCTAATATGGTACGGGGCAGGTAGAGATGCTCACCTCGGTGGAGATCGAGGAATTCTTTGCAAGTAATATTTCATAAATAATATCTTTCAGTATTAAAACAAGGAGGAAGGATGAGAGACGTTGTGATTGCCGGATTTTTGAGAACTGCCCAATCCAGGTCCAGGCCCAATGATCCGCCCCGGGACTGGTTCTACAAACTGAGAGCTGATGAACTTCTGGCCAAACTCCTTCCCGAGGTGATTAAAAGAACAGGCGTTAAGGCTGAGGAGATCGATGATTTCATCGTAGGATCGTCCATCGGAGTGAATGAGCAGTGGGCTTATGGTGGTCGTACCCCCATTTGGCTGGCCAATTTGCCGGAGAAGATTGCCGCCAAGTTCGTCGACCAACAGTGCGGCTCATCCATGGCTGCCATTCATATCGGCTTCATGGAAATTGCCATGGGTTTTGCAGACATCGTGATGGTTGGAGGAATGGAGCATATGACCCGGGTCCCCATGGGCGGAAGGCTATCGGAAATGGGAGCTATTTCTCTGAACATGCGCCTTTTTACAGAGCCGGCCTACAAGCACTGGGACATGATGACAGCCGTGAATATGGGGCTCACCGCGGAGAAGCTTTTTACGCAGAGGGAATTTACCAAGGAAGATATGGATCGCTGGGGGACTCGGTCCCATCAACTGGCTTCCAAGGCTTATAAGGAAGGGTTTTTCAAGGATGAAATCCTCCCGATCGAAGCCGAGCAGGCAGATGGAAAGATTTTGGTCGTGGATCGAGACCAGGCCGTTCGGGATGATGCGACGCTGGAGGGTATGAAGGACCTCAAGCCAGCCTTTAAGCCGGATGGGGTCATCACGTCCGGGAATTCATCTCCCTTGAACGCCGCAGCATCCTCGATGATTCTGATGTCCAAGGAGACCGTTAAGGAGAAGGGGATCCAGCCCATGGCAACGATCCGCTCCATTGGATTCGCAGGAGTGGATCCTACTATCATGGGAGTGGGTCCTGTCCCTGCCAGCCGCATGGCTTTGGAGAAGGCGGGTTTGCAGGTTAAGGACATCGATTACTGGGAGATCAACGAGGCTTTTACAATCGTCGTCCTGAACTGCATCAAGGAACTGGGAATCGATCCAGACGGAGTTAATGTGATGGGCGGGGGCACGGCCATCGGGCATGCTTTGGGAGCAACGGGAATCCGCCTGGTGGGCACACTGGCCCGGATTTTGAGAGTCAAGGGTGGACGCTACGGTCTGGCTAACGCCTGCGTCGGAGGCGGGCAGGGGGTGGCTACCATCATTGAGAGAGAACCATGATTGAGAAGTGCAAAAAACCTCATTCTCGCTAGGAGGTAACAAAGAATGGACTTTTCTTTAAAAGATAAGGTCGCTCTGATCACCGGAGCCAGTCGGGGAATTGGTGAAGCAACCGCTATAGGATTGGCCCAAGCAGGTGCTGACCTTGCCATCGTCAGCCGGAAACTCCCTGACCTGGAAAAGGTAGGGGAAGGGATAAAGAAATTAGGAAGGAAATGCCTTCCGGTACAGGCCCATCTGGGTAAGGTGGAGGAAATCAATCAGCTTGTTAAGAGAGTCCTGGAGGAATTCGGGAAGATCGATATCTTGGTGAATAATGCCGCCACGAATCCTACGATGGCTTCGGCCATAGATGTTGACGAGCGCGCCTGGGATTCCATTATGAATCTCAATCTCAAGGGGTTATTTTTCCTTAGTCAGGCAGTCGCCAGGGTAATGAGGGAAAAAGGTGGAGGCAAAATTATCAATGTCTCCTCCGTCGCTGGGATTACCCCCGACATCTTACCTCTCTACTCCATAAGTAAAGCTGGCGTCAATATGGCCACAAAGGTAATGGCCCAGCAATGGTCGCGATATAATATCCGCGTGAACGCCATCGCGCCGGGCTTAACAAAAACTCGTTTCAGCGAAGCCCTCTGGAAAAATCCTGACATTCTCAAAATGGCGATGATTAAAACTCCCATGGGCCGGCCAGCCGAACCAGAAGAGATGGTGGGGGCCATTATTTACCTGGCCTCGGACGCTTCGAGTTATGTCACAGGCCAGATTATCGCCATAGACGGAGGAATTACGATATAACCTCCTGCAAAAAATATGCATTGGGGATTAACTTTCAAATTCCCTTAATCCGCTTGGCAGCGGTTTTTTGGCTTGCTATGATTCAAATTCGTGAGTTTCCAATATCGGACAGGAAAGAGTTCACCCCGTTAGAAATTCCAGCGGGGATTAGACCCCGCAGGAACTATTCTAAACCCTAACTCAGCCGCAGAGCAGCGGGGTATTATTTCTAACGGGGTAAACGAGGAGGAAATAATGAGAGAAGTAGTGATTGCGGGATTTTTAAGGACTGCCCAATCCAGGTCCAGACCCAATGATCCGGCTCGAGATTGGTTCCATAAACTTAGAGCTGATGAACTTCTGGCCAAACTCCTTCCCGAGGTGATTAAACGAACAGGGATTAAGGCCGAGGAGATTGACGATTTTATTGTTGGATCTGCTTATGGCGTAAACGAGCAGTGGAGTTATGGAGGCCGATTCCCGATTTTTTTAGCAAACCTGCCAGAGAAGATTCCGGCAAAATTCGTTGATCAGCAGTGCGGGTCTGGCATGGCCTGCCTCCATTTTGGGTTTCTCGAAATTGCAGCCGGCTTTGCAGACATCGTCATGATAGGAGGGATGGAACATATGACCCGAGTTCCAATGTTCGGACCCTATCTGGTTAAGGGAGCTATCTCCCCGAATGAGCGTCTTTCCACAGATCCCGCCTACAAGCACTGGGATATGGCAACCTCCACAAATATGGGGCTCACCGCAGAGAAACTTTTCACCCAGAGTGGATTGACCAGAGAAGATATGGATCGCTGGGGGGCTCGCGCTCATCAACTCGCTTCCAAGGCTTATAAAGAAGGGTTTTTCAAAGACGAAATCCTCCCCATCAAAGCCGAGCAGGCAGACGGAAAGATTCTGGTCGTGGATCGAGACCAGGCCGTTCGTGATGATGCGACGTTTGAAGGGATGAAGGATCTCAAACCAGCATTTAAACCGGATGGGGTTGTCACAGCTGGAAATTCCTCCCCCTTGAACGCTGCCGCAGCTTCCATGATCCTGATGTCCAAGGAGACCGCTAAGAAAAAGGGAATCCAACCTATGGCGACCATCCGTTCTATTGGATTCGCAGGAGTGGACCCTACCATCATGGGGGTGGGTCCTATTCCTGCCAGCCACATGGCCCTGGAGAAGGCGGGTTTGCAAGTTAAGGATATCGATTATTGGGAAATTAATGAGGCCTTCGCTATTGTTGCCTTGAACTGCATCAAAGAACTTGGAATCGATCCAGATCGAGTTAATGTGATGGGAGGAGGAACGGCTATCGGGCATGCTTTGGGAGCTACAGGAATCCGTCTGGTGGGCACACTGGCCCGGATTTTGGAAATCAAGAATGGACGCTATGGTCTGGCCAACGCCTGTGTCGGTGGTGGACAGGGAGTGGCCACCATCATTGAGAGAGAGCCGTAAACCCCGTTAGAAATTCCAGCGAGGCATTATACCTCGCCAGAATGATTATAAAACCTAACCGCGCTGCAGAGCAGCGGGGCATTGGGGCATTATTTCTAACGGGGTAAATTACGAAAGAATATAAACATATTATTTCAATTGATTTTTTTTTCAGATGAAAGTATAAAGGGGGCGATAGGTGGGTAATCTTGACCAATCAAGTCTACGATATGATTTTATATTCCCCTGCTTTAGTTCCCTAAATCTTAATCACCGGAGTGGAAACTTATGAAAACAGATTACAGAACGATAAAAGTTGAACTCACACAAGGAGTCGCTATTCTAAGATTAAACAATCCGCCTGTTAATCAGCTTTCCAAGCCATTTGTAGAAGAAATGAGAGATGCCCTGATCTCAGCTTATGGAGACAACGAGGTGAAGGCTGTGATCCTCACCGGGACCGAGAAGAACTTTATTGCAGGCGCGGACATCACAGAGATTCAGAAGGTAAAAGAAAGAGATTTTATTTTTCCACTGGTGATGGAGAACAACCGATTCCTCAATTCAATAGAACAAGGACCCAAGCCTGTCATTGCTGCCCTAAATGGAAACTGCCTCGGAGGGGGATTGGAGATCGCCATGGCCTCCCACTATCGAATTGCAGCAAAAGGAATACAGGTGGGGCAGCCAGAGGTCCAGATCGGTTTAATTCCTGGAGCTGGGGGAACACAAAGACTTCCCCGACTTGTGGGACTTCCTGATGCTCTGAAGATGATTGCAACAGGTCAGCCCATTTCGTCAGAAGAGGGATTGGAAAAAGGTTGCCTTGATGAGGTCGTTCCTCCGGAGTCTCTTCTGGAGAAAGCTTTGGAGGCTGCAAAGCGCTTCATATCCGGTGAATTAAATCATCGAGATCGAATGACGCGCCTAAGGAAGGATCGACTTCCAAACTTTGTCACGAAAAAAATGATTATCTCTTTCGCCAGGGGGGAGGCAGAGAAGAAAGGCAAGGGATATATTGCACCCTTCAAGGCCATTGAGGCCATGGAGCGGGGACTCTCTGACGATTTCGAGGCCGACCTGAAGATCGAGGCCGAACTCTTCAGCGATTGTGCTGTGTCGGATGTGGCCAAGAACCTGATCGGGATTTTCCTCAACACCAGGGCTGCGGGAAAGCTTCCCAGAATAAAAGGCGTGGAGCCACAAAAGATTAAGACCGTGGCCATGCTTGGAGGAGGAGCAATGGGCTCTGGCATCACAAACCTCCTCCTCAGCAATGGGTTCAAGACCATCCTCTGGGATATCAATGATGAGGCCATCCAGAAAGGGCTATCCGCTATTCGAAAGACGTTTGCTTACCCAATAAAAATAGGGAAGATGACCCAGGAACAGCTCGATCGCATGATCCGTGATCGTATAACCACCACGACTTCCATTGATGACATGAAGCGCGCTGACCTGATCATCGAGGCCGTATTGGAGGATATGAACATCAAACAAGGGATATGGAAAAAGCTTCAAGAGATCTGTCTGCCAGAGGTCACTTTTGCCACGAATACCTCAGCGCTTCCCATTACAGAAATGGCTTCCGTCCTGAAAGACCCAGGTCGGATGATCGGGCTTCACTTTTTTAATCCTGCGGAACGGATGCCATTGCTGGAGATCATCTGCGGAAAAAAGACATCGGATGGGACATTGGCAACGAGTGTTGCCTTTGCGAGGGCGATACGCAAAGTGCCCATCGTGGTGAATGATGGTCCTGGCTTCTATGTATCGAGACAGCTTGGAGCCCTAATGGGCGAATCTACCTTCATGATAGACGAGGGAGTGGATGGAGCCCTTATTGAAGAAACGGTCCTCGATTTCGGAATGCCCATGGGACCGGCCACGCTCAGCGACCTCACTGGCATTGACATCGGTTATCACGTGGGAAGGAATTTTGAGAAATCCTTTGGAGATCGCTGGAAGATGTCACCTATTTACGAGCTTGTTTACCAAACTGGTTTTTATGGTCGTAAGACTGGAGCGGGTTGGCTCGATTACAGTAGCGAGAAACCTGTCCCGAATCCAAAGGTTCAGGAGGTGATCAAAAAATATTTAAAGGAAAAAGGGATAAAACCAAAAAAGTTGTCTCCTAAGGAAATCGTGGACCGGATGCTTGCCCGTGCTATTAACGAAGCTGCCTATATGATTCAGGAGGAAATCTGCGATAGACCCCAAGATATGGACTTGGCTGTTATCTATGGACTTGGATTTCCTCCATACCGCGGTGGCATTCTCCGTTATGCAGATGCCTGGGGGATACGCAATGTCTACGAGCATCTGTTGAAGTTGGAGAAAGAGCAGGGAGTCCGATTCAAATCCGCTTCTCTGCTTAAGGAGATGGCTGAGTCGGGACGCAATTTTTATGGGAAAGCGACGCTCTCTTGATCGCCTCGAAAATAACCTCCCCTCCCCTGGCGGGAGGGGATGATGGGGAGGGGGGACCTAATGCGTTGTCCACCCCCACCCTGACCCTCCCCCCTCAGAGGGGGAGGGAAAATATATTGGAAAAATTTCAAATATCTTTGGCTAGTATTTTGAGCCATCAAAAAGAAAGGAGGGTTTCAAAATGGAAAGGTGGGAGAAAAGGATTTTTGTATTGGCAATGGTTTCTTTATTTTTAGTGTCGTCCTGGGCAGTTGCTTTTGCGCAGGAGATTAAGATCGGGGTGATCGGCCCAATGAAATTTGTGCAGGGCCAGGGCCATTGGAACGGGGCGACCATGGCTGCCGATGAGATTAACGCCAAGGGGGGCATACAGGTTGGCAGCAAAAAGATGAAAATCAAGCTTATTCAGTCAGATTCCAATGAATTCCTGAACGTTACCGATGCCACCAACGCCATGGAGCGTTTAATGACTCAGGACAAAGTGGATTTCGTTCTTGGTGGTTTCCGAACCGAGGCTGTCCTGGCCATGCAGGACATTGCCATGGACCACAAAAAAATCTTTATCGGCTGTGGGGCTGCTCATCCTGAGCTCTGTGAGCGGGTGGCCAAGAACTACAACACCTACAAATATTTTTTCCGGGGCACCCCTTTCAATTCCACATTCCTTGTCAGAACGGCCTTCATCCATTTGGGCACTGTTGGAGCCGTTTTGAAACAATCCTTGAACATACCCAAAATAAAAGTCGCTATCGTCATGGAAAAGGCCCTGTGGGCAGATCCGATGATCCCGGCGGCCGAGGCCACCATCCCTAAGATGGGTATGGAGATAGCAGGTATTTGGAGACCCTCTCCGGTTGCCACGGACGTCACCGCCGAACTGTCCGCCATCCAGCGTGCAGAGGCCAATATCATATTCGAAATCTTTTCCTCATCCGTGGGGATTCCGTTTTCCAGACAGGCGGGCGAACTCAAGATCCCGGCCTTTCAGGTCGGCATCAATGTGGAGGCCCAGAAGGAGGGCTTCTGGCAGGCCACCCAGGGGATGGGTAACTACGTGATGACCTCGAATACCTATGCCCGTAGCGTTGAGCAAAATGAACTCACAAAGCCATTTGTTGAGGGCTATATAAAAAGATTCGGCGAGGTGCCGACCTACACCGCGGATACCTACGCCGCTATTGTCTACGGGCTTGCGCCGAGCATTGAGCAGGCCGGAACCCTCGATTCTGACAAGATTGTATCCATCCTGGAGGAGCGTGTGTACAAGGTTCCTTCCGGCACCGTAAAATATATGAAGACTGCCGATGGGAAACCTCTCCATGACCTAACATGGGGACCGGGGTTCCTGACCGGTCTTGCTACTCAATGGCAGGATGATAAGATAGCAGGTGTCTGGCCCTACAAGTGGAAGGCCACTCCAGAGGCACCCGAGGTCACCTACAAGGGAATCGTTCCCATAAAGTTACCGCCTTGGATGATCGAAAAGTATAAGAAATAATTTATCCGCTGTGGTGCGCCCGCCCCCTTTTCGGGACGTTGATGGAAATTCCCCTAATCCCTCTTTACAAAGGGGGGTTAGGGGAATTAGAATTTGTTTTGAATTTATGCGGACACGTTGAACGGACACGGACACGTTATTTCTTAAACAATGAGGTCATCATGGCGCTCGTAATAGACATCATCATAGGCGGTCTCATTAATGGGAGCACATTTGCTCTTCTCGCTATTGGGTTTTCACTTATCTTCGGCGTAGCCCGTATCGTTAACTTCGCTCATACCGCCTTCTACATGTTGGCTGCCTACTGTATCTATATCATTACCCAAAAAATGGGCCTTCATCCCGTTTGGGGCATGCTCGCAGCCATTGTTCTGGTCACCCTGTTGGGCATGCTCTCCTATAAAGCTCTGATCAACCCTATCCGAGAGCATGAAGGTGCCGTACTGATAGCGACCATCGCCCTGGCGATGATCTTTCAGGAAATTATGACTCTGATATTCACGGGCACCTTTTTGAGTGTGCCCGCACTCATCAAGGGGTATTTTATCCTCTTGGGGGTAAAGGTCTTTTATCAACAGCTCCTGACCTTCTGCGCCGCCTTGTTCATTTTGGCGGTGCTTTGGGTCTTCCTGATGAGAACGAACTTGGGCCTGGCCATTCGATCCACTGCTCAAGATAGAGAAGTGGCCAACCTCATGGGGATCAACGAGGCCCGGGTGGCCATGATGACCATGGGGCTCTCCGTTGGGCTAGCCGGATTCACAGGCGCCATCGTCGTACCCCTCACCGTACTTGAACCACAGATGTGGGGGGCCCCGCTGGTCATGATGATGGCTGTCGTCGTATTAGGCGGGCTTGGCAGTCTCAAGGGCAGCTTCATTGCGGCATACATCCTGGGCTTTGCAGAAGCATTGGTGGTCTTTCTGGCTCCCATGGGTGCCTATCTGAAGGGTTCAGTGGCCCTCTCCATTATGATTCTGGTATTGCTCATACGTCCGGAAGGCCTCTTTGGCGTGTACTTCGAGGAAGAAAGGTAGACCCCGTTAGAAGACCTTTCGCCCTTCTAACGGGAGGGTTCACACGGGCTTTAAACCCCGTGCAATTTGCTCTAAAAGGAATGTTATTTTAATCCCCGCTATAAGCAGCGGGGCTTTCTAACGGGGTAGACATGGACCTCATTCTGTTTTATTTAAGAAAACTGTTTACCGTAGTCAGAAACGAAGTGCTTGTTCTCCCATCCCGTGTCGTCGTCATGCTCTTCTTTCTCTTTCTGCTCCTCTTGCCGGTGTTTACCAAAGATATCTATCTCCTGCGTATCTTTACTCTTACCAGTATCTTTGCCATATTCGCTGCGAGTTGGGATCTGCTTTCCGGCTTTACCGGCCAGATGAATTTCGGGCATGCCCTCTTCTTCGGAGTGGGGGCCTACGGCGCAGCTTTGCTCAATCTGCATGCGAGTATCCCTCCATGGGCCAGCGTTCCCCTTGGCGCGTTATGTGCAGTTTTGGCAGGCCTTATCATAGGGATACCATGCCTCAGGCTCAGGAGAGTTGGGGATTTCAGGGATTGTTCGACTGACTCAGACTCGGGTCGCTGATTACTACACCGTCGCCATCGTGATGCTCGGCCTGTGCACCATCATGTGGAAGATAACCGATTCCAATATCGGCATTATTTTCCATGCCATCCGGGAGGATGAAGTGGCTGTCAGGGCCGCCGGAGTCAACACGACACGTTACAAACTTTTGGCCTTCAGCCTCAGCGGTTTTTTTGCCGGGATATCCGGGGGGCTCTATGCTCATTTTATGAGGATTGCAGGCCCCTCAACCCTCGACTTGTTCTTGTCTTTCTCGGTGGTCATATACGCCATCTTCGGTGGGATCGTGACCATCTATGGCCCGGTCGGCGCGGTCTTCATCCTTTTTCCCTTGCTGGAGTTTCTCCGCATCGTGCAAGACTACCGAACATTGCTGTTCGCAGTTGTGGTGCTATTGATACTTCTCTACATGCCTGATGGGCTTTTTCATTGGCTGCGGGACAAGATAGAAAAGGAGTGTCCCAGGTGCAAAATCAGGAATATCGCCACGCGTAATACATGCCGTATATGTACGGCGCCGTTGGACTAGGAATATTTTGAGAGATTCTCGATGCTGGATCCTGGATACTCGATAAAGACATCACTTCATGTTGGATATCAGGCGTCATATGTGGGAACAAAACAAAGCAGGAGGATAAGGAAATGAACGCAAAGGAAGCCTATGCTGCAAAACCCTGGTTGAAGCACTATCCCGAGGGTGTCTCTGACACTGTGGACATACCCACCATATCCGTTCCTGACCTCTTTGATCAGGTCGTGAAGAAATACGGCAATAAGACTGCGTTGATTTTTTACGGAAATAAGATCAGCTATGCAAAGCTGAAAGATCTGATCGACCGTTTTGCTACAGCCTTAGCCGATTTAGGAGTAAAGAAGGGTGACACCGTTGCCCTCTATCTCCTGAACTGCCCGCAATACGTCATCGCCTACTTCGCGGCCTTGAAAATCGGTGCGAAAGTCACCCCCATCAGCCCCGTTTACACCAGTCATGAAATAAAGCATCAACTCCAGGACAGCGATGCGACGACCGTGGTCTGTCAGGATATTCTGTACGACAATGTAGAGAAGACCGGCATTGCCATGAAGAATGTCATCCTTACCAGCATTGCCGATTACTTGCCCACGCTCAAAAGGCTTTTAGGCAAGGGGGCCCTGGGAAAAGTCTATTCGGAAATGAAGGTTCCTACCCCCACGCACAGGGAACAGGCTGGCCTCCTTCAATTTCAGGACCTCATAAAGAAATACCCGCCTCAGCCTCCCAAAGTAACGATCGACCCGGTGAGGGACATCGCAGCTCTTCCCTACACGGGGGGCACCACAGGGCTTCCCAAGGCAGCTATCCTCACCCACGCCAATATGGTCGCCTTGCAGGCTCAGGCAAAAACATTCTGGCCTTTCTTTGAAGAAGGCAACGAATTGGTCATGGCCTTTTTGCCCTTTTTCCACATCTATGGTCAGGTCGTCGTGATGCTCTCAAGTCTTGCTCAGGGCTTCACAATGGTCCTATTCACCACACCTGATATAGACGACATCCTATCAGCCATGGAAAGATATCAGGCATCCGGATTCTATGGTGTGCCCACCATGTTTGAATACCTCAAGGAATATGAAAAAACAGACAGGGTCAATTGGAAGCGGCTCAAGCTGATCGCCTGTGGTGCAGATACCCTTCATGAATCGACCATTGAAGCATGGGAGAGAAGGACCGGGTCAAAGATCTTCGAGGGGTATGGGATGACCGAGACCACTGCCATGAGCCACGGTAGCCCTTATCAAAGGCCCAAAAGGGGTTCTTTCGGAGTGCCCCTGCCCGGTATGAAGGCCGCCATTATCGAATACGAAGGCACGGGTTTCTTGCCGCCCGGTGAGGTTGGGGAATTGATTCTGAACGGGCCGAACATTATGCAAGGCTATTGGAAAAGGGAGGAGGAAACCCGGGAGGCATTGATCGACATTGACGGAGAGAAGTGGCTCAGAACCGGAGATCTTGTCAACATGGATGAGGAAGGTTATTTCCACTTCTTTGACCGCAAACGGGATCTTATTAAGTACAAGGGATATTCGGTCTTCGCCAGACATGTCGAAGAGGTTCTTTACCAGCATCCTCAAATCAAGGCTGCTGGCGTCGTGGGAGTGCCCGACCCAAAAGTGGGTAGTCTGATCAAGGCCTATGTGGTCCTGGAAAGCGAAGCCCGGGGTAAAATTTCTGAAGAGGAAATTATTAACTTCTGTAAAGAAAATCTCGCCCACTACAAAGTTCCCAAGATTATCGAATTCAGGGGCGAGCTCCCGAAGACGGACGTAGGAAAAGTTTCGCGCAGGGAGTTGAGAGAAGAGGGTGAAGAGCGCTGATATGACCCAATCCTTCCTTGAAATCAAAGGACTCACCAAAAACTTCGGCGGTCTCCGGGCAGTCAACGACATCGGCTTTTCCATGGAAAGGGATCAGATCCTAGGTCTGATTGGTCCGAACGGCGCTGGCAAGACCACGCTGCTGCGGCTGATCACCGGCATTCTGAAACCGGATAACGGAAGCGTCCGTTTCATGGGAAAGGAAATCGTAGGCCGCAAGACCTGGAACATCGTCAATATGGGCATCGCCTGTACCTTCCAGAACATGAGACCTTTCCGGCGACTCCCTATCATCGCCAACGTCATGGTTTCCTGCCTTTCCCCACGTGCCATGAAGAGGGGAGAATGGGTCAAGCGGTTGGAGGCAAAGGCTATGGATGCCCTGGAATTCGCAGGCATTTCAGATATGGCGCGAGAAAAGGCCTCTACGCTTTCACAGGGTGACCTTAAAAGGCTGGAAGTGGCGCGGGCCGTGGCCACGGAGCCGGAATTGCTCCTCCTAGATGAGCCTTTCGGTGGGCTGAGTCCTGCTGAGACTGATCTCATGGCCAAATCCATCAAGCGCCTGCACAAGGGTGGCCGTTTTGGTCGATTGCACAGCGAAGGACCGGCCATGATCATCGTCGAACATAAGCTTCAATGGTTGATGAAGATCGTGGATCGTATTATTGTCTTGAATTTCGGGACCATCATTGCCAACGGAACGCCCGATGAAATCATCAAAAATCCTCAAGTGATTGAGGCCTACCTCGGAGGAGGAGATATCTAGGCGTGCTGCTTGAAGTTGCCAATTTATCGGTTTGGTATGACAAGGCCATGCTCATTAACAATTTGAGCATGGGTGTCGATGCAGGTGAACTGGTCAGCCTTGTGGGTCCCAATGGGGCTGGCAAATCGACCCTGCTAAGAGCCATCACCGGATTGGTAGCCTGGGAGAGGGAGCTTACGCGCAGGTCAGCCCATGGTGATATTATTCTTGAGGGTGCGGTAACCTTTGATGGAGAGCGAATCGATCAGATACCTGCCCATGAAATCGTTAAGCGAGGTCTGACCCTTTGTCCAGAGAGGCGAAGGCCGTTCCGAGAGATGACGGCGATCGATAATCTCATGGCCGGGTCTTACCTGTTGAAGGACAAGGACGAAATTCGGGATAACTTAGACAAAGTATATCAACTGTTTCCCGTGCTACAGGATCGATCAAACCAGATCTCCGGGACACTCTCCGGCGGGGAGCAGCAGATGCTCGCCATTGGCAGGGCATTAATGTCTAAACCCAAACTGTTGTGCATTGATGAGCCCTCGACGGGCCTTGCCCCCATTTTGCGAGCAGAGGTATTTCAGAAGATCGGAGAGATCCACAAGTTAGGTATCACCGTCTTGCTCGTTGAACAGGACGTGAGCACGGTCTTCAAAATGACCTCCCGCAACTATGTCCTCTCCTCTGGAAAAATTATCGCCGAAGGAACCGGCGAGCAATTGCTTCAAAACGAGGTTCTTCGTAAAACGTACCTGGGGCTCTAGCGGGTCTGCCTCTGGCAGAGCTATTAGGGTACCCGAATATCTTCCGATGCCTTCTCCTTGACACACAACCGCTTCTCCTTGGAAAAAGATTTACAATGTTGAACCTAATAATATGATACTCATCGATCTCATGGCTGGTTGGCTTCTGACGAACGTTGAAAAAGGGAAAGCGATCTTTATTTTCTAATTAATCTCGATACCATTGATCATGTTTGGCCGGAGGTCAAGGGATGAGTTTATTGAATAGGTAAAGGGTAAGGTGGGATCGTGAATATTTCCAACCTTCTCATTGAGAACAGTGTACGAATGCCTGAGCATCCAGCCATTCGTTTCCTGGAACAAACAATCACCTATGAAGAATTAAACAGACAGGTGGATTGCTTGTCCCATGGACTCGTTCGTGCGGGACTCCACCCCAGAGATACCTGCGTATTGATGATGCCTAACTCTATAGATTGGGCTATCGTTTACTATGCATTAGCTAAAGTTGGGGCTGTAGTTCTCCCAGTGAACTTCCTTTATAGAGTGGGAGAGCTTGAGCACATTTTTAAGGACTCTGGGGCACGGGCTTTCATCGGCCACAAAGACTACTTGGAACACCCTCGTCTGGTTATGGAGCACCTCCAAAAGATGGATCTCCGCATCGCCCAAGGTGTATCGCAAGGCCAGGGATTCATATCCCTGGAGGAACTCTTCATTGATGAAGGTGCATTTCATCCCTATCCAACCCGGGATGACGACACATGGGCCGTCATCTACACCAGTGGCACCACCGGCCATCCCAAAGGAGCTATGCTCACTCACTACAATCTGACAAACAACGCCATGACCGTGGCCAACATGCGTTCAACCGATCCCCATGACGTGGTTTTCGGCGTCCTACCTCTTTTCCACATCTATGGGCAGACAAGCGTGTTCAACTCTTCTATTTATCTGGGTTTGACCATCCGGCTGTGGCCCCACTTCAATGCTGAGGAGTTGTTTTCCGCTATCGAGGAGGAGAGCTCGATCTTGATCGCAGTACCCACCATTTTCAACCGCTTGGTGGAGTTAGCCGATGTTCGTCCGCCGAGGCGATCCAGGCTTCGGTTTTGTGTCTCAGGTGGTGCCTCTCTTCCATTGGAAGTGCTTCGCCGATTTGAGGATCGCTTCCATACCATCATCTATGAAGGATACGGACTTACCGAGTGCTCGCCAGTGTGTGTGGAAAACCCCTTCGGTCGACAAACCCGACCTGGATCCATTGGCCTTGCCATTCCGGGGTTTGAGGCACGTATCGTGAACGATCAGGATGAAGATGTCTCCATGGGAGCAGTAGGAGAACTCATTATCCGCGGACCCGGCGTAATGAAAGGATACCTTAACCAACCCGGAGCCACTGCCGAAACTCTCCGGGGAGGATGGTTACACACGGGCGACCTCGCCCGCATGGATGAGGAAAGATACATCTACATTGTGGACCGAAAGAAGGAAATGATCATCCGCGGAGGATATAATGTGTACCCACGAGAGATTGAGGAGATCCTTTACACCCATCCGGACGTGGTCGAAGCTGCAGTAGTGGGCGTTCCGCATCCCGATTTGGGGGAAGAAGTAACCGCAGTTGTTGTGCTTCGCCAAGGGGCTTGCGCTACACCAGAGGAGTTGAGTCAGTTCGTCAAGGAGCGGGTAGCACCCTATAAGTATCCAAGAAGCATCCAGCTGGTGAAGGAGCTACCCAAGAGCCATACTGGGAAGATCCTCAGAAAAATCCTTAGGGAAGAAGAGATGAAGAAAAGCTCCAATCGCCCAAGCTGATCCTCCCAAAAAAACTCACTTGAACTCTCATGTTTATTGTCAAGACGGCAAAGAATGTAGGAGGGAAGAATGTCCGGGGAAAACCAAAATAAGGTTATGACCACCCAGGAGGCCATCAGTCGTTTTGTGAACGACGGCGACCATCTCGTGATCGGCAACTACACGGTGGGCACCTGCTACAACCAGATTACTGAGATCGTCCGCCAGCGCAAGAAGGGGTTGGTCATCTACAGCCAGTCCGGGGTGTTTGACGTGGAAATGCTGATCGCCGGCGACTGCGTGAGCCGGGTGGTAACCACCTATTGCATGCGCTCGGGGGGCCGTTCCGGCGGAAGTATGTTGGAGCGCTACCAGCGGGCTGGAAAGATCGAAGTCGAGGACTACTCGAACTTCACGTACAACGCCCGGCTGACCGCGGGGGCCCAGGGCTACTCTTTTATGCCCGTGCTTCCCGGAATCATGGCCTCGGATGTATTCAAAGTCCGGGACTTCATGGGTGACGGGAAGTTCGGTGTGGTCAAGTGCCCCTTCACAGGCCGGGATGTGCCGGTGGTTCCCGCGGCCAAACCGGACGTCTGCGTCGTGCACGTGCAGCGGGCGGACAAGTTCGGGAATGCCCAGTATTGGGGCTCCCTGGGTTCGGTATCCTGGGCGTGCTTAGCCAGCAAAAGGGTAATCGTGAGCTGTGAGGAGATCGTGGACCACGAGATCATCAAATCCTCTCCGAATTACACAATCGTGCCCGGGTTCCGGGTGAACGCGGTGATCGAGGAGCCGAGGGGGGCCCACCCGGCCGAACTCTCGGGTTACTACAACATGGACATTCTATTCTGGGCCATGATGGATCTCGCCAACCGGAGCGAGCAAGGCTTCAAGGCCTGGATGAAGGAATGGGTCTATGACCTGCCCAGCCGGGCGGCCTATCTTGAGCATTATATCGATCGCTTCGGCAAGGAGCCTCTCGACAAGATCAATGCCCGGCCTTACTACTCCGCACCGGTGAACTACGGCTCGGCCTTCACATCCATGTGGGATGACGAGGGCAAAATGTTACTGTTCGATATGACCCGGGGAGAGTTCGAAAAATTACTGGAAGAAAGGGGGTTGTTGATCGATGTCTCCAAAAGCGACTAAAGAAGAGCTGATGATCATCGCGGTGGCCCGCGAGATCAAGGATTACGAAAGGGTCTTGCTCGGGGTCGGTCTGCCCACTACTGCCGGTAGCTTGGCAAAGGCCACCCATGCTCCAAATGTCGTTCTCATGACCGAGGCTGGCATCATTGACTTCAAGCCACTGGTACCCCCTAACCATATAGCAGACGTCATGTGCCTGCGAGGTTACTCGTATGCCCTCGATCTTTTCAATACCTTCACTACCATCAATTACCGGGGTTTTGTGGACAAGGCCATCCTGGGCGTAGGCCAGGTGGACAGATACGGCAACATCAACACCTCCTTCGTAGGCGGCACCCCCAAAACCGGAATGCGGCTCACCGGCGCTGGTGGGGCGCCCGACTTCGTCTCCTACGCCAAGGAAACCATCCTCACTTTGAAAGGGGGCGAGTTCGTGGACAAACTCGACTACTTCACCTCCCCTGGATACCTGGGGGGCGGCGATGAACGTGACCGCTGTGGACTCTTTGCCATAGGTTCCGGACCCAGCATGATGATCTCTAACGAGGCCATCTTCCGCTTCGACAAGAAGACTAAGGAGGTTTATCTGGAGTCTTTACTCCCGGGTGTCGATCTCAACAAGGTCACGTCTAAGGTCCCTTGGGACCTCCAGGTGGCCAACACTCTAAAACCTTTCCCAATTCCTACTGAGGAGGAAATCAATTACATCCGTACCTTCGCTCCTCAGCACTGTGTTCCCCGCCAGATCATGTATGAGCTTGCTGTAAAAAAATTGTTAGAGTTCGCGGGAGGAAAGCGAAAGGGGAAGTCAGGTTGAGGTGCGATCGACTAAAAAGTGCAGATGTCGGTTATCTATCCTTAATTTTTCCAGCTGTAAAAGGAGAAAAGGATGATTGCCGAAGTCATTTTTTGATAAGGGGTGAAGGTTTCAGGGACAGGCATCGGAAATATAGGATTCAAACTTATTACCAATGGCTGACTCCCCAAACTTGTCGTTCGATTATCTTGTTACAGATTTGAGCTGTCCGTAAGGACATTTATGAATTAGCTAAGGTGCCTAAAAAATTTAGCGTTAACTGGCCCAGGGAAGTATCATAGGAAAATTTTGAATGAGATGCTCAGAATCTCGACGGAAAGTGGAGATTGTTGCTGTTTCTGCTTCTTGATCATTTTAGACTTCCAGATATTTTTCGCGGACCTGCGGTTTGGCCTTTAACTCCTCTGTGGTACCCGCAAACCCGATGTGCGCCTTACCCATCAGGTAGACGCGGTCTGCCAGAGACATAGCCACCTTGATGTTGTGCTCCACCAAGAGAATGGAGACGCCGGCCTTATTGATCTCTTCCAGGATATCCTTGACTTCCTTGACCAGGAGCGGCGAAAGGCCTTCCGTGGGTTCATCAACTAACAGCAATCCGGGATTACCCATCAGGGAACGGCCAATGGTTAACATCTGCTGCTCACCTCCGGATAGGAACCTTCCCGGCTGCTGGGCTCTCTTTTGTAGCATGGGGAAATGGCGAAAGATTCTGTCCACTGTCCATACGCTTGGATCATTGGGGTTGCCGATTTTCCCTCCTTTGACTCCCAAGAACAGGTTGTCCAGCACGGACAGACTGGGAAAGATGCGCCTCTCCTCAGGAACATAACCGATACCGGCCCTGGCCACTTTGTAAGGCGGATGACCCGTAATATCCTTTTCTTGAAAGATTACCGATCCAGAATTCGGTTTGACCAGGCCCATAATGCTTTTCAAGGTTGTGCTTTTCCCCATGCCGTTTCGACCCAGAAGAGCGATCATTTCACCTTGAGCGACGGTTAGAGAGATTCCCTGCAAAACATGGCTCGTGCCGTAGTAAGTATTCAAATCATAGACTTCCAGTAACATCCCTGCTCCTTGCGCAAATAAAGTTTCGAGTTTCAAGTTTCAGGTTTTTCCGCTATGCTCTATGCACTATGCCCCATGCCTAATTCGTTAGACCTCCAGTTCTCCCAGGTAGGCATCCTTAACCGCCTGATTCTGCCGGATCTCAACCGGAGGCCCTGTCGCCAGAATCTGCCCATAATGGAGTACCGTGATGCGGTCTGCCAGGGAGAAGACCACGTCCATATCATGCTCGATGATGACCACGGTTTTGCCCTCAGTGAGCCGTCTGATTAGCTCCACGGCATAATGAGTTTCATCTCGGGACATACCGGCCGTGGGCTCGTCCAGCATGATCAGGTCCGGGTCTGCCGCCAGGGCCAGGCTGATTTCCAGGGAACGATGTTTCCCGTATGACAGGATCCCGGCAGGCACATCCCGCTCTTGATCCAGATTGATCCGCCTTAAGACCTCGTCGGTCTCTTTGGTTATGTCCTGCATCTTGTCCACCTTGCGGAACAAATGAAAACGGATCCCCTTTTTAGAAAGGATGGCCAGTCGAATGTTCTGGAAAGTGGTCAACCGGTTAAAGGTACTGGTGATCTGAAAGGAGCGCCCCACGCCGAGGCGCATCAGCTTGTGTGGCCTGGTTCCGGTGATTTCCTTCCCTTTGAAGAAGACCTGCCCCCGGCTCGGCTGGTATGTTCCGGTGATGACGTTGAAGAGAGTCGTTTTCCCCGCGCCGTTGGGCCCAATGACGGCGTGCCGCTCTCCTTCTTCAACCTGCAGGTTGACATCGAAAAGCACTTCCAATCCGCTGAAATCGTGATAGAGCCTCTTGGTTTCCAGAATGTTCATGAAGCCTTCTCCTTATGAAACCATTTTGCCTTGGCTGCTCCGAAAAGACCGACAAGGCCCGTTGGCGCATATAAGACCACCAGGATGAAGATCACGCCGTTCACCAGGCCAATCCGCTGTGTAAATCTAATAACCAGGTCTTCTAACAGGTGAAGGACACCCGAGCCAATGATCGGGCCGAGGAAGCTTCCTACGCCCCCGATATATGCCATCATGATGGGTGCAAAGGAATTATTTATATCCAATACGCCCACAGTGGAAACCAGTTTCTGAAGTAGCGCGTGAACCGCACCTGCAATCCCGGCGAAGGCACCACAGACGATCAAGTTGATCGCCTTGGTCTGCGGGAGATTGAAACCCAAGTAGTCCAGCCGCATGGCATTATCCCGGACGCCAACCACGACGTTGCCAAACGGGGTCCGGGTATAAAACCACAGGATGAAAAGGCATATCGCGACCACCGCTACGGCAAAATAGTAAAAATTTACCTGATTCGTCATATCAATGGACGCCACTCCAGGGATGTGGAGTGGCGGAATGGGATATCCCCCGATTCCATCCTCACCGCCGGTTACCTCTCTATATTTCAGGGCGAGAACAAAGATGAGCTGGCCAAAGGCTAAGGTCAACATGGCAAACGCGGTCCCAGTGACCCTGACCAGCAGAGGACTTAGAATCAAGGCCAGCAGGCCGCCGGCCAACCCGCCGACCAGGACCGCCGGCAACAGGGGAAACCCCTGGATGTGCGTTAAGGCCAAGGCCGTGGCATAGGCCCCGGTGCCAAAAAACATTGCGTGTCCAAAGCTGAGAACCCCCATATAACCCAGCATCAAATTGAGCGTTACGGCATACAGGGAAAAGATGGCAAAGGCGGCAAAGAAATTGATATAATAGATGCCGAAAACACGCGGGAAGGCAGCCAGGATGATAAAAACCACCACCCATAGAATCCACTTATAGTTGTTATTCTTCATTCTCTTTGTCCAAAAAGGCCCATAGGCTTGAAGGCCAAGACAATGGCCATGAAGGCAAACATCAGGATCGGTGCGAGCCGGGGAATGAACTGGATGCCGTACGCATTCAACTCCCCTAAAAAGAGGGCCACGATAAAAGCCCCGCCCAGGCTCCCGAATCCTCCCACAACCACGACCACGAAAGCATCCATGCCCAACTGGTCGGCCATTCCCGGAAACACGGTCAGGAGCGGGCCCGCCACCACTCCGGCGATTCCGGCCAGCCATGTCCCGATCCCGAAAACCAGCATGAAGACCACGGGAGTATTAATTCCCAGAGCATTGACCATATCCGCGTCGGAAACGGCAGCCCGCACGATCTTGCCCAACCGGGTCTTGAAGAGAATCAAGCCCATAATGCCCAAAATCGCGATGGACAACCCGATAACGAAAAGTCGATAAACCGGGTAGGTCAGACCCGCAAAATTCACAAGCCCGCTCAAACTCGGGGGGACTTTTACCACCAGACTCTCGGTGCCCCAGAAGATTTTGACGATTTCCAAAATGACCATCATGATCCCCACGGTGATGAGGAGTTCGGCAAGATGTCCCTGTTTATGGACGGTTCTCAAAAGATAACGCTCTGCCAGAACCCCGCAGATTCCTCCGACCACTGGGGCAATCAGCAGCGCCACCCAAAAATTTCCGGTCATGACTAAAACCTGATAACAAAAATAGGCGGACAGCATGGCAAAAGAGGCATGGGCAATGTTCAGAATCCCCATCATGCCAAAAATCATGGTAAGGCCGGATGACAAGAGAAAGAGCAACATCCCGTAGGCCAACCCATGAATGGCCTGAGCAACATACAGCACAGCGGTCGGGCTCATCTATCTATTCTCCTGCTAAAAGCCTCATGAGAGAGCAAAGCTAAGTGAAGTTGAAAGGAACGGTTTAATAATTCCCCTAAAAACTCGCCCCCGACTGAAAGTGGAGGCGAGCTTTTAGCAGGGCGTTGAGATACCCTATTTCTTGCTGAGCCGTCCTTTGAGTTTTTCATCGAAAGTGGGGAAGCATTTCGCGGCCGGTATCCAGGTCGGATCGCCGGGCATCGCGCAATTGGGGTTGTCCCAGGTATTGGGGAACACCATTTCAGCGATGGGGCGGTCCGCTATAACCTGATGGTCAGCGGGCCGCATGTAATGTTTCCAGCCGAAGAAATCGAAGGTGTCCCCCTCCCAGGCGGCGATAACCTTCTTCGCATCGGTGCTGCCGGCCTTCTGGACAACCTGAAGGTACCAGTAGTAGGAGGTGAGGTTTCTATACCAGCCGCCGCCGGGCCATTGGTACAGCTCTGTGTTATAGGGCGCTTTCCATGTCTTCCACAGGCCGGTCCATATGTCGGCTAATTTCTTAACATTCGGCACCCTGCGGTCCAGGTAGAAATCTGTGCACAGAACTAAGCCTCGCCCTGCCGGGCCGCCGACAGTCACTAAGGGGCGGGTATCATCCAGAAAGGGACTGGCCATGGGGATGTAATATTCCGGTTTCAAGGGGCTTTTCAAACCTAATTGTCTCGATTGCTTGATCAGGTTCTCATTGTCGGCCCCCCAGGCCATTTGAACAATCACCTCGGCTCCAGAGGCCCTCACCTTTTCTAAGTAGGGCGCGAAATCCTTGGTGTACACGGGAAAGTACTCCTCGCCGACGATCTGGGCTTTGGGCTTAGACTCTTTTAAGGCCTTTTTGAAGGCGGCGCAGGAGGAGTGTCCCCAGAGGTAGTCCTGAGCTAAGATGTAAAACTTCGTTTCGGGGCGTTTTTCATAAAAAATGGCCAGACTCTTGCCGACGGTGGCGGAGGTCCCACATGTGCGAAAGACATACTCGTTCCAGTCCGGAAGGTCCATGAGTTCATCGGAGTATGCGGAGACGTTCATGAAAATGGTCTTATGTTCTTTGGCCACCGCCTGGCCCACCTTGGCAACGTGGCTTCCGGCGACTCCCGCAAATACGTCAACTTTGTCTTGCAGGATCGCTTTTTCGGCCGACCGTTTGCCCGGGTCCGGCCTCCCCTGGGTGTCCGCCAGGACGAACGAGACCTTCTTCATCTTGCCGTCCACCTTGATCCCGCCCTGGGAGTTGACGTCCTGGGCGACAAATCCAAGTAAGGCAGAGTAAGCCTCCGCAAGATAGGCGTTCACCCCTGAAACCTGATCCCACATGGCGATCTTAATGACATCGCCGGTTGGGAGAGTCAGCTTGTTCGGGTCATACTTGGAAAGGTCCCCCTTGAGGGGCTCGAAGGCCATCGCCGTGGATGGGCTAAAGGTCGTCAGGGAGAAAAAAGAAAGAATACATACAAGAATGAAAATACCCTTACTGATCGATTTCATACTGAACCTCCTTTCCTGATAAAGATTTTTGGGTTTTAGAAAATTTTTTCCAGCCTTTTCTCCGCACGCGTTCAACACAGTTTAGCCTACAGCTATTTTCAAGTAAAAAATCGCTGAGAAATTCAGTATCGCAGAAAAGATCTCTGCATTTGAGCCCAATTCCTTCAGCAAAACTTGTTGGCAGGGATTTGTTGATTTTTAAGAACTCACTTTTGGCGGAGTTGAATATACGAAAAACGGAGTTGAATGTCAAGAAAAATATCCCTTTCGAAATATACCGACATTCTTGTGTTACACCACTTGCCAGTGAAAATGGATGTTTATTCACCGCCCCTGCGGGTGAACCAACCCATGGGTAAGTGAATCATTTGCCCCGGCCAGAGCTTCATTAAACAGTTTTCACTAATTTCCTTATCACTTATAACGCCGAGCCAGACGAGCAGTCGCTTTCTAGCGATCCGCAATCTGGGCTGTTTCAATGTTAGGACGGCCACTGTTTAGAGGTTCCAAGCGGCACGAGCCCCTTCTTCTGTGGCCTCGATGATTCGGCGAGGCTGGAGGGCATCCCCGATGATAAAATGACGGATCTTTTTAGCCTGTAAGATTGCTTTGAGTTCATCGTGGGGTTTAAGTCCAACCGCTATGATGACTTGGTCGACTGAGGAAAGAACCTGTTCTCTGCCCTCAATAAGAACTGTTACAGAAGATTCTTCGATTTTCTTTACAGTTGTGTTGAAAAGAAGCCGGCACCCGGCTTCTTTGAGCCGGGTGTGCAGCATATAGCCGTGGGAGGTGAATTTGAGAACCGGTGATTGTTTAAGGACTTCAACCAGGGTGACCTGCGTTCCTTTATGGCACAAGTAGTCTGCTGTTTCCATGCCAATCAACCCGCCACCAATTACTACTGCATGTTTCCCGGGCGGAACCGCTCCCTCCAGAATCTGCCAGGCATGAGAAGCAAGGGAAAGGTCAATTCCAGGAATGTCAGGTTTAATCTGTTCTCCTCCTGTGGCCAAAATCACCACTTCCGGATTCCCTTCGGAAATCATCCTTTCCGTCACCTCAGTCCCTGTCCACATGATGACCCCTATCTTTTTGGCCTGGGAGGTAAGCCAGGAGGCCCAAATTCCATATTGGTCTTTATAGGGCGCCTGACTAGCGAAGCGCAGCTGTCCACCCGTTTCCTCCTCTTTTTCGTAAAGGGTCACCTTATGGCCGAGACGGGCGGCCTCATACGCTGCGGTCAGACCACCAGGGCCAGATCCCACGACCCATACATTACGACGGTCTCCAGCTGGCCCCTGTGGGTAAATGATTTCCTGTCCGGTCTCGGGATTGAGGGCGCAACGGATTTTCCCTTCCCCCAGCATCAAGCGCTCTATGCATCCCTGATTGCAGGCAATACATTTGCGGATATCTTCAGGACGGCCTTCCCGCGCTTTGATTAGAAAATCAGGATCAGCTAAATACTGGCGGCCGAAGGCCACCAGGTCTGCTTCCCCACGAGCGATCACTTCGTTCGCCAGTGAAGGGTCTGTGAATCGCCCGACGGCAATCACTGGAAGGCCAACTACCTCTTTTAACTTTTTGGCCCGCCAGACATTGAAACCTGGTTGATACTCAAAGGGAGCGCTGGTAATGCCGCCCGGACTTCCATGCGTTCCAAGAGAGGCATGCAGAATGTCGGCTCCGGCTTTAACCAGATTGGGGAGGATAGGCTGAATATCCTCGAATGTATAACCATCTTTAATACATTCTTCCACAGACAGACGGAGGGAGATAGGGAAATCTTCGCCTACTGTTTTGCGGACCTCCTGCAATACTTCAATCATGAAACGACTGCGGTTGCTGAAACTGCCCCCGTATTCATCGTCACGCTTGTTGGAAAGAGCAGATAGAAACTGGGTGAGCAAGTATCCGTGGGCACCATGCACTTCCACGGCGTCAAACCCCGCCTCCAGAGCCCGAGCAGAGGCAGCACCAAAAGCGGTGATGATCTCATGAATCTCCTCGCGGGTGATCTCCCGCGGGGTCAGGCCGAAAACCAAAGACCGGATCGCCGAAGGAGCAACGGCCTTTCCTTGTTGCAGAAGATAAAGACTTTCCCGTCCCGCGTGATGGAGTTGCAAGGCCACCTTGCTACCGGCAGCATGTACCGCATCGGAAATCTTTTTCAGGCCGGGGATAAATCGGTCATCATAAGCCCCCAGTTCATTTGGTATGCCCCATGGGAGGCATGACTGCCCGGTTGACCAGGTTCAACGATTTTATCTTGATAGGGGAAAAAAGAGATGGCAAGAGATTCATGGTTTCTCCTTTTCTACCAGATGTTTTGCAGCATCCTTGCTGATGGCCAAGAGATTCTGAGCTCCTTTTGCCGATATTCACTCTGCAGACAGACTGTCACAACTCCTTAAGAGATGGCAAGGCGGACAGGATAATAATCTCCCCAGAACGAATATCCTTCCTCAAAGTCCCTAAGAGGTCTTCCGACAAGGATATCTTTGGACTTACGGTCAGAAACGGCGGTCCGCTTGCAATTCGAGATTGCCTATTATCGGTATCAATGATAGGCAAAGAGGGAAAACACGATGCCTCGTTTTTCTTTAAATACAGCTTGAAGAAGTGCAGTTACCTCTACCCGGAGTAAACCCCGTTAGAAATTCCAGTGGGGCATTAAATCCCGCCGGAATTATTTAAAATGCAACCCCGCTGCAGAACAATGGGGGCATTATTTCTAACGGGGTAAAGAGGGTCCGCCCGTGGTAGGCAGGTCATGCTAAAATGGATATTTTCCTATTTTAATCACGGAATCTGCGATTTCCCGTCTCAAGGCAATTGTATTCACAGGGGTAAAACGGGTCAGTTTCTTGAGAGCGGATAACTGTGTCCTAAGGGTATCGCCTTCGGCAATGGCAGCGAAAGCCTGCTTTGCAAAAAATTCTACGCGGTCAAAGGCATCATTCACATAGACCTTCACCATTGCTTTCTGAATCTGTGCCTTCTCATCTCCCAACTTTTCCATGGTCTTCATTGCTCGGAGGAGCGCGCTTTCCATGGCAAAGACCTCAATCACAATATCACTGATCGAACCCAGGATCTCCTGTTCTTCTGCTAACTTCATCATGTATTTTTGAACCGCTGCCCCCGCCACCAAGAGACCAATCTTTTTTGACATCTCTACCATTTCCTTCTGCAGGGTGAGCTTGCCATCATCCATTTCTATTTTGGGTCTGAGGGTGAGAAGCTCATTGGCCACCTTCTGAGCTGCGGCAAGCACAGGAAGACGGTTCTTCATGGCCCGTTTCGTCAACATATCCATAATGAGGAGACGGTTAATCTCATTCGTTCCCTCCCAGATTCGGTTAATCCGGGAATCTCGGTAACCCCGCTCAATGGCATAATCATGAATATACCCGTACCCTCCGTGGATCTGAAGGGCTTCATCTACGATGTAGTCCAACATCTCTGAAGAATAGACTTTGTTAATCGAGTCTTCAATGGCATACTCCTCAATCGCCCTCGCCATTTGAATCCCGACATCTTCAGCATGATGGTCGATGCGCTGGAGAATTCGATCTGTTATCTCAGCTGTCCGGTAGACCATGCTCTCTACAGTAAAGGTTCGAATCGCCATCTCTGCAATCTTATGTTTGATCAGGCCGAATTCTGCAATCGGCTTACCGAACTGAACCCTCTGCTTTGCATAAGTCACGGCATCCTGCAACGCACTCTTTGACGATCCCACACAACCTGCACCCAACTTAAACCGGCCAATGTTGAGGGTGTTAAGAGCCACGATATGGCCCTTTCCCACTTCTCCAAGAACATTCTCCACTGGCACTTTGGCATCGGTGAAGATGACGCTTCGTGTGGAGGACCCCTTCATTCCCATCTTATTCTCTTCTTCATCCACCGACACCCCATCAAATTTCTTTTCGACAATGAAGGAGGTGAATTTATCCCCGTCCACTTTGGCATAGGTGACGAACAGATCTGCAAATCCAGCATTGGAGATGAACTGTTTCTGTCCGTTCAGAATATAGTACTTTCCGTCAGGGCTAAGCATTGCGACGGTCTTGGCATTCAGGGCATCCGATCCCGCTTCAGGTTCAGTCAGGGCATAGGCCGTGATCATCTCTCCAGTTGCAATTTTTGGAAGATATCGTTTCTTCTGCTCCCTATTCCCGAAAAAGATAATGGGAAGAGAACCAATACCTGTATGGACAGCGTAGGCCACCAGGAAGGATCCTCCACCTCCCTGAGACAGTTTCTCCATCATCAGGAGGACGCTGACCTTATCCAATCCCTGTCCCCCATCCTCCTCAGTGATATCTCCGGAGAGGAGACCCAATTCCCCTGCCTTTTTAAGTAGACTCGGCAGGAGTCCTTCTTTTTGCACTTCGATATCATCTATCTGTGGTTGAACTTCACCCTGCGTGAATTCCATCGCCGCTTTGGCAATCAACCGCTGCTCTTCCGTAAAGTCCTCTGGTGTAAAAATCCCTTGAGGAGAAATTGATTCAACCAGAAACGCTCCCCCTTTAATGAACTCTTCCATGATAGCCTCCTTCCAAATGATCAATGAAAAATGATCAATGCAAAATTACCAATGATCGTTCATTCAAATTGAGTATTGTTTTTTAATCCACTCTTTCAAAAACTCCAGCAGCGCCCATCCCGCCTCCGATACACATCGTCACAAGACCATAGCGGACTTTCCTCCGCTTCATCTCATAAAGCAAGGTGGTGGTTAATCTCGCTCCGGTGCATCCTAAGGGATGGCCCATGGCAACCGCTCCCCCATTGACATTCACGATATCTAAATTCAATCCAAGTTCTCGGATAACATAAAGAGCTTGTGAGGCAAACGCTTCGTTCAGCTCAACCAGGTCTATATCTTTGATTGTGAGACCTGCCTTTTTAATAGCCTTGGGAGCGGCATAAGCAGGACCAACCCCCATGATCTCGGGCGGAACTCCGGCTACAGCGAAACTTCGGAAAATAGCCATAGGTTTTACTTTCAACTGATCGGCTTTTCCCTTTGACATCAGAACAAGCGCGGCTGCCCCATCACTCGTCTGGGACGAATTGCCTGCGGTGACTGTCCCTTTAGCTTTAAAGGCAGGCTTGAGCGCGGCCATCCCTTCATAAGAGGCATCATAACGAACCCCTTCTTCTGTATCGAAGAGGACCTCTTTGATCTTTATCGTTCCGTCCTTTTGAACCTCTTTTACCTTCGCGAGAATAGGAAGAACTTCCTCTTTAAACTTCCCCTCTTTGATCGCTTTGGCTGCCTTCTGATGGCTGGAAAGGGCAAAGCGGTCCTGATCTTCTCTGGTGATGCCGAATTTATCAGCCACATTTTCTGCGGTGAGCCCCATGGAGGTATAAGCCTGAGGATTATGCTCAACCAAATATGGATTGGGCGAAGGGGTCAAACCCATGATTGGAACCTGACTCATAAACTCCACGCCACCGGCGACCATCACGTCCTGAGCCCCGACCATGATCTCATAGGCCGCCGTTGCGATAGCCTGAAGTCCTGAGGAACAGAAACGATTTACCGTCTGCCCTGGTACCGTAAAAGGGAAACCCGCTCTCATGGCTAAGACTCTTGCGAGGTTCAGCCCCTGGTCCGATTCAGGGAAGGCACATCCAATGACGATATCATCAATGTCTTCCACCTTCAGGCCAGGGACTCTTGCAACAGCCTCCTTGATGATGAGGGCGCCAATATCATCCGGCCTTGTATCCTTCAAGATCCCCCTTGGAGCCTTACCCACCGCTGTTCTCACTGCTGAAACCACTACTGCTTCTCTCATAAGACCTCCCTTACTCAAAAATCATTGAAAATTATAAAACGCAAAGTTAGCAATGATACATATTCTCTTACTTATTGTTAATTTTGCATTGCTAATTGGTCATTTTGCATTAGTTAATTTCTAAGTGGTTTTCCCGTCTTCAGCATATATTCAATTCTTGCTTGCGTCTTGGCCTCTCCACAAAGGCTGACAAAAGCCTCTCTTTCCAAATCCAGGAGATACTGCTCGGTCACTTCGGTCCCGTCTGGTAAGTTCCCTCCTGACATAATGTGGCCCACCTTTTTGCCTACATGCTCATCGTATTGGCTGATATAACCGCCCTCTCTCATATAGAAGAGCCCCATCTGAAGAAGGGCATGTCCTCTCTCTCCCATGACCTTGATATTCTTTTTTGGCCGGGGCGGACGATAGCCTTCCTTGACGAGATCAAGAACGGTATGTTTAGCATCGTGGATGAGAAAATCTCGGTTAATTGTAATCTTATCCGTCGATCTCATAAAGCCCAACTGCTGTGCTTCTTTTGCACTGGTCGCCACCTTGGCCATCGCAACTGTCTCGAAAGCCTTTCTAACAAACGGGAGTAATTCTGCGTCCACGACACCCGATGGAATCCCTTCTGTGCATCGGAGTAACATCTCTTTTACTCCACCACCTGCCGGAATCAGACCCACGCCTACTTCGACAAGACCCATGTAAGTTTCCGCGGCGGCTTGCACCTTCGCAGAGGCGAGACAGACCTCACATCCACCTGCCAAAGTCAGGCCAAAGGGTGCGGCGACGACCGGTTTCTCAAAATATTTTATGGCCATTAGGGTATCCTGAAAAGCTTTTACAGAGAATTCAATGTCGTCCCAGTTCTCATCCTGAATTTCAAAGAGCATGAGCATCAGGTTGGCTCCTGCAGAAAAGTTCTCTGCCTGGTTACCGATCACCAGACCCTCAAATTTCTCTTCTACCTCCTTGAGTGCATCTCTCATCATCTGAATGGTATCTGCCCCAATGGTGTTCATCTTGGAATGAAATTCAAGACAGGCCACACCATCCCCGAGGTCAATTAAGCTGGCTCCGGGATTTGAAAGAACAGTCTTCTTCCTATCTTTCAGGCTTGGTAAAAGAATGATCTCCGGCTTCTCCTCGATCTCCTGGTATTGGCCTGCTCCCAGGTCAAAGTAAGAAACGCGGCCGTCCCTCTTCTCATAAAAAGAGGAATACCCTTTGCTGAGGATTCGTTCCACCAGCGGTGGAATGACTTCTCCCTCTTTCTCCATTCTTTTCACAGAGGATTTCAGACCAATGACATCCCAGAGTTCGAAGGGTCCCAATTCGTGGTTGAATCCCCATCTCATCGCTCGATCTATGTTGACCACATCATCTGCGATTTCAGGGATTTTCTCTGCTGCATAGAGCAGTGTCTTTTTCAAGATCTTCCAGCCAAACTGTCCTCCCCGATCTGGACTCATGATGAAGGTCCTGATCCGCTCTCCAAGATCTTCAATATTCTTCGCCATCTCCACAGAAGGAAGATTCACCTTCTCTTGGGGGCGGTAATCGAGTTTTTCATAATCCAGAACCAGAGTCTCTTCTTTCCCCTCCTTTTTCAACCTCTTATAAAAGCCTTGCTTGGTCTTCTGCCCCAACCACTGGTTCTTCACCATCTTTTGGATGAAATCGGGGAACTTGAAATATTCTTTGTCCTTCCCTTCCGGAAGGCTTTGATAAAGGTTATTGGCCACATGGACAATTATATCTAACCCTACGAGGTCAACGAGCTTGAACGTGGCCATCTTCGGTCTTCCCATGGCAGGACCTGTGACCTGATCAATTTCTTCGATTCGGTACCCGTCCTCCACCATCGTTCTCAGAACAGTGGAAATGCTAAATGTCCCGATTCGATTGGCAATGAAACTTGGGGTATCTTTGGCATAGACCACACCTTTTCCTAAAATCTTCTCGCCCACATGGGCCATTCTCTCCACGACGCTTTTAGAGGTTGATGGGATGGGAATGATCTCCAGAAGCTTCATATATCTTGGCGGATTAAAGAAGTGGGTTCCTAAAAACCTCTCTGCGAAGTCCCGTGAGAAACCTTCGCACATCTTATTAATGGAGATGCCAGAGGTATTTGAGCTGATCACGGTCCCTTCTTTTAAGAAGGGGACCAATTTTTTGAAAAGTTCTCTTTTCGTGTTCAGATCCTCGATGATCACTTCGATGATCCAATCCGCCTCCGAAACCCAGGAGAGATGATCTTCAAAGTTTCCCACGGTGATGAGCTCTGCATCGTCCCTCAAATAAAGGGATGCTGGCCTCGTTTCTTGAATTCTGTTCTTCCCCAGAACAGCGAACCGATTTCTCACCTCCGTACTTTCGAATGTCAACCCCTTCTTCTTTTCCGCCTCTGTCATCTCCGGCGGGACAATGTCGAGGAGAAAGGAGGGAATTCCCACATTTGCCAAATGGGCAGCAATTGTGCTTCCCATCACGCCTGCCCCTAATACCGCCGCCTTTCTGATTTTCTGATTCATCGTTTAACCCCTTTTTGGTTTTAGAAATGCATTGATCAGGTTCTGTTTGGAGATATAGCCTGAGGAGATCAAAGAGAATTGATCCCCTCTCCCTAAGAGCCTTCGCTGAATCGCTCGAGGAGATACACCCTCCTGAACACCTCTTTCCACCTCGTTCTTTAGATTTTCTAAATGCTCAATCTTACGATGGATGGCTTCTTCTGGTCGATCGACGAAACCGCTGAAGGAACAGAACATCTTCTTTGGATGGAGGGCAGCCACCTTCTTCAGAGAATCGATAAGAGAATAGATATCTTCATCCTCTCTTAAATATTTCACTTGTTCGCTGATGAAGAGGTCCCCAGAAAAAAGCCATCCCTCATTCGGTTCATAAAGACAGATATGGTCATCTGAATGTCCGGGTGTAGGAATGACCAAAAAAAGGAAATTTTTGGTTTGAACCTTTGAATCCAATTCTCTCGTCTCTGAGGGATGAGGGCATCCCCAAACCAAACGCCGATACCATGGTACCCACTGAGAGGGATCTTTTAAATAAAAAAATGTTTTGGGATGAGCCAGGGGTAGAAGGCCGTACTTTTCTCTAATCCAGAAGTTGTTGCCGGTGTGATCTTCATGGTGATGAGTATTGACAACGACATCAGGATGAAGTGTGTCTAAGAGTTTCAGAAATCTATCTCGACCAAAGGCGAAGCCCGTATCGATCAAGAGCCCATCAACAAAAAAGGCATTAACCTTGTAAAGAGGAAGACCCAAAAACTGACTGGTCATTCGAATAGAATTCACAGGACCATTTGGTTTAAAGTGTATAGACAATCGATTCATGCTCTACCCCGTTTGATGATAACTCCATTGATGATGAAATTGATAAACTCATTAGTCTGATTCAATCCAAACGGGTGGTCAGGACTATTTCTACCATACGTAAGACCCTTAAATAATAAGAAAACACAATGCCCAACGACCTTTTCATCCATTTTACGAAAGACACCCTTTCCAACGCCCTCTTTAAGAATATTGACGAAAATCTCCTCAATCCCTGTTTCAATGATGTCGGGTTTGTCCTCCAGGAATGGTGCAAAGAATCCTGCTTCATCATGGAGGACACTGACGATAAATGGATTTTGATCGAGGTATTTTAGGGCTAATCGGATGTACGTTTGAAGTTTTTCTGCTGGTTCAACGATTTTATTAATCTGGTTCAGAATAACCTTTCTGACGGATAAGGCCTCAAACATGAAAAGTTCTTCAAGAATCTTCTCCTTATTTTCAAATTCCTGATACAAGGTTCGCTTCGAAATACTGGCGGCTTTGGCGATTTCATCAACGGTAGTCTTATTAAAACCGAACCTTTCAAATCTCTTTTTGGCAAGGCTAAGAATTTGATTCCTTTTTTCTGATTCCATAAAATCCAGGAAACTAATTTAGTTTTCTATTTTCTATCATATAGCTACTTTTTTGTCAAGAAATTTTTTAGGAACCAGCATAAAACATTGGGAGATAAAGATTGAATATAACTAAGCGAAATTAATAATATTTTATTTATTATAAGCGTCTCATACTCTCTTCATTATCGTTAGAAAGCGATAAGAGGAGTAATTTTTTTGACTGAAGAAACACCCAAGGTAATAAAACTGAGGAACAAAATTAGTTTAATGGTTTCTATGTCACGATCAACTCAATTTATTCCCTCTCCACCTGAACCACCACCCCATCTCCCTGGGCCAATCCTCCGCATATCGAGGCAACACCTATTCCTCCGCCCCTTCTTCTCAATTCATAAACCAGGGTCATCAGAATTCTGGCTCCGCTTGCGCCCACAGGATGGCCAATGGCGATGGCACCCCCATTGACATTCGTTTTTTCTAAAAGGGTCTTCATCTTTTCGGGATTTCCATCAGCCAAAATTTTTGCACTGACCAGAGGCATGGCAGCGAATGCCTCATTGACCTCGATGAGGTCAATCTGGTCGAGAGTAATTTGAGCCTTCTCCAATGCCCTTTGAATGGTGAAACCCGGAATGGCTGCAATCAGACGGGGAGTTGTGGCAGTGGCAACCATAGAGAGGATTTTAGCTAAAGGCTTAAGCCCCTTCTCCTTTGCCTTCTTTTCACTCATAATCAGGATGGCTGAAGCACCTGTATCCAACCCTGGGGCATTTCCTGCTGTAACCGTAGGGCTGCCGTACACAAGAGGCAGTTTGGAGAGCTTTTCAAGTGTGGTATCTGGTTTTGGCAATTCATCCTTTTCAAGAATAATGGGGGGCCCTTTTTTTAATGGTATTTCAACCCTCATCAGCTCTTCACCTATCTTAAATTTCCCTTCAGCAAAAGCCTTTGCATATCTCATCTGGCTTTGATAAGCCCATCGGTCTTGATCATCCCGTGTGATTCCATATTCAAGAGCCACATCCCCTGCGTCAACCGATACGGGGTTGAACCCTTTATAGCCCAGTCCAAACAAACCATCCCATAATTCAATATGACCCAACCTCGTTCCCCATCTAACATGAGGAGGGACAACAAGAGGAGTACGGCTCATATTCTCGGCACCTACGCCCAAAGCAATCTCAATCTCTCCAGTTTTGACTGCTCTATATCCTAATCTCACAGCTGCCAGCGACGAACAACAGGCACGGTCAACCGTTATGGAGACAGCCTCTGAAGGCATCCCTGCCTTGAGAGTGGCTTGTCTCGCTGGGACGTCGGTTTCCAAACCCACCTCCCCAGGGACAGCGGATCCATAATAAGTCTCCTCCACCTCCTCCCCCTTCACACTCACCCTTTTCAAAACTTCACGGATCACCATGGCACCCAGATCGATGGAAGGAATGTCCTTTAAAGTTCCTCCGAATTTTCCAAAAGGCGTCCGAACAGCACTGACGATTACGACATGATTCTTTTCCATCCTCTCCCCCTTCTAAGAAGTATTTCCCTAACCGATGATTGAATATAACTATTTTTGAAAGCTGTCAATATTTAAAGATGAGCAAAATCAGAGGAATTAAGGAGTCATTTAAAAGGAAAATACTGTATTGTCCCATCGGGATAAATAGCCACATTGGCTTTGTCACCCCATTCTGCTTTCAGTAGGCTCAAAACCTCCTCCCATGTTTTCACCCAAAGGATCGAAGGAATCTTACCAAATAAGCATGCTCCCACATGATCTTTGAAAGGCGAGAGAACGATTAACCGCTTCACCTTGGTCGGCAGAGGTTGGGGAAGCTGAAGCCCTCCTTCTCCACATTTTCCGAACTCTCCAAAAAGATAATGGACAACTTGTCCCGCAGGTTCATTGGCAATAATCACCAAATCTCCTCCATCCTCTTTTAATGATGGAATTCCAATAAAGGGGGCGATAGCACACTCATTCGGTTTTGAATAGGAATTAACGATGACAATATCCATATTTTTTGCTGGAGTGGTCGCATAGACCTCCTTTGCTAATTTCATCCCCTCCTGGTGTTCCAAGATTGGATCTCCTACAAAGAGACTGGTGATCTCTCCTCGGAGATTGACAATGGCATCGATCTTCACATCGAGTCCAGCCATTCTCGTAGCCTCCTCAATATCGAGGCGAGGAATATTCCCCTCAATCTTTCCCACGCCCACACAGTCTGGATGCTCCTTCACGAGTGTCCCATGGTTATAGGCGATGGTGTCAATGTGAGACACTCCGGGAAGAATGATCTTTCCTCCTCCTCCGAAGCCTGAGAAGGGGTGAGGAACAATACAACCAATCCCGATCTTTAGATCACAGGCCATCACCTCTCTATTGATGGAGACAGGAGTGCCTCGGCTGGTTTTACCCAGATAGGTACAATAATTGAATGGATGATGGTTGTACACTGGGAATCGGTCCAGCACCTCTGGCCCCAGTTTCTTTCGAAAGTCATTTGCTGTATTCGCTCCATGTGCTCCGAGGGCGGCAATGAATCGAATCTGTTGATCTGAAATCCCAGCTTTCTCTAATTCCCCGAGCACAAAGGGGAGGATCTCAAACACAGGAGTAGGTCTCGCCAAATCATCAAAAAGAATGACAACCTCCTTCTTCCCTTTGGCCAGCTCCTGAATGGGTTTTGAACCAATAGGTTTGTTGAAGGCTTTTTCTATCTCCTTGTGTGTAAGTTTCTTTCTTTCTCCTCCTTTCATCGGACAGAAGAAGATGGACCAAGAGGGAGGGAAATCGAGCTCCATCTCGGTATTGTCATACCAGAGAAGTTGAGGAATTTTAATTTTCATTGTATGGATTTGCCTCCTTTATAAACCGAGGTAGCTTGGGCGGACGTGTTGATTTCAAGAAAGTAGTGGTAGGTAACTTTTAAGAAGACGGAACCTTCAAAGTTTCTACAATTTTTATAACCAAGATCAAACGAGCAAATATTTTTTCCTCACTTCCTCATTATCTCTTAGTTCCTCTATGCTTCCATGATAACGGATCTGTCCATTATCGATGATATAGCCACGGTCGCTTATTCTCAGTGTTGATCTCACATTCTGTTCAGCAATGAAGACAGTCAACCCAGCATCCCTTAACTTTTTTATCTGACCTTCGAGGGCAAATACCAGGAGGGGAGCCAACCCTTCAAAAGGCTCGTCAAGGAGTATAAACTCTGGATTTCCCATCAATGCCCGAGCAATGGCTAACATCTTCTGCTCACCTCCGCTGAGGCAGCCACCCCTTCGGGACTCTATATTTTTGAGGGCTGGGAACATCCCGTAAATTCTTTCCCTGGTCCATCCTTCCCCTTCCTTGGCTTTTCTCTCACCTATCTCTAAGTTTTCTCCCACCGTGAGGTCGGCAAAGATCCTTCTATCATCAGGTATATACCCTATACCCTTTCGTGTGAGTAAATAGGGTTCAATGCCGATAATCTCCTCTCCTTTGAATTTAATGCTCCCTTGCTTTGGGGGTGTGATGCCAATGATGCTCTTCATGGTGGTAGTTTTACCTGCTCCGTTTCGTCCTAAAAGACAGACCACTTCTTCTCGATCAACTTTTAAAGAAACACCAAATAAAATATGGCTCAAACCATAGAAGGTATGGATTCCCTCCACCTCAAGCATTACTCACCTCCGAGGTACGCCTCCTGTACCTCCTTGTTGTTTCTCACTTCTTCCAGGCTTCCCTGAATGATCGTTTGCCCGTGACGCATCACCATGATACTTTGCGCAATGGAGAAAACGATGTCCATGTCATGCTCGCAGAATAATATGGTCAAGCCTCTCTGATTGGCCAACCGCTTGACAAGTTCCATCGTGGCCTGGGTTTCCTCCGGAGACATGCCGGCCGTCGGCTCATCCAGAATCAGTAATTCTGGCTCATTCCCTAAGGCAATGGCTATCTCTAATATTTTCTGGTCACCATGAGAGAGTGAACCCGCGATACTTTTTTCTTTATCGGACAGGCCCATGCTTTCCAAAATACTTTTTGTCTCGTTGACAGCAATGCCCTGAGCCGGCCTGAAAAGATTGGAACTTCTTCTCTGATGGGAAAGGACAGCGACTTGAACGTTCCCAAAGACGGTCAGTCTGGGGAAGATGTTTACAATCTGATAGGATCTGGAAATTCCTTTCTTACAGATTTCGTAAGGAGGTAATTCGCCAATATCTTCACCTTTAAAAACAATTCTCCCTCTATCCCGCTTCAATGCACCCGTGATCAGATTAAATAATGTGGTTTTCCCGGCGCCATTGGGGCCAATCACTGCCACAATCTCCCCTTTATCAACGGTGAGATTAGCGCCATTGACTGCCATGAAGTCATCAAAAGACTTCATGAGGCTTTCTACCTGTAGCATCTATCCTTTACCCCTTTCCGCTACTTTTTTTGTCCCAGGCTTAAATAAATCCTGGAAAAAACCCATGACCCCCTCTGGCAGAAAAAAAATCACCAAAATGAGTATAATACCAAGGATTAAGGTCCAGTACTCGGTATACCTTCCAACAAAAGTCCGTAGAGCTACGGTAATGGCTGCTCCCAGTAAAGGACCAGCAAATGTAAACCATCCTCCTAAAAGGCACATAATGAATATCTCAAGTGACAAAACCCAAAACAAGAGGTCGGGGAAAACAGAACGTTCCAGCACTACAAAAAGAACGCCTGCGACCCCTGCAAAGAATGTGGCAACAACAATCCCACCCAGTTGATAGCGCTTGATGTTGATACCAATGGCTTCACATCGCTGCGAATTATCCCGAATCGCTTGAAGGGTGTTCCCAAATGGAGATTTTAAAATCATGTACATCAAAATAAGACAGATCACGAGGATGATCAGGATAAAGTAATAAGAACTGTTCAAAGAGGAAATAAGCGATGGCATAGGGATACCATGGATCCCATCGTCGCCCCCCGTAAAGCTATACCAACGAAAAACAATCGCCCAAATCAATGAGCCCAAAGAAATCTGGAGCATGCCAAAGTAAAGCCTGGTCAGTCTGACACAAAACCAGCCAATGATCAATCCTATGATCGCTGCCACAACGGGACCTACAATAAAACCAAACCACATGGGCAGGGAGCTTTTGGTGAGCATCAAGGCGACAGCGTAGGCCCCTACTCCATAAAAAACACCGTGATGAAACTGGAACAGCCCACCATGGCCAACCACCATATTGAGACTCATGGCCAGTAGAGAAGTAACGTAAATTAAAGCAAAGATGTAAACAAAAAATCTCGGAACGAATAGCGGTAAAATGAAAAGGACGACAAAGATAGCCGCAACAAGCCCAAACCGTTTTGAACGGACAACGTTTTTAAACAAATCCTTCCACTCCTCGCTTACCAGACCGATTTAAGAAGACCTTTGGGCCGCAAAAGCAGAACAACCACAACCGCAATATAGGGAAAGACAATGGCAAATTGAGGCCAGAATAATACACCAAAGGAATGGGTGATACCAAAAATGAGAGAGCCAACGAGGGCACCCCACATGTTGCCCAATCCTCCGATAATCACAATGAGAAAAGCTTCGATGATGAGAGTGTGATCCATCCCTAAGGTAATACTTACTGTAGGGGCAACCAATGCTCCTCCTACTCCGGCAAGGTAACAGCCTATGACAAAAGCGATGGCAAAGACCCAGCTCACATTGATCCCCAGTACTCCCACCATCTCCCGATCCACTGCTGCCGCACGGGATATCTTTCCTATCTTGGTTTTATTGGTAAAGAGCCAAATAGCGATGGCCACAAGGGGGCCAACGAGGATGAGGAACAAATTATAACGTGGGAAGGACGCACCCAGTATCGAGATTGAACCCTTGAGTAAAGTCGGTGCCGAAACCGACTTGTATTCTGCACCCCAAACAATTTTTACTAAATCTCCAAGGATAAGAGATAAGGCAAAAGTAAATAAGAGTAGCATCAGGTGTTCTCGCTGGTAGAGATGACAGAACAGAACCCTCTCTGCAACCAGGCTCACCACTGCGACCAATAAAGGAGCCACAATTAATGCAATCCAAAACCCAGTCGATCCAGCAAATATCTTGGTGATGCTAAAGGTGGCAAAAGCTCCAATCATGTAAAGCGTCCCGTGGGCGATATTTGGGATCCTCAGCACCCCCAGTACAAAACTTAATCCGGCACATACGACGAATAAGATCATCGATCTGCTAATTCCTACCAATAACTGACAGAAAAGTTCAGCTGGACCAGAAGTCATCCCGATTCCCTTTGATTCACGTTTCTAAATTGAAGGAGATCTTTTATAAAGGCCATGGCCCCCTCTCCATTTGGGGAGGAGGGAACCATGGCTAATATTTCTTAATGAAAAGCTAAAATACTTACTGCCCTCGAGCTTTCTTAACTTCCTCAACGCTGGGTACCGCGTCCTTACCAGGAATGGTTACAATATCACCCGCGATCAGGAAGGGGTATTCCGGAACTTTCTTGGTCACGCCAAAGTACATCGGCAACATGGCCTGATGATCATAGGCTCGCATCTCGATCTCACCAACCGGACTATCCACTTTCATACCGCTTAAGGCATCGATGAACTTCTCTTTATCCATCTTGCCTGCTTTCTGCAGGGCCTTGGTAATGAACTGTCCAGCGAGATAACCGTAGAGAGCACCTACTTTGGGTTCCCTTCCATAAGCATCCTTAAAAGCTTTAACAAATGCCTTATTCTTCGGCGTATCAGGATAGTAAAAATGATAGTTTGAAGTGCCCAACACCCCCTCAGGCGCATCCATCCCCAAAGGTGCCAGAGTACTGAGCTCTGTGGCCGTATGAATGAACATCGGGATTTTCTCTGCAAAACCGATTGCTTTTGCTGCTTTCATGACATTCACCATACTGACACCGCCCGGCGCAAAGATGACCGCGTCAGGCTTTGCTGCCGTAATTGCTGTTAAGTAAGGCGTCAACTCAGGCTCTCCTAACTTCCACCATGACTGCCCCATCAACTCGACTTTTGGTTTCAGTTTCTTGAGATTTCCCCAAACACCATCAGCAAGGGCATGGCCATACTCATAGTCATCACCCGCGATCCAGTATTTAAGAAAAGGTTTTTTGGAGAGACCAGCCGCCGCAGCTTTACCGATCATTAATGTATTTTCAGATATGGAGAAAACATAACGATGCCCTTTCTCCCCGGTGATCTTGTCACTTTTGGAAAATGTGACGATGAATGGCATTTTCTCTGATTTACAATATTCAGATATCGCAAGGGTAACAGAACTACTGATGGTACCCATCAGGATGTCTACCTTCTCCATCATCACCAGTTCCTTGGCCATGCTGAGTCCAATATCCACTTTGAACTTGTCGTCTCTTGTAGTAAACTCTATCTTTCTTCCCACAACACCACCTTTCGCATTAATTTCATCGATGGCTAACTTGAAAGCATCACGGACATCATAGGTGTACGTTGTGGCTGGCCCGCTGTAGGTATCAACAATCCCTATCTTAATGGGACCCTGGGCTTCAGCACCGATAGGATGGAGAAAAAATAATCCGGCTAAAAGAACTGTAAATAATACCAAGCTCCTCAAATTAACTATTTTCCCCATTTTGCCTTAACCTCCTCTCCTTAGTTCATTTTTTGTGTTTTTCAGGGAAGGGGAGTACTCTGCTCCCTTCCACTTTCTGAGAATTATGATCCTTCACGTACCTTTCTGATTAACTTGATCTCTTCACAAGTCGGCATGATATCTTTACCGGGCAGCGTTATGATATCTGTTGAAATAATGAAATCATACTTAGGGACTTTTTTGGTTACACCCAGAAACATTGGAAGGACTGCCTGATGGTCACAGGCTCGCATCTCCACCTCACCCACCGGGCTATCGACCCTCATCCCCTCCATAGCATTGATAAACTTCTCCTTATCTATTGCCCCTGCTTTGGTAAATGCCTTAGCTATCAGATGGGCTGTCACATAAGCATGGAAAGCCGGAAATCCCGGTGGATTTCCATAGGCGTCTTGAAAAGCCTTCACAAAGGCCTTATTGGCCGGGGTATCGGGATAATAAAAATGGTAATCCATAGTGCCCATCACACCTTCAGGAGCTTCTTTGCCTAACGGTTTGAGAACGGCATGGTCTGTGGCGGTATGAATCCAAATTGGAATCTTTTCAGACATGCCAGTCGATTTGATCGCCTTTAGGGCATTGGTCATGCTCGCCCCACCCGTTGCAAAAATAACAGCATCAGGCTTAGCAGATGTAATCGCAGTGAAATAGGGTATCAAATCAGGCTCACCTACCTTCCACCACGATTGTCCTATCAACTCTACCTTGGGTTTTAGTGCCTTTAAATTGCGCCAAGCCGCATCGGCGATGGCATGTCCATACTCATAATCATCCCCAGCAATCCAGTATTTAATATAAGGCTTCTTACTTAAGGCAACTCCACCGGCTTTGCCAGCCATGTATGTATTTTCAGCCGTTGAAAAAACATAACGATGCCCTTTCTCCCCGGTGATTTTCTCAGTCTTTGAAATCCAGACGATGAAGGGTACTTTTTCCCCTTTCACATAATCGGATACAGCTAAAGAGACAGCACTATTGATTGTCCCGACAATAAGGTCAACCTTCTCCATCATCACGAGTTCTTTGGCCATGCTCAGGCCGATATCTACCTTGAACTTGTCGTCACGGGTGGTAAATTCGATCTTCGTCCCCAGAACCCCTTTCTTGTTGATATCATTTAATGCCAGTTTGAAGCCGTTCAGGGCATCATTTCCGTAAACGGCTGGCGGCCCGCTGTAGGTATCAAGTATCCCAACCTTGATCGTGCGCTGGGCATTAGCACTGGTAGAATAGAAAATTATCATTGTAGTTAAAAGTGCTGTTAATAATGCAAAACTCCTCATATTAGTTATCCGTTTCATTTTATCTTACCTCCTCAGTTCATTTTTGTGGTTTCAGTAACAGGGGGCGAGACTACCCAACCCCACTACTCTTCGAAAATTATGATCCTCCGCGTGACTTTCTAATCTCCTCACATATTGGCATCACTGTAATACCTTCCCCCACTATCTTAATTTCCTGGAACCTTGCTAAAACATGGAAACTAAACCAGAGAATGGCTATTATTCAGTGCGAGAATGCAATCTGGACCTCTATCCTTCATTCTTTGAATCATGATCCTAACCCTATATTGCTCTTTTCCTCCTTCCTTTCATATCATCAGATTTTGTTATTTAATCAAAGCGTGCCATCTCTCGTTGATCTCTTTATAAGACAGATCATGAATTGCTTGAACGATATGGTCAAAAAGGGGACATGCAACGTTGGCTTCTTTAGCTAATTGCTGAGCATGCTCCAAATCTTTACAAGCGAGTTCAACAGTGACCTTGGACGTCTCAAGACTTTGTGAAAATATTTCAAAAATTTTACGGCTGTTTTCCCAATCCTTAGTTAAAAAAATCCGACCTGTACTATTTTCGAAAATAGAAGCTAACGTACGAGGGTCCATCCCCAGCTTTTGTCCGATCTGAAAAGCTTCAGCACTGAGAAATAAATTAGTAAGGCCAATGATGTTGTTAACTAATTTGGTAGTGTTCCCCGTGCCAAGCGATCCTGTGTAATAAATATTTTCACCCATAATCTTAAAAATTGGCCTCATCGCCTCTAAGTCACCTTTTTCACCACCAGCCATGATGGAGAGTTTTCCTTTTTCCGCTAGCACGGGCATCCCACTAACAGGAGCATCCATAAGACGAACATTTTTGTCTGCACAGTGGGAGGCCAACTTTTTGACTGTTCCCGGTAAAATGGTACTCATAATGGCCAGGAGAGGAGGTTGATTAGGATTAACCGCTTTCAATAATCCATTCGTCCCAAGCAGCGTTTCCTCAACCTGAGAATCATTACCCACCATAATGATGACCATTTCACTCTTGGCACAGTCCGCAGGTTTCTCTGTGATGGAGACTCCTATAACTTTAAACTTTTCTAAGGCATTAGATCGTTTATCGCATACGATCAGTTGATGACCCGCTCGAATTAAACACATGGCCATGGGAGTACCCATATTCCCAACGCCAATAAAACCTATAAGCTTCATGACGCCTCCCCTCTACCGATATTCCATTAGGAAGTTGTTAGGCAGGCGAAGCCCTCACGCGAACAACTCAATGAGCCAATTAATCATAGGTCATGAGCTATTTGACCAATCTTCTGGTGACGACTAGGAAGATAATGATTCTATATAAGATAAGCTAATTTACCATGTGAATTGCTTTTGTCAAGAAAAAACCCTCATTCAAGGGTTAGAAGATTTCTTCTTCATCATCTCGGCAATTAAATCGAGGAATCCAACCGGATGAAAACCTGTCATTCCACCATCTGCAACGATGGTTGTCCCATTGATATAACTGGATTCCTCGGAGGCTAAAAATAGGACAATATTTACAATCTCCTCAGCTTTTCCAAGTCTTTTTATAGGAACTTGCTGCGTTAAACCAGAGACCAGAATCTCTTTATTGAGGATAGGGGTATTCATCCCCGCTGCAACAAATCCAGGGGCAATAGCGTTGACAAGAATATTGTATCGGCTCCATTCATAGGCAAGAATTCGAGTCAGCACCATCACCCCAGCCTTGCTGACACAATAGGGTAAGAGACCCTGTTCGCCAAGGATCCCAGCAGCTGACGAAATATTAATGATCTTTCCTCCTCCTTGCTGGATCATCCTCTTCCCCACTGCCTGACAGCATAGAAACACACCTTTTAAATTGACATCGAGAACCTGATCCCAACCTTCCTCTTTAATCCTCTCAGCCTCCAGAATGAAAGGATTAACCCCGGCATTATTTACTAAGATATCGATCCTCCCAAAGGAATCCACAGCTTCTTCCACCATTCTGGTCACATCTTGACGGGCTGTTGCCCAAATAGTTCTTGCAAGCATTATACATACCGTATATAAGGATGGCAATACAACTTAATTGGAGTAATGCCATGATGGGACAACAGACAGGAATTCAGCCGAAGA
>JBEKWN010000027.1:0-30392 GCA_049513055.1 Thermodesulfobacteriota bacterium
TTAGAGCCAGCGTTTGCGCCGTTTGTACGACTTAACATCCTTATACGACCTGAGCGCACCTGAGGATGCGGTGCCCAGGTAAAATTCTTTCACGTCCGGATTTTCCCTTAGATTAGTAGCAGCCTCTTCCATCACAATTTTGCCATTCTCCATGACATACCCATAATGGGCGATCAGGAGTGCCATGTTGGCATTCTGCTCCACCAGGACAATGGTCGTTTTCTGCTCTTCATTGATTCTTTTTATAATCTCAAAAATTTCTCTGACCAGAAAGGGCGCCAAACCCAAGGAAGGTTCATCCAATAATAAAAGTTTGGGTTGTGCCATCAAGGCCCTGCCCATAACGAGCATCTGCAACTCCCCACCACTGCAGTATCCAGCCAATCGATTCTTTCGAGCAACCAGGGGTTGAAAGTAATGGTAGACCAATTCGAGATCTTTCTTATAGGGCTTGCCCCAACGTGTGGCTGTTCCCACCCTAAGATTTTCTTCGACGGTCAGATATTTAAAGGGCTGACGACCCTCCAGGACCTGAATAATTCCAAGTCGGGTAATGGTTTCCGGAGATGAATTATGAATCCCTTTGCCTTCATATTCAATGGAACCTTCCGTCACCTTACCGTTCTCAGGTTTGAGCAATCCTGAAATGGCTTTCAGGGTGGTCGTCTTCCCTGCCCCATTGCTACCGAGCAGAGAGACAATCTGCTGCTTCTTAACAAGGAGGGAGACGCCTTTGAGCACCTGGATGACATCCGAGTAAACGACACTGATATTATTGACTTGAAGTAAAAGATTGTCTTCCATAACTTCCTCAATAAGAAAATGGCCAGAGTCTAAAGCCGGACCGGATGATGCGCCACACCTCTGCCAGTCCCTTGGGCTCAAAAATAATGAAGAGCACAATGGCCAATCCAAAGATGAACTCACGAAGAGGTGCAATCTGAAGAGCAATTTTGCTGAGTGAACCGATATTCATAAAGAATTCTGTTGCGCCACTTAATACTTCATTTAATAAAGTGATGAAGATAGCTCCGAACACAGCACCGGGAATACTCCCCAGGCCTCCGATGATGATCATCGCAATATATTCTACCGAGAGAGAGAGGCTATAGGGTTCCGGTGTGATACTGCCGATATAATAAGCTGCTAAGCCTCCGGCAAACCCGGCGTAGAAAGAACTGATGGCGAAAGAGAGGAGTTTATATTTAAAAATGGGAATGCCCATGCCCTCTGCTGCCCGATCATTATCGCGGATGGCGATAAAGGCACGGCCGTATCGTGTTCGAATCAGGTTGACCGCCATCCAGGTCAAAACGACGAAACAGAGAAAGATCACATAGAAGAAGGCGCGATCTCCCTTCAATGAAATTCCAAAGATCGTGGGGCGGGGAAGGAAAATGCCTTCTGCTCCCTTGGTGAGACTTTCCCAATTGACGAGGAGGTACTGAATAATGAACTGACCTGCCAGTGTGGCAATGGTGAGATAAAGATGCTTGAGACGAATCGAGGGAATTCCAAAAATGATGCCCACGAATGCGGTAATAACTCCGGCTGCAGGAACAGAAAGCCAGAAAGGAAACCCTACTGCGGTTCCCAGAATGGCAGCAGAATAAGCCCCTACCCCGAAAAAGGCTCCATGGCCAAGGGAAATTTGACCAGTATAGCCGATGAGAATATTGAGCCCAATGGCAGCAATTGCCGCAATGCCAATGTGGTTGATCACATATAGAACATAATGACTGCTAATATAAGGAAGGGGAATAATTACAAAAAGGAGGAAAAGTCCGATCCACATCCATAGCCGACCAAAATCTGTCCCAAAGATGGTAAACTCTTCATTGTAACGTTCATTAAATTTTCCACAGGGATGTAATTTTAGTTTTCGCATTCCTCCTCCGACCGTGTCACGTGTCCGTGTCTCCGTAATTCGGACAATGAACAATGAACGATGGACTATGAACTTATTGTTTATAGTTTATCGTTCATCGTTTTTTCATCTCCCTATCTCCCACTCTCCCCATCACCCCAACTCTATTTTTCAAACTCGCTCGATTTCTACCAGGCCAAAGAGTCCATAGGGTTTCACCAAAAGGATAAAGACGAGGATGATATAAGGAACAATTTCCCTCAGTGAGGTGGAAATATAACCCCCTGTAAAAGTCTCGAGCAATCCGATGATGACCCCACCGATAATGGCTCCACCAATACTCTCCAACCCTCCAAGGATGACCACAGGGAAAACCTTGAGACCGATGTGGCTGAGCTCGTGGACATTGATGCCATTGATAATACCCAGAATAATCCCGCTCATCGCACAGACCAGAGCGGCAATCGCCCAGGAGAGGGCAAAGACCCTTCGCACATGAACTCCCAAGGAGAGGGCAGCAGGCTGGTTATCCGCCACGGACCTCATATAAATTCCCTGAGAGGAATATTTGAAAAACAATCCGAAGATGACAAGGAAGATTAAGCCGATAATAAACGTGGCGACATAGACCGGTGGAATATTGATGTTACCCATCTCGATCGTAAGATTTTTGGGCAGGAAGTCTGGATAGTTGTGCAAATTTCCACCGAAGATGACGAGCATGATTCCCCTGAACATGGCGGCCAATCCAACCGTCAGCATAATGACCTCGATGAGGGCTTCCCCAATCAGAGGACGCAAGAAGAGGCGTTCGATGATAAACCCGAGAGCGAAACTTCCCACGATCGTTATCAAAAAAGCAAGCCAGATGGGTAATTTAAGCCATGCCGCCAAGACCAGAAAGATAAAGGCTCCGATGGCCAGTAATTCACCATGGGCGAAATTGAGGACGCTTGACGACTTAAAAATCATGACAAAACCAAGGGCAACTAAGGCATATAGAAATCCAATAGATAGTCCCTGAAAAAAAAGTTGAAGAAAAAATTCCATAAAAGAAAACCTCCCTCTGTAAAAACCATAAATTCCAAACACCAAGCACCAATCATCAAATAATTTCCAATACCCAAACTTAATTTTTGAAAAATCATTGTCGGTTGATTGGAATTTGGTCATTGGTTATTATTTGGAGCTTGGAATTTGGTTATCGGAATTTTATCGTTTCGAGCCTCCCATTCGACCGTTAGCATTTTCACTTTCGTCTCAATGGTGCCCACCTGCCCATCCCGGTATCTCACTTTGCCTATGACCTCTAATTCTTTCTGATCACTGTACATCGCTTCAATCAATTTGATGTATTGCTCATAAACAAATTTCCTTCGCACCTTTCCTGTCCTTGTAAGTTCTTCGTCATCCGCATCGAGAAGTTTATATAACAAAATGATCTTGTGAAGCCTCATGGGTTTAGGCAATTGCGTATTCACCAGCCGAACTTCACCAAGAATGAGCTCTTCAATGGGGGGCTGTTGAGAAAGATCCGTGTAGGTGGTGTAAGGAATCATTCGATCTTCTGCCCAACTGCCCACATTTCCAAAGTCAATGTTGATAAAGCCTGTGATATAGTCACGTCCTTCTCCCCAGACCACCGCCTCTTTGATATAGGGGCTAAATTTTAGCCTCGTTTCAATAAAGTCCGAGGAAATGGCTTCGCCCCCTTTGGTGCGCATGATCTCTTCTTTTCGGCCGATGATCAGCAGGTGGCCATCATCATCGATATAGCCTGCATCACCCGTATGAAGCCACCCGTCGATAAGGGCCTTCTTGGTTGCCTCTGGATCTTGGTAATAACCGACAAAACAGGAGGGGGTTCTGACAAGCACTTCCTGATCTTCTGCAATCTTGACCTCCGTCCTGGGCAAGGGTTTGCCGACAGACTCTGGCTTCACCTCTCCATCAGGCTGAACCTGAAATACTCCACCTCCCTCGGTAAGACCATACGCATGCTTGAGGTTTAACCCTTTTGCCCGGAAGAACCGTATGACATCTGGACTGATGGGATGCCCTCCTGTCACAGCAGCGCGGATTTGTGCACAGCCCACTCGATCCAGAAGGGGACGATAGACCAACCTGGCAGCAATCCGATGAAGAAATTGTAAATAGGAAGGGACAGGTTCCTTTTTAGACTGGTGGTCGACCATGGCCCCCCCGATCTTTTCGCCTAAGGTAAAAAGTTTGCGCTTGATCCAACTTGCATCGGCGATCTTCACTCTAATTTTAGAGGCGAGGTCTTCCCAAAACCGTGATGAGGTGATGATGACGGCAGGTCCAATTTCACGGAAATCCTCTGTAGCGGTCTCCGGGGTCTCAGGGAAGTTCATGCTCATCCCGGTGAGCGGTGAAACACCCATTCCCCACATCTGATCAACAATCCATGCAGTCGGGGTGATCGAAATCCAATTATCCCCGATTCCAATAGGAGCCGTCTCAACCCATTTCCGGGCAATTTCGGTAAAACTCTTATGGGAGATCATCGCCAATTTAGGAATCCCCGTAGTCCCGGAGGTCATGATCATGAGGGCGACCTCCTCCGGTTTTCCCTTCCATAATTCCTCTTCAAAAAGATTGGGTTGCTTCGCATCTATTTCTGCACCTAAGTCTAACAGCTCTTTAAAACTCATCAACCAAGGGTTATGGGTATAAGTTCTCATACCCGTCGGATCAACATAGATGACCTTCCGGACATGAGACAGCTGCTCTTTCATTTCTAAAAGTTTATCTACCTGCTCTTGATCCTGGGCGACCACATAGGCGGCCTGAATCCGATTCAGCATGACCGTCAGCTCTTTAGCAATTGAAGAGGTAAACAGATTGACGGTGATGGCACCAATGGCCTGAGCCCCCAATTCACTGAACAACCATTCTGGATGGTTGTCGGTGATGATGCCAATATTTTCACCCCGTTTGAGACCGAGGGCAAAGAAACCTAAAGCCACATGCTTGGTATACTGAAAGTAATCCTGCCAATTATAGGCCTGCCATATCCCATACATCTTTTCGCGAATGGCAATTTTCTTTGTCCCTAACTCTTTTGCCTGTTTAAATAGTATCTGGGGCAATGTAAATTGGCTCAGCGACAATACAGTTTCTTGATTAGGACGTTCTATTTTTTTGACCTCCATGGGAATTGCCTTCTTTTAGAATTTTGTCGCTACACCCAGATAGGCTTTGATGACCTCTGGATGATTTTGAATAACCTCTGGGGTTCCTTCTGCGATCCTCTCTCCGAAATTTAAAACCATAATCCGTTGCGAGATACTCATCACGATGGACATATCATGTTCCACCAGGACCATCGTCTGGCCCCATGCCGAATTTAACTCAAGTAAAAACCGGACCATATCTTCCTTTTCCTCAAGCGTCATTCCGGCAAAGGGTTCATCGAGCACCAAAAGTTTCGGCTCCAAGGCTAACGCGCGGCCCAGCTCGACCCTCTTTCGCATCCCATAAGGCAAAGAGCCGACCGGTTTCTTACGGATGGGTTGCATCTCGAGAAAATCGATCAACTCCTCCAAAACGCGGCGGTGACGAACCTCCTGCTTTTGAACCGATGAAGAGAAAAGGGCGGCTTTGCCAATGCTATAGTCGCAATAAAGGTGCCGCGCCAAAAGCATGTTGGCCAACACCGTCATACCTGGGAAGAGTTCAATATTCTGATAGGTCCTTCCAATCCCTTTTTTTGTGATCTCATGGGGGTGACGGCCCTTAACATCTTCTCCGTTGAACAGAATCTCTCCCTTTTGTGGATGATAATAACCTGTGATACAATTCATCAGGCTCGTTTTTCCAGCCCCGTTCGGTCCAATGACGCTGACCAATTCACCTGTGTGAACGGTGAGATCAACATCATGGAGTGCCATGACACCCCCGAAATTCAGAAAAATCTTCTTCACCTCCAACTCAGCCTGACGATCCGCAGGCTGAGTGGAGGCGTAGACACTGGGTTGGCCTCGAAATGCCTTCATCTATTTCCCCTTCGACGCCTGAATTTCTTACTTTCCGAGAACTTTCAAAACCTGAACCTTCTCTTTTCCAGGACTGAAGAAATTCGTTATAGGTGAATAGGTCATATCCTCGTGAATCTGAACGATCCTACCCTTGAATGAACCTTCATGATCTGTCTTGGTGTAAGTAGTATTGGGAATCAGGCCTCCAAAGTCCTCATCCTTAAAGGTCTCCATCGCCTTATTGATATTCTCTGCATTAATCTTCCCGTATAATCCAGAAGCCCGATGGGCGGATCTTTCTTCGATCATGGCGACAACTACCCCCTCCCAGTAAGAGGTTTCGAACTTATCCACTGATTTATACTTCTTCCATAGATCCTCAAGTAATTTGATTCCTGGTGTCTTATCCTGAGGCAGTACCCCGCAGAATTGCATGGCGAGTCTGTCGCGAATCAGACCTTTCCCGAGCTTAAAGAAATCTGGATCTGTGGTGGTCCAGGTTCCAAATAAAGGTACATTATAGTTGTTGCGATCAAAAGCTTTCATGGCTGTGACAATAGCAGCCGGAAGGATCTGCATGAAGACATATTCTGCGCCCTTTGATTTCAAGCGCAGCACCTCCGTAGACAGATCAACTGTTGCCGGAGGGAACTCTTCAATGCTTACAATGTTGATGTTATTCTTGGCAGCATACTCCTTGCTTGGTTCATGAATCGATTTTCCATAGACATTATTATAAGTTAACAGACCCACTTTGGGGGCATCTTTACCCTTATGAATCGTCTTAATATATTCCAGGACAGCCTGGGAGTCTAACACATAACTACCAAATGGAAGATACATGTAAGCGATGGGAGGTTTAAGTATTCCCTGATAGGTCGAGTAATTAATCGTTGGAATTTTGTACTCCTGGATAATCGGCTTTACCTGGATACCTGACCCTGCATCCCAGGTGGCAATCATATCCATTTTTTCCTCGCAGAACTTCTTGACATACTTAACCGCCTCAGGGACTTTGTAGGCGTGATCAACGATCGTCAATTCAATCTTTCTTCCACCAATGCCTCCTTTTACCTCGTTGACATACTTGATGTAATCCTGATGTCCTTTGGCATGGTATTGGCCCCATGAGGAAGCTGGACCGGTCAGATTAATGACCGCTCCAATTTTTATGGGTTGAGCCCATCCACTCACAGACAAACCAATACAAAATATCCCTATAATAATTGCTAAAATAAACAACTTTTTCATAATGTTCCCCTCCCGATTTTATTTGTTGTAAGTCTTAACTCCCTATACACTTTTCTGAAGAAATTTTTTCAAGAATCCTATCTTATCTTCTTTTTACCTTCTCACCACCTCCTTTCTTGAAAATTTTTTACGAGAGGCCTTTGGTTGATATACCAGAGCGGCATAGTGGCTGAGAGACTCAAAGGCAAAACCTTGTTCCGAATAGTTGTTTTAACTATATGTTATCTTTTGATAAAATTTACCAAAACAACGCTTAAGGCTAGTGAAAACTTAAAATTTAAAAATATATTCTTAAATCTTAGATGCCAAGACTGGATTTATTTTACACATCCAAAAAATAATTTCAAGTAAAAAATTTCACACAATATAAAGGTGAATTGAATCGCGCAAAGACGACCCTCAAAGCCCCAAGGGTCTTTATAGGAAATCCAAATAATATTCTATATCTATTGAAAATTATTGCAACCCTATAATCCCATACACCCTCCATCTCCTTTCCCTCTCACTTCCCAGGTGGCGCTGGTGAAATGGCTTGATGCAGTAATATCTTAAACCCGACAGGAAGTACTCAATCCCAGGCTGGATCCAATAACCTTTTTTATTTAATGTTCTATATGCCCCAATAAAAAAGCCACTACCCGAAATTTTATTTTCGGATAGCGGCCCGACTATCCAGCTTTTTAACCTCCAGAAATATCTAAATATATTTCTGGACCCAATGTATAAATATATAAAATTTTTTTTAATGTCAAGGATTTTTTCATTCCAGTCTGGTATACCAAATATCTCTATAAAGATTGTCGATGATAGATTGAAACGATGTGAACTCCACTGAAGTTAGCCTTGATACGAAGACAGGGCCATAGCATTGGCGAAGGAGTGGGCGAAAAACAGTGTTCTTAATTCAATCGAACTGAGACCACTTTCGAGACCCCAGGGGTCTCCATGGTAATCCCGTAGAGGGTATGGGCAGCTTCCATGGTATTCTTGTTGTGGGTGATGAGGATGAACTGAGAAGTTTTTGAAAATTCTTTTAGCAATTCTATAAATCGATTGATGTTTGCATCATCCAGAGGTGCGTCCACCTCATCAAGTAAACAGAAGGGGGTGGGTTTGATCATGAAGATCCCGAAAAGCAAAGCCGTGGCGACCAAAGCCTTCTCCCCTCCGGAGAGGAGGTCAATATTCTGGAGCTTCTTTCCGGGGGGCTGGGCAATGATATCGATCCCTGTAGTGGAAGGGTCTTGTTCGTCTAACAGGACGAGGCTGGCCTGTCCACCCTTAAAGAGCCTCGCAAATACCTCTTTAAATTTTTCATTGACCACATGGAAGGTCTCTAAAAATCGTTTCGTCGTCGTCCGATTGATCCGGAGGATCGCCTTTTTTAAGGAATCGAGGGCCTGATGAAGGTCGGTTTGTTGTTCTGACAGGAAGTCGTGCCGCTGTTTCAACTCTTGATATTCCTCAATGGCCATCAGGTTGACTTCTCCAAATCCTTCCAGGGCACTTTTTAACTCTGCCAACCGTTTTGACATCTCCTCCTTCGGAAATTCCGTAGGGGAGGCTCCGATCGAGGTGGAAAGCGTGGCCCCATATCGCTCTTTCATCGACTCCTGAAGGTGAGAGAGTTTCAATTGAACTTCTGAGGTCAGGATCTTTTCCTCATGAATCTTTTGCCTCACCTCCTCCAGCTCTCGACGCAGATATTTGGAGGAAGCCTCTACTTCTTTCCATTCGTTAACGAGAGTCTCCACCTTCTCTTTTTGAGTGGAGAGCGATTCTTCTTGAAGGCGATATTTTTTAAGGCCGTCCTCCAACTCCCTTTCTCCTTGTTGGATTTTCTCACGAAGGGAGACTGCTTCTCTTCGGCATTCCCTGATCCCCTTCACTTTTTTAAAGATCTGTTCCCTCAACGTCCTCTGGGTTTCTGAGAGATTTTGGATCTGACCTTCCAGCCCTTTCTGTTTCTCCTCGATAGAAGCCAGAAAGACCTTCTTCTCAGTGATCTTTCCTCCTAATTCTTCGTTCCCTTCTCTCACCTCCTCTACTTTTTTCTTCCATGACTGGACTTGTTCTTCTCTCTCCTTTTTCGCAGACTCCTCTGTCTCCATTTGTGCAGAGACTTCTTTTTTCTCTTTCTCTAAATCCTGATTCTCCTCTTCGAGTTGTTTCTGTTCAAACTGGATGACCTCCATTCTCTGTTGAAATTGGGAGATCTCCTTTTTCAATCCTTCCAAATCTCTTTCTCGATGAAGAAGCTCGATCTCCTTCTCCTGAATCTCCTTCCTTCTCCCCTCCAACTGGATTTCCTTCTCTCTGATCTCTTTTTGGAGGCGTTCTTCCTCATCATAGGCTTTTCGACATTCTTCCTCTGCTTCTTTGACTCTCTGTTCTAAATCTCTAATCTCCCTACGCCTCTCTAAAAGGCCAAGCCCTTGATCCCGGCTTCCTCCGGAGATCACTCCAGAGCTCTCCAGGATGTCCCCTTCCAAGGTGACGAGGGTTCCAAACCCTCCGCCATTCTTCATCCAATGGAGTGCCTCCTCCCAGCGTTCGACTACCCCGACATCTCCAATCAGGAATTCTGCAATCGGGTCAAACCCCTCTTTCACCTTCACAAAACAAGAAAGAGGAATGGGTTTCCCTTCCTCTTGAGAGATTCGATTTCCCATCCCAACCCCTTGAATCCCTCTGGGAATGAAACTCCCCCGACCGAGTGACTCTCTTTTAAGAAAGGCTATGGCCTCCATGCCTTCCTTCTCTTCTTCCACAATCAAATATTGCAATCGCTGTCCTAAAACCGCTTCGAGAGGAATCTCGTATTTCGGGTCGGGTTCCAAGATGTCCGCCACGGCCCCTAAAATTCCCTTCCACTTCTCCTGCTCCTCCTTCTTTCGCAGGAGAATAGACCTCACCCCTTTTTCATATCCCTCATAATTCTCTTGAAGTTCTTTGAGGGAGAGGTAGCGAGAACGATCCTGCCTCAAGGCTTCCTCCAGGGCAGAACGCTCTGTTTGCTTTTGATGAAAAATTTCTTTCAACCCCTCGAGCTCTCCTTCCCATCGAACCTTCTCTTCCTGATAAACCGATTGGATCGAGAGATTGAGTTCCCTCTCTTTGATTTTTTCGGAGAAGGCTTCTTCCAATTGGGCAAGCCTCGTCCTCACCTCCTCGGATTCTTTCAGGTTGGAGCGAATCCGCTTTTGAAGATCCTCTTTTCTCTCTTCAAGATGGGTAAGGCGATTTTTGAGAGAGGTCAATTGAGTCAAGGTGTCGATCAATTCGACCTTCTCCGCCTCCAGCTCCTCTAAAAGCTCTTGGTGGGTTGATCTAAAATCATTGAAAAGGGTCTCCAGTTCTTTCAGAATTTCCTCGTTCTCACGGCTCCCCTCCTCTAACTCCTTCTTGGACTGCTCTGTTCTCCACCGCTCTCTTCGCGTCCCTCTCCAACCATGGAGGGATTCTCTGACCTCTTCAATAAATTGATTCTCCTGTTTTTGAAAACTCCCTTCTTCTCTTTTGAAAAATTCGATTTCGTTTTCGGTCTTTTGAATTTTTCTGCCCAGCTCGAAAATTTCCTGTTGGAGGTTTCGGAGTCTTTCTTCTTCCTCCATTCCCTTCAGCCTCTTGGTTTCGACGAAGGCCTCCTTCTGGGCTGTTTGGGTTGAAATCTCCATCTCTCGGTCCCGAAGGGCTTTGAGATAACCTCTTGCCGCTTCCCCCTTCTCTGAAAGTTCAGCGTATTCCTGGAGGGCAAAACGGATTTCGATCTCCTTAACCTCCTTCCGTATGGCTTTATACTCCTCTGCCCGTTTTACCTGACGTTCCAGGGTAACGATCTGCCGTTTCACCTCGGCGATGATGTCCTGAATTCTAAGAAGGTTTTGTTGCGTGGCCTCCATCTTCATCAGGGCGAGTCTTTTCCTCTCCTTGTATTTAGCAATGCCTGCAGCCTCTTCGATTAAAAAACGCCGATCCTGAGGATTGGCGTTGATGAGATGTTCCACCCTTCCCTGTTCCACAATCGAGTAACCATTCACCCCAATCCCGGTATCCAAGAAGAGATCAGTGATGTCCCGCAATCGACAAGGCACTTTATTAATCAGGTATTCACTTTCTCCGGATCGATAAAGCCTTCGGGTGACAGTAATCTCACTGTACTGCCCATATTCTTCGGGAGCCAACCCATCTTCATTGGAGAAAGTCAAGTTTACCTCTGCCATCCCCAAAGGTTTCCTGCCATCTGTCCCGTTGAAGATGACATCCTCCATCAACTTTCCACGTAAGTGTTTGGCGCTCCGCTCGCCAATGGCCCAGAGCACCGCATCGACGACGTTCGACTTCCCACAACCATTGGGACCCACAATGGTTGTGATCCCCCCGGGAAAACTAAGGTGGAGACGATCCACAAAGGATTTAAACCCGATCACCTCCAAAGATTTTAGTTTCATCAAATCCTCTTCGTCCTCTGCCCTTTTAGAAATGGATTTAACAATGTTAAATCCAAATGTCAAAACCAAAATGTTAAATCAGTGTCAAATACCTAAATTCCAAAATATCTTTTCTCTAAATCTCATATTTTGTCATTTGGATTTCATTGGGCATTTGGATTTTGTCATTTGACATTAACTCTTTTTATATACTCGATGGCCTTATGGAGCCGCTTGATCACCTCTGGTTTACCCAGAACCTCCATCACCTCATCAATGGGAGGGCTGACGGTTCTACCGGTTAAGGCCACCCGAATGGGTTGGGCGATCTTCACCAAAGGCTCTCCTCGCGTTTCAGCCAATTGTTGAATCAGTTGATGAACCTTCTCTCTTTCCAAAACCGATTCCTTTGATAGAGAAGTGATGACCTGGTTGAACATTGCCATGGTTTCTTGATTCAAAAATTTTCCAGCGGCTTTTTCATCATAAGCGATCTCTTCACAGAAGTAAAATTCTGAAAGGTCTGCTAACTCCACTAAGGTCTTAACTCTCTCCCTGAGAGAGAGAACGGCCTTTCTCAAAAGATCAGGACCGATGTTCGAATACCCCTTGGCTTCAATAAAAGGTTGAACCCTCTGAACCAGTTCATCCAATTCTATTTTCTTGATATACTGAGCATTGAGCCAATCCAATTTTCCTGGATTGATCGCCGCGGCCGATCTCCCCACGGCCTCCAGACTGAATTTCTCGATCAACTCCTCACGGGTGAATTCTTCCTGATCGCCGTGGGACCATCCCAAGCGGACCAAGTAGTTGACCACAGCTTGGGGGAGATAGCCCAGATTCTTATACTCCATGACCGATTGTGCCCCATGTCTTTTAGAAAGTTTTTTCTTATCTGGACCTAAGATCATCGGGACATGACCAAATTTGGGGATGGGGTAACCCAGGGCTTGATAAATCTGAATTTGGCGGGGGGTATTGTTGAGATGATCATTTCCTCGGATGACATGAGTGATTCCCATGGTGGCATCGTCCACCACCACCGAAAAATTATAAGTGGGGAGCCCGTCACTTCTCAGGATGATGAGGTCATCCAATTCGGTATTGTCAAATTCCACCTGGCCTTGAATGAGATCCTTCACCACTGTCTTTCCTTCATCTGGAGAGAAGAAGCGGATGGCAGAGGGTCTTCCAGGAGCAAAGGATTTTCGATGAAGACAAGTCCGATCGTATTTGGGCTTGATCCCGGCCTTCAGAGCAGCTTCCCGCTTTGTCTCCAATTCTTCTGGCGTACAGTAGCATCGGTAAGCCTTGCCTTCTTTCAAGAGTTTCTCCGCGGCCTCCCGATAGAATGAAATCCGTTGAGTCTGATAAAACGGACCTTCATCCCAATCCATGCCCAACCAGGTCATCGCATCCAAGATCACTTGGATCGATTCCTGGGTAGATCGGGCCACATCCGTGTCTTCAATGCGAAGGATCAAGACCCCTTGGGCATGGCGCGCCAGTAGCCAATTGAACAAAGCGGTCCGCGCCCCTCCGATATGGAGGTCGCCCGTTGGGCTGGGTGCAAATCGTGTCCTCACTTTTATCATGATTAATCTATGCCCCTTTAATGGAACGAATAATAAAAAAATCCCCCCTCGCCTCCCTTTCCTAACGGGGGGTGGGGGGGATGATATTTCCCAATGAAGGATTTAAATGAGATCGTCAATGGCCTTAAGCGCCTCGTCCAGTTTTTTAGAATCGGTCCCTCCTGCCTGCGCAAAATCAGGGCGACCTCCTCCCGTTCCTCCAATACGAAGAGCAATCTTTTTAATCAACTCGTTGGCATTGAACCGATGGGTGAGGTCTGAAGTCACCCCCATGATCAGGGAGACTTTATTTTGGCTCTGACCTCCGAGAAGGATGATGCCTGATCCAATCTTTCCCTTCAACTGGTCAACGAACTCCCTCATTCGCTTTATATCCTTCCCATCCACCTTGGCTGAAAGGACTTTCACGCCTTTTATCTCTCTGACAAAAGGAAGAAGATTCGAGAGCTCTTGATGGGATAACTTGTTCTGAAAGGATGAAAGCTCTCTTTCCAGCTCCCTCTGCCTTTCAAGTAACCGCTCTATCTTTGAAGAAAGTCCTCCAGGAACGGATTTGAGAGAAGAGGCGATTTCCCAAAGTTCCCTTTCCTCTTCTTTAATAAATCGGTAGGCCCCTTCCCCGGTCAGGGCCTCGATCCTTCTCACCCCTGCCGCGACTCCCGACTCACTGACCATTTTAAAAAAACCAATATCGCCTGTTCTCAAAGTGTGGGTTCCACCACAGAGTTCAATGCTGAAGTCCGAGACCATCACCACCCTGACTTTCTCGCCGTACTTCTCTCCAAAGAGAGCCATCGCTCCTGTCTGGAGAGCCTCCTCTACCTCCATGATTTTCGTTTCTACTTTTAAATTCTCTCGAATTTTCTGATTGACTAAGGCCTCCACACGTTCCAGTTCTTCCCTTTCCATCGAAGCAAAATGGGTGAAGTCAAACCTCAATCGCCCAGGTGAAACAAGAGATCCTGCCTGATGGACATGATCTCCTAAAACTTCTCTCAAAACGGCCTGCATAAGATGGGTGGCCGTATGGTTAAGGGCAATGGCTTTCCGGCGCTCCCCTTCTACCCGGAGAACTGCAGCCATCCCTTCTTTCACTCTTCCTCTCTTTACTTTCGCCTGATGAATGATCAAATCCTCCATGGGTTTGATGGTGTTCTCCACTTCCAAGGAGAATTCCTCATGGAAGATCACTCCTCGATCCCCTACCTGGCCACCTGCTTCTCCATAGAAGGGTGTCTTCTCTGTAACCACTTCGATCTCGTCCCCTTCTACCGCGAAAGGAACGATTTCATCGCCTTTGATCAATTTCAGAATCTTCGATTCAGATTGAATCTCTCCGTATCCTAAAAAGGTCGTCTTCATCCCTTCATTCGCCAGCCGTCGATAGACCTCTTTTGTCTTTCCCTCACCGATCCCCTGCCATGCCTGCTTACTCTTGTACTTCTGTTCCTCCATCTGGGCCCTGAAACCCGCTTCATCGAAACTCATCTCTCTCTCTTGAAGGATCTCGGTGGTCAGATCAAGAGGGAATCCATAAGTATCATAAAGCCGGAAGGCTACCTCTCCGGAGAGAATGGTCTTTCCTTCCTTCTGAAGTTGTTCCAGCTCCTCTCGCAGGATTTTCAGTCCTGAATCGAGGGTCTCAGAGAAACGTTCCTCCTCATTTTGGATGACCTTTGAAACGAAGGTTTCCGTCTCCCTCAGTTCTGGATAGGCCTCTTTCATCAGATCCACGACTTTGGAGGAAGTTCGATAGAGAAAGGGACCATCGATCCCAAGTATCTTTCCATGCCGCATCGCCCTTCTCATGATCCGGCGAAGCACATATCCTCTGCCTTCGTTGGAGGGAAGAACTCCATCGCTGATCAGAAAGGTCGCCGCTCGGCTGTGGTCAGCGATCACTCGAATGGAGATATCGGATCGAGGATCTTGTCCATAGGAAATATGGCTGATCATTTCGATCTCTCTAAAGATGGGCTTGAAGAGATCCGTTTCATAGTTACTTTTGACCCCCTGAAGAATGGCAGAAATCCTTTCCAGGCCCATCCCGGTATCGATGCAGGGTTTGGCCAGCGGTTGAATTTTACCTTCCGAATCACGATTGAATTGCATGAAGACGAGGTTCCAGAGTTCTAAATATCGATCGCAATCGCATCCCACACTACAGTCGGGGCGACCGCAACCCACTCCCTCGCCTTGATCAATCACGATCTCCGAACAAGGACCACAGGGCCCTGTCTCCCCCATCGCCCAGAAGTTGTCTTTTTCCCCTAACCGGACAATTCGGTCTCCCCGGACTCCAACTCTCCTCCAGAGGTGAAAGGCCTCATCATCATCTAAATAGATGGTGATCCACATCTTCTCCGCAGGCAAGCCCCATTGGCGGATGAGGAGGTCCCATCCCATTTCAATAGCCTCTTTTTTAAAATAGTCCCCGAAGGAGAAGTTCCCTAACATCTCAAAGAAGGTGTGGTGTCGGGCGGTCTTTCCCACAATCTCCAGATCATTATGTTTTCCACCGGCACGAACACACTTTTGGGACGTGGTGGCCCGTTTATAGTCCCGGGTCTCTTCGGCTAAAAAGACACTTTTGAATTGGACCATTCCGGCATTGGTGAAAAGCAGGGTGGGATCGTTTTTGGGGACCAATGAGGAGCTTCGAACGATACGGTGTCCCCTCTCCTCAAAGTAATTGAGAAAGGCCCTTCGAATCTCGTCAGGGGTCATTGTTTCAAACCTGTCCCCCTTCGGCCATTCATTTTTGCATCCAAGGGCTTCGCGACTTTCAACTTTTTCTCGGCCTCTCCGTCCTTTTCTTTCTCTTTCTCCAACTTCTCGAAGTCCTCCCAGGTGGTGTCGCTTGTAGCGAGAATTCCCTTCACCCTCAGAGAGAAGTCATCGGGGTTGGTGCAGTGTTTGAGGGCTTCATCATAGGTGACCAAAGCCTCCTTCATTAAGAACATTAGCGATTGATCAAAGGATTGCATCCCATAACTGGTGGTTCCTCTGGCGATGGCGTCATTGATCTCGGTGGTCTTGTCCTTTTCAACAATGCACTCCCTCACCCTTGCGGTGGAGACCAGGACCTCAACCGCAGGGACTCTTCCCCTTCCATCGGCCCTGGGCACCAACCTTTGGGAGACAACACCTTTTAGAACACCCGAGAGCTGAAGCCGAACCTGTTTTTGATGATAGGGGGGGAAGACGGAGATGATTCGGGTGATCGTCTCCGTGGCATTTAATGTATGAAGTGTGGACATGACCAGATGTCCTGTCTCGGCAGCCGTCAGAGCTGTCTCGATCGTCTCAAAATCCCTCATCTCACCGACTAAGATCACATCTGGATCCTGCCGAAGGGACACCCGCAAGGCACTGGAAAAGGTGCTCGTATCTGAACCTATCTCCCTCTGATCCACGATTGATTTCTTATCTTCATGGATAAATTCGATGGGGTCCTCAATGGTGATGATGTGGCAATTTCTTTCATTGTTGATGATATCAATCATCGAGGCCAAAGTCGTGGACTTACCGCTTCCGGTCGTCCCTGTACAGAGGATGAGGCCCCTCTGCTCCAAGGAAATGCTTCTGAGTACCGGAGGCAGATGGAGTTCCTCTAAGGTCTTGATCTGATAAGGCACAATTCGCAGCGCAATCCTGAGCTTTCCTCTCTGCTGGAAAACATTGACTCGAAATCGTCCCAGGCCGTAGACCTCATAACCCATATCCACTTCTCGATTCTTGATAAACCGCTCCTTCTGCCAGTCGTTCATCAAACCGAAAGACATCTTCGACAAGTCATTATGATCGAAGGGCTTCATTTTATCCCAGGGTCTTAAGACGCCATTGACCCTGAAGATCGGGGGAGCTCCTTCTTTGATGTGTACGTCAGAGGCTTCCTGAGAAAGGGCTTCCAATAGGATCTGATTTAAATCCATCTTCTTCTCCTTCCTTGTCTCATCCTATCGATCCCGCTTTGGAGATGCGAAAGTTCTCAAGGATCTCCTTCTCCATCTGCTCCAGGACCTTGGGATTCTCTTTTAAATACTGTTTTGCGTTCTCCCTTCCCTGACCGATGCGTTGGCCACCATAGGCATACCAAGTTCCACTCTTCTCAACCATATTCTTTTCCACAGCCAGGTCGAGGACATCTCCCTCCCTTGAAATACCCTCTCCGTGAATCAGGTCGAATTCCACCTCTTTGAACGGAGGGGCCACTTTGTTCTTCACCACACGAACTTTTGTCCGACTGCCGATCACCTCCTGGCCCTGCTTGATGGAAGCGATTCGTCGGATATCGAGCCGCACGGAAGAGTAAAATTTGAGGGCATTGCCTCCAGTGGTCGTCTCCGGATTTCCAAACATGACGCCGATCTTCATCCGAATCTGGTTGACGAAGACCACGATCGTATTGGACTTGCTGATGATGGCAGTCAATTTTCTCAGGGCTTGAGACATCAGCCTCGCCTGAAGTCCCATATGGGCATCGCCCATCTCACCCTCAATCTCTGCTTTGGGAACCAGAGCAGCCACAGAGTCGATAACGATCACATCCACAGCGCCACTCCGAACCAGAATCTCTGTAATCTCTAATGCCTGTTCTCCAGTGTCGGGTTGGGAGATGAGGAGGTCGTCGATCTTCACACCCAACTTCTTTGCATATTTGACATCTAAGGCATGTTCTGCATCAATGAAGGCAGCAATGCCACCCGTCTTCTGTGATTCCGCAACGGCATGGAGGGCTAATGTCGTCTTCCCAGAGGCCTCCGGCCCGAAAATCTCCACCACCCGTCCCTTTGGCAACCCTCCAACACCCAGGGCAAGATCTAAAGAGATGGATCCTGTGGAGATGATGGGAATTTCTCCAAGCATTGCTTCCGCACCCAATTTCATAATAGCGCCTTTCCCGTATTGCCTTTCGATCTGGGTGACGGCTAAATCCACTGCCTTACCTTTACTTGGATCTACCTTTGAATCTACTTTTGAATCTACTTTCATCATCTCTCCCTTCCTCAGCCTTGCTGAGGAAATTCCAAATTACAAAACCCAAATCCCAAATAAATTCCAAACCCCAATATCAAATGACCAAAACGTTTTTGTTTGAGATTTTGAATTTCGGTCATTGGAATATATTTGTTATTCGGTGCTTGGTATTTGGTGCTTCTCTTCATCGGCCTCCTAATTTCATATCTCCTAAAGGTGTGTAAATCGGACCCGAAGGTCTCAAATCGCTTTTAAATAAGACCACCCTCTCCACTTGAACAGCTCCAAACTCCTCTTCTTTATGTTTCTCAATCCTCTCCACCAACTCCTCTTTCCCTCGGCTCGATTTCATCCTTCCTAAAGTCAGGTGAGGGTGGAAGGGACGAGCTTCAGGCTGAAATCCAATTTTTTCTAATTGAGTCTCTATTTGTTTCTGAAGCAAAGTGAAGACTTCCCTCCCATTTACCAATCCCATCCAGATCACCCTTGGGTTTTTCAAATGGGGGAAGGCCCCTATCCCTCGAACCTTGAGAGAAAATGGTAAGGTGTTCCGAATTGGTTCTTCAATTGATTTGAAGATGGGATCAATTCTCGACTCTTCAATATTTCCAAAAAATTTTAGAGTGAAGTGGATCTTTTCGGGACTCACCCACCGCACATCTGCATGAGTTGATCTTAAGTCTCCCTGAACCTCCTCGATCTTTCTGAGGATCGGCTCCGGAAGCTCAATTGCCAGAAAGGATCGAATCAATCAAAAACCCTTTCAATATTGAGATGATGTTAACATAACTATAAAAAAAGTCAATGAGAAATAGGACTTGAAGAGATTGTTATGCCTAACAAAAAAGCCTGTTCCTCTTCTGAGAAACAGGCTCTATGCATTTTGTCTTATCTTATTCCCCTATTTCCAATAACGATCGTTGGAGAGCCGTTCCTCGATATTGACTTTATAAAATTCTTGAAGGGGCCAGAACACCTCTTTATCCTTTCCATAAACCTCTTTCAGGGCATTTCTAACGACCTCCACTCCTTTAGGCGTCATCTTTCCAAGAGGTGGGCGGTATGGCCCAGATGGCAGTCCAAAACCTCTCATCATGGTCTTGATGGCTAACGGATTTCTAAATTTACATGGGACCTCAAATCCTTCATAAGATTCGATGGTATTGACCGTCACCACTTTGAAAAGGGGATCGAGAATGTCTTTTAGCCGATTAGCCCTCTCCATATTTCCATTCCTTATTGCTTTGACCATTTCACCAACGGGGCCTGGAACAATATTCGACATTACTGAGATCACACCAGAAGCACGGATGTCATTCCGGGTCATCATCTCAAAGGTCTTATCATCGTCACCGGAGATAATATCAAAGTTTTCTCCACACAGGGTTCTCGTCTTGGCCATCCGCACGAGATCTCCGGTGGCTTCCTTCACAGATCTCAAATTCTTAAATTTACGATGAAGGATGGCCAGATCCTCCACCTCCAATTTTGTCCCTGTTCTTCCCGGGATGACATAAGGCACAACGAATGCCTTCCGGAATGCCCTTGCAATCACTTCATAATATTGGGTCCTCAGTTCGAGGGAGGATGGCCCATTATAATAACAATCTACTAGTAGTAGTCCCTGGGCACCTACTTCCACAGCGTGTTTTGATCCTCTCATCGCCTCACGGGTAGAGTTCGAACCCGTTCCTGCAACAACAAAGACTTTACCTTTTGCCAACTTAACCGTCTTCGTAATCACCCGATCGTGTTCTCTCCAATCCAAAGTGGGAGATTCGCCCGTCGTTCCAGTGGGGACAAGATTCGCCCCATTCTCTATCTGGAACTGAACATTCTTCTCGAGACCTTCAAAATCGACTTCTCCTTTTCGATTAAAAGGCGTCACCATAGCGGTCCAACAACCCTCAAACCTCTCGAGTTTCATCTCTACCTCCTCCTCCCTGTGGAGATGTATTTTTCTATTATGAGGCAAAAGAATAAAATTTCAAGAAGAAAAGATTCACATGGAAAGACCGGCCTTCTCAATTCGAGACCGTCTGGAACGAATTAATGTTTCATAAAAAAATTTGAGGCTTCTTTCAACAGCTTTCCTCTTGATCTCTCTACGACTCCCTTTAAAATCTTCTCTCCTCACCCATGTTCTTCTTCCGTTGGTGAATCCGATGAAAACTCTCCCAATGGGAGCTCTTTTTGTTCCTCCTGTTGGTCCTGCCACACCTGTGGTGGATAATCCGAATGTCGTATTAAAAGCTTTCCGAACTCCTTGAGCCATCTTCCTCGCCACCTGTGGACTCACAGCTCCGTAATTCTTTATATAATCCAATGGAATCCCTAAATGCTTTGCCTTCGATTCGTTACTGTAGGTAACCATGCCTCCTTCAAAGTAGTCTGAACTCCCTGGCACATCGGTGAGGCGATCGCTGATCAGTCCTCCGGTACAAGATTCTGCAATGGATAGCGTCCATCCCCTTTCTTTCAAACGATCTCCAATGATCTTTTCTAATTTCATGGATAAATCCTCCCAATGAGATGGAGAAGGATATTAGCATAGACTCCTGCCATCACATCATCCAAGACAACCCCCCACCCTCTCTTCAATCTTCTCTCCAGATGGCGGATAGGAAATGGTTTGAGAATATCAAAAAACCGAAATAGAAAAAAACCGATGATGATGAAGCGAGTTGTTTTGGGAACCCAGAGCATGGTGATGAGAAAACCTATCATCTCATCGATGACAATCCTCGGATCATCTTTTCTCCCGAAAAATGTTTCCGCATTTTCTGAAGTCCAAACGGAGAGAAAGAAAAAACCAATAAGAGTGATTTCATAGAGGGGTGAAGGGATTTCAGAAAGAAAGTAATAGACAGGGATGGCGATGAGGGTTCCCAGGGTCCCTGGGGCAATGGGAGAGTAACCGACTCCAAACCCAGTTGAAAAAAGGAGGAAGAAACGATTCATTTTTGATTGAGGGTCCAAGGATTCTAGGGTTCGTGGGTTCAAGGGCCTTTCCATAGTATTTAATTACTCGTCTTTTTGAGAATTTCACATGACCATTAGAACCCTTGACCGCTTGACCCCTTTCAATTTTTTAAAGTCGAACAATGACTCCTTTTTCTTTCAAGTATGATTTGACCTGAGCAATGGTATATTCCCGATAATGAAAAATGGAGGCTGCAAGGACTGCATCCGCCTTTCCGAGGATGAGCCCTTCATAAAGATGTTCGAGAGTGCCCACCCCTCCTGAAGCAATGACAGGAATACTCACCTGCTCCGAAATGGTTCGAGTCAATTCAATGTCGTAGCCATCTTTTGTTCCATCCCGATCCATGCTGGTCAGTAAAATTTCGCCCGCTCCCATCTCCTCCATCTTCTTTGCCCAATGGATCGCATCAATTCCTGTTGGGACTCTGCCTCCATGGGTATAAACTTCCCAGCTCTCCCCTTTTCTTTTTGCATCAATGGCGATGACGATACATTGACTCCCAAAACGTTTAGAGGCTTTCTCTACAAACTGCGGATTTTTCACTGCAGCCGTGTTAATCGAAACCTTATCCGCTCCGGCCTTTAGAAGTTTCCGAATATCCTCTAAACGCCTGACCCCACCTCCCACCGTGAGGGGGATAAAGATTCCCTCTGCTGTCCTGCGAACAATATCAATGAGAATATCTCTCTCCTCATATGAGGCCGTGATATCTAAAAAGGCGATTTCATCCGCTCCCTGCTCGTCATAAACCTTCGCATTCTCAACCGGATCGCCGGCATCCTTCAGGTCTACAAACTGGGTTCCCTTGACCACCCTTCCGCTTTTCACATCCAGACAGGGGATAATCCGTTTTGCCAACATCTTAAGTTTGTCTTCCTCTGCAAAAAATTTCTGGAATCAGACGGGTGCGCTGACAAAGCTTTACAGCGATACCTCTTAACGTATTCCTCTTGGAATCCAAAACACTTTATAAACTTCATTCCTATTAACAACGACTGTTACCCGTAACAATTCATTAATGTTCGCTTGGTAAAGGTTCGGAAGCGCACCTATCTGATCATCCTATGTCATACGTTGTTTTCGCCTTCCCTTTACCAATTTTATTGCTTCTTCCAATTTGAGCCCTCCTGTATAAAGGGCGCGGCCTACAATCACTCCGATGACGCCATCCGTTTCTAACTCCAAAAGATGTTCAATGTCTTCAATTCGCGAAACTCCTCCTGAAGCAATCACGGGGATCGAAGTGGACCGAGCTAAATTCTTGGTCGACTGAAAGTTTAAACCTGTTCCCATCCCATCTCTCTCGATATCTGTAAAGATGATCGCTGAAAGACCCATTCCTTCAAACTGCTTTGCCAGATCAATTGCTTCTAAAGAAACCACCTCATTCCAGCCCCGGATAGCCACCTTTCCTCCTCTGGCGTCGATCCCGAGGATCATTCTTTCAGGAAAGCGATGGCAGGCCTCCTCAATCAAAGAACGATTTTGAAAAGCCACTGTTCCTAAGATAACCCATCTCACCCCAGAAGAAAGATAGTCCTCGATGGTGGCCAAATCACGAATGCCTCCGCCCACCTCTACCGGAATATGGACGGATTGGGTGATCTCCTTGATCGGAGATTGGTGAAAGGGTCTCCCCATCACGGCTCCATTAAGATCCACCACATGAAGTCTCTCTGCTCCCTTTGACTCCCAATGTTTGGCCATTTCAACAGGATGTTCTGAATAGACTGTTTCCTGATCCATCCTACCCTGAGAGAGCCTGACACATCTCCCATCCTTCAGGTCCACGGCGGGGATGACGATCACGGCATTTCCTCCAACTCTTTTAGCCCGGGGAATTGTTTGAACATCTCGTCCATCCCCACGCTTGAGAGCTCCTCTGCCGTCAGCCAAGAGGCTCTTCTTCTGATGAAGGATCCCATCTTAAAAAGGTTTTCACTGAGGGGTCTCTGCGTCTCATCGAATTTCCCTTGCCAAACCATCTTTTCATCCCTTAAGCGGATGAGATGAATATCGAAGCCCACCGAGGCAGGTTTCTCCGCGCCAATATGAGATCCAATCCTTTCCTCAAAACGGTAGAGAAATCCAACGAAAATGAAATCCATGTTCAATGTTTTTCCTAACTGGAGGACTGAGCGCATGGGTTTTATTTCGAACTGTCTCCTCTCACCTTGGGAAAGGGCTTCTTCCACTTTTTCCGGGGGAAGAACTTTGAATGTCCCCATGGTCTCCATCTTCTCTTGGAGAAGTCGGGTCAGAGTATTTTGTGAGCTAGGTAATATTCCCCCTTTCCGGTAGGTCCCTTTACAAAAGGGACAGACGGCTCCTCTTGCCGGATCTTCAACTCTCTCAACAAAAAACGGCAGGATGGCCAAGCTGGACTTCGTCTCTGCTCTCAATGGAACGCTCCATGCAAGGATCATCCCCAACATGAAAAGCACTAACAGAAACTTTTTCATCTGCCACCTCCTTTGGACTCTTTCCATCTTTTTCTCATTTCTTGGACCCAATCTTCTTGGCGTCCTCTAAAAATTGTGCAATCCCTTTATCGGTCAGTGGATGTTTTACCATCTGTTCGATGATGGCAGGAGGGATCGTCACAATTTCTGCCCCCAACATTCCAGCCTCAATGACATGAATAGGATTCCGAACACTGGCGACGATAATCTGAGTTTCGATGTCAGGGTAGTTTGCATAAATTTCCTTGATCTGCCGAATCAGTTCAAGTCCATTGAAACTGATATCATCGAGCCTTCCTAAAAAAGGACAAATATAGGTGGCTCCAGCCTTTGCGGCCAAAATGGCCTGGCTGGATGAGAAGAGGAGGGTAACGTTTGTATGGATCCTTTCCGAGGAAAGAATCTTGACTGTTTTTAATCCTTCGGGAGTAATGGGAATTTTGATGACAATCTCATCCCCCCAGGTGGCCATGACCTTTGCCTCTTTGACCATCTCGTCGCACGTGGTTCCCGTCACCTCCACATTGACAGGTCCCCTCACCTCCTCCCAAATCTTCCTGATCAGTGTCTCTGTTTCCTCCCCCTCTTTTGCAAGAAGCGTAGGATTGGTCGTCACTCCATCCACCAAGCCAAGAGCCTTCGCCTTCCTGATCTCATTGAGATTCGCTGTATCGATAAAAATTTTCACTCCTTTTCCTCCCTTCCTCTGCTCCTTTTATTTCACTGGGTTATCTGCAATCTGTTATTTACAATTTGAAATTAGACGACCCCCCATGTCCTGACCATATCGTGAATAGCTTTGGTTTGTCGGAGAAGACTTTCCATTTCGTTGAGAGGAATCATACTGGAGGCATCACAGAGTGCTTGACTTGGTCTGGGATGGGTCTCGAGGAAGAGGCCATTGCAGCCAACGGCTACGGCGGCTCTGGAAAGATGGGGAACATATTGAGGGCTTCCTCCTCTCGGATTTTCACTCGGAATACCATAATTTCTAATCACATGCGTAGCATCAAAGATCACGGGGCAACCCATCTCTTGCATGATAGGAATAGAACAAAAGTCCGAAATCAATTTATTATAGCCAAAACAAGTTCCTCTCTCGGTCAAAAGGACCTGACGATTCCCAGTGCTGTAAATCTTCTTCACGGCTCCTGCCATATTTTCAGGTGCAACGAATTGCCCTTTCTTAATGTTGACCACTTTGCCTGCTTCCCCCACTTTAACAAGAAGGCTTGTCTGCTGGCAGAGAAAAGCAGGGACTTGAATGATATCTAAAACCTCCTTGACTCGATCCACATCCTCCATCCGATGCACATCAGAGAGGACAGGGATATCCACTTTCTCTTTCACCTTGGCTAGAATCTTCAGCCCTTCTTCAAGGCCTGGGCCTTTGTAAGATTTTTCAGAACCACGATTATCCTTTTCATAGGAGGCCTTGAAGATCAAAGGGATCTTCAGGGTTCCACAGAGTTCCTTCAACTGCTTTGCAATCTCCAAAACCAGGGCTTCCCCTTCTAAAACACATGGGCCTGCGATCAACACCAGTGGATTTCCCTTTCCGATTCGAATCTCTCCTACTCTGACTTCATTCATCGATCGCTCCTTCTAAATACCGTTATCCGTGTACATTAATCCATTAAACTACCCGGGAGTCTCCCCTCTCCCCTGGTGGGAGAGGGATAGGGTGAGGGGGAAAATGTATTTCACCCCCACCCCCCCACCCTCCCCCGTCAAGGGGGAGGGTAAATAGAGTTAAATCGATCTCACAAAATTTTCTAATATCCTCAAACCTTTCTGCTGACTTTTCTCCGGATGGAATTGTGTGGCAAAGAGGTTCTCTTTCCAGATGCTGGAAACAAAAGGTTTGCCATAGGTAGTGAAAGTGGAGATCCATTGTGTCTCCTCTGGAATGACATAATAGGAGTGGACAAAATAGAAGAAATCGCCACTTTCCACACCCTGGAGCATGGGAACCTCTTTTTCTTTCTCAATCGTATTCCAACCCATATGGGGGACCTTATGCTCTGGATCGGGCCTGAATTTCACCACTTTTCCTCTGATCAGATCCAATCCCTTGTGGAATCCAAATTCTTCACTTTCAGAAAAAAGAATTTGGAGCCCAAGGCAGATGCCTAAATAAGGTTTCCCTTTTTCAATGGATCGGAGCAGGGGTTCGACGAGCCCATGCTTTTCCAGATTCTCCATGCAATCCTTAAACGCCCCTACCCCTGGAAGCACTACGGCTGAAGCCCTTCCAATTTCCTTTTTGTTACGGGTCAATTTTGCTTCAAAACCAATCTTCTCAAAACCCTTCTGCACATTCCTAAGATTTCCCATTCCGTAGTCAATAATCACGATATTTGGAGTCATTCTTCCTCTATCTCAGATTTGAGATTTCAGATTGCAGATTTAAAATCTGAAATCTACAATTTGAAATTATAGAATTCCTTTGGTCGATGGGATTTGAGAGGCTCGCTCATCAAAAGAAACCGCCTCTCTCAACGCTCTTCCAAATCCTTTGAACACCGCTTCTACCATATGATGACTGTTTCTTCCATAAAGGAGATTGATGTGAAGGGTGATCCTCGCATGGTTGCAAAGAGCCTTGAAGAATTCCTCCACTAACTCGGGGTCAAAGGTCCCAATTTTCGATCTTCTTAGTTTCATCTGAAAGACAAGACAGGGCCTCATCGAAAAATCCAAGGCGATGGAGACTAAAGTTTCATCCATCGGAATCATGGCCATCCCGTATCTTTGGATTCCCTTAGCTTCTCCAAGAGCCTTTCTGATCCCATCCCCCAGACAGATGCCCACATCTTCCACGGTGTGGTGAGCATCCACACCCATATCGCCCTTTGCTTTGAGGGAGAGGTCCATACGGCTGTGATAGGCCAGGAGACTGAGCATATGATCGAAGAAAGGGATCTCCGTTACGACCGAATGTTTTCCGGACCCATCCAGATTCAGTTTTAAGACGACCGCTGTCTCCTTTGTCTTCCGCCTCACTTCTGCCTTGCGTTGTCTCTTCATCTTTTCTCCCCACCCTGAATGCTACGTCGTTCAAGGGCTATCCTCTTCTGAACCGATTGATAGTGTCCTTCCAATCCTTCCCACTCTGCAAATCTCTTTACATCTTTCTCAAACCGTTTTAATGCACTCTGTGTAAAAACCATCAGGTTGATCCTCTTGATAAAATCCTCCACACCCAAAGGCGAAGAGAATCGAGCCGTGCCCGCGGTAGGAAGAATATGGTTCGGCCCAGCCATATAATCTCCAATGGCCTCGGGGGTATAGGATCCAAGAAAAACTGCACCGGCGTGTTTCACACTTTTTATTAGGGAGAAAGGTCTCGAAACAGCAAGTTCTAAATGCTCTGGAGCAATCCGGTTCACCAGCTTCATCGCCTGCTCGAGATTTTTGACGATCAGAATGGCCCCTCTTCTATTCAGGCTTGCCGAGGCGATTTTTCTTCGTTTCAAAGAGGAAAGTTGTCTCTCCACTCCCTTCTTTACTTCCCTTCCGAATGCTTCAGAGTTGGTAATCAGAATGGCAAGTGCCATTTCATCATGCTCAGCCTGGGAGATGAGATCTGCCGCTACAAACGAAGAAGGAGTGCTCTCATCGGAGACGATCACAATCTCGCTTGGCCCAGCCACCATATCTATATCCACCTCGCCATAGACCAATCTTTTGGCCGTAGCCACATATTGATTTCCTGGCCCAACAATCTTATCCACCTTAGGAATCGATTTCGTCCCATAGGCGAGAGCGGCGATGGCCTGAACGCCTCCTATCCGATAGATTCGATCAACCCCTGCCAAATCCGCTGCGACCAGGACAGCAGGGCTGATTCCCCCTTTCTGAGGGGGAGTGACCATGAGAATTTCGTGAACGCCCGCCACCTTTGCAGGGATGGCAGCCATGAGGACTGTCGAAGGATAAGAGGCTTTTCCACCGGGAACATAGATCCCTACCCTCTCCAAAGGTCTCATCGCCTGCCCAAGCCGGATTCCTTTCTCCTCTTCCTTCAATGATGTCATCAATTTTTTACTCAGAAATTGGTGAAACTTTCGAATACGTCGAGTTGCCCGCTTGAGTGTTCCTAAAAAATCCTGAGGGACCTTCCTGTAAGCCTCTCTCACTTCGCTTCTCTTTACTTGAAGCTGATGAATCGGAATTCGCAAACCGTCGAAGACTTGAGTGTAATGAACGAGGGCTTCATCTCCTCGATTTCTCACATCCTTTAAGATAGAACGAACTTCCCTTTCGAGGTGAAGGCCATCCTTAGCCACTCTTCCCTCTACCTCGGAGAGGTATCGATCAAATCCTTTTCCTCCTACTCGAAGAACTCTCACTCTTCCCCTTCTTTTACCCTTTTAATATTCGCTCCGAGTTTGGCTAATTTTTTGTCCAGACCCTCATACCCTCGGTCTAGGTGATAGACCCTGGAGACCTCTGTCACACCCTCTGCAGCCAATCCAGCCAGGATGAGCGAAGCACTGGCCCTTAAATCAGTTGCCATCACCGGTGCTCCGCTTAAGCTTTCTACACCCTGGATGATCGCACAGTTGCCTTGGATCCGGATATCGGCTCCCATTCTCTCAAGTTCGCTTACATGGATGAACCGATTTTCGAAGATGGTTTCAGAAATAACACTTAACCCTCTGGCCAGGGACATCAAAACCATGAACTGGGCCTGCATGTCCGTTGGGAATCCAGGATAAGGCTGCGTTTTGATATCCACACTTCGGATTCTTTTAGTCCCCACGACCCTGACCCCATCTCCTTCGGATTCGATCTCCATGCCCGATTCTCTCAATTTATGGATGACCATCTCCATTTCGGAAAGAGGACAATGGAGAATCTTTATGTTTCCGCGGGTCAGTCCAGTTGCCACCATCAACGTCCCGGCTTCGATCCGATCCGGGATGATCGTATGCTCGACGGCATGAAGCGACTCCACCCCTTCAATCTCGATCACATTCGTTCCTGCACCATTGATCTTTGCGCCCATTTTATTCAGGACATTCGCTAAGTCAACCACCTCGGGCTCCATGGCTGCATTCTGCAAAGTGGTCTTTCCTTTAGCGAGCGTAGCCGCCATCATCAGGTTCTCGGTCCCGGTCACGGTGACAGTGTCAAAGGAGAGATTCGCTCCCTTCAAAACATCGGCTTTGGCTTCGATGTATCCATGACGGAGTTCGATGTTTGCTCCCATCGTCTCAAGCCCCATCAGATGGAGATTGATCGGCCGTGCACCAATGGCACATCCTCCTGGAAGAGAAACGGTAGCCTTTTTCATGCGAGCCACCAAAGGGCCTAAGACGAGAATGGATGCTCTCATGGTTTTCACCAAATCATAGGGGGCCTCCTCGTTGGAAACCTCTGTGGCATTGATTCGATAAACCTCTCCTTTCTCCGATACTTTTACTCCGAGATTTTTAAGAACCTTGATGATGGTCTGTACATCTCTCAGGTCAGGAACATTGTAGAATAGATTGTCTCCCTCGCTCAGGAGGGCGGAGGCAAAGATGGGAAGGGTGGCGTTCTTTGAACCGCTCACCTCCACTTCGCCAATTAACCTTTCTCCTCCCTGTATGACAATTTTATCCATCGGAATCCCTCTCTCAGAAAGTGGAGGGTGGAAAGTTGAAGGTTATTAAAACCACTTTCCACATTCACCATTCTACTTTCCATCTCTTTGTACCTTCACTATTCTCTCTACACCAGATAGGTCTGGAACGCAATCAGGTTTTAAAAAATTACCTCCCTCCTTGATCAGCTCAGAAACGAGTGGACCTTGACCCTGCCCTATTTCCAACAGGAGCCATCCTCCTTCCCGCAGATAAAAAGGGCCTTGGGAGAGGATGTGCCGGTAAAACTCCAGTCCATCTTCTCCTCCATCCAAAGCGATGATCGGTTCATAATCCCTCACCTCTTTGGCCAATGACCCGATCTCAGGACGGATAATGTAAGGAGGATTAGAGAGAATAAGATCGAAAGACTTTCTCTCTTTTGAAGAACGAAATGGACCGAAGAGATCGCCATTCACAAATTTTATCTGATGCTGGACGCCCGCAGATTTAGCATTTTCCTTTGCTAATACAAGAGCGTCTCTTGAGATGTCGGTAGCTACCAAAAAAATATGCTTCACCTCTTTCGCCAAGGCGATGGCTATCGCACCGCTTCCCGTACCTATTTCGAGAACAGAGGGGATTCGTTTGAAAGAAGTCCCAGTGAGGATCAAAAGGCTTTGCTCAACCAAAAGCTCTGTCTCCGGTCTTGGAATGAGGACACGAGGATCCACTTTAAAATCGATCGACCAAAACTCCTGATGTTCTAAAATGTATTGAAGGGGTTCTCCCGAAATTCTTCTTTGGATCAACTTCTCCAATGTCTCCTTCTCCCTCTCCTTGAGTTGGCCATGGAGACGTCTATAGAGCTCTTCCCTGCCGAGATTCAGAGAATGGGCCAAAAGAAGTTCTGCATTCAGCCGAGGATTTTCAATCTGATGATCCCTCAAATAATTCGTCGACCAATTAAGGAGCTCTAATCGCGTCATCTGCAAAACATAACCTCAGGACTTGAATCGCAAAGAGCATAGTGTTTAAAACCCCAAATCACAAATTCCAAATCCCCAATAAGCTTCAAATTCCAATTTCAAATGACCAAACAGGTTTTGTTTTGAATTTGGGTGATTGGAATTTATTTGAAATTTGGTCCTTGGGATTTGGTGCCTCCATATGGCTATGCTCTCACCCTGCCTGCGGCAGGCAGGCGCTATGCTAATTAGTGTTTGTTGTTTCGTGCTTCGGGT
>JBEKWN010000028.1:0-31656 GCA_049513055.1 Thermodesulfobacteriota bacterium
CTTCCACCTACTACTCTTCATCCAACGTTAGCTATGAAACCTGATGATTACGGGAAGAAATATGCATGATTAAATGAAGAGGGACTTTTTGTAAGTCACCTGTGCTCACTTCAACCCTGCCTTGCGCAGGGCGTCAGCAAGGCTTTTTTCTCCTCACGGAAAATGATACATAGAGGGCAGGTAAATGCATTACAATATTAAATGACTTCGCCGTCATATGTTCAGGATAAAGAATAAAAACGCTTTGTCCTAATTCACTGAGCAGTAAGCGCACTTCATTTCTGCAGATAAATCATGACAAATAGCTGATTAAACCGTTTGCCTAAGAATCGGAATGTCTGTAGAATGCTTTTGTTCTTAACAACGGTTGCGCGTGAATATGTAGGGTAGGAGAGAGAATAGCGAGTAACACCCAAGCCTTGCACAACTGCCTCTATATAAGATACATCAAGGCCTTCTTTTACTGATTCTAAAAAGCATCGTTTATGGGATGGCGACATCCCATCCGCAATCTCTGTTACAACCTCCTGAGGCGGGTTCTTTCTGAGATCATAGAGGAAGGCCTCTCCTCTTTCCTTGAGCACCCTTCTGATCTCGGAGAATGCTCTCGTTAACGTGCTGAGATGGTGTAAAACACCGAAACTGACTATAACATCAAAAACATTATCTTCAAAAGCCATATGGTTAATGTCCGAAAGCATGAGTGTTAGGTTTGATATACCCTCACTCGTGTTGATAATATGTGCTTCGGTAAGCATCTCACCCGAGATATCAATTCCGTATACACGGCAGGCAGGCAACCTTTTTGCAAACTCACGTGCTAGACTACCCAATCCTGTGCCAATATCTAGAATACAACTCTTTTCCTGGTTCGGCTTCATAATGATTTCGTCAGCGATCAAGGGGTAATTGCTGTACATAATATCTCTATTCATGCGTAGGTATTCCTTCACGGCCTCGCTTTCCAAAGACAGGCCGAATTCTTCGCTTATTTTTATATTCCCTCTATCCATGCTGGGGTCCCTATGAATAAAAATGCAACATGCAACAATAATTCCTGTGGTGTATGCCAGAATTGCTCTTCAAGGATAGGAGTATAAGCAACATGTTCTATTATGTCAATAAAATGTTGGTTTTCCCGCATCCATTGGGACCTACCAGTGTGATGAACTTGCCGGCTTTGAAGGAAAAATTGACGTTATCCAGTACACGAAGGCTTCCCTGAAACCCTTTCTCTTTGACCAAGGTGCTCGAAAAGGTCTTTGTCAGGCCTTCCACTCTCAGATAATCTTTAATTCCGATTCGTGCCATTTTATTCCTGATAGTAAAGTTGGCTTGTATCAACATGCTTTTGAAATAACCCCTCTTTCTTGAAAACCTCGAAGTAAGGCTGGCCGAATGACTTATTGTACTGTTCTACCTTGGTCCATGGTTCCCAGGGAATTTTCATGGCAAAAGGTTCGGGTAAGTTCGTATATTTGGGAAGGAATTTTCTTGCCTCCCCTTCATTGGTCTGGATAAAATCCACCCCTTTATAAATGGCGGCTTTTACTTTCTTCGCTAATGTAGGTTTCTCCTTTAAGAATTTTGAGTTGAAGGCAAAGGCGGCCCCTGGGTACCCGTTTGGGAGGTTAAGGGCAGAGAGAGGAGATTTCGACAAATACCTGCCCACCCCCTTTGCCTCCGCCATCATCCCGAAAGGTTCTGGAGTGAAGTAAGCATCAATTTGACCGGCTGCTAAGGCCTGAACAATATTCCCGGGTGGAATCTCAATTAAAGTAACTTCTTTGTTTGGATCAAAATGGGGCCTCAATACCGCTTTCGCTAGTGCAAGGGATGAAATTCCAGGAAAAGTCCCCACCCTTTTTCCCTTCAGATCCTTCGTCTCCTTGAGCGGTGAATCCTTTGCCACCATGAGTACAAAGGACGAGTCCGTCGGTCCTAAAGGACCGTAAACAAGGAAAAACTTAAAGGTCCCGGGCTGATTCTGTTCCACCAACCAATGACCAATAATTGAGCCTGCTCCATCGGCATCAATGCGGCCAGCCACCAGAGCATCAACAAGTAGCGTTCCGGACTCAAAAGGAGTATTTACCACTTTAAGTCCCTGCTCTTGAAAATAGCCCTTTTCAAGAGCGACAAAGGTCGGAAGGCTGATGACGAGTGTAAGATATCCAATCTTTACCTCCTCCTGTGCCACAGAAAGGTTAAGGTTTAAGAACATCAGCGCAAAAACCAAAATCCCAACAACCAACCATTTCTTATTCATAAATCCTCCTCCTATTCGTGTTTTAAATCTCAATTCCTAATTCTTATCTTTTGATTCTATCTCCCTCCCCAATGGATAACTTCTTCTTCCAATTTAATAAATCCCTTATTCATTCCATATCCGATGAGACCGGAAATGACGATGGTAGCTTACATCTGTGGAATTTGATAGGTCATATGGGCATTGTAGATGAGATGGCCCAATCCCTTATCCGTCCCAATAAACATCTCCAAAATGACGACGATGATGAGCGTCAAGGCGGATACCAGGTACCAGATGTGAAGCAGAGCTAACAGTCCGATGAAGGCCTCTCTTTCAGAGATGAAATCACGCCACTTCTCGTAGGTTGTATCTGTTTCCTATAACTGTCTTTTGGCAATCTTTCCTGTGCTCGACTTGGGCAGGAAGTCCTTGAATTCGAGTTGCCGAGGCATCTTAAAATTGGCCAGTCTTTCTTTACAGAAGGACAGGATCTCCCGATGCGTGGCCGTCTCGCCATGTTTTAGAACGACGATCGCTCTCAACACCTGACCCCGCCTTGGATCCGGGATTCCCACGACGGCTGCTTCCTGGACTTTGGGATGGTTAAGCAATACGGTCTCTACCTCTGATGGATAGACATTGAGGCCTCCGCTTATGACCATATCGTCAGCCCGACCCAGGACATACAGATAACCATCCTCATCAAATCGTCCTAAGTCTCCGGAATGATACCATCCGTCCCTAATCTTTTTGGCCGTGGCCTTGGGATCTTTGAAATATCCTTTCATGATTTGAGGCCCACGGGCAATAATCTCCCCTATCTGACCCACTTCGACTTCTTTTCCATCTTGACCTATGATCTTCAGCTCTGCCCTGGGAGCTGCTTTCCCAGCACTCGCCATCTTCCGTTGAGCATCCTTCAAATGAGTATGCGTGAGAAGGGGAGAGGTTTCGGTTGCTCCATAGCCCTGAAGAGGTTGGAGGTATGGATATCGTTCTCCAAATTCCTTCATCAACTGTTCCGGAACGACCGTCCCCATCATAGCGATTGCTCTTAAACTGGAACAATCATACCGCTCCCAATGGGGAATATTCAAAATCAATTGGAAAATGGGTGGACTAGCAAAGAAAAAAGTAATCCGATGGTTTTGGATCGCATCGAGAATTTTTTTCGGTTTCATCTCATCAATGACAGAGACCGACATCCCGGATTCCACCATCAAATTCAGGATGCAGGGACCAGTGATGTGAGAGATGGGGAGAACAAGACCATGGGTGTCTTGCTCAGATATTAGCACGGCATGATGCAAGGTTTCAGGGAAGTAGGTGAGATGATCGTTTGTGAGAACGACCCCCTTCGGTCTTCCTGTCGTCCCAGAGGTATAAAGGTAGAGGGATTCATCTTCTTCTTGAAGGGGAGTCGAAATTTTTTCAGAGGATTCCTTTTCGATGATCTCTTCATAGGAGTGCCAATCCCTGATATCTTTCCCCTCAGCCCCCGTCACAACGATATGCTGCAGGGTAGGAACAGTTTTTAGCACGCGATCAATGAAAACTTTCTGTCCAACATTGGTAATAATGGCAGAAACCTCCGCATCCTGAAAAATTGGCTCCATTTCGTCAGGGCTGAGACGAAAATCGAGGAGAACAGCAATGGCTCCAATTTTCAGGATGGCAAAGTAAGCCACACAGAACTCAGGACAGTTTTGAAAAAGCAGGGCAACGTGATCTCCCTTTTTGACCCCAACATTGAGGAGTCGATTAGCTAATCGGTTAGAAAGGGTGTTAAGGTCAGAGAAGGTAATCTTCTCTTCCTTAAACAGAATGGCAGGTTTAGTTGGCCTTTCCTTAGCCTGCTTTTCCAAATAGTCTCGGACGATCATGATGGATCCTCAGCACGTTTAAACGGCAATAACAATAATATATTACTATTTCCTAAGTCAAATCCGAATCGTTGTTCAAGGGCTTGACAGAATGGAAAAACATATGTAGGATAACCGCATATAACCTACCAATACCATTAGAAAAAACAGAATTTGTTACGTACAGCTTGCCAATACCTACTCTTTGTCCAAACTGAAGATATCCGGTTGAAATCTGCAGTATTTGGCAAAAATCTTCTGGCAATGATTACAGGAAGAACTTATTGCTGAGTTTGACGCTGTTAGTAAGGTTCTTACTTTTTCATATCTCTGATGAATCTGTTATAATCCGGTCTCATATGGTTAAGAGATACGATGTCATCGTTATTGGATCCGGAATGGGAGGGTTGACCGCTGCCGCCCTTCTTGCGAAGAAAGGGTTGAAGGCCCTTCTCCTCGAAAAAGAGAAACAGGTGGGAGGTTATGTCGTCTCCTTCAAAAGGCATGGGGCCACCTTTGATGCGACAGGTGCGTTTGTCGGAGGATGTCAGGAGGGCGGAGAATTATATCAAATCCTTAAAGAGATTGGGGCATACGAGGAGATTGAATTTATTCCTATTCACCATATCCGAAATATCTATCCCGGTTTTGAAGTTCATCTCCGTGAGGGTGGATTCAGTTCCTACCCGGAAGCCCTCATGGATCTCTTCCCCGAAGAAGAGAAGGGGTTGAAGGCCTATCTCTCCCTGGTCAAACGAATTGGGGATGAAGTGGAATCTTATTCTGAGATCACTCCAATCAAGAAGATTCTCTTTCCTTTCTACTTCAGAAATCTTATCCGGTTTCACCAAACGAGTCACAGGGAAATTCTAAATCGCCTTTTTAAAGGAGGGGAGATCAAGATGGCCCTCCACACCCTTCCGATCACAGACCCCCCTTCGAGGCTCTCTTTTCTTTTCACAGCCATCCTGATCAGCAAGTCTCTCATGGGAGGCGTTTTTTATCCTAAAGGAGGCACGGGGAGGATTTCTCAAGCCATGGCCAACTCTTTTCTCCGTTATGGCGGGGAAATTCATCTTCGAACAGAGGTGGATCAAATTCTGATAAAAGATGGAAGGGTCAAAGGGGTGCTGACAAAGGATGGAGAAATATTTCAAGCCCCATTGGTCATCTCCAATATGAATCCGAATCTTCTGGCCAAGAGTCTCCCTTTTGAATTTCAAAAATCTTTTACGAAAAAGTTTAGTCACCTCGAATATTCACTTTCCGGTTTCCTCCTCTACGTTGCCACTGATTTGGATGTGAAAGGAATGGGCCTTCCCTATTTCACCTATCTCCGGTTCCTCTCTGACTTGGAGGAGGAAGACCGGATGTTGCAAAGAGGTGAGGTCCCGAAGAATCCGACGACAATGGTATCCATCCCCACGCTTCTCGACCCTTCATTGGCCCCAACAGGTCAACATCTCCTAAAAGTTCTTGTGACCGTTCCCTATCGTTACCAGGAGAGGTGGGGAGGGGGGGATCCTGTGAAATATCGCCACATCAAAGAGGAATTTTCTCAAAAGATTCTTCAACAGTTAGAAGGGAAGTTGATTCCTGGTCTGAGAAACCATCTCCTCTTTTATGAAGCTGCCACCCCCTTGACCTTAGAGCGATATACCGGAAATGAAATGGGTGCGATGTATGGCCTGGCCTCCACACCCAAGCAGGTCGGGAATTTAAGACCTCCCCATCAGACCCCTATCCCAGGCCTCTTTCAAGTCGGCCACTATACCCGACCCTCTCACGGCATTGTGGGCGCAAGTCTTTCGGGCTTCATTGCCGCCAGGATCATCCTGAAGAAAATGACGTGACCGTTTCCGTGATCCGTGACCGTAAATCCCAATCTCTAATCCCTAAACACAAATCCCAAAATAAAGTGAAATAAGGTTGAAAATACCCATTCGGACATTTTACAATTCCCCCGATGGGAAGACTTGACTTTATTTTTCTCCATGTCCCCAAGCTGACCAATTATTACCGGCCGATCAATCATTTCATCTGGATCAACTTCCTGCCCATGGGGCTTCTTGGATTGGCCGACCTTCTCCAACAGCATAGCATTTCCACCCAAGTCGTACACCTGGGAGTGGAGTGGATTGAAAATCACGATTTTTCCATCCTTTCCTATCTCAAGGAGAAGACACCCCGGGTGGTGGCTATGGATCTTCACTGGCACCATCAGAGTTTCGATGTGATGGAGACGGTTAAGAAGATCAAAGCCGCTTTTCCTCAAACCTACATTCTTTTAGGTGGGTTCACCGCCAGTTTTTTTCATGAAGAGATCATGAGGAACTTCGACGGAGTGGATGGGATCATTCGCGGTGAAGCAGAAGTTCCCATTTTGGAATTGGCGAATGCGCTCCTGCAAAGGAAGGAAGATCTTTTTTCCATCCCCAACCTCACCTGGAGAAGGAAAGGGAGAATTCTTATCAATCCCCTTTCTTATATCGCCTCGGAGAAAGAACTGAATGACCTTTCCTTCACCAACTTCCCGTTGTTGAAAAATCATCCCACCTACATCCGTTATATCGGTCAACCCTTCTATGTCAAGGGAGTTTCCAAGGAGAAGAATTTCTGGATGTATTCTCTCAAATCACCCATCTGTCATCTCACTGTGGGAAGAGGGTGCCCTGTTCAATGCACCTGGTGCGGCGGCGGTCGTTCATCTCTGGAGACCATCACGGGCAGAAAAGAAGTGACCTTTAGAGGGGTAGAGAGTGTTCTTCAATCCATTCGAGAAGCGATCTCCTATGGATATGAAACATTCCACATCTGCTTCGATCCTTATCCCCAGAAGCCTCAATATTTCCTCGAGCTTTTCTCTCGCATCCGGGAGGAAAAGATTAGGATGGAATGTTTCTTCGAATCCTTTGGACTCCCCACCATCGATTTTATCAAGTCTTTTAAAGAGACCTTTCCCGGCCCCAAATCCCTGATTGCCCTCTCTCCTGACGTCGGGTTGGACAAAATGAGAAAGATTCATAAAGGGTATTCGTATTCCAATCATGCCCTGATGGAGTCTCTTGACCAGTTAAAAGCCAACGGAGTCTTCTGTGACCTTTTCTTCATCCTCGGTGTCCCCTTTGAGAAGGAAGTAGATGTTCAACAGACGATTCGACTCCAAAAGATGATCCGAGACCGGTATCCCAATGTGAGAGGAATTCGAACTTTCACGATCGAGATGGAGCCGGGCTCGCCCTGGCACCTTGATCCCGAGGAATACGGTGTAAAAACCTCACTTAATAACTTTATGGATTTTTACCATTACCATTCTGGGGACAAGAGCGCTTTTTCTTCTTTGGGGTATTCCATCCCCGATTATTTCGAAGAGGAGAAAGATGAGAGGGGATTTGAGGAGGCATTACAGAAGATCAAGTGCCGTCATTTTTGCTTCATCCATCCCGAAGCCAGAAAATCGTCAACCCCCTTCTGGGGAAGGAGGCTCTGTGATCTTTCGAGTCTATTTTGGAAGGTAAAAGGTTTGGCAGCGAAGATACGTTGATACTCCAGGCCCCTTAGAAAAAGTCTTTTCCCGCCGCGACAGGCAGTGTAGAGGAATTTCTGAAATTGATGAAGGAAGTTTCACAAACCAAGGTTCTGGTATTAAAACCAGGAGAAACAGTAGCATAAGTTAAATTCCAAGCACCAATTACCAAATTTCAAATAATCTCAAATTACCCAATGCTCCAATAGTCAAAACACCTCTCTCTAATATTTGAAATTTTGGTCATTGGAATATTGGTTATTGTTTGGTTATTGGTACTTGGAATTTGGTGATTATCAAATGATTTAATTCGTTCCAACTATTCGCAAGGTTCAATAGAGATAGTTAATCCAAGAAGATTGTGAGGCAAAGAGCATGCGTGTTTTTGTCACCCGTTTGATTCCCGAAGCAGGGCTGGCTTTATTGCGGAAAGAGGCGGAGGTGGGTGTCTGGCCAGGTCCTGAGGATGCAACACCGTCCAAAGAGGAGATCATTCAAGGGGTCAGGAAGGCTGATGTTCTCCTCTGTCTCCTCACAGAAATCATCGACCGCACCATCATGGAAGCCAATCCAAAACTCCTTGGAATTGCCAATCACGCTGCAGGATACAACAACATCGATGTGGAGATAGCCACAGAATTAGGCATTCCCGTCACCAACACACCAGGTGTTTTGACCGATACTACGGCAGATCTGGCTTGGACTTTGATCATGGCCGTGGCGCGAAACATTGTTCAGGGGCATCAATATGTGAAAGAAGGGCGTTTTAAAATCTGGGGGCCGAAACTTCTTCTCGGAATGGATGTGAGTCCTGGAGGTAGCGGAAAGCTGAAAACCTTGGGCATCATTGGCTTCGGACGAATCGGGCAAGCTGTTTTTAAACGCTCGAAAGGCTTTGATATGCGCGTTCTGGCTTACGATCCTTTCCAAAAAGAGACTATTGAAAAAACAGAAAGCATAGAATATCGAGAATTACCCGACCTTTTACGAGAAAGTGATTTTATTACCCTCCACTCCTCGCTTTCTGAAGAAACCCATCATCTGATTGGTGAGAAGGAACTCTCATTGATGAAGCCAACCGCTTACCTCATCAACACATCGAGGGGACCTATTATTGATGAAAAATGCCTAGTGAAGGCTCTTCAGGAGAAGAGGATCGCCGGTGCGGGGCTGGATGTTTATGAAAACGAGCCAGACTTAGCTCCAGGGCTGATGGAATGTGAAAATGTAGTGCTCCTTCCCCATCTGGGAAGTGGTTCTCGAGAAACTCGAGATCAAATGGCAACCATGGCCGCTACGAATGCCCTTTCTTTATTGAAAAAAGAGAAGGCACCCAACACAGTAAACCCCGAAATCTATCACACCGATGCCTATCATCGTCGAATCGGTCTCAAATTTACTAAAGATTACTAGAAAGCGCTGATCTCAGCTCTGGTTGATAACAAAAAAAGAACAAACGGACTTTATGAATCTTCGACAGGATTTCCAATTCTTGTCCGTATAAGAATAAGGAAGTGTCTAAAGGTAGGCAATTTTTGATTGGAAAAGAATTCTCATCCTTACAAGTGAAATACCTTAACTTAAGTTTTTACTTTGTTAGACGAAAAATGTCACTTTCTGAATTTTTAAAAAATTCTATATTTTAATAAATCCTATAAGAATCAACAGATTAATAAATCGATCTTTCTCGGCATTAGTATTGCAGGTTTTTAACCTATTTTTGACTTCCAATTGTATCGCTGATATTCAGGGGGGGGTGGAGAAGTGTCAGTAAACCAACGATGTTTATTTTATCGGGATTCTGAAGGCCTTGGCCTAGGCCGTGGCATCGGGCATTGCGATCTCGATGGCGGCCAAACAGTCTGTGATGGAGATCTCAATTTTTGTGAAAAACCCAGTGAACTGAAGAAGTATCAAAGTGAGCAAAAGCAGAATAAAAAAGACAGGAGGCAATATCCGAGGTTCCTTTTGGATTTGCCTCTTGAATATCTGGTGATGAATACCCCAAAGGCTCATGGAGGGCTTGTCGTCAACGTAAGTGAGATAGGGTTTCTCATCCGTTCCATTAAAAACATGCCTATCGGAACGGAATTAAAAATCGCAGTCTTGTTTCCCAAACGATATGAATTGGCCAACTTCGAGGTATTAGCCAAGATCATCCGGAAAGACCCCATTTGGGAGGAAGATTGGGAGGGGTATGAATATGGATTAAAGTTCATTCAGATATTAGAGGTAGATCGTCGGAAACTAAGACAGATTCTCAGTGGGCAATTTTCATTGGAAAAAGTCTCCTAAAATTGGAGTGCACTTTGATTCGGAGATTCATCTTTCATTCTCTCAAAGCTCAACCTCTCGGTTTCTGTTCCGTTTAGTGTGTTCTGATCGATTAATTTAGAAGAGGAAGGCCGAAAAGAGATAGAAAAGGGAAAGACCCCGTAAGGGACGGTAATGGTGGTAAAGAGCTAAGATCACTAAACACAAAATAGCCATGACCGCATTGGTAGCAAAGCCGAAGAAAGGACCCACACTGTAATGGGGAATGAATTCGGGTAACATGGAAGCCAAAACCAAGATAGGTTCTTAATTCATGTCTTTTTAGCCTCAATTTGATCTAATATATTTTCAACCTGCTCCTTAAGTTTCGGTAACTGATTTTTTATCACATCCCACAAAATATCCCAGTTTACTCCAAAATAATAATGAATGATTTTATCCCTTAATCCAGCGATTTTTTTCCACTCAATATCCTTATATCTTTTCTTAAAATCGGCAGGAAGATTTTTTACTGCTTCGCCAATAATTTCAAGGCTCCTTGAGCAAGCTCTTTTTAAGATTTCATTTTTAATGAATTGTTCGAATTTTATGCCTTCGGTTTCCTTTGTTAAAAAATTTATTTCATCAAGAATATGTTTAAGGAAAACCTGATTATGTTTCATACCATCTTACCTCTTTCTCAACATAGGGCTGGATATAGGGGCTTAAATTGCCATTTGTAATTAGCTCCACCTTTTTTCTAAACAAATCTTCAAGGGAGAAAGCCAAATCCATAAAATTATCAAAGTTTGGTTCTTCAAACTCTACAAGAAAGTCAATATCACTACGCTTCTTCTGTTCACCCCTTGTATAAGATCCAAACAAACCGATTCTTTTGACCTTGTATTTTTTCAAAATGTCTTTATGCTTTTTCAATAGACTGATAATTTCTTTGTCTGTGAGTTCTTTTCTCGTCTTTATTTTATTCATCTTAAACCTCTTGAAATTGCTTAATTTTCAGTTTTCCTATAAATATCATCAATCTTTTCTTGAAGTCCAATCGTTAGCTGGATGGCTTTTGCCACCTTCATGTAATGATTAATCTCGTCCAGAGAAAGTTTTCGACCTTTCCTGTCTTTTAGATATTTATCCATCACCTGATAAGCCCCGATTCGGTATTCCCATACTTCATTTGAGATACCTTCAAAAGACTGTTCCTTATTTATAAGGACTCTCTGACTTTCTTCAGCGTAGCCGACCTTTTCAACTTTATTAGAGCCACTCTTTGGAAAGCTGACCTCGGTCTTTTCAAGGTCCGAATGTCTGAGCAAATGGAGATCAACAAGTTCTTTCCCAAGATCACTTAACTCTTCAAATATCTCCTTATCTGAGGGCAATGGTATTCTTGGAAAATCAATTTTGAGAAACTCTTCATATCGCTTTCGGTAGGTTGGAGAATAGAGAACAGCATAGATATAAAAGAAAACATCCTCTGGAATTGGTTGTCTACTTATAGATGCTTTTATAGCTTGTAAAAACTCAGGGGTAAAGTTCGGAATGGGCTTTGCTTCGGATAATCCTCCGCTAAACAAATGTTTTTGGGGTTGCTCTGGGTAGAGGAAAAGAGGGAAAATGTAAGCTCTTTCTTTGGTTCCAGTAGAGACAAGTTCTCCGTTTGTTAAACATCCCGAGATGAAAGCGTGGGAGAAAGGCAGTTTAGAAAGCATTCTTACGGATGCCAAACCAAAATTTTCAGACAGTAGATTATTCATAAAAGGTAATCGTGGTCTATCTATAAACGCCGATTCGTAACAAATAAACCTTATATCAAAGGGTCGGTAAACAAAAGGATGTATCTTATCTTCAACTCTTTGGCCCTTAATCTTGTGTCTTGCCTCATTCAATTTCCAAGTTCCCGTATCCTTGAGATCGAGACTTTGAGCGACTAACTCATCGGGTAATTTCCCGGTGAAAATTCTTAGTCTCTGAATAATTTCCTCTTTTGTAAATCCAACCACGAAATGATCTCTGTGGGTTTTTACTCCACTTGACCACTCTTTAAAAATCTCTGTTACCTTCCAGAACTTTTCATATTCAGCTTGCAAAGCAAAATCCTTTGGAACAAAGAAGTAATAAGGGGCAAAAGGTTCAAGTTTTTGCCATTTGGTTGTTTGAAAATCATTTCCAAAAAGATATTTGTATTTCTCCTCTCTTATTCCCCAGAGGTTGGCATAATAAACTGTTTTTTCTTTAAATGGCTTTTCTGATTTCACGTAAAGGACAATGGCAACCCCCTGCTGGATGTCGAAGACATTCTCATCCTTATCGCCTTCGGGTGTCTTTTCGCCAATCCGTGAGGAACCGTGAAGGTTCAGGATGTAAATCTCATCGAAGGTTTCAAGAAGTTTCCTCCTCATTCCTCGATGAATTACCCCGGAGAGGTAGGAATTGTTGGTAATAAATCCCAGGATTCCTTTACCTGCCTGTCCGATCTTCCAGTGGGCAAAGCGAATGAACTTTATATAATCATCTGAAAGGGGCTGAATATTTCGCTCGTCCCTCACATCTTCTTTGTAATCATCCATTAAGTTTTCGATGAACTCTGATTTGTTCTCTGAACTCACTGAGTAGGGAGGATTGCCAAGGACAACCAGAATGGGGACTTTTTCCTTTATCCGTTTCGCCTCCTGCCCTTCCTTTGCAAGGTCAATGAGAAAACTTATCTGCTTTGGGTCCTTCATCTCCAGAGTATTGGTGAGATAAAACTGAAATCGTTTCCCTTCCTTAAACTGATAACCCATGTCTTCCAAAACCATCGAAACCTTGAAGTGACCTACCGTATAAGGAGCAACAAGAATCTCAAAGGCATGGAAATGCGGCAAAATATGTTCCTCGATATATGATTTAAGAAGTCCCCCTTTTTTATTATCCTGCAACTCTTTTTGGACCTGCTTGATGGCCTGGACAACAAATGTAAGAGTTCCTGCTGCCGGATCAAGTAAAGTGACATCGCTTGTGGCAAGTCCTTCGGCTTTTCCAAATCCGTCTTTTAGAAGTTTATGAATAGAGCTCACAATGTAGGAAACAACAGGCAAAGGAGTGTAGTAAACCCCCAGCCGCTCTCTTTCCTTGGGATTATAGGTAGTGAGAAAAGTCTCGTAGAAATGGATAACAGGGTCATCCTCCCAACGAGTAGTTTTGAACTCTTTAAGAATTGACGGAATGTGGGCTTTCTCGAGAATCTGGGTTATGTCATCAACAATCCAGATTAGTGATTCAGGGAAATGAGGTCCTGTCATGGAATAAAATATTTCCTTGAGCAGAGGTAAACTTTCAGGTATGGATTGCCAGGCGGTTTCTCTTTTAAATCCATTTTGAACCTTCATCCTCGCAGCAAAAAGCCCATAAGTAATAGTTTGTGCATAAAGGTCGGCGAATCTCTCTTTTGTCAGAGTTTCAATCAGTTCTTCCTGAAAGGCTTTATAGAACCTTGTTACCTCCTCGTTGTCTCTCGAAAGCTCCTCTTGAAGGATGTGCTCAAGGAATCGGGCCTTTTTGGCCAGCTCGACAGATAAGTCAGAAGACTTTTGAATTTCAGGTGTTGAAAAGGAGAAGAAACTTCCTGAGAGTTCTAAGAATTTGTCTAATTTTTCAGGAGAGGGCGGGGACTTTAAACTTCGTAGAGTGAATGGGCGTCCCACCTGCACCTTATCCACAGGGTGCCCCGACCTGTAAAGTCTGAACTCCAAGAAATTGGTTAAAATAAGATTTGGCAGGGAATCTCGGTATCTTTTAAGTTGCTCGGAATCTTCAATTTCTCCGAGGTCGGTATCAGGTGATTTGGCCTCGATATACCCAATGATCTCGCCGTCCTTACCAATCCGAAAATCCGGGATTCCGGCATCTGTCTTTCTGGGTGCAGCAAGGACATTTACACCTACTTGGGATTGATAAAGCTTGGAACAATCTTCAATGAGCCGCTTAAAGGACGGGTAGAAACTCTCTTCCCTAAAATCACCATCGGTGTAGATCTTATGGATATCCTTAAAGTAGGTGGCAACGGATTTTTCTAATTTAATTCTCTGCTTCTTGTCCATCTTTTGGCCCTGATGTGGAAAACCCCAACCCAAATATAAAACTCAGAATGGTATGCCAAGTTTACTAAATTAGGGTGAATCAATCAATTAGAATTTAAAGGGTGGTTATTTATAAGTTTGAGCTAAGACATTTGAAACAAGTTGAAAGGTCTTCAGGTCTCTAATGAATAGTAGTCTTTTCCTTCTTTTTCCTTCACCCTGATGATTCCTTTTTCTTTCAAAATTTCTAAATGGCCAACGGCCTCGGAGATTCCTAAAAAGACTTCAAAAGGGGGAACCCCGGGAAATAAATCCATGGCGATTTCAAAGGGGGTCTTTTCTTTTTTGGATAAAGAAAAGAGAATGCGGTCCATTCGCTCTTTGTGATGGGTGAAGATTTTTGGAATCAGCGCTTTTACATCATCGATCTCTTCCCCATGGGCAGGAAGGAGAAGGGAGAGGTCGAACTTCTCTATCTTTTCCAGGGAGGTCAAATATTCTTTCAGGCTTGGGTAGTGAAAAGGCGGTTTACTTTCGTTGACGTTTAAGATCGGATTGGGGGTGATTTCTTTTAAGAGGTGATCCCCGGTAAATAAAATTTTTTTCTCCGGCCAATGAAAACAGATCAGACCAGGACTGTGGCCGGGACAATGGATGGTTTTCCATGTCATCGATTTAAAAAAGATTGAATCTCCGTCGTCCAGGAAAAAGGCTTCGTCCAATGAATCACCCATGATCTGAGCAGATTCCATATAATGGATCGCTTCATTGACCAAAGTTGCTGGAGCCCCATTTCTTAATAAAATCGATTTTATGAAGCCCAGCGAATGGATGAAGGAGCGAATCCTTCCATATTCTTTTGAGTGAATATAGATTGGAGCACCGGAGAGTGACGACAATCGTTTGGCTTGACCATAGTGATCGATATGGCCGTGAGTGATGAGAATTCGCTCAATGGAATTCAAACCAACACCAATGGTTTCCAACCCTTTTTTCAATGTTTCGAATGAGACCTCCGTCTTTATCCCCGCATCGACAAGAGTTCTTGGAGAATCATCAATCAAGTAGACATTGATTGTCTTGAGGGGAAACGGGATGGGAAGTTCAATTTTATAAATTTTATCGAGCACCTGATGGATCATGACTTTCCCATTCTTCCTCGTGGGTCATTAGTACGAAGACATTAGTTCCTTTTACCTCGTCATTGCGAGCGACTAACAGGAGCGTGGCAATCTCTCTTTATAACTGCGAGATTGCGTCGTCGTTTCACTCCTCGCAAAGACGCTTGTTTGATTCTATGGAAGGAAGCTATCGTAGAATATCTTTTTAGTCAAGATGTATTGGGGTCTCTGAAAAGCCCAAAAATCTTTATCAGAGACCCCTGATTACACGGATTCCAAAAAATGATTAGACAGATTTTCTCTTTTTTCCATTGAATTTCTAATCTGTGTAATCGTTCCATAATCTATGTAATCGGAGATTTCTAGATTTTTTCAGAAATCTCGAAAATTTTCCCTTGACAACACAAAATATTGTGGTAAGTTCTCTAATATTGCTTATATTTAGTGGAGGAGGGAAGAAGATGGAGATGGCTCAACTGACGCAAAATGCCATGACCGTATTGAAGAAGCGTTACCTCCAAAAAGATCCTCAAGGAAATATTGTGGAAACCCCTGAAGAGCTTTTTCGGCGCGTGGCAAAGAATATTGCGCAAGCAGACCGGTTCTATCACCCCGAGATCGATTTCCCTCCCATTGAAGACGAATTCTATTCTTTGATGGCTTCCTTGGATTTCCTTCCCAATTCTCCCACTTTGATGAATGCGGGGAGAGAGCTTCAACAACTCTCTGCCTGCTTCGTTCTCCCTGTGGGAGATTCCATGGATGAAATCTTCGATGCCGTGAAACAAATGGCCTTAATTCAAAAAAGCGGTGGCGGGACAGGTTTTTCCTTCTCTCGGATCAGGCCGAAAAATGATGTCGTCGGTTCTACGCATGGAGTTTCGAGCGGTCCTGTCTCTTTCATGAGCGTTTTTGATACCGCGACAGAGACGATCAAACAGGGAGGGACACGAAGGGGCGCCAATATGGGGATCCTTCGTGTGAACCACCCTGACATTCTCGATTTCATCCAATGCAAAGAAGTCGACCATCACTTCAACAATTTCAATATCTCGGTGGCTGCCACCAATGAATTCATGGAGGCCGTAGAAAAAGATAAGGAGTATCCCCTTCGGAATCCAAGGACGAATGAGATCCTTCGTTCTCTCAATGCCCGGCAGGTCTTTGAGAAGATGGTCTATTACGCCTGGAAGAACGGGGATCCAGGAATCATCTTCATCGATCGGATCAATCAAGACAATCCCACTCCCCAAGTGGGACAGATCGAGAGCACCAATCCCTGTGGGGAACAACCCCTCCTTCCTTATGAGTCTTGCAATCTTGGTTCCATTAATCTTTCCAATATGGTCAGGAACGGAGCCATTGATTGGGAAAGATTAGGCTCAGTGGCTGAAAGGGCTGTCCATTTTTTAGATAATGTGATCGATATGAATCGCTATACTCTTCCCCAGATTGAAGCGATGACCAAGGCGAATCGAAAGATCGGTCTGGGAGTGATGGGATTTGCTGATCTTCTCGTTCTGTTGGGAATTCCCTACAACAGCCCGAAAGCCTTAGAGATCGGGGAAAAAGTGATGGCCTTTATTCAGAAGAGAGCGAGAGAGGCCTCCAGAGAGTTGGCTCTGAAGAGAGGATCTTTTCCTAATTTTGATGGGAGTACTTTGAAAGGCCGCTGGGATGCGATGAGAAATGCGACGGTTACCACCATTGCCCCCGCTGGAACCATCTCCATTATTGCAGGAACTTCATCGGGGGTCGAGCCTATCTTTGCCCTGGCTTTTATCCGCCATGTCTTGGAAGGTAAGGAACTTTTGGAAGTCAATCCATACTTTGAGGCGTTGGCGAAGCAGGAGGGATTCTATTCGGAAGAGCTGATGAGTAAGATCGCTCACAGTGGGAATACCCAGAATGTTAAAGAAGTTCCAGAAAACATCCGAAAACTCTTTGTGACCGCTCACGACATCACTCCTGAGGACCATATCCGGATGCAGGCGGCTTTCCAGAAATATACAGACAATGCCGTTTCCAAGACCGTCAATTTCCCTCATGAGGCGACCGTCGATGAGGTGGCTAAGGTCTATAAATTGGCTTACGAACTGGGTTGTAAAGGGGTGACCATCTACCGAGACAGGAGTCGAACAAAACAAGTCCTTTATAAGGGGATGGTTTCTCCGAGCATGGATCGATCGAAGGAGGAAGAGGAATTTCGCGAGGGGGAGAGAAAACCCAAGGCTCGCCAGGATGTGATTCATGGTACCACCCGAAAGATCCGAACCGGTTGTGGAAACCTCTATGTGACGGTGAACGAAGATGAGGAGGGAAAGCTTTTTGAGATCTTTAATCAGATAGGAAAGGCAGGAGGTTGTGCGGCGTCTCAATCCGAGGCAATTGGCCGCCTCGTCTCTCTGGCTTTTAGATCCGGGATTGAACCCGAAGACATCATTCGACAACTGAAAGGCATCAGTTGCCATACCCCGGTCTGGTACCGAGAAGGAAAGATTCTCTCTTGCTCTGATGCAGTGGCCAAGGCCATCGAAGGGCACCTTCAAGAGAAGGAGAGGAGCCCAAGGATCGAGCCCGAAATTGGAATTTCCATTCCAAAACATCCTCCAAAAGAAGAAGGGAGTTCTTTTCATCGAAGTTTAGGCCTGATCTTTCAAAGAGGGGCATGCCCCGAATGTGGAGGACCTCTTATCTTTGAAGAGGGCTGTGTAAAGTGTTTCTGCGGTTATTCAGACTGCGGCTAAGAGAATGCATAGCGCATGATTAGAAGCGCTCTTCCATCAACCCAATAACTCAATAACCTAAGTTTTGAAGACTCGATCTTTTAAGGCGGGAAATTCTACGCGAGCCCTCAGAACGATATCTCGATTCACCTCTGCCCAGACGACACACTCCTCATCGTTGCTTCCGGCTATAATTTGACCCATTGGATCGACGACCTGGCTGTGACCGACAAACTGTGTTCCCCGATTGATTCCTACACAGTTGGATGAGATGAGGCAGGAGAGATTTTCCAGGGCTCTTATTCGATTGAGGAGGAGCCAGTGCTCCAGACGAGGATAGGGCCAGGCAGAGGAGATAAGGAAAAATTCAGCCCCTTGATCGAGCATCTTCCTGAAAAATTCTGGAAATCTTAAGTCATAGCAAGTGGCCAGTCCGAAGTTTCCAAATTCTGTGGGGATCACCGTGATGGATGTGCCAGGAGTTAAAATTTCTGCCTCCTGAGATTGATAGGTGAAGAGGTAAATCTTCTGATAACTTCCAAGGATCTCTCCACGGGGGTCCAAAAGAAAACTGGAATTGTATAATCGATCCCCTCGCTGTTCTACAAAACTTCCGGTATGAAGATGGCAGGAAAGTTCCTTGGCCAAGGTGCGAAGGAGGGTTAAGGTCGGACCCTCTTGCGTTTCAGCCTCCTTCCTATAACAATCAAAACTCATAAATCCGATATTCCAGAGTTCTGGCAGGAGGATAAGATCTGCCCCCCGACATTGGCGAATCATCTGGGAGGCATGTTCCAAGGCTTTATCTTTTGATTCCTCAACGACTTTCAACTGAATGGACGCCACCCGCATCTTTTTTGCCCATCGATGGTTTTTGATTTGTTTCCATGGGTAGCACATATAAATTTGACCTGTCAAGGCAACCCAGAAAAAACATTTGCTTCCAAACAAAGAGATGGTTTAATATAATTTAAATATTTTAAGTGGGTCGTAGGAAATGAAAGCGGGCAGGTGGAAGTCAGGGATAGGGATACTTCTTTTTATCGGAGCCCTTATGGGGTGGGCAGACGCCGCCGATAGTAATGGGCAGAAGCCACCCCCTGATTCAAGACCCGGGCCAGGAAGGGTTTTTTTATATACGGGAAAAAAGTTTGGCGTCCCCATTCTCAAAGCTTCCATTAAAATAGAAAATAGATCTTCCGAACAGGGAAGGCCTCTCTACCAGATTCAAGCCTCCGTGGATTCTCTCGACTATTTTGGATTTTTATTCAGGATGAACAACCGATTCCTTTCAACCATGGAAGCAGAGAACTGCTCTCCGATCCGATATGTGAAAGAAATTGACCAAGAGGGGCTTCTGATTGAGAAGAAAAATTATCTTCAAACGTTCACGTTTGATTTTCCTAATAAGAAGGTGGTAGTGGAAAAAGGGGAGAAGAAAGAGAGACAGGAGGTCCCTCTTTCTTCTGAGACGTATGACCCCCTTTCGATGTTTGCCAGATGTTATTTGAAAGAAGAAATTCACCCAGGACAGAATATTCAGATGTCCATTTTCGATGGGGTGAAGTTGCGCCAGATGGTCTTTTATTCAAAAAAGGGGAAGGTGACGTCAAAGATATATGGAGGGGTAGAGGCAGTATGTCTCGAGTCCAGCACTTCTTTTTCTACCTTTGAAGATAAAGAGGGGAAAATCCGAATCTGGTATACCAACAATAGGGAAAAGACTCCGATCTTGATTGAACTGGAACTCCCAATTGGAAATATCAAATTTGAATTGGAATCCATGGAGAGGAGTTAAAAAGGCCCTTTATCGTCAACTCGCCGAAGAGGAGTCACACCATTTTTCGATTTTGCATCAGGTGGAGGAGACGATGATAAAGTCCACAAGTTTAGGATAAAAATCCCAAGATAAAAGGAGGAGACCATGGCAGTAAAGAAGGCGGTAAAAAAAGTGGCAAAGAAGGTGGCAAAAAAGGGTGTGAAGAAGGGAGATGTTTATAAGTGTAGCGCTTGTGGTTTAGCTGTCACCGTGGATGAGGTCTGCGGATGCGTCGATTATTGCGACATCATCTGCTGTGAAAAACCCATGAAGCCTAAAAAAAGGGCTTAGAAATTTATCCGCCTCTATGGCCTGCAGTCAGCGGGTCTCCCTGCATTTGTTGGGGTCTGCCTGGGGCACTTAGGGTAGGCAGGGCAGGGAGGCCTTCCTCCCGGACATTCATGTTCCATTGAGGGTCATTTACGCTGATGTGCAGGGTGACGAAAAAAAGAAGAAAGAAACGATTTAATCATTCTATTCACCAATTCCATCATAAAATAACCCTATGGAAGAACTCACCACCGACATCCTTGTAATTGGCAGTGGCCTGGCTGGCCTCCTTTCTGCATTCGAAGCAGAAAGGGCTGGTCTTCGCGTTCTCCTTGTGGGAAAATTCGCCAATGGGATGGGGACAAATACTTCATTGGCCAATGGGGTCTTCACAGCTTCAAACTCTCGTTTTTCGAAAGAAGATCATCTCCAAGCGACCTTAGAATCTGGAAAGGGATTGAACCAGGTCGGATTGGTGAAGACCCTCATTGAAAAAGGTCCGGATGCTATAAAAAGATTGAGAGACTATGGAGCTCCCATCCTTGAGAAGGGGATGGGATATATCGTGGATCGGCCGGAGGGCTCCTCCCAACTGCCTGGAGTCCTCTTAATCAAACCCCTTATACAACGGCTGAGAAACAGTTCCATCAAACTTTTACCGGGTTTGGTCATTTTTGATTTAGTGGTCGAAGAAGGCGAGGTTCGGGGGGCATTTGGATTTTTGAAAGATGGGAAGCCCTGTTTGATTCAATCCAGAGCGGTCATGCTATCAACCGGCGGATCAGGGGCCATCTATCGTAGAAATGACAATCAGAGAAGCATCCTCGGAGATGGATACGCTTTAGCCCTTCGGGCAGGCCTTCCTCTTTTCGATTTAGAATTTGTTCAATTTTATCCATTTGTTTTAGGAGAGCCAAGGCTCTCTTCTTTTCTCCTTTATCCTCCCTATCCAAAAGAAGTCAGGTTGTTCGATGAAAAAGGGGAAGATTTTCTGGAGAGGTTTAACCTCCGAGGAGATTTAAACAAAGCTATCATTGTCCAGAGGGATCGTCTCTCCATTGCCCTCTACCATGCTTCTCAGAATGGAGATGTTTTTTTTGATCTGACCCAAGTCCCGCAGGAAAAATGGGAGCATTATCCACTTAACTTTCTCAAGAAATCGAAGTTCCCTTTCCGTGAGCGACCCTTTCTGATCTCCCCGGCAGTCCATTTCTTTATGGGAGGGGTGGAGATTGATGAAAATGGAAGGACGTCTTTCCCAGGCCTCTTCGCAGCAGGAGAGGTAGTCTGGGGGATCCATGGTGCCAATCGACTTGGGGGGAATGCGTTGACGGAATGTGCAGTGTTTGGAGTCATGGGTGGTCAGTCGGCAGCCGAATATGTCCGCCAGAAAGAACAAGAACCGGGACCCTCAATCCTTTTCTCTGAGAGCTTTATGAAAAAATGGGACCGGAAGGTCCGATCCTATCTCAGAAAAAGAAGAGGGACCTTTGACCAACCCAGAGACCTGCTTAAGGATTTAAAAGATTTGGCCTGGAGATATGCCAGTCCTGTACGAGATGAGGAGTCATTGAATGAGGGGCTGGATCGGTTGGCTTCGATTGAGAAAAGAATTGAGAAGGTTTACCCTGCTACCTTGAAAGACCTTTTTAAAAAGAGAGATTTAGAAAATGTGGCGCTCCTTCTCAAAGCTATCTTAAAGGGAAGTTTGCTTCGAACAGAGAGTAGAGGTTCCTTCTTTCGGAAGGATTTCCCAGATCAGGATGACACAAATTGGTTGAAAAATACTAGCTACCGTATTGAAAAAGGAGAGCTTCAGGTTTCGCACAGACCCTGCCCAAATATATAGGAAATAGGAAATAGGAAATAGGAAATAGAGTTATGCCCATTAGTACAAAAAAAGGAGATAAAGGTTTCACCGGACTTTTAGGAGGGAGGCGCGTGCCCAAGTACCATCTCAGACCTGACACCTATGGCACGTTAGATGAATTGAACTCTTTCCTTGGGATGGCAAGGGCGACTTCCAAAGATAGAAAAGTGAGAGAAATCCTATTTCACATTCAGAATCACTTATTCATCATTGGCTCGGAACTCGCTTTATCTGGAGGGGATCGAAATCTCTTGAAAGGGGAGATCACCCAAAAGGAGGTGGATTGGTTAAGTCGCCTTTCTACCGATTTTGAGATCTGGCTCAAACTCGAGCCTGGATTCATCATCTATGGTGAGACGAAAATCTCAAGTATTTTAGATGTGGCCCGCGCCGTTTCGAGGAGAGGGGAACGACTGGTGGCTAAGATGAAATCGAAGAAAATGCTCCACAACCTGAAAATATTGGAATACCTGAATCGCCTCTCTGATGTCCTTTATCTCCTCGCCCGGTATGAAGAGAGAAAGGCCCATGTGAAACCGAAACATCCTTCTTATCATATATCCCTTCGATAAAACTTATTATTGACAACTGTGGTCAGGTTTAATATAAGTTTGAAATATTCTTCAATTTAGAAAGGAGGTTCTCCAATGAGACGACTGTGGGTATTGGGAATTATTTTCTTATTCGTTTTCAGCCTTCCCTCAGCATGGGCTCAGAAAACAGTTCGATTGTCCATCGCCACCGGTGGCACCGGAGGGGTCTATTATCCAATGGGTGGAGGGTTGGCCAATATCATATCCAAATACATTCCGTATACAGATGCAACGGCAGAAGTGACGACCGCTTCTGTGGATAACTGCCGTTTGGTTAGTGCAGGGAAGGCAGAATTGGCCTTCATCATGGCGGATACAGGATGGGATGCCTATCAGGGGAAAGCACAGTTTAAGGAAAAAATTCCTTTGAGGACAGTTGCTGTTCTTTATCCGAATAACATGCATGTCGTGACCGTGGAGGGGAAAGGGATTGAGAAGGTGACCGACCTGAAAGGGAAGAGAGTTTCGACGGGTGCCCCGGGGAGTGGAACTGAAATAATGGCTCTGAGAGTCATCGAGGCTATTGGGTTGGATCCAACTAAGGACATGAAACGGGATAAATTGAGTGTTTCTGAATCAGCCGGCGCCTTGAAGGATGGGAAGATTGACGCCTTTTTCTGGGTTGGGGGTCTTCCCACCGCAGCGGTGATCGATTTAGGAGCAACCCCTGGGGTTAAAATGAAACTTATTGCTCATGCGGATGCCGTTCCCAAGATGAGGGAAACCTATGGGCCCATCTATGTGAAAGGGATCATCCCTGCAAAAACCTATCCTGGACAGACGGTGGATATTCCAATTGCTGTGGTTTGGAATCTCTTGGTCTGTCATGAGAACATGAAAGGGGATTTAGTTCATGATATTGTTAAGACCCTCTTTGATCATAAGCAGGAGTTAGCGGCCTCCCATAGAGAGGCAAGCAACTTATCTTTGGAGTACCAGGCAGGCGGGGGTTCTCCGATTCCATTGCATCCAGGTGCTATTCGATATTTCGCTGGGAAAGGAGTTAAGATTAAATAATTGGAAACGAAACGCTGGCCCCTCCTGATATTGATTGGTGTCCTGATCGTTTCAGGAGGGGTTTTTCTTTTCAAGAAAGTGACCCTCCTTCATATAGAGAATATGGATCGCCCCAAGGCGATCCATATTCGGATCAGTCCCTCTGAAACATTTTCTATGTTCTATATTCATTCGATCTATCAGGAGCCCGTTGTGGAGGAATTCCAGGCCGGAAAAGAGGCCATTATTCTTAAAGGGATCAGGACCAAAAGCCCTGCGGTCATGGAATATTATGGATTTGGGGATATGAAAGAATTCCATCCAATGAATGTGAGGATGGGGGCTGTCTTTATTATTCGGAGGGGGATGGGGGAAGGGCAGGGATTGATTGTCAGAGACAGGAAGATCTACTTGAGTGAGATTGGAGAAAGAGGGGATCGAATTCAATTGAGAGTAGAATCGATGTCTTTAGGAAAATATCTTCTCTCGATGATATGGAAATATCACTAGAGCGCAAGAGGGGAAAAATATGGAAGAAGAGAAGAAGAAACAAGAACAGGAAGTGGTGATTTCGGAAGAGGCCCTTAAAGAAGCCGAGAAGTATATCGAAGAGGAAGAAGGGCCTTCGCGCCGACTCATAGGGAGGATGGATACTTTCATCACCGTGGTGGCTGTGGTGATGTCTCTCGTTCACCTCTATGCTGCTATTGGGATAATCATGACCCATGTTTTAAGGGGAATCCATGTCATGTTCGTCCTCTTTCTCTCCTTCCTGGTGTTTCCTTCCTTCAAGCGGTTTAAAAATCGGATTATCTGGTATGACTATATCCTCGCCCTTCTCGGGATTGCCGTCATCGTTTATATGCTCGTGGACTTTGATCAATTTATCTATCGTTCTGTGATCCCAAATTTCTGGGATAAACTCTTTGGAATTATATTGATTCTTTTAGTTTTAGAAGCGACCAGGAGAACGACCGGGTTGATCATGCCAGGAGTAGTGCTTGCATTTATCGTTTATGCATTTATTGGGTCCGTGCTTCCAAATCCCTGGACCCATCGAGGATATGATATTGATCGCATTGTGGGTCATATGTATATGACCCTCGAAGGGATCTTTGGAGTTCCGATCGATGTTTCCTCGACTTTCATCATCCTCTTTACCATTTGGGGGGCCTTTTTAGAATTTTCGGGGGCAGGAAAGTTCTTTATCGATTTTTCTTTCGCGGCAATGGGTGGAAAGCCTACGAGCGCGGGTCGAACAGTGACATTGGCCTCTTTCCTCCTGGGTGGCCCCTCTGGAAGTGGGGTGGCTACGACCGTCACTTTGGGAGCGGTAGCCTATCCCATGCTGGCCAAGGCGGGCTATAGTAAAGATGCGGCAGGGGGGCTTCTATCTGCAGGAGGGATTGGTGCCATCCTTTCGCCTCCTGTCCTGGGAGCTGCTGCCTTTCTCATCGCTGAATTTTTAAAGATCTCTTACTTAGATGTCATCATCATGGCCTCCATTCCGACTTGTCTCTACTACTGGTCCATCTTCTTGATGGTGGAATTGGATGCGAAAAAGATCGGTGTGAAAGAGATTGCCTTCGATAAGACGTATAGTCTGGGTCGGCTCACCTATCTCTATGGATTTCATTTCACCTCTCTCATCGCCATTGTGGTGATCATGCTCATCGGCTTCACGCCCATCATGGCCGTCTTCTGGTCAACGATCATCACCTTTGCGGTCAGTTTCATCAGGAAAGACACAGCCCTGACCCCTAAAAAATTGGTGAGAGCATTGAGAGGAGGTTCGATCGGGGTATTGAGCGTGGCTTCAACTTGTGCAGCCGCTGGAATCATTGTGGGAGTAGTGACCCTGACAGGTCTTGGATTAAAGTTCAGTTCGATTATTCTTGCCTATGCCGGAGGAAGTGTCCTCTTGACGACCATCTATACGGCGATCATCGTCTGGATCATTGGACTGGCTGTTCCCGTTACAGCCTCTTATATTATTGCTGTTGTCATCTGTGCACCTGCAATGATCCAACTGGGGATACCCGATTTTGCCGCCCATATGTTTGTCTTCTATTATGCCATTCTTTCTGAAGTCTCTCCTCCCACTGCTTTATCGCCCTTTGCAGCGGCAGCCCTGACCGGAGGTAATCCTTACAAGACTACAATGTATGCATGGAAATATACGCTGCCAGCCTTTATCGTGCCTTTTATGTTCACGGTTGATCCTAGAGGAATTGGTATCCTGCTGAAAGGGCCGGTGGTCGATGTGATCTGGACAACCTTCACCGCTTTTGTTGGGATCGCTGCTCTGGCAGGTGGAGTAGAAAATTGGTTTTTAAAGAAGACAACCTTTTATGAGCGGATCATGCTCATTGTGGCAGGCCTGGCACTGGTCTATCCTGAACCTTTATACGATATCATCGGGTTTGGTTTGATGGCCATCGTGGTCATATTGCAAAAGCTAAGAAAGGGTGAAGGGCAACCCTCTTTCAAAGGTGCACGCTGAAGTCGCCCACCTTAGGACTAACGAGTCGGGCATAGTCGCTATATTTGATCCGCAATGTTTCCACATGGCTTCCTGCCTGAAAGACGATGAATTCATCCTCGGTGAGAATCTGATCAACCCATACCTCTAAGTTGTAAAGGTTGCCAAAGGGAGGCATGGCTCCAATCTCACAGTCGGGAAAGAGTTCTTCAAAATCTTTTTCTTTTGCAATTCCCAATCTCTTACATTGAAAGACCTTTTTCAGTTTCTTGGTCTCAACACGATAACTGGCAGGCAAGACCAACATCACCATTTTCCCATCTGCTTTCACCATGATTACTTTCGTCAACTCCTTCCCTGGGACATGCATGGCTGCTGCAATTTCTTGAGAGGTATAGACCCTTTCATGGTAGCCAACCTCGTATCGAACCTGATTCTTTTCCAAATAGTCCTTTAGTTTCTTTAAAATTGTCATATTCGTGACCTCCATCCTCCCCTGAAACGGGGAAAAAATTGTTGAGAGGATTGGACTGGAAAATAGTATACTCCAAATCCAGAGGGATGTTAAGAGGAGGGGAGAGGGTCAGTAATGTTTGATTCCCATTAAAGAATATTGTAAGAAAGATTCATGATGAAAACCTTGAGGCTTTTTTTATTACTTACAATCGCATCCCTTTCTTTGACGGGCTGTGGGAACCTTCTCTATCTCTCCAAACTGGGATGGCATCAATCCTTGATTACTTTTCATAGTGTCCCGGTTCAAGAGGTTTTAGAGAACGAGGGGGTGAGCCATGAAACCAAAGAGAAGATTCGTTTCATCCAAGAGGTGAAGCGCTATGGAGAAGAGAAGTTGGGTCTCACGAGGACCGAAAGTTATTCAAAATATTTCGAAGTCAAAAGCCCTGTTCTCCATGTCATCACTGCCTCGGAGAAGGATTGTCTCGAACTCTATCATTGGGACTTTCCCATCACCGGCAAAGTGACCTATAAAAGTTTTTTTACGAAAGAGGGGATTTTAAAGGAGAAACGATTTCTCGAAACGAAGGGGTACGACACGTTTGTCCAGCAGGCCGGTGCCTACAGCACACTCGGATGGCTGAAAGACCCTATCTTTTCGTCCATGCTTCAATGGGATAAAGCCACTCTGGCCAATCTCATCCTCCATGAGATGACCCACGCCACGGTCTATTTTAAAAGCCAGACTGATTTCAATGAGCAGATAGCCACTTTTGTCGGAAATCATGGGGCCATCGATTTTTTAATCGAGAAGTATGGAAAGGGATCTCAGGAAGTGGTCGAGGCGATCCATAACCAGGAGGATGACCTCTTTTTTTCTCGATGGATCGATCAGGCCTGTCAGCAGCTATCCAATTTCTATGCCAAAGAGATTTCAAGGGATGAGAGATTAAGAGGGCGAGAAGAATTATTTCAGCATTTTAAAAATGACTTTAAAGAAAAGATGGTTTCCTTTAAGACAGAGGGCTACAAAAATTTCGAAAAGCTGGACATCAATAATGCGGTGCTGTTGGCCTATCGTCGGTATATCCATCGACTCGAAAATTTTCAAGCCATTTATGAATACCTGGGAAATGATTTGAGAAGGATAACTGACTTTCTTAAGGAGATCCGGGCCTCGAGGGAAGAACCCTCGTCTTATTTAGAGCGATGGATGAAAGAGAGAGGAATTAACGTTCCCGCTTCCCTTCAATGAATTCCTCCACCATGGATTTGGCCTCGCTGTCAGGGATTTGGACAATTGGATGTTTCATCGCATAGGCAGAGATAGAAAGGAGAGGACCTCCGATTCCTCGTTCACGGGCGAGTTGGCAACATCGGATGGTATCAATCGTCATCCCACCACTGTTGGGAGAATCCTCTACAGAAAGTCTCAATTCGAGGTTGAGCGAAACTTCTCCAAACCCCCTTCCTTCCATTCGTAAAAAACAGACCTTGTTGTCATTCTGCCAGGGGACATAATCAGAAGGACCGATGTGAATATTTTCTGGCTCTAATGGAACACCGAGCTGGGATTGAATCGCTTCGGTTTTGGAGATCCGTTTATTCTTCAAACGATTTCGATTGAGCATATTGAGGAAGTCGGTATTTCCGCCTGTGTTAATCTGGTAGGTTCGGTCCAACCGCACCCCTCGATCTTCGAAGAGTTTTGCTAACACCCGATGGATGATGGTGGCTCCCATCTGGGATTTGACATCATCTCCAACAACGGGGATGCCCTTCTCTTCAAACCGTCTTGCCCACCGAGGATCAGAGGCGATGAAACTGGGCATGCAGTTGATTAAACTCACCCCTGCGCTTAAACAGGCCTCCGCATAGAACTGAGTGGCTTGATCCGAACCCACAGGAAGGTAATTGAGGAGGACCTCCACTCCGGAATCTTTAAGAACTTTTTCCACATTGCAAGGTTTTAGATTCGCGACGAGGAAGATGCGATTTTCAGGGTAATCCTTCATATGTTCTGAAACCCCGTCCAACACCTCCCCCATGGACACCACCACGGCAGAATCATTGAGGTTCGGACAGATAATTTTGGTGCAATTGGGTTTAGCGAACACGGCTTCCTTCAGAGTCTTCCCCACTTTTCTTCGATCGATATCGAAAGCCGCACCCACCTCAACATCCCAAGGTTTGTATCCTCCGATATCAAGGTGCATTAAACCAAGAGGTTCAGATTTCGAATTCTTCCTGCTGTTTTCTCGGTAAAACTCAATTCCCTGTATGAGGGCACTGGCACAATTTCCGACACCCACAATGGCAATTCGGATTGGCTTTTTCTCCATATAAGGGTTCAACCTTTCTAAATAATATCCTAATCATTTCCCAAGCCATTTTAATTATCGTATTTCATTCCAAATGTCAAGCAATTTGGGACAAAAGATGAATCATTTTCCTTGACTTCTCTGTTTTTATTTGATAATTTCCGCAAGAATTCATCTCCCTGGCGATAAAGATGAAAAAAAGGAAATCCAAATTTCTTCAACAACCCATTCGGCATTTAGATCTCAAGGGGATGAAAAGCCTTCTCGATCTCGTTCAAGCCTTCCAACACACCTCCTTTCAAAGCCGAAATGTCTTTAAATGTTTCGAAGTTTTTCGAAAGATGCTCGATGATCCTGCCTGCATTATCTTTTTAGGGTTATCCGGGGCGATGATCCCGGGCGGGATGCGCAGGGTGATCCGCGATATGATCGAGATGAAATTGATCGATGTGATCGTCTCCACCGGTGCCAACATCTTCCATGATCTTTTCGAGAGCTTTGGATATCGACATTATGTTGGGTCCGAGGAAGGCAATGATGATGCCCTGCGGAAACATCGTATCGTACGAGTTTATGATGCCCTGATGGATGACTATGAAATCAATCAGGTGATTCACCTTCTCTCAAAGATTCCAGAAAAGTTGGAGGAGAGGGTCGTTTCCTCAAGACGATATTTGGAGGTTTTGGGGAGCACCATCAAGGATGAGGGATCCATTCTCAAAACTGCCTCCCAATATGGGGTTCCCGTCTTTATTCCTGCCCTGAGCGACAGTTCCATTGGAATTGGTCTGACATTTCTCCACCTTCAAAAGAAAGTTTCCTCGGAGGGGCTCCTCATCGATCAGATCCGGGATAGTTTCGAGATCGCTCAATTGAAGAAAATGGCCTCTGCCACCGGAGCGATCTACATTGGAGGAGGAGTCCCGAAGAACTATATTCAACAACTGGGACCTGTGAGTGAGCTCCTGTTCCAAAAAGAGAGCGGCCATCGGTATGCCTTCCAGGTCACCACCGATGATCCCAAATGGGGAGGGCTCTCTGGCTGTACCTTTGAAGAAGCGAAGTCTTGGGGGAAGATTGAGAAGGGGTCAAGCTATGCAGTCGTCTATATGGACGCCACCGTCGCCCTTCCCTTATTGGTCGGTGCCATCTTTCAGGAAGGGAAAGTCTATCGGAAAAGGAAAAGACGCCGCTTTCGTTGGGAGGAAGATAGACTGAGATCCGTCCAGTTCATTTAACCCCCTTCCATCTCTTCATTCCATCCTTGGTTAGCCCAGGGTCCCCATAAATCAATGAGTTGAAAAATACTGTAATAATGGTTATATTAATGAAGTAAACTATTGGAAAAAGAGGAGTTTGATCTCAATGAAAGATTCTGATTCGAAAGTTCCAGATCAGAAAGAGCTGGAAAAGGAATTGAACGAATACTTAGGTAAAAAGTATGGAGACCGAATCCGACTGGTCGTACCCATGCTCTTCCCAAAACCCCACACCGAAGAGGTTTCGAAAGAGGAGAAAGAGCTGGGCGAAGGGAAGAAGAAGATTCATTTTGACTTAAAACCAGAGGAGTTGGAGGCCTTTCTGAATGATTACATCATTCGACAGGATGAGGCCAAAGAGATCCTGGCCACCAAAATCTGCACACACTTCAATCGGATCAAGTTCACTGAAATGACCAAAGGGCGGAATCGATACGAAGGGGTGGGCCATATCAAGAACAATATCCTGATGATGGGTCCCACCGGTGTGGGGAAAACCTACCTGATCAATTGGAGTTTCTTTTGTGAAAGGGGATGCGACGAAGTTCAGCGAGACCGGTTATGTCGGTGGCGATGTGGAGGACCTCGTTCGGGATCTCGTTTACGAAGCCAATGGAGATATTGAACTGGCTCAGTATGGAATCATTTACGTGGACGAGATCGATAAGATCGCCTCATCAAATAACCTCATCGGTCCAGATGTATCGAGAACAGGGGTTCAACGGGCTCTCCTCAAGCCAATGGAGGAGACAGAGGTGGACCTTAAAGTCCCCCATGACCCGATCTCTCAGCTGGAGGCTATTGAACATTACCGGAAGACCGGAAAGAGGGAGAAACGTACGATCAATACCAAGAACATCCTCTTTATTATGAGTGGAGCCTTCAACGGTTTGGAAGAGCTCATCAAGAAACGTTTGAATCAAGAAGGAATTGGTTTCGGAGCCGAGGTTCGCTCGAAGGACGAACGGGCTGAGTATCTCAATCAGGTGAAGGCTGAAGATCTCATCGCCTTTGGATTCGAATCGGAGTTCATCGGAAGGCTGCCGGTGACCACCGTTTTTGAAAGACTGGAGGTCGATGACCTCTATGCCATACTAAAAAATCCCAACAATCCCATCATCCTTGGAAAGAAGAAAGATTTCAAATCCTATGGGATTGACATTCAATTTGAAGACGAAGCCCTTTACGAGTTGGCCGTGAAGGCCTATGAAGAAAAGACCGGTGCAAGAGGATTGGTCAGTGCTGTTGAGAAGGTTCTCATCAAATTTGAAAAACGACTTCCGTCTACCGATATCCGGAAATTTGTTGTCACACAAGCTGTGGTGGAAGATCCCAGACGAGAGTTGGAAGGATTGCTTCGGGATCCCTCCAATCCGGAGATGCTGGAAAAATTTGAGAGTCTCCTTTCCCGCGAGAAGATGGTCTTGAGGGAGTCCATCCTGGGCAGAGAGGCAGAATTTAAAAAACGTTATGGAATTGTTTTCCGGGAGGGAAGGATTGATCTAATTGTCAATCGGATGATCGAAAAAGGGTATGATGTCAACACTGTTTCTGAAGAGGTGGTAGAGATTCAACAACAGGTGGAGGAGTTTGAAAGGGATTTTCAACGGCGGACTGGGATTAACCTCCAATTCAGCGAAGAGGCCATTAATCGGATTACAGCGATCATCCTGAATGAGGATGGGAAAGGGACGGCGCTCTTCTCCCGGCTTTCAAAAGATTATGAATATGGATTCGAGTTGATCCGCGATAAGACAGGTCAAAGAGAGTTCATC
>JBEKWN010000029.1:0-40497 GCA_049513055.1 Thermodesulfobacteriota bacterium
CAGGAAGAACTCAACATGGAACTTATTGGGTTTGGAAGATAAGTTCTTGACCCATTCGGCGGCGCTTAGCGCCGCCCTTTAGGGCGGTGTGTAAAGCACCGCTTCCTTCGACAGGCTCAGGACACTGAGTTTATCGAAGTGCAGGGTCAACCCTGAGCAAGCCCTGGCCTTTAGGCTGGGGAGTCGAAGGGTTGACTTATGTTTTACCCCGTTAGAAAACCCCAGCATTTATGCTGGGGATAGTAGAAATAAAAAGCATCAACTCCTTATTGAGGGCGGGATCAAAGCCCTGCCCTTTCTAACGGGGTTTACCTGCCCATACCTATCTGTCGTAGGCAGGGCAGGCAGGTGCTTCGAATTTAGAAATTCTTCTTTTTTATCGGGGTTCACCCCGTTAGAAATTCCAGCGAGGCATCAAACCCCGATCCAGAGCAGCGGGCCTTCATCGCTCCGAGGTGGCTCCGGCCACGCAGGCGGGGCATCATTTCTAACGGGGTGAAGTGTCGGATGCCCCACCGGTCAGGGTGCATTTTGTAAAGTCAATCTCCTGATGGCAACCCCTGCAGATATGTTTCTTATCAAATTCATCGGAGAAAATCTCAACTTCCTCCCCACAGTTTGGGCATTTACAAGTAAAAGATTTTAGACCTTTAAACTGTTCAAAACCTGGACAATGTTTTGGAGTACTCATCACACCACCTCCTTATTATTTTTCCATCTTCTCCAGAGCACTCATCAGGTCCTCAAGAGGAGGTCTCTTGTTGATATCGTGGGCGTCGATATAACGAATGGTCCCCTTTTTATTGATGACAAACAAAGCCCTTTCGGATACTCCGTTGGAACGCAACACGCCATATCTTTTCGCAACCGCTCCATGGGGCCAGAAGTCAGAAAGGACTGGAAACCATAACTGACCCATTTGGTTGGTCCATGCAAAAAGGGTAGGAATATTATCTACCGTAATGCCAAGGAGGATGGCGTCATATTGGTTAAAAATATCTTTTGCGATATTATAACCCGGCCATTGATCCGAACAAACGGGTGTCCATGCTGCGGGAACGAAGGAGAGGACAACATTCTTTTTCCCTCGAAACTGGCTTAAAGAAACCTTTTCCCCAGAAACTGAAGGAAGCGTGAAATTGGGGGCAGGGTTCCCTACCTTCACTTTCAGAACGCTGTCAGTCGGTTTGAGCGTTCCCACCTGATAAATGTTCCCCTTGTAGGCATCTGAGAGGCCAAAGGCCATTGGGATTGAGACAAATACCGATAGAACTCCAGTGATCAAGATGAAATTGGCTAATCTTTTCTTTTGCATGGCTAAATCCTCCTGCAGGAAAGTCCCGATTTTAAGCGGGACAATATTAAAAAGGGATTACCTTACCTGGAAGCGAAGCTTCACCCCGTTAGAAATAATGCCCCGCTGGAATTTCTAACGGGGTTCACTTTAATCCGGAAGCTTTGAGCACTATCTCCAGGAATGGTTCGGCCCCTGGATACCCCCCCAACTGAGAGTGTACAATTTGGTGGGTCCCATCCTCATTGATTTTGACCACCATAAAGTACGGTGTTCTCACTTCTCCGCAAGCCTTATGGATCGTAAAATCCTTATCCGGGAAAAGTGGAAAGGGAACATTATATGTTTTTTTATATACCTCTACTTCGTAAGGAGAATTTCCTGCGCCAATACCGATTAATTTAATTTTGTTTTTAACATCTGGATTGTTTTCGATGAGGCGATACAGTTCATTGACTCCAGGCGCATCCTTCTGACAGTAGGGGCAGTACATACTGAAGATTTCAACGATGACGGCTTTGGTTTTGATCTGTGGAATTTTGAAAAGACCACTACCGGAAACCCCCAAATAGTTCCTTTCATCTGGATTTTTTGGGACGGGAAGATTGATAACTGGCAGTCTCTCCCCCTTTTCTGGCGGTTTGTTGTCAGCCAAGGCAGGGAAAACAAGTATCGAAAACAAAAAGGTGATCATGGCTAAGACCGTTAATATTTTTTTCATTCTTCAATCTCCTTCTATCAAAATATTTTGAGAGCATTTGCTGAAGATTTCACAGTTACCATTATTAGTTGAAACGGTTTTTCTTTTCAAGTTTTTTTGAAAACGATAGTTGAATTGGGATCAAAGGCGTCCTCTGATGATAGTCAGTACCAGCCAGAACCAACCGAAAAGAAATGCGATACCTCCAATAGGTGTGATGACTCCGAGCCATTTTATACCTGTGGTCGCCAAACCATAAAGACTTCCTGAAAAGAGGAGGATACCGATCCAAAATCCCCAACCTGCAATGGAAAAGGAAGTATCTTTAGTAAGATGCTGTAAGACCCCCACAGCGAATAAAGCTATGGTATGAAACATCTGGTAAAGAACTGCTTTTTCGTAAATTGACCTGCCATACTCATCTAAGATATTTTTTAATGAGTGAGCCCCCAAGGCTCCGAAAGCCACACTTAAAAATCCAGAAATGCCTGCTGAGATAAGCCAGAATTTAATCATTTTATTTTTTGACCTCCTTTTCCCCTTGAATCGTCATCTGATCTTTCGCCATGACCCATTCGATCTTTAGATCAGAGCTTAAAATCCTCCTCCCCCTAAGAGGGGGACATGGAGGTCAATAAAACCTGGTGTGACCAATTTGCCGGATGCCGAGATCCCTTGGGAGAATTCCTCCCTTGATCAGGGTAAACATCGTATTCTCCTTTAATCCTCCGGTCTTAATTTCGTTTTCTTTAAAAATGCGATCGTGGCACCCCATGAACCTGCTTCTGGTGGAGCCATTTTGAAAGACTCGATAAGGGGACTCTTTTTGAGAAAGGAATGGACGATGCTTCGTTGGATCCCTTTCCCTTTTCCATGGATAATTCGGACTTCTTTGAAACCTTTCTCCTGACATTCCAGGAGATACTCCTCTAAAAGAAAAGGGATCTCCTTAGGAAAGAAGGTGTGAAGGTCAATCCAATCCTCAATGGGTATTTTTACAACCATAAATCTCAGTTCGGAGTTTTGAGTTCGTAGTTCGGAGTAATTAAAATTTGTTCTTTAAGAATTTAACTGTTCTTTTTAGTAATGTGTTCTTAAAGATTTTTATTGCTCCGAACTCATAACTCTCAACTCTTAACTCCTAATTTCCTCCGGACCATTTTGAAAATTTGGTGAAACATCGGTCTCGTAAGTTTACCCGTTTGAGTGTTTTGCTGGCTAGGATGATAGGTCGTAATGATCGTCTGCCTGTTTGGTAAAGGGTAGACTTTTCCATGTCCAAAAGTCAGAGGAGGAATCCCAAGCCCCTTTTGTCTCAGGGTCCTCAGGGTTTGAGTAAGAGCGATCTGACCTAACGGAACGAGAACTTCGATTTTTTTTAAAAGATCGAGTTCCTTTAAAAAATAGGGCCGGCAGTTTTCTATTTCCTCTGGCAAGGGTTTGTTTTTGGGTGGAGCACATCGAATCGTTGCAGTAATATAGCAACCATCTAATTTGAAGCCATCATCTCTTCGAAGGGAATTGGGTTGATTGGCGAAGCCGAATTCATAAAGTGCATTAAATAGCCATTCCCCACTCCGATCTCCTGTAAACATTCGGCCTGTTCGATTCCCACCTTGGGCAGCAGGAGCCAGTCCAATAATCAGAACCTGGGCATCTGGGTCTCCGAAACTGGGAAGGGGTTTCGACCAATAATCCCAATCCCGATATCTTTTTGGTTTATGGTTGGAAACCTCTTTGAGGTAAGCAACCAATCTAGGGCACTTCTGGCATTCGACGACAAGATTCTGCAAGTTTTCCAATTCCACTCCCCTTTTCATTCTGTCCCCTTTGTCAAACGAAATCCGAAATTCAAAGTCTAAAACCTATATAACCATACACCTTGACCATTTTTCAAGTGGAAATTGACCGGTAAGTACCCTGTAAACCCCACCTTTTAGGTGGGGTAGAGGAGCACAATTAAAAATGATATTACATTGCCGGGAAGCTCTGGCCTGTCGGCAAGAAGCTTCATTTTGACAGAAGTGTTTTTTCTTGTTAAAAATAAATAATATTGCCCTATCGAGGATGGGGAAATTAGATTCTGCTCAGGACAGGGAAGGAGATAAACAATGCCCACCTATTCTCACTCTCAACTTTCCACCTATCAAACCTGCCCCCACCAGTACAAACTCGCCTATATTGACAAGATTGAGGTCGAGACGGAAGGCATTGAGGCTTTCATGGGTTCAAGGGTTCATGATGCCTTGGAGAAGCTCTACCGGGATCTGAAGGTGACCAAACTCAATACCTTGGAAGAGCTCCTCAACTTCTACCATCAGAGTTGGGAAAAGAATTGGAATGACATGATTCAGATTATACGAAAGGGTTACAGTGCCGAAGACTATCGCCATCTCGGAGAGAAATGTATCACGGATTATTACAAGCGTTACTATCCCTTCGATCAGGGGAAAACCTTAGGCCTCGAAGAATATATTTATTTCCCTCTGGAAGAAGAAAAGGGTTATTGGATTCGAGGTTTTATTGACCGTTTGACCTTGGTGGATAGTTCTATTCTCCAAATCCATGATTACAAAACCTCCAACAGGCTTCCAACCCAGGAAGATGTCAATTCAGACCGGCAATTGGCTTTCTATCAGATGGGGGTGGCAGAAAAGTGGCAGGGTATCCAGGAGGTCAGACTGATCTGGCACTACCTCACCTTCGATACTGAAATACATTCTTCAAGAACACCCGATCAACTTCATCAACTTCGCCAGGCGACTTTGGATCTCATCCGGAGGATTGAAACGGACAAACAATTCCTTCCTAAGGAGGGGCCTCTTTGTAATTGGTGCAATTATCAGGGATTCTGCCCAAAAAGAAAACATTTCATTGCTGTGGGAAGCCTTCCGCCCAATGAATATCTTAACGAAGAAGGGGTGGTCTTGGTTAACCAATATGTGGAGATGAAAGAAAGGAAAAGGCTCTTGAATGAAGAGGTTGATGCGGAATTAGCCAAAATAGAAGAAGCCCTTTATGCCTATGCTCAGAGGGAGGAACTCGAAGCGATCTTTGGAAGCGATCATGTTGCCAAGATTAAGATTGAGATAAAGGAGAAATATCCTTTAAAGAGTGACCCCAATCGAAAAATACTGGATGAAATCGTCAAGAAGGCTGGGAAGTGGATGGAGGTTTCTGACTTAAATCCCTGGATGTTGGCCAGAGTGATCGGTCGAGGAGGTTGGCCTCCTTCTTTGGTGAATAAGGTGAAGGAGTTTTCTTCGGTGGAGGAAAGCCGGTCCATCACGATCTCCAAGCTGAAAGAAAGAGAATAATATATTAATGCCAAATGCAAAAGTTCGCACGAAGTGATGAACCGCAGGTGAATCAATGTCAAATTAAATCCAAAAGCTCAAATTTCAAAAATGTTTTGGATTTTGAAATTTGGATTTAATTTTCTGGAGGAAATGGGGGGCTGAGAAAAATTATGGACATTAAGGTTAAAAAGGGCAGACCTGAAAAATTTCCCTGTGAACTTCTTCTCCTCTTTTCTTTTGAATTTCCTGAGCAGTTGGAAGGTCCCATCCAGAATGTAGATCTGGAGTGGAAAGGGTTTATATCCATGCTGATGAAACAGGGAGACTTTAAAGGAGAGTTATTCGAGTGCCGCCTCTTTTACACCCAGGGTGCCCTTCCTGCCAAAAGGGTGCTCCTGACCGGCCTGGGCAAAAAAGGGGAATTTGATATAGAAAAATGGCGAGGGGCTGCTTCAAAAGCCGGCCAGTTCATCCGGAATTCAGGGATTAAACAATTTGTTTTTCCGATAAAAAAATTTGATGGCCATTCAGAGGAAGGGTTGGCTGAATCCTTTGTGACCGGACTCCTCCTCGGTGTTTACCAGTTTAATGAATTTAAGACACTCGAACGGGATAAGATCAAGGAGATTGGAGAAGTGATTCTCCTTGGAGAGAAAGACGAAGAAATTAAATGGATCGGTGATGGCCTGAGGACAGGGGAAATTATTTCAGAAGCGGTCTACATGGCAAGGGATCTGGTCAATGGACCCAGCAATCAGGTGACCCCCACTGTATTGGCTGAAAAAGCTCAACAGATTGCGAAAGATTATGGTGTGGAGATTCAGGTATTCGAGGTGAGCCAGGCAGAGGCCATGGGCATGGGAGCCTTTGTTGCTGTGGCCAAGGGAAGCCAGGAGCCCGGGAAGTTTATCGTTCTGGAATATAATAAAGGAAAAGGATTGGATACAATCGCTTTAGTAGGAAAGGGGATTACTTTCGATAGTGGGGGGATCTCGATCAAACCTTCAGAGAATATGGATCGGATGAAAGACGATATGTCAGGGGCTGCAGCGGTCTTGGCTACCATGCAAGTTGCCTCCAAGCTCCAACTTCCCTTTCATCTGGTCGGTATCATGCCAGCGACAGAAAATCTTCCAAGCGGAAAGGCTTATAAACCCGGTGATATTTTGAAAACCCTCTCCGGGCAGACCGTGGAAGTGATCAGTACCGATGCAGAAGGAAGACTTATTCTTTCGGATGCCCTGACCTATAGCTTACGATATCAACCCAAGGCAATCATTGATCTGGCTACCTTGACAGGAGCCTGTGTGATTGCATTGGGAGATTTTGTCATCGGCCTTTTCGGTAATGATGAGTCCCTTTTGAAACGGATCGAAGAGGCTTCTTCCAAGACAGGAGAAAAAGTCTGGAGATTGCCTCTCTGGGACGAGTATTTTGAATATCTCAAAAGTGATGCGGCTGATTTCAGGAATGTGGGAACGCGAGCAGCAGGTGCTATTATTGGAGCCATCTTTCTGAGCAAATTTGTGGAGAAAGTCCCATGGGTTCATCTCGATATTGCTGGACCTGCATCGATTGAGAAAGAGAGGCCGTATATCCCACGAGGCGGTACGGGCGCTGGAGTAAGATTGTTGGTTCAATTGCTTAGAAATTGGAAAGGATAAAATAAAAAGTCATTGAGTCAAAATTAAGTCTTTGGGTCAAGGCACAATGACGCTATGACTCAAAGAGGCTAAAACGAAATCAAATTTATACGAGGAAAGTTGTAGATGAAGCAGAGTGAGGAATACCCCTTTCTTAAAGCTTGCCGAAGGCAGGCGACAGAATATACGCCCATCTGGCTCATGCGCCAGGCGGGTCGTTATATGAAGGAGTATCGAGCCCTCCGGAAGAAATATTCTTTCCTGGAGATGTGCAAGAATCCAGAACTGGCAGCACAGGTGACGCTTCAGCCTATTGAAAAGTTTAAGCTCGATGCGGCCATCATCTTTTCAGATATCCTGATTCCCCTGGAGCCGATGGGAGTGGAGTTTGAGTTTGCAAAAGGGGAAGGCCCTGTTTTCCATCATCCTCTCCGAGAGATGAAGGATGTGGAGAGGCTGAGGATCTTTGAACCAGAAGAGGAAATCTCTTTTCTCGTTAAGGCAATTCAAATCGTCCGAAGGGAATTAGAAGGAAAGATCCCTTTGATTGGATTTTCCGGTGCTCCCTTCACCCTTGCAAGTTATATCATCGAAGGGGGTCATTCTAAAAATTACATCCTCACCAAAAGCCTGATGTACCAGGACCGCCCCACATGGAATGCTTTGATGGAGAAGATCTCGGAGGTCCTCATCCGGTGCCTAAAAGCTCAGATTCGATCGGGTGTCCAGGCTCTTCAGATTTTTGACTCCTGGGTGGGATGTTTGACCCCGAGTGATTATGAAAAGTATGTCCTTCCGTATTCCAAAAAGGTCATTGATGGTGTTGGCAAGAGCGTTCCTCTCATCCATTTCGCCACCTCCAATTCAACACTTTTGGAGCTGATGAAACGCGCCGGGGGAGATGTTATCGGAGTAGATTGGCGGTTGGATATTGGCGAGGCTTGGGTACGTCTTGGGTACGATGTTGCCATCCAAGGAAACCTCGATCCTGTTATCCTATTTGGTCCAGTGGATTTGATTGAAAAGGAAGTCAAACGGATCCTTGATCGCGTTGAAGGTCGACCTGGTCATATCTTCAACCTTGGCCATGGAATCCTCCCAAACACACCTCCCGATCATGTGGCTGCCTTGATAGAGGCAGTTCATCAATACAGTTCCCAATCTTCTAAAAGGCAGGGGAGAGGTTGATGAAAGCTCTTCTCCTCTTAGCCTTCGGAGGGCCCCGCTCTCTCGATGAAGTAGAGCCTTTTTTAACCCGTCTCTTCAGGGGCCGAAAACCTTCTCCAGAACAATTGGAAAAGGTTAAGGAGCGTTATCGCTTGATCGGAGGTTGTTCGCCTCTGCCAGAGATTACATTAAAGCAAGCCAAAGCACTGGAAAACAGTCTGAATTCGAAGGGCTACCAATTCAAATCCTATGTGGGAATGCGTTATGGACACCCATTGATTGAAGAGACTTTGAAAGAGATTCTTCGGGAGGGAATCCATGAGGTGATCGCCCTTCCCATGGCGCCCTTTAGATCCTGTGCAAGCACAGGATCTTATATCGAAGAAGTAAATCAAATAAGAAAAAATATTGGAGAGAAGATAAAAATTTCTTTTGTTGAGGGATGGCATCTACATCCTCTTTTTATTGGGGCGATTCAGGAGAAGATTGAGGAAGAGTTGATGCAATTTACTCCAGAAGAGAGAAAGAAGGTTCATCTCATTTTCTCTGCACACAGCCTTCCAAAATCCCTTGTTGAAAATGAACCTTATGTTAAGGATATGGAAGAGAGTGTTAGAGAGGTTCTTAAAAAGATCGAACCCCTTCCTTGGCATATTGCCTTTCAGAGCAGAGGGATGGGACCGGAGGAGTGGTTAGGTCCGGATGTAGAATCTATCCTGACCGAACTCTCACGGCAAAGGGTCCGAGAAATCCTCATGATTCCCATTGGATTTGTTGCAGATCACATCGAGGTACTTTTCGATATTGATATCCTTTATCGAGGGAAGGCTGAATTTATGGAGATGGTATTGAAACGGACTACTTCTCTCAATTTTTCAAAACGATTTATCGAGGCACTTTCAAGCATTGTTGAAGAACATATAAAGGTCATTGAGTCATTGGGTCTTTGAGTCGTTGAGTCTTTGAGACACTCAGACACAATGACACTAAGACGAAAAGACTTTTTTGAGGAAATAAACATGAAACGCATCGTTATTATTGGAGGGGGGATTGCCGGACTGGCCACTGCCTATTTTGCCTTAGAGAAAGCAAAGAAGATGGGTGAGGAGATTCACCTTACCTTATTGGATGAAAAGGATCGGTTGGGTGGATGTATTCTGACGGAGAAAGTAAATGGCTTTATCATCGAAGGAGGGCCCGACTGTTTTCTTTATGAGAAACCGTGGGCCCTTGCCCTCTGCGAAAAGCTTGGACTCGGAGACAGGATCTTGAATACAAATGAGAATCGGAGGACCTTCATCCTTTCGAATGGGAAACTCCATGAATTACCAGAAGGTTTTATGCTGATGGTCCCCACCAGTTTCACTCCCTTTATCAAAAGTTCCCTCATCTCCTGGCCTGGGAAAATTCGGATGGCCATGGATTTTTTCATTCCAAAGAAAAAGTCGGACGAGGAAGAGAGTCTTGCCGATTTTGTCAGGCGACGTCTGGGGGAGGAGGCGCTGGATAAGATCGCAGAACCCCTCGTCGCAGGAATTCATGCTGGAACGCCAGAGACCATGGGCCTAAAAAGTACTTTTCCCAGGTTCCTTCAGATAGAGGAAGAATATGGAAGTCTGATCAAGGGGATGATAGCAAGAAGAAAGATGGCTCTTCAATGGGCAAAAAAAGAGGGGCCCAAAAGGACAATGTTTTTAACCCTAAAAGAAGGATTGGGTGAGTGGGTTGATTGTCTAAAGGGAAAAATTGGGGATGAGGTGATCGGCCTCAAAAAAAAGGTAATGAAAGTAAAAAGGACAGAAAAAAATAATTATCAAATCCAATTATCAAATGGAACATCCCTTGAAACCGATGCAGTCATTTTAGCTACTCCTGCTTTCATTACGGCAAAGATGATTGAGGAGATAGATCCGAAGCTATCAGAAATCCTTCTCACCATTCCCTATGTTTCCAGTGCGACCGTGTCTTTGGCTTACCATCGCTCCAAGATTCGTCACCCGCTGGACGGATTTGGATTCATTGTCCCTCGTAAGGAAAAGAGGAAGATTATGGCTTCCACATGGACCTCAGTCAAATTTAACCATCGGGCTCCAGAAAGCCATGTTTTACTAAGGGCTTTTGTAGGAGGGGCGAATAATGAACAACTTGTTGGTCTTGACGACGATGAGATGCTCAGGATCATTCGAGAGGAATTGAAGGATATTATGGGAGTCGAAGGTGATCCCATTCTGACAAAAATCTATCGATGGGAAAAGTCTATGCCTCAGTACCTGGTGGGCCATTTGGAGAAGGTTGCTCGAATGGAGGAAAGAACAAATCTCCAACCCGGTCTATTTCTCACAGGTTGTGCATATAAGGGAATTGGTATCAGCGATTCAATTCACGATGCCGAGATTATCGCTGATAAAGCTGTGGATTATATTAGTAAGGCTAAAGGCTAGAGGCAATAGGCTAGAGTCTCAAAGCTGAAAGCTGAGAGCCATAGATTAAAAGATGCTTAATTTCTTCATTTTCTTATTAAGTTTCTTCCTGCTGGCAAATGGTTCTCTTCTTTTTGCGTCGCTTTCCTTTCCGGCAGAAAAGATTCCAACAAAAGTGATTGTTCGCGTGGTTGCGAGGGATGCCCAGGTGATCGGCTCGGGCGTGGGAGGTGCGTTGATCCGAATTAAGAATTTGGAGACAGGAGAAATCCTTGCCCAGGGGAAACAGGAGGGGGGAACAGGGGATACAGACCGAATTATGGTTCAACCACGTCGGCGTGGAGAGACCATTTATGGAACTTTTGGTGCGGCCTCTTTCGAGGCCAAGATTCTCTTAGATAAACCTACCCAAGTTGAGATTTACACTGAGGCTCCTCTTGCCTACCCTCAAGCCATTCAGAAAGGCTCAAAGACACTCACCCTTATTCCTGGGAAACACATCTTGGGTGAGGGGGTGATCATTGAATTAAACGGTTTGATTGTTAATATCCTGAGTCCTTCCCCTAAAGAAAGTTTAAAGAAAGGAGAAGGAGTTTTAGTGAGGGCTGAAATCCGGATGCTTTGAGGATGCCCTCTCACTCCCGGAGGTCTCTGGGACTCGAATAAATTTGAAATATGGGGACAATGGATTTATGGAAGTCAGATTTCAGAGAAATTCAATCTGAATTATGCAGGTAAGCCAAGCCTCTTTGAAGGAAAGACATCCCCTCCAGCAGGCTTTGATGAGGTGAAACTTCAGATCCTCGCTGCCGACCAGGCAGGCAACTTCGGCCAACATATTGTTTCCTATCATGTTGGTCCTTAAGGTTAACCATCCAAAATATCCATTCCATCTGTGGTTCTTTTTCATTTGACATCGAAAAGAAACCCACCTAAAATAATCTCAAATTTCCTGGTGGATGGTTGCAAATAAAATAGGAGAATCACGATGAGCAAGAAGCGCATATCAAACGTCATATTGCAAAAGATACGAGGAAGAGAAGGAGATATCATTCCGGTCCTCCGGACTGTTCCGCTATTTGAAGGATTAACTTTCAGAGATTTGAAAAAAATCGAATTAATAGTGCATGAAAGGACGTTTATGCCCGATGAAGTGGTCTTTTACGAAAGGCAACCAGGCACAGGAATGTACATCATTAAGAAAGGTCTGATAAAACTTACAAAAACTATCAACGAAGAAAAGGCGAAAATAGCAGACCTAGAGGAAGGAGAATTTTTCGGAGAAATGGCGTTGTTGGAAGACTATCCACGCTCTGCGGAGGCTACAGCAGTTGTAAAGACAGAGGTCCTTGGGATATTTAGACCCGACTTATTTGATTTGATAGAGCATAATCCCAGGCTCGGTTCCAAAATTCTCATGAAACTTTCGCAAAGGCTTGCAAACAGACTTAGGAAAACCACGGAAATGAAATTGAAAGAAGTATAATAAAATGGAAAAAAATGAATTCCAAAAACTCTGGAAAACCTTCGAAATTATCGCAATAGGATGTGTTTTATTTGGTATCTTACTGGTTTTATATCTTGTCAGAGCGCTGCTCACCCCGTTTATTATCGCATTTGTAATAACATTCTTTCTAAGTCCAATAGTCGATTATATGGAAGGAGAAGGAATAAACCGTACATTTGCGGTAATTCTGTTGATTATTCTAACCCTTATTTTCCTGTTTATATTATGGAAACTCACCTGGCCGACAATACAGACAGAGATAAGCAGTTTCCAGAAAAATGCGCCTTTCTACATAAGTAAAATTCAGGATAGCCTGAATAGGGCAATCGATTTGTTAGAAAAAAATATGGGCTTTATTCCCAAAGGCACTTTGGAAAAGGCACTACAACAAAAGATAAATAGCTTAACTTCAGGGACAGGAGACGTAAGTTCTTTAATAAAAATTATTAAAGAATTGGTGACCACTTTAATTGTCATTCCCTTTGTTACATTTTTTCTTGTAAAAGATGGCAGGAAGATAAAAAAGATGCTCATCGCATATGTCCCAAATAAATATTTTGAGACATTCCTAACCCTATTTTATAAAATTGATCAACAGATCAGCAATTATATCAGGGGGCAGTTAATCGATTCCTTTATCGTGGGTGTAATAGCCATCATAGGCTTATATCTGTTCAGGGTAAATTATGCTTTTTTAATAGGAGTAGTTCTTGGGATGTTTAACATCATACCCTACATCGGGCCTTCAATGGGATTCGTATTCGGCAGTTTGCTAATACTCATAGACACTGGTTCAACAGTTAATCTTATTAAATTTATATGTATATATGTGTGCATCAGGGTGCTGGATGATATTATTATCTCTCCTTTAGTATTAAGCAGAAGGGTTCATGTTCACACCCTGATGGTCATCATTGTCATTATGCTGGGGGGATTTTTTCATGGGATACTGGGAATGCTTCTGGCTGTGCCTCTCTATTGTTCAATAAAGGTAACTTTCCAGATATTGTATAGGGGCTTTATAGAATATGGAAACTGGTAAGGATAAATATTATAGGATCTGAAGGAAAAAAAATAGGGGCTATTCCAATCATAGCCCCATCACCGACTTACCTCATGAGGTCGCCTTATATAAAATTACTAATTTGCTTTAATCTTTTCCAAATCCAAGTCGTCCAGAACAACAATTCCCTTAGCCTTCATCTCATCAATTGCCTTTTGAGAGGTATCCGGTGCAACCCCCCGGCATAGATTTTTGATCAGAACCACTTTGTATTTAAGAGCCTTCCCATCCAGGGCCGTCGCCCTGACACAATAGTCGGTTGCAATGCCGTAGACCACCAACTTGTTGATCTTTTCTTTCTTGAGAAGTTTATCCAAAGCGGTCTTTTTCCCACCGTCGTCCTGAAATCCAGAATAACTATCATATTGTGGATCCATTCCCTTTTTCACGACGGCTGTAAATAATTTATTATCCAATAAGATCTCTGCTCCAGGGTTTTTTTGGACACAATGGGGAGGCCAGAGGACCTGGTCCTTTCCATGAAGTTTAATCACATCAAAAGCCTTTTTCCCTTTATGATTGGTAAAAAAGGAAGCATGATTAGCAGGATGCCAATCCTGGGTTGCAAAGATGGGGTACCTCGCTTCTTTCAGTTTCTTTGTATTTTCTTCAACAGCTTTGATGTAGGCCTCGTCAGTCCCTTCCACGGCTAAGGAGCCGTTTTTAAGTTTTGTGAAATCCCCTTGGATATCCACGACGATGATACCAATTTTTACTTCTTCCTTTGCCATAGCCATCCCTCCCCAAACCAGTGTGAGAAATAATGTCGCTACAAATGCCTTCACTCTCCAATTTTTCATATCGCACCTCCTCCTTTTGAGCTCAAAGCTGAAAGTTCAAAGTTAAAAACTCCTTTTCATAAATTCTTAACTCATCACTCTAATTTTTTGGCCATCTCCTTGCCGACTTTTCGGGCGGCTTTGATGATTTTTTCAATGTCCTCATCAGAATGGGCGATAGATAGGCAACCCCCACCGTGCATCACATGAATCCCTTTTGTCAGCATTTTTAGTCGAAACTCCATCTCCCTTTTCTCTATATCGGTAAACCGGTGGATCGAATGAGGCGAGTTCAGCGTCCCCCCTTTTTGAAAAGGAAAATGGGTTTGAAAGAGAGAGCCAATTCCTGTGACCACGGCATCCAATCCTTCTCGATCAAGAGCTTCCTGAACCCCCTTTCGAACTTTCTCTCCTTTTGATTCTAAAATAGGATAGACCTTTTTATGGTGATCTTTTAAATAACGGAGCATTGCCAATCCTGCAGCGGCTGTCAAAGGATGGGCAGAAAAGGTACCGCCGCCAATTAAAATTTTCTCCCACTTATTTCCCCTCATTTCGGGTGAGGTCTTCTCCAATATCTCCCTTTTCCCTACCAGGGCACCAACAGGTAATCCTCCGCCCACAATCTTTCCCAAAGTCGTTAGGTCTGGAGTGATGTTGAACCTCTCCTGGGCACCCCCTAAGGCAACTCGAAAACATGAAATCACTTCGTCGAAAATCAGGAGGGCCCCCAACTTTTTAGTTTCAGAACGAAGCATTTGAAGATATTCTTTAGTAGCTGGGGTGAAGCCTCCTTCGCCAACGATTGGCTCAAGAATAATGCCTGCTAAATCTTCTTTGTTTTGATGGATTACTTCGAGTGAACCAGAAAGGTCATTAAAAGGAATCACCTTCGTGTATTTCTGTAGTTCAGGCAACAAACCGAGACTCTCTTCTCTTTCATAGGGCATTTTAATACCCAGGGAGAGATCAGGATTGGCTCCATGCCAACCCCCTGCGATCTTTAGGATGGTTTTTTTACCAGTGAAGCCACGGGCAAGCCTGACCGCATACATCGTCGCCTCTGTTCCAGAACAACAGAATCGGACCATTTCTGCGGAGGGGACCAATTCTCGAATCAGTTCTGCCCATTCAATCTGCTTTTTATATACGATGCCCCAGTGAATTCCCTCTTTTAATTGTTTTTCAATGGCTTGGACCACCCCCCGTGGACGGTGGCCCAGAATGTGGGTGTAGTTACCCATCCAAAGGTCCACATATTCATTTCCGTCCACATCCCAGATTTTGGAACCCTTCGCTTTTTTGATAAAGAAAGGGTAAGGAGGAAAATAGTGAATGTTATGAGAAATCCCTCCGGGCATGACTTCTTTGGCCCTTTTAGAAAGCTTTTCTGAAAAGGGTGTTTTTAGTCGGTAAGCATCAAAAAAATGTTTCATTCGAAAGGCTCCAAAGGTTTAATACCATATTTTTAATTGAATGAAAATAATCTTACAACAATTGAGAAGGGCCGATTATGGAGAACTCACTCTTCCACAGTTGCTCAAGGTGAATCTCCGGGTCATCGTTTTGCCTGTTGCCATTGGAATCGTTTTATTACTGCTGCTGATCGAAAGATTCGGATTGTGAGAACAAGGTTCCTCATGGCAGGTCACTCAGGGATTCACTCGAAGGCGATTTCCTTGATTCGTTCAATCACCCTCATATAGTCATCAAATTCGATTCCATCCACGGAGTGATCCTGCTTGCAGGTGATCCCATCAACGGCTGGCCCGTGACGCACGAGATAATCGAGAACCGTCCCTTCTTGTTCAGGAGTCACTTTTTCGAGAATGTCCAATCTTCCCATAGCCAAAGCCACTCCTGCCAACAAGGCATAACCCCCCCAGTTTGAAATTCCGCAAGAGATGAGGTAGTCCGTCCTCACCCGGGAGCAGAAAACTGCTTCCCGATTGGTCGAAGGATTTTCCTTAAAAACCTCCCACGGAATCTTCCCTGCACCAATTTCATTTCCACGGTCTCCGATACCAATACTCTCAATCGGAAGGTTCAACTTCCCGGCAAGCTCGAGGAGAAAGTGCGTTTTGGCTGTAAATCGTGTGATGTCCTCAAGGCGCGAGCTGAAACAGCGGTTTCTTATCGGAGGAGGGAGAATCGTTTCAAAATCTTTTAAGGGTGGCTTGTCGTGGCGCTCCTGAGCCATGAAGGATTCAAGGGTGTGATTGGGTCCCACCCTTTCGATATAGATAAGATGGGTAAGGCCTTTCCCCCACAAGCTATTGAAAAAGTCTTGAGCAAAACGGATGGAAATGGAACTTTCGATCTCTTCATTCATCATTCGACTCGTGTGATCCTGGTCTGAGTGCTCCAATGGAAAACAGATGATGGGGATCTCTTTCTCAGAGAGGTTAAGAATCTTTAATCCTGCCTTCAGTGCTGAAAGGGTGTATTCATCTGAAAGCAGGGAAACCTCCATCCCTAAAAATTTCAATCCCTCTGCCAGGGTGAGGGCTCCCGGAGGCCCATCCGTTTCGGTGGCTGGGGGATCCCCAACCGGGACATAGAACCCAGTAATGATGACGACTTTCTTACCTTTTTCAACCAGAGAAGAAACAGCCCCTGTTAAGTCTGAATAGGGAACCATAGAGAGATTTTCCCAGTGGTCATTTTTATGAGAGAGGAGGGAGGTAGGGAAGTTGATTACCTCCTCGAGGAGAAAAATCTTTTCTCGAATGGTTTTTGGAAGAAGCATAAGGTAACTTTTTCTATAAATGCTTATCTTTTGATCTTCCTGTATGGTGATATTTATAAACGATCTTTAGGGTTATTAGCAAGAAAACCGAGAGTCAGGTTTTTATTTTTTGAAAAAAAGGTGTGAGTTGAGCTATATTGAGATTGTCATTTCTGAGGAGGATGAAGCATTTAGTGAATGACGAAATTATCTTAGAGATTAAAAATCTAAAGACTTACTTCTATACCTATGAAGGGGTTGCGAAGGCGGTGGATGGTGTGAGTTACAACCTCGCCAAAGGTGAGCCTTTGGGCGTGGTGGGTGAATCCGGCTGTGGAAAGAGCGTCACGGCTCTCTCCATTCTTCGTCTTATTCCAACTCCTCCTGGAAAGGTTGTCGGAGGGGAGATCTTCTTTAAAGGAGAAAATCTCCTTGAGTACACAGAGGATGAGATGAGGAAGATTCGGGGAAATCGGATTTCGATGATCTTCCAGGAACCCATGACCTCCCTCAATCCCGTTTTTACAATAGGGAATCAGATTCAGGAGACCCTCCAATTGCATCAGGGCTTATCCAAAAAAGAGGCCCTCGAAAAGAGCATCGAGATGCTCGGACTGGTCAATATTCCTTCCCCTGAGAAAGCTGTAGAGCGATATCCCCACGAGTTGAGCGGTGGGATGAGGCAGAGGGTGATGATCGCCATGGCTCTTGCCTGCAACCCAGAGATCCTGATTGCGGATGAGCCGACGACTGCCTTAGATGTGACCATCCAGGCTCAGATCCTTGACTTGATGAACAAACTGAAAGAGGAATTGGGAATGGCCATCATCCTCATCACCCACAACTTAGGGGTAGTTGCAGAGACAGCAAAACGGGTCATCGTTATGTACGCAGGGAAAATTGTGGAAGAGGCGGAGACGAAAACGCTTTTCGGAAACCCTCGACATCCTTACACTATGGGTCTACTCAAATCCATCCCAATTCTAGGGGATAAGATCCGTCGTGGAAAAGTTCGCTTAAATGAGATACCAGGGGTCGTTCCCAGTCTCTATGAACTTCTTTCAGGTTGTAAATTTTCAACACGATGTCCATCCGTGATAGATATCTGTAAAGAAAAAGAGCCAGAGCTCAAAGAAATTGAAAAGGGCCATTTTAGCTCTTGCTGGCTGACAGATTTGAAAATATAGAATTAAGAATTGAGAATTTTAATTCTTAACTCTAAACTCTAAACTGATTATGAGTGAAGCTTTACTCGAAGTAAAAAATCTTAAGAAATATTTTCCTATCAGGGGAGGAATCTTCTCCAAGCCCATCGGCTATGTTTATGCGGTCGATGGGGTGAGCTTCTCCCTGAATAAAGGGGAGAGTCTGGGTTTAGTGGGTGAGAGTGGATGCGGAAAGTCGACCACTGCCCGGGCCATTTTGAAGTTGATTGAGCCTACCGAAGGAGAAATACTCTTCGAAGGAAAGGATGTCTGCAAACTCGACCACGAGGAGATGCGTTCCATCCGGAGAGATATGCAAGTTGTTTTTCAGGATCCTTATGCTTCGCTCGATCCCCGGAGAACAGTGGAACAGATTGTCGGAGAACCTTTAGACGTCTTCCACATTTCTACAAAAAAGGAGAGAAAGGATCGGGTCGCCTATCTTCTTCAGAAAGTTGGTCTCAGCCCCGACCATGCCAGGCGTTATCCTCATGAGTTCAGCGGGGGTCAGAGACAGAGGATTGGAATCGCCAGAGCCCTTGCCCTCAATCCAAAGTTGATTATAGGAGATGAGCCTGTCTCTGCTCTCGATGTCTCGATTCAGGCCCAGGTCATCAACTTATTGGAAGATATTCAGAAGGAGTTCAAACTCTCTTATATCATCATTGCTCATGACCTAGCTGTGGTGGAGCATGTTTGTGATCGGATTGCCGTGATGTACCTGGGGAGAATTGTGGAGTTAGCGAAGGATAGAGAGCTTTACACCTCACCTGCCCATCCCTATACGGTTGCTCTTCTTTCTGCGATTCCTGTGCCAGATCCTAACATCACCAAGAAGAGGATTATCTTGGAAGGAGATGTTCCGAGCCCAATGCGCCCTCCTTCGGGTTGTCATTTTCACACCCGTTGCCCACTGAAAAAAGAGGCGTGTGAAACGACCGTTCCTAAATTGATTGAGATCAGAGAAGGTCATTTCGTCGCCTGTCATATTGAAACTTCCTAGTTTTTAGTCCGGAGTTGGGAGTTCGGAGAAGTAAAGCCTTGAGTTCGGTGTTCAGAGTTTGGAGTTTTAAAACTAAGAACTCCGAACAAATGTCCTCCCCCTTCACGTCGTTTTTGCTTTCACTTACTAAAATTTATTTGTGACCTGCTACGATGGTTGATGATCACTGATAGGAATGTGCATTTATTTGTATTATACTTAAACTGAGGAGTGTGGATGGAGAAAGTCAGGCTGGGCAGAACAAATCTAATCGTGACAAAACTGGGATGGGGGGGAATTCCTATCCAACGGGTGGGTGAACGCGAAGCGGTTTCCGTCATACGGGCTGTGATTGAAATGGGAGTCGACCTCTTGGATACAGCCCGTGCTTATACTAACAGCGAACACCGGATTGGATTGGCACTCCAAAAAATAGATAGACCCATCATCCTTTCCTCAAAATCTCTCGTAAGAACAACGAAGATTTATAATGAAGTGCACGAAAGCCTCAAGCAGATGAAGGTAAAAAAAGTCAATATCTACCATCTGCATGGTGTCTCTCACTTCGAAGATTATGAGAAGGTCATGACTCCTGGAGGAGCCTACGAAGGGTTAGAACGTGCGCGAGATGAAGGCATCATTGATTATATCGGCATCACCAGCCACAACCTCAATGTATTAGAGAGGGCGATCGAGGACGGGCATTTTGAAGTCATCATGGCTTGCTATAGCTTTTTGGAACCTGATGCAACCCAGAAAGTGTTCCCCTTGGCTAAGGAAAAAGACATCGGGGTATTGGCTATGAAGCCCTTCTCGGGCGGGGTGATTGAAGAGGTTGGTCCAGCCTTGAGGTTTGTCCTCTCAACGGCGAATATCGTGCCCATTCCGGGGTCGGAGACTCTGGAAAAGGCCCATGAAAATTGGAAGATCTTTGCTGAAGGCTATTCCCTATCTGAGAAAGATAAAGAACGAATTGAAGCCATCAAGAAGGAATTCGATTGCCAATTCTGTAGACGCTGCGACTACTGTCAGCCCTGCACGGAAAAGATCAATATTCAGTTTGCAGTCGGGTTAAAATCCATCATCAAGCGATTTGGCCCTAATGTTCAGGAGATTGGGTGGATGAAGGATTTGATAGAGAAGGCCCGAAATTGCTCGGAATGTGGAGATTGCCTGCCGCGCTGTCCTTACCAGTTACCCATCCCCGACCTGATTAAAGAGAATCTGGCTTGGTTTGACAGTCTGAAGAATCCATAGGGGAAGAAGAGTCTCCGCGTCACCCTCGGCTTTGTACTTTTTGACCTAAAACTCATCCCAGTTTGCCATATCCAGTCTTGAAAAATTTTTCCACTCCCTATTGATTTCCAGATGAAATCTTTTATTTGGAAGTAAAATCTATAACCCTCACATAAGGGAAGTATTATAGATTCCTAGTGAACGCCCCAATTTTTTGCCGACTTCTTATTTTTTAGAGTGGGTCTTTGCAATAAGGCTCCATTGAACTTCTCATCGGTTTCCTTTCAGCCTAATAGGTGAAACATGATAAGAACCAGTAACCATTGTTCAAGGAGCAAATTTGTGATAAGTAGAAACTAAATTTCATTTGGGGAGGTGTGAGGTCAATGCAGAGAATCCCATTTGCTAAAGAACCAGGGAAATTTATTGAGAGGGCCATTTCTAAATTCGTTCAGGAGAGCGCGGCGAACCGCCGCAAAGCTGACGGAGGGAAATACTGGGATAGGCCTTTGGTTGGATTCGCTTCTGGGGATGACCCTCTTTTCAAGAAATATAAGAAGATCATCGGAAAATTCCATTTTACCCCTCAAGAGATCTTCGATCTGACTTTTGGAAAGAGTAAGCAACCCCGAGAGCTATCCGTTATCTCCTGGGTTCTTCCAGCATCTGAAGATATCCGTAAGAGCAACCGCAAAGAGAGTAGGTATCCATCCCTGCTCTGGGCCCACGCTCGGGACTTCGGCGAACAATTCAACGTCAAGCTAAGAGATCACTTAGTCGCCTTATTAAAAAAGAAGGGGTACAAAGCCGTTGCCCCGATGAATTCCCCGCACTGGAAACGACTTAAATTCCCCAGATTGAGCTGGACCTCTAACTGGTCCGAGCGCCATGCGGCCTACGCCTGTGGTCTTGGGGCCTTCGGGCTGAGCGACGGGCTGATTACGGCAAAGGGTAAAGCCATTCGTGTGGGCAGTGTGATAACAGAACTACGACTCAAACCTTCGGATAAAATTTACCCCCACCACCGAGCCAACTGCCTCTACTACTTTAACAATACATGCAAGACCTGCGCAATGCGCTGTCCGGCTGGGGCGATCACGGCAAAGGGCCATGACAAAGACAAATGCTTTGAATATTGCTATGGTGTAGTCCGGCGAGACAAACAGGCCGAGTATGGTGTCAAAATCACGGGGTGCGGCTTATGTCAGACCAAGGTTCCCTGTGAATTCGAGATTCCTAAACTGATACGGAAAGAATACATGAGAAAACGCGTTGCAGACTACATAGTCAACAAAAATAAAAATAATTAAACTTAATCATGACGGGTTGAAAGTCAGTATAACATTTCTAAGTGTTTACGGATCCGAGAGGCATTTGGACAGGTTGAGGTTGAGAAACAAAAGATTTTCTTAGCCTTAACCTTGACCTTGTCTTTTAGCCTCTCAGCTTAGGATCTGAGATGTCACGGAGTCCGTCAGCGATGAGGTTGAAGGAGAAGACGGAGACGAAGATGGCAAGGCCGGGAAAGATGGAAAGCCATGGAGCATTGGTGAGTTGATCCAGGCCGTCACGAATCATGGCTCCCCAACTGGGGGTTGGGGGTCGGACGCCCAGGCCGATAAAACTGAGGCTTGCCTCAACGATGATGGCGGTAGCGACCCAAAGAGTTCCCATCACCAAGATGTCTCCGAAGATATTGGGCAGGACATGAATGAACATAATTCTCCCATCATTTTGTCCTACAGCACGGGCAGCCTCAATATACTCTTTTCCTTTAACAGAAAGCGTTGATCCACGAGCCAAACGTGCGATACGCGGGGTGAGGGCAACACCGATAGCAATGACGATCTTCATCAGACCTGGGCCCATGACGGCCAGGACCAGAAGGCCCAGGATCACAATGGGAAACGACATGAAGATGTCAATGAAACGGAGCACGAGGTTGTCAATCCTTCCTCCTTTAAACCCTCCGATCATGCCAAGGGGAATGCCGGCTGCCATGGCCAAGAGAACAGATAGGATTCCCACCACCAGAGAGACTCTCGATCCCCAGAGGACCCTCGAGAGCTGATCCCTCCCATAACTATCTGTGCCAAAAGGATGTGCCCAACTCGGAGGGGCATGCTGAACATTCATATCTTGTGAGATGGGGTCATAAGGAGATATCCAGGGAGAGATCAGGGCGATGATGACCACAGCAAGCGCCATGAACAGACCGACTACGGAGATCTGATTACTTTTAAATGTACGGATGAGGATTTCTCTCTGGCTAATCGTTGCCATAGCACCTTTTAATGATATTCAATCCTCGGGTCAATCAGACCATAGAGTAAGTCGGTGATAAGATTGAAGAGGAAGACGAAAGCAGAGAAGATGATGATCACTGATTGGAGGGCAATATAATCCCGATCCTTCACGGCAAAGACCATCATCTTTCCCAAACCCGGTCTGCTGAAGATGATTTCCGTTAAGACGGAACCTCCCATCAAGATGCTCATATAGATTCCGATCACAGTCACCGTAGGAATCAGGGCATTCCGAAGAGCATGTTTATAGATCACCACCCTCTCATGAAGCCCTTTAGCCCTTGCGGTTCTTACATAATCTTCCCTGAGTACGTTCAACATGGAGGAGCGCACCATACGACTGATGAAGGCTGTCATGATGATGCCCAGGGTAAGGGCTGGGAGAAACAGGTGGTACAATCGGCTACCTAAATTGCTAAGGTCGCCCCCTCCTAAAACAGGGAAGAGAGGCAATTTGATGGCGAAGATGTACATCAGCAGGATGCCTAGATAGAACTCCGGCATGGAGATGCCAATCAGTGAAAGGATTCTGCCAATGTAGTCTGGGGGACGATTCCTCTTTAATGCTGTGATGATGCCAGTTGGGATCCCGAAGAGGACTCCAATAATCATTCCTCCAATAGCCAAATCTAATGTGTAGGGTAGTGCCCTGGCGATTTCCTGGGAGATGGGTTTGTTGGTAATCAATGACTTCCCTAAATCTCCCCGACAGAGATCCTTAAGGAATTTCCCATATTGCACAAGAATCGGTTTGTCGAGGCCCATTTGCTTTTCGAGCTCCCGGATCGATTCTTCAGTAGGATACGATCCAAGAGCCGCCACAGCAGGACCTCCAGGGACAATACGGATCAGGAAAAAGACAAAGGTGACCACAGCCCATAAAGTAGGGAGGACATAAATCATTCTACGGATGGCGTATTTGAGCACTCAGCTTTCCTAAAATAAATTCGGAGCGCCCTCGTATCTAGAGATAGGGTGCCCCGCTCGATACGCATTGAACAACTATTTCCGAATGTCCGTCGTCTCTTTGATGGGAGTGACCAGGGTCAGTGTTGATCTCATCTCATACCCTAAATCCACATTGGTCTTTCTCGCGAAAACAAACTTGGTGATGCAGAGCGGGAGAGCGACTGCATCCTCGAGGATCTTCCTTTGAGCATCTGCCCATATGCCTTTTTGCTTTTTAGGATCGGGCTCCACTCTCGCCTTTTCAATCAAATCGTCAATCTTATTATAGTGAGAGAAATTGGTGATGGCAGTGGGAGTCCCGACGATTGACTTGGAATGGTAGAACTGAGTGAGCATGGGATCTGCCGTTGGAAAGCGTGCACACACATAGAGGACGAGCGGATTGGCATCTTTCCGGATTTGCTGATGGAAGGCCGTATGGGTGATGACATCCATTTTTAAGTTGATCCCCGCCCTTCGGAGCTGCTCTTGGATCTGCTCCATCGGTCTTCGATAATCTGACATCTCGGTGATCACCATGGAGAGATCAAGTCCCTTTGGATATCCAGCCTCTGCCAGGAGTTTCTTCGCTTTCTCCGGACTGAATTCATACGTGGGAACCTTGTCTGTTCCGCCCAGGTAGTCCATCGGAATAACAGAGATAAGCTTTGTGGTTACGTCCGGGCCCAAAAATTTCATCAACTCGTCCAGATTGATGGCATGACAGATGGCCCTTCTCACACGAATATCGTCCAAAGGTTTCTTGGTCATATTGAAATGAAGGACGAGGGTTTCACCCGGGCCGAAGATTTCAATGGCTGTTCTTGGTATTCCCCTCATCTTATTCACCCATGCCTGTTCACGCTCCCCTTCAACGATATCAATCTCGCCCTTTCGAAAAGCCATCTCCCGGCTGCTTGCATCAGGCATGAACCAGAGCTCAACCCGGTCGAGTTTCGGTTTTCCCCTGAAGTATTCTGGATATCTCACCTCCACTACCTTTTCTTTGGGGATATGTTCTTTCAACATGAAGGGCCCCGTCCCGATTGGATCGAACTTAAACTTATCCCCTTTCTCCATGACCGCCTTCTTCGAAACGATGTATCCACCATGGTAGTTTGTCAAAATCCCCAGGACAGAAGGAATAGCACTCTTGAAAGTGATGCGGACCGTATACTTATCGATTACCTCCACCTTGCTCAGAGCCTGATAATCACCGGCAAAGCCTGAAGTGGCTTTATTGGCAGCCTTCTCCAAAGAGAATTTTACATCCTCTGCCGTCAGCTCCCCATAACCCTTGTGGAATTTCACCCCTTTGCGGAGATAGAATGTCCAGGCCAGACCATCCTTTGAATGCTCCCATCTTTCAGCCAGATTAGGCTCAATCTTTTCAGGGTTGATGTCTTCAGGTTTGAAGCGGACCAAGCCATTAAACATTGGGTCGATGCAAGCATAGTCGATCGTGGTCGTCCCATAATGGGGATCCAGGGAACGGATATCCGAGGCCTTTAAGGCCATCCTCACCACTTTCTCCTGAGCGAAAGAAGGTGAGTAAAAACCGATTGTGATAGAAATCAAGGCAACGGGGAAAAAAGTAAAGACCTTAGACCATCTCATGTTTTACCTCTTTCAGAAAGAAAGGGATGGATTTTGCGAAAGTGATTTTATCAATATCATAAATGGTGGTTTTGTCAATCCTTGCACACCTCTTGCCCACCCCCCCATTTTTTCCTTTCTTCCCCGATGGCCTGGGCAATCCCCTCTTCAAGGCTTCATAAGGCCATGCTTCGGATGGAAGGGGTCACCGGCCATCCACACTTAGGGAATTCCTGTCTGTCACTGGAAACAATCTGCTTAACCCTAAAGAGGTATTGGTCGATGAAGCCTCTCCGAGGGGTTCACCCAGGCCGGGTTGTTGCAAAGTGCTGAATAGGCGGAGACACAGGCAGGCGGTTTGAAGAAGCTTTAAAGCGGCACTTTTGCGCGATCTGGTGCCCAAGCCTCAAACCCTTTTGAGGCTCAATGTTCGATACTAGTGAGGGTTTGCCATAACATTTAATAATGACTGCATTCTAAAGCTTTGGAAAATCGCCTGCCTGTGTCGTTGTGACTTTCTCACTCCTCGACGATTGAAAAAAATGGGGGTGGGCAAGCTGTACCCCCTCTATGCCTTGACCTTGGACCCGTAGTCGCAGAGCTTTTGGATGGGACATATCTCACACAGGGGTTTTCTTGCCACGCAGGTTTTCCGACCATGCCAGACGAGGAGGTTTGAAAAATGAGTCCACTCTTCTTTTGGAACGATCTCCATCAAATCGAACTCAATCTTGACGGGGTCATCGTTCTTCGTCAAACCGATCCTCTGGCTCACTCTGTGGACATGGGTATCGACCACAATACCAGGGATTCCAAAAACATTTCCTAAAATGACATTAGCTGTCTTCCTCCCCACTCCGGGAAGAGTCACCAGATCCTCCAGGGTTTTTGGGATTTCTCCTCCAAATCGTTTCACCAGTTCCTGGCAACACTTCTGAATTGACTTGGCTTTGTTTCGATAGAATCCGGTTGGCCGAATCTCCCCCTCCAATTTCGCCAAATTTGACTCAGCATAATCTTTTGCCGAACGATATTTTTTAAAGAGGTCCACCGTGACTTGATTCACCTTGATATCTGTGCATTGGGCAGAGAGAATAGTGGCGACTAGAAGCTCGAGGGGATTGGAGAATCTCAGGGCAATTCTGGAATCGGATATTTCCTTGGATAAAATTTTAATGATCTCCTTCGCCCTTTTCTGATCGGTTTGTTTTTTCATAGCCCCCTCCGGTTTCAGTTTTTGAACTTTGAACTTTAAATTCATAATTCATAACTCATAACTCTTAACTCAACTTATGTTTCCTCCGCTCTAAAAAGGCCTTCATCTCTCCAAAATCCATGGCATTAAGGATGTCTCCGGGTTCCAACCATCCCTTTCGTCCAATTCCCACTCCATAAAAGATATCCTTCAATCCTTCTTCCTCATGAGCATCGGGATTAATGGCAATTTTGATCCCCTTCTCTTTAGCATATTTGCACAATCTCCAATCGATGTCCAATCGATAAGGATGAGCATTGAGTTCAATGACCACGCTTGATCGGCTTGCCTCGTCAATAATACGCATCATATCAATGGCGTAAGGTTCTCTGGCTAAAAGGAGCCGACCGGTTGGATGGGCCAGAATGGTCGTATAAGGGTTCCGGATGGCTTGGATCACTCTTTGGGTCATTTCTTCCCGAGACATATTGAAATAGGAATGAACTGAGGCGATGACAAAGTCGAACTCTTTGAGAATCGCTTCTTCATAATCCAATGATCCATCGGGAAGGATGTCAGATTCAATTCCTTTAAAAATAGTGAACCCCTCCATTTCCTGATTCACCTGATCTATCTCTTTCCATTGCTTCTTAAGTTTTTCAAGAGTTAAGCCTCCTGCATAACGAGCAGATTGGCTGTGGTCAGAAAGACCCATATAGGAAAATCCCATTTTTTTCGATGCCTGGGCCATGCTTCGAATAGAGTTTGTCCCATCACTATAGAAAGAATGGACATGGAAGACCCCTTTGATATCGTGATCCTCGATCAACCGGGGGAGCTGATGGATCTCAGAAGTTTCAATCTCTCCTTGATTCTCCCTTAACTCCGGGGAGATGAAGTCGAGGCCTAAGGCATTGAAGATTTCCTCTTCTTTTTTACAAGAAATGAGTCTGCCGTTCCGAAAAAGCCCCTCTTCACTGAGTTTCAAACCCATGACCTTTGCCCTTTCAAACATGGAATTCCAATGAGCGAGGCTTCCAGTGAAGTAGAAGAGGGAATAGGGAAAGGTCTGGTCTGAAGTGATTCGGAGATCAACCTCCACTCCTGAGAAAAGGGAGTAGCGACCACTGGCTTTGTCTTTAAATCGGACAACTTCTACTTCAGGAAGTTTGGAAAAAACGGTCAAGACCTCTTGAGGACGATGAGTGCTCAGCACCAGGTTGATATTTCTCACGACTTCCATCTTTCTTCTCAAGGAGCCGGCGAGATTTCCCCGAATGACTTTGGGATGGGAAAGGATCTTTTTGAGGATTTCCTGGGCGGGTTCGATCACTTCTCCGTAGAGATATTGACCTTGATATTTTTTGACCTGTTGAATGCCCTGAAGAATCTTCTCCTGGGATTTCTGGCCGAATCCCTGAAGATCAACCAATCGATTTTCGAGACAGGCGTATTCTAATTCACCAATGGTTTTAATGTCGAGCTTATCATAAAGAGCTTTGATCTTTTTGGGCCCCAGGCCGGGGATTTTAAGCATCTCCAGATGGCCGGGTGGAATGGAGGTTTTTAGATCTTCATAAAGTTGGAGCCGACCGGTTGCGACCAGTTCGGTGATGTGTTGAGCTAATGTCTCACCAATCCCTTTTATTTCTTTGAGACGACCCTCTCGAACCATCGCCCCCAGATCTTCTTCTAAAATTTCGATCGTTCTCGCTGCATTAGAATAGGCCTTCACTTTGAAAGGGTTTTCCCCCTTCAACTCTAAGAACAAAGCCGCCTCTTGAAGGACTGCACTCACTCCTTTGTTCTCTAATGCCTGCTTAACCATGTAAAAATTTTAACTGGAATCTCCCTCCCTTTCCATCGGGATCGGACAAGTTCAACATTATGGAGACAAAAAATGTCATCTCTTCTCTTAATGATTAGGGGGGTCAAAAAAAATTTCCATTTAATATCGCAGGTTTAAATGAAATCACTGGGTTTGGTATAGAAAATGCTATCAATTAGTGTAAAGTCCAATAGAAAAGGTGGAAAGCCATGATAAAAGAAAACGAAGATAACGTCCTAACGACTCAAGAAGCCTGCCACTACCTTCGGATCTCAAGACCTACTTATCTGAAGTATCTTTATTTAGGGAGAATTAAGGGAGCGAAGGCGGGAAAAGGTTGGAAGGTTCTCAAATCAGAGTTGAATCGATTTCTAAAAGGAGAGAATGAACATCCGCAGGCGGCATGAATCTGTCCGAGTAAAGAACAGATTAGAGGAGAAACCGAGTGAAAAGTTTAGAAGATAAAGTGGATATTTTTGAAGAAAAGGCCACCGATGAGAAAGTAAAGTCAACCAGGGCATTGATTCAAACTTTTCTCCAGACCCTGAAATCCTTTCGACTCTATGAGGCCAATCATCCTATCCTATCCAAATTTTTAGAGAGGGTGAGGAAAGATTTTGAGCAATATTTTGATGAATTCGATTCTTTCTCCCTGCAGATCGGGGAGCATCGGCTCTATTACCGGGGGAATGTCGTCTATGAAAATCAGGACGTGAAGGAGAGTTTAGCCTTTGTCTTTTTTAAAGATGGGGTTCGGGAACTCCAATTTTCAAAAGGTTTGGAATTCAAGGAGATTATGGATTTTCTCAATATTGTGAGAAAAAGTGACTTCCTTAATCGCATGGAGGATGATCTCGTCACCCTGCTCTGGGAAAAAGATTTTTCTCACATCACCTTTACCACCGTGGATGAATTTTTAGAGGGAAGTGGCATCTTTGTTCCTGCGACAGAGGAAGATTTGATAAAAAGATCAGAGTACAAAGGTTCTTGGGAGGAATGGCCTCAAGAGAAGGCGGATGAGGGAAAGGCTGAAAGCTCTCATGTCCCCGAGGCAGAGGGGTTGGAGCAGGCGATCAACCCCACTCCAGGTCAATCCTTGGTTCAGGCCTGTCAGCTCACTCCTGATGAGAGGGAGGCGATTAATCAAGAGGCACAACAAGAGCAACAGTCAGGATATATCTATGTCTTAATTAACAACTTGATCGAAATCCTGCTTCACCTCGGTGAGGATGTGGACGCTTATGAGAATATGATTTCCTATTTCGATCGAGTCGTCGAATACCTCCTCGAACAGAAAGAAGTGGGAAAAGCGGTGGCGCTATTGAAGAGTCTTAATGATACCATGGAATCCATGGTTCTGAAGGATAAGCAGATTTTTGCCATTCGTCGCATTCTTGAGAAATCCTCCAGCCCCCATCACATTGAACTTTTGGGAAAGACCATGAAGGGGAACGGAGAGGTTAATTCAGAGCCGATCCTCCAATATCTTCGATTCCTCACGAAGCACGCCGTCGAACCTCTCTGCCTTTTGTTGGGCGAGTTAGAGTCCGGGAAGTGGAGAAAAGTGATCTGCGACCAAGTGGCTGAGCTTTCTCGAGAAGAGATCCAACCGCTGAGCAAATTCTTATCGGACCGTAATCCCTTCTTGGTTTGCCACATTCTCTATATCCTCGGGAAGATCGGGCATCCCTCCACAGTGAAATATTTAGGTCATTTAGTGAACCACAAGGATTTGAAAGTGAGAGAGGAGGCCCTTCAGGTTCTCAATAAATTTGGGGATAAGGGGAAGGACCTTATTCAAAAATTTTTAAGGGATTCTGTATCTGGAATCAGAGCAAAGGCTGCACTCCTTTTGGCGAGGAATGCCAAAGTGGATGCAGTGAAGCCGCTCACAGAGATCATCCTCTCTGAGGATTTTTACAAACGGGATTATGAAGAAAAAGTCTCTTTCTTCAGGGCCCTGGGCGAAACAGGGTCGAAAGAGGTGATACCGATATTAAAGAAGATTGCCCAGAGAAGAATGTGGTTCCAAAAGGAAAAATGGAATGAGATGAAACAATGCGCCGCCAGTACATTGAAAATGATGGGGGCTTAAGAAAGAAGACAGAACCCAGAAGGAATTTTTTCATAAAGGAGTGGAGATGGAAACCACAGAATTAACCATTAAACCCGAAAGGGTGAGCCAAAAGCCGCCCGAGGGAATGAAGTCAGACTTATCGAAATGGGGGAACAATCTCGTCACCAAATTTCATGTGCTGATGAGGATCTCTCAGATTTATGATTCTAAAAATGTGGCTCTCAATCAGTTTGTCCAGGAATCCCTCGAGACCATTAACACATTGATCAAGAAGGAAGGGATCCTCTCCCTCAAAATCATCAGAGATGACTTCTTCCTCAATGGACAACGATTGCGTTATTCGGTGGAGGGATTTACCAGCTTCAAGTATCTTTCGACCCAATGGAAAAAGCGGTTGATCGGAGAAGTGATTTTCAAAAGCCCGGTGGATGAAGAGAAGTTGAAGGATTTCATCTATGCCTTGATCAACTTAGAAGAGGGTCGTGAAGAGAATGCAGCCCTCTTTGAAGAACAGCTAGCGAACCACCATATCACTTCGATCGAAGTGAATCCTTTGGAGGTCGTTGAGGGTGAGGAGGAGGCCTTTACCCTTCGGAAGGAAGATCAGCGGGAGACAGCCAAGAAGGTATTTTTTGAGACGATCGGGACGATCAAAGAGGTGATTACTCAAATCAAAGGAAAGCAGTATGCCGATGTCAGGAAGTTGAAGAGGTTGGCGCAGAAGGCGGTCCATCTCGTCATCGAGGACGAATCCATCCTGCTGGGAATGACGACAATCAAAAACTATGATGAATATACCTTCAACCATTCTGTCAATGTCTCGATCTACTCCTTGGCGATGGGAAAGCGATTGGGATTCTCGAAAAAAACCTTGACAGAGTTAGGGATTACTGGCCTGCTTCATGATATCGGAAAATCAAAGGTTCCGAGAGAAGTTTTAAATAAACCTGCCTCCCTTGATGAGGAAGAATGGGGGATGATGAAAAAGCATCCCTTGATGGGAGTAGAGATCGTCCTCAATCTGAAGCAATTAGGGGAGATCAATCCCAGGATGGTGGTCGGCATCTTTGACCACCACCTCAAGAGTGACCTTTCAGGATATCCGAAACTTTTTCGGAAAAAGAAGGTAAGCCTCTTCGGAAGAATCATTCAGATTGCGGATTCTTACGATGCGATGACGACCCCCCGGATTTATAAGAAGACTCCTTATACTCCGGAGCAGGCCCTCGCCCTCCTGTTGAGAGAGAGGACTGTCCATTTCGACCCCCTTCTCCTCAAGATCTTCATTGGCCTCGTCGGCATTTTTCCCATTGGATCCTTGGTCCTTCTCAACACGCGTGAACTGGGGATTGTCTATAAACCCAATCACGATCCCAAATGGTTGGATCGCCCCATAGTCATTCTGGTCGCTCGAAGTGAAAAAGGAGATGCCAAGAAAGAGGTGGTTGACCTGATAGAAACGGATGGGGCAGGGCGTTACCAACGAAGCATCGTTAAGACCTTAGACCCTGATAAATACCACATTGACATCGCCAAGTATTTTTTATAGAGCATGGTTTGGTAGGAGATTCTGGCGATGAAGGCCAAAAACGAAAGTTAAAAATTCGGTTCGGACGCGACCTCGAGAGGGTAACGCAATGATGATCAGGATTAGAAATTTAAGTTTGGGCGCGATCATTATTTTTCTCCTTTTTTCCGGATCGGCTCTGGCCCAAATTCTCAAATGGACCGACGAAAAGGGAAATGTGTACTTCACGGATGATATGAGTAAAGTCCCAGAGAAGTATCGATTTTCAATGGAGTCAAAACCACAAGGCTCCGGAGCTTACAAGTCAGGAGCCGAACTCGAAGGTTTTAGGGGAATCAACTGGGGGACTGATTTATCCATACTATCGGATATGGTCCCTTTGGGATCTGATTCGAGTTATGGCGAAATAAATACCTACCTGAGAAATGGTGATGAGTTGACTATTGGGGCAGCGAGCCTCGAAAGAATCGAATACGGATTCTGGAAAGATAAATTCTGTGGTGTTAAGGTACTCACGAAAGGTTATTCAAATTGGACGGGACTTCGTGATGTGATGTTTGAAAAGTTCGGTAAGGGATATCTGACGATTAAAGATCCAGAAGAGTATGTTTGGCCGGGCGAAAAGACTAATATGATTTTGCAGTACGATAGGACTACCACTATCGGGATTCTCTTTATGGTTTCTAAGATCATGGGTAAAGAAATTGATAAAGATCGAAGACAAAAAATTAAGGAGGGGGCTAAGAAAGGATTTTAGTTTTTACTTCCTATCCTCTGGAGCATAGCGCCTGCCTACCGCAGGCAAGCATAGCGTATCGGTCCCCAATCAAAAAAGAGTTTGTGAAAGATTTTGGATCGAAAGAGGTAAATATAGAAAAGTTTCTAACTCTTGTCCGGTCGATTTTTCCCTGAACCTATCTCCTTCCCCGATTATCATAGCGTATTACCTCCTTCCATTTACTTTTCGGTGCAATAAAAAGCCCGTGATCGATATGAACCACGGGCCCCTGCAAAAATCTTTTTGCTTTGGCAACCCGGCTATCCTGATCAGGACCCGTGGCTTTCCGTCCCACGATTACTCGTGGTTTGGCTTTATCAGCATTTTTTTCTTCTCTAAAAGATCATAGCAACATCAATGCCAACGGCGCTATTGCCGCTGAATCATTTAGATTTTTCTGAAGATCATAACCTTGTCGAAGATTAAAGGAAATGACTTTTTGTCTAAAGACGTCAAATATGGTCACTCAGTTAGGAGCATCTGTCCCCTAATCATCGTCCCCAATCAAAAAAGAGTTTGTGAAAAATATAAGATCGGGATCAAATTAACTAAGTAGTTTTTGAGGAGTACACAAAGAGTCTTCACTCTAAGGCAACTCCTGAAGCTAAGGATTACGGGTAGAGATGTGTATAAAGGGCAGAGCTTTTTCTGACCCTAACCCTGATTGGCTCATTTAGATGAAATATACGACGACTAAAATCCCAAAGCTGAGTTGGGGCGATGGGATGAAACCCGAATGCAGCAGTGGCTAGACCCCCATTAATCATCAACACTTTTGATATTTGCCTTATTCGTCATTCTTTTAAAATCTCATCCCATTACCCTCACATATCAAGAGAAATATTTGTCAAAAATCGTTCTATTTACGCCAATATGTCACTTCCTGTCAGGGCATATTCCAACTTAAACCTTTATTTATAGTTCAAATTAAGCCTCAAACTCCAGGTAGTTATGAAACTAAAGTGGTTAACCTTCTTCTGGCATAACTCTTGCAGCAATTTGCCGTAAAATCAAATAAAATGGGAGCAATGAGCATGTCGTTAATGGAAAAAAGGCTCGATTCAGAAAGAAGAAAATATCCCAGATTTAATATCGATTTGCCATTTAAGTATCGTAGAACCAACTTTTTCCTCAAACAAGGTCAAGCTATCAATGCCAGTGAAGGGGGATTGCTTGTCCACCTTCCAGAGAAAATGAATATTGGTCACCATCTGGCGTTGAAATTATTTTTCCCTTCTCTTTCTGAATTAAATATTATTGAGACGATCGTCCAGGTAGTCTGGATGGGTATTCATCTGAGGAAGGATTGGACGTGGGATTATCGGACTGGAGTGAGATTTGAAGACATCTCTCCAGAGAATATGAGTATTTTTAAAAATTTCTTAATGAGCCTTGCACAAAAACCATTATACACTTCCTAACGGTAGGGTTGGAAGAGTCGAGACGGCAGGATAATCTATGTACCAATCAATTTATATTCTTTTATCTTGTAAGAATCACGACCCAAGAATTCTTATTCCATCTCCTTGCTGAATGAGATTGAACGGGGGAGTGGAAACAAAGGGAAAAATATGGAGGAATTCAAACAACTTATTTTAAAGCACTTCGAAAAGCTTCTTGTCAGCGTCATTCTCTTAGCCGCATTTGCCGGAACATACCTTATTGATGAAAAGTCCATTGTCCTCAACTTTTATTACCTCCCTGTCCTTTTTTCAGCCTATTTTTTGGGACGCCGGATGGGAGTTCTTACTGCCATTTTCTCTATCTTGGCAGTGCTGATCTGGGTATTCCTCTTTCCTCAACGTTTTTTTGACAGAGGAGGAATGTTGAAAGGAGTGACGCAACTTTCATCATGGGGTGGGTTTCTCATCCTAGCAAGCATCACGGTTGGGACCCTATACGAACGGAATGAACAGCGGCTTCAAGAATTGAGACATGCATACGTAGGCATCCTTGAAATCCTCTCGAAATACCTCGAATCGACAGACCGCTACACAAAAGGCCACTCAGTCAGGGTATCAGAATTGGCCATGGAGATCGCCATCTCTATGGAATTGCATCGGACAGAGGTAGAAAACATCCGGGTGGCAGGGTTGTTACATGACATCGGGAAGATCGAGATCAGTGGAGAGATTTTACGTAAAGCGGCAGAACTGAGTGCGGAGGAAAAGGAGCTGGTTGATTCACACGCCGTGAAAGGCGCTTATATCCTTTCTGCTGTGGGGTCCGTGCTGAAAGAAGTGGTACCCATCGTTGTAGCTCACCACAAATATTTCGTTGACACACTTGACTCGCAAGATGAGGATAAGCTTAAGATACCTTTAGGGGCCCGTATTGTTGCCGTCGCGGATGCTTTTGATGCAATGACGACTGACCGTCCCTACCGCAAGGGTATGCCCCCTTGGGAAGCATTGAATGAACTCGTATCTAAAGCTGGGACTCAATTCGATCCTCAAGTAGTCGAAGCCTTCAAACGGATAATCAGCGGAAGGCTGGAGAAGGGATAAACAATCATTGCACCTGTAAGCCATTTGCCGGTACCGCCAACCATCATGTAAAAGCGGCCAGCCACTAATGATTCTCGATTACTATTTGAAATCCACACCTTTTAGTAGAATTTGTCAGTCAACGATTATGAGGAAGAAATTAAATAGGAACATCCTTATCCGCACAGTGTCCCCCCATCGAAATAGACCTTTTGAAATTTTCAAAATCACAACGATTACTACTTCTTCTTAGAAGATGGGAGAAAATCATCTCCGTAAACTTGTTTGAAGTAGAAATCCACCCTCTTTTGAGCCCATATATTAATGGCGTTAAGATCGTTTGGATCTTTTGGTCATTGAAAATTGGAATTTGTTTGAAATTTGGAATTTGTGATTTGTAATTTTTCTAACCTCCCATTTCCCCATTCCCTTATCTCCCCATCTCCTTATCTCCCTGTCACCGTACTTTCTGTCTTCTTGGGAGGCAGAGGGATTGGGGAGGGTGATACTTTGCACTGGGACTTATCCCATTCTTCAATGAGTCTTCGAGTGATCTCTTGTTGCTGTCGGATAGAGAAGTCGGCATATTTGGGGTCTTGTATTCGATAAGTCCTCTCAATGAAGACCATGGAGTTCTGGGCACTTCGGATTTGGGAAAGAATCATCTCGCATTTCTTCAATCCCCATCGGGCTTCAATGGAATCCTCTGGTTGAGGAGAAAGCCAGAGGTAGTTCTGGTAGAGATGGTAAAAAGTGACGGATTGACCTTTCTGGATACGAATCGAGATCCCTTCCATCATTTCTTTGATGGTATCTTTGTCGAGATCATTGGATTCAATGAGATGATGAAGGTGATCCATGAGTAAGATAATCTTCCCGTCACGGTTCGGGGTGCTATGGATCTCCCATAATTCCGAACCTTCCGGACATTTTCCTTTTTTACACCGTTGGTATCCCTCTAAAACAATGGGAACCCTCTCTCTGACATAGTGAGCCGTGTAATCCAATACTTTTTCCATCTTGTCCCAGGAAGCGTAATCGATGGGGTCAATCCTTTTGGCCACAGCCTCAACAAAATCAGAATAACCCTCTGAGAAACTTCCGGAGTACTGTTCCAGAGAATAGAATGGATGTTCTCTAACGGGAAGATATTTCCATCGTCCCTTTTCAAATATTGGCCAGCGAAACTTTACTAAACCCGAGTGGATGGTCGATTCCGGTCTCGTGGTCAAAAAATCTCTTTCGCTCATTTTCTGGAGTTTTACAGGAGAGGTCGCCTCCCAGGTCTGAAGGGGATGAACGCTACTTCCATCTAAGATGACGCGGCCGATGATCCCGGAATGGGACTCCGTAATAAAAAAAGCCGTTCCAGGGATGACCGAATCCGGGTCAATTCGGATGGGGTAAGTGTCAAGGGGAAGGGTTCGGGTGGTCGTCTCCGTAAGCATGTGAAAAAGGGCTTTGCGAAACCGGGCATCTTTATACCACTCGGAATGGGTCGGTAGCTTTCCCCATTCTGTAGACCAGTGGCCAATCAATTTGCCATCTTTGGTTGAAGCGGCAGCAGGGAGGTGGGCGATCCGCGCATAGATCCATCGGACGGCATAAGGAACATCTGCACAGTCAATAGGAATTTTATAGCGGATAAAAAAATCCTCGGTGATATTTTCCTCTACCCATTTCCCATATCGAACCTCCTCTTCAACGGTCCATCGGCGGTCTTCCACCTTCCATATCTGAAGAGGAGATTCCTTGATGCTCCCTGCGAAGGATGGGATCGAGGAGAGGAGGACGAGGAGAGTTACCAAAAGGCGCATGGTTAATATTAAAAAGATTGACAGAAGATTGTCAACAAGGACAAGACCAACGGTATTCTGAGACGGGAGGTCGTGACCGCTGTTCCGTTAATAATCGGCACCAGGATGATGCGATACGTCATCATGATCAACGGCCAAAGCTTCCCCATTCAATTGATTTAAGTCAATGAAGGGTAAGTGGCATCAAAAGGATTTAGGTGGGCCTTTGATCCAGCGTTTCAAACGGTTCCAGAGGGTGAGTTTTTCGAAGACATAAAGCCCCTCTCGTGTTTTTAAATAGACCTTTTTGCCCATCTTCAATTCTTTGGGGGAACGATAATCCGGATTACAGGCCAACACCATTTCACCTTCTTCGGTTTTGACAAAACCAAGAGTGAGGGGTGAACGGAATCCTTCTGGAGTGGTATAGAGGGTGGTGAATGTTTCCAAAATTCCAACTCCCTCTGAGGGCGGAGAAGCGGTACTCTTCTTCGAAATGCTAATTTCCGGATGATAATCAGGGCTCCAGCCTTGCTTCACGATTCGTTTTCTGTCAGTCCGTTCCAGAATGGTAACTAAATTATTATTCCCCAATCCTCCAATGCTTTGGGCCAATCCAATCTCTGCCCTTTCTAACTGTCTTTCTCTTCCGGCTTCTCCTCTGAGTTGATAGACGATCTCCACCAATTGAGCAAGACCCGAGGCGCCAACAGGATGTCCTCTCGCCTTCAACCCTCCGGATGGATTGATGGGAAGCCTTCCTCGAAGATGGGTGATTCCTTCTTCCAAAGCCTTCCATCCCTCCCCGGGCGAGAAAAAGCCTAAATCTTCTGTCCCAATAATTTCAAAGAGGGTAAAGGCATCATGAACCTCTGCAAATTGGATTTCAGAGGGATTGAGTTGGGCCATGGTGTAAGCCTTCTGAGCGGCTTCCTTAGTAGAGTTAAAAGAGGTGAAAGAAGTTCGATGTCTCACTGCAGCTGTATCCGTAGCGTGACCAATGCCAGAAACCTTGATAGGGGTGGGTTGAGAGGTGAGGATAATGGCTGAAGCTCCATCTGTGATCGGTGCGCAATCATAGAGGCGGAGGGGATAAGAGACCATCTGACTCTTCAGATAATCTTCTTTGGTAATGATTTTTCTGAATTGGGCATAGGGATTGAAATAACCATTGGAGTGATTTTTGATGGCCACCTGAGCAAGAATGTCCTCAAGTTTCAGCGGTGAAAGATTAAATTCTCGGGCATATTTTTGTGCAATCATAGCGGCCAAAGCAGGCATGGTCGCACCGTACCTTCGTTCAGAACGATCAATCACCTCGGAAAGAATCCGAGTGGTTTTGGCTGTGGGGAGGTGAGTCATCTTTTCGCCGGCGAGGACGAGGACATTTCTCATATGGCCAGATGCCACAGCATAGAACGCCGCCTCGAAGGCACCTGCACCCGAAGAGGAGGCGGTTTCGACTCGAGTGGAGGGAATACCGGTCAGCCCGAGAGTGTCGGCTAAAAGGGTGGCAAAATTAGAATCCCCGACAAATTCCTCAACATTCATGACCCCTATATAGATCGCATCGACTCGCTCCAATAGAGCTTCTTTTAAGGCTGAGGAAGCAGCCTCAGCCATCATCTTCTCGAGAGAATCTTTCGATCTCCCGAATTTTGTCATGCCCACACCTGAAATATAAGCATCCATAGATTTTTTCGTTCCTTCATCTGAATATTACAATAAAAATTTTTGTTTTAACAGGCAGATTTGGAGGTCAAAAACCCTCCTTTTTAAAGAGGTCGCCGACGCTTCAGAGCTTTAGCGATGGACCGAATTGATAGGGTATTATAACCTTTAGAAAAATCAGAATCGGGCAGGGGCTAAGTATATCTGGTATATAACCCGTTGGAATTATTTGAATTCTACTTGTGAAAAAAATTATTTTGACCTCTTGGAAAAGGGATATTATATTTAAGTCGGATCTAATGTTGAATATAATAAAGCTCTCGTAGCTTGTATTAAAGATATTTAAAGAATTTTCCCTCCTTTAACAAGCCGACATTTAGGACCAATTCAACATTAGGATTAAATTTCAGAGGCTGATAGATATGGACGAGATCAGTTATCAAAAATTTTTGACGACCAAGATTGGCGACTTGGAACTGGACGTCAATGAAAGTCTGGCTCCTTCCTTCAAAAGAATGAAGAAGGAATTAAGAGAACATCGAATTCTCTTGTGGCCTGATTTCTATTTTGGGAATGAGTGGGGATGTGTGAATAAGAAGATTTCGATCAGTATCCCTTTCTATTTAGCCATGCCTGAATTGAAAGACCTCGAAGGAGATACACCGACGAATGAGGAGACGATAAAGACCCTACGTCATGAAACAGGCCATGCGGTGAATTATGCCTATAAACTTTGGCAACGAAAGGATTGGAAAGAAACCTTTGGAGATTTTCATAAGAAGTATCGGGATGGATATTTGTACAGGGTAAATCCCTGGTCGAAGAGTTATGTCAGACACCTCCACTACTTGGGTGATCCTCACTATGCTCAAAAACATCCTGATGAGGATTGGGCAGAGACCTTTGCCATCTGGCTCGACCCCCGGTCCCATTGGGGAGTAAAATATCGAAACTGGCCTACCGCCTTAGAGAAATTGTCCTATGTGGATCGTTTGATGGAGGAGATTGCCGGAAAAGAACCTTTGAATGTGGACGAGAAAAATGAAGGAATGTATACGGCGATTGAAGAGACCGTATCGGAGTGGTGGGGATTAGATGGAGAAATCCTGGATCAGGAACTCCAGGAATATCTCACCGATATGAATGAACTCTTCATCAAACCGGAAAATGGATGGCGAAATCTCCTCCCCGCATGGAAGTTGATTCGAAAATATGCGAGGCCGCTCACCGAGCGGGTCTCTCTCTGGATCTCAGGGTCCAATAAACACACGGTTCGAAAAAGGCTTCGACAATGGGAAGCCATCTGCAAAAATGAATCCTTGGGGTACCTTCTTGAAGATGAGGAGAGGAAATTGATTGAATTGACCACGCTCCTCACCTACTATGTGGTCGATGGGGTTCATCACTTCCGTAGTTAATCTTTATTCTGCCATTGATTGACTTAAACCTTATTGAATTGGTCAAAGAGAGGATATCCTGAATGGTGAATGCCCCCTCACCCCACCCTCTCCCCTTGGGGGAGAGGGGGAGGGTGAGGGGATCAGAGGATGATCGTTTTTTTGATGGCTTTGATGATCTCCGTCGGTTCATCAATCAATTGAAGGATTTCCAAATCCGATGGTGAGATCTTTCCATCTTTCAACACCTTCTCTTTAATCCAGTCCAAAAAACCCTTCCAATAACTTGATCCGACTAAGATCACAGGAAAAGGTCTGATCTTTTGAGTCTGAATGAGTGTAATCGATTCAAGCAGTTCGTCCATGGTCCCAAATCCACCGGGAAGAATGATATAAGCCACCGCATATTTGACAAACATCACCTTTCGAACAAAGAAATATCGAAAGTGCAAAGTGATGTTGGCATAAGGATTAGGCTTCTGTTCTAAAGGAAGTTCTATGTTGAGGCCGATTGAATTGCCTCCCGCAGAGGCGGCGCCTTTGTTCGCAGCTTCCATGACGCCCGGGCCTCCTCCCGTCATCACCGCAAAACCATTTTCAGCCAGGAGTTTGCCGATTTGCTCCGCTTTCTGGTAGACCTCGTCTCCGGGTCTAATCCGGGTGGAGCCAAAGATGGTCACGGCGGGATGATATTTAGAGAGGGCTTCAAATCCATCCACAAATTCCGCCATGATTCGGAACATCCTCCAAGAGTCCTGTATAGTGATTTCGTTGATGACATATTGTTTATCAGTCATGTTTCCTCCTATTATCGTGATTCGTGACTCGTGGATCGTGACTCGGAGATTAATTTTATTGATAATTTAAT
>JBEKWN010000030.1:0-30260 GCA_049513055.1 Thermodesulfobacteriota bacterium
ACATGTCTATACGGACAGTCTTTCCATCTCTTATCCCAGGAACCTTCTCTCGATCAGAAAAACTTAGTCCTTCGTTGTTGAGAAGACACACTTGCCTTCGATTTCTTAATTAACCTCTCACGTCTTAATCCATTTCTTAATAGCGTTGTAGGAATCGTTTCCTACAAAGTTATATCCATATGAAGTAAGGAGTTAGATTAATTCAGGACATAATCCCTATAAAGGAGGGAAAATGGGAAGCGTTGGAATGCCGGAGGAGTATTTCAGTAGAGGGTAAACAGTAGAAAGTTTTTGCAGCCTTTGTCATTTGAATTGTTTCTTTTGGAGATTTTAGAAAGGAGGATTTATGCTTGCGGGGCCAGATTTATTGGTTATCTTGGTGATTGCTTTGGTCATTTTTGGTGGTAGTCGAATTGCGGACCTTGGTGCGGGTCTTGGAAAGGGGATTCGAAACTTCAAGAAAGGTTTGGAAGGTGACGAGACCACCCAAAAGAAATTAGAAGACAATTCAGGTAAAGGTAAAGAGTAGAAAATAGTCTCATTATTCTTGAACGCACTGAATTATCCTTTTTGGAACTTTCCAAGAAGAAGGAGGATTTATGCTTTCAGGTCCTGATGTTCTGATTGTCTTGGTGATTGCTTTGTTTGTTTTTGGGCCCCCCAGAAACTTCCAGAGTTGGCCAAGTCTTTCGGCAAGGCAATGAGAGAATTCAAAAAGTCGTCAGAAGAGATGAGAGAAACTTTTGAAGAGGAGATTAAAAAGGTTGAAGAGAGAAGTAGCCATTCTACCAGTGAGGATCCTGCAGCTGATTTGCCTCTGAAAAGACATCCAAGCCCTTAGCTCTTCCTCTAATAGGACTCTATCAGGTGGGCATTCTGCTCCATATTCGGGAGAAGAAATGGAAAGATAGCTTAAGGGTTTAATGGTGAGATCTGATGATGAAAGGGGGTAAGTGCTGTGCAGATCTTTTTCTGGTTGGTTTTCTTGATGGTCATTGGTGAGGCCATTTTTGTGATCCAAAATTTGGCTGCCCCAGTGATCGTAATGAATTTCCTATTCTGGAAATTTGAGACTTACCCGACTGATATCATTTTTCAATCCATTGGTTGGGGCATGCTTGCCATTCTCCTACTATGGATTCCCAGAGGGATTAGGAACTTAATTCGCGTAAGGAATTTAAAGAAAAAGGTTGCGATATTGGAGACAGATTTGAAAAACGAAAAAGGAAGCAAGCAAAAGGAACCGTAGGAGTTGTTTGCCACTTCCAACTCTGTCAGTAAATAGGCCGCTTAAATTGTAAGTCTTAACGCCATTTGACTTTGTAATAAAGAGTATCCATTGCTTTGGACTACTTCAATCGCTCGTAAAGAACTATATTGAGCGGCAAAAAAGGTGGGATGTTAAAAGCGTTATTAATCGTTTATCTGATCTTTCGTCTTTTAGTAAGGTTTCTGTTAATGACGATGAAGGGGCTGTTGATTATCTTTGGCATTTTTTGGTTTGCCCTCTTTCTGCTGCTCATGCTGTTTTATTTTAAAAAGAGTAGGCATAGGTATAAGCATAGGGCATGAGAAGAGATGAAACCACTTCGGAGAAATGGATCAAGGGCATCCCCTGGGAAACAGCTAAGGTAATTTGATTTTGCAGTCTAATCGGAATGCAAGAATGAGCTTAAAGTGAAGATTCCAAATTGATATGAAGATCAGTTATGTTCTCAAATCTATTTTTTTAGTCTCCTTTGTTATCCTTGGAGCCTACCTTTTTATTCACTATGAACTTAATCTCTTCCTAATCGATAAGAATAAGGCGATTGAGTTCATTAACTCCTTCCATCCTTACGACGATTTCGTTTTCATCGTTTTTCAGATTTTCCAGGTGCTGATCGCAGGGGCCATACCAGGTGAAATAAGTGAATTCATAGGCGGCTATATGTACGGCCCTGTTTTAGGAACTATTTATTCTGCCATTGGGCTCAGCATCGGCTCATGGTTGGCCTTTATCCTCGCAAGAACATACGGCTTGCCCTTTGTAAGACGAATTGTGAGGCCTTCGATTATGGAAAAATATGATTATCTTATGGAACACCAGGGGCGTCTCATCTCCTTTATCCTTTTCATGATTCCCGGTTTTCCCAAAGCTGCGCTTTGTTACGTCATAGGGCTTAGCCATATGAATATTTGGACTTTTATTGCCGTTTCCGCTCCTGGCAGGTTACTGGGAATTATTTTAGTTTCAATTTGTGGAAGTTCTCTCAAAAACCATCAAGATATGATTTTTCTCGTCCTTTTGATAATCATGAGTATTATCCTTTTGCTGGTTTATTTTTTCCGAGACCGACTGATGAAAATGGCAGAGAAAGGGAAACTATAGACATAAGGAAGAAGAAATAATCTGGATTGTCAACAGAAGATGAAAAGGGAGGAAAGTGATTTAAATGAAATCATTATTGGCTAAGTGGAAAACTGTCCTTGTAGTCATAAGGCTTGCTATCTTTGGCTAATTTCAGCATCAATGAAATTCCTTTTGAGGAGAAGGGGCACGAAGATGGCAGTATGGAATGATGCGGGGGGGAACATGCGAAGTGGTAAAGCATCTTTACTTGGGGCATTACCATATGATCAAAAGGAGTCTGCTTCTCGGTGCGTAGGGAAACCTTTGCTGAAAGTTCCTAAGATGATAATGAAAAGATGGGGAATACTTCAGGGTAAGAAAGACAATTTGCTAAAGGACTTGAAAGAGACCACTCTTTCCTTTAAGAAACTGGGGAAAAGATATGGAGTGTCGAGGCAGGCGGTTCATGCCTTTTCTAAAAGGCAGGGGATCAAGAGACCAGTGAGAGCCAAAGGGCATCAGACTGGGGAATGCCGTTTGTGCCAGAAGCTGATCCAGATCAGCAAGAAACCCCACAGCGAATTTATTTCCATTCACACAATCGTAAAGGAAACAGAGGGGTCAAGGAGAGTATGCCGTTACCATCTCCGAACGCTGAGAGACAGGGGATTGGTCGATGAGACGTTTGGACGACTCTACTCAAAAAGGGCTGAGAAGGCTTATGCGATCTATTTTAAGAAGCGACTCCCAATCCGCATGATAGGACGGAAGGTCGGAATAAAGAATTTTCAGTCGGTCATCCAAAATCATCGGAAATTGGGATGGAATGTCCCACCCTCGCTCTATGTCTATGGTGGGCGGAAGAGGAGCAGGATTCAGAGTGAAATCCAACGGAGAAAACAGCGGTAGAAGGGGATATTTACCAATGGAAGGGGTTAAGAAATGACTATTTTCCCTAAAATTTGTATTTTCAAAAAGTATGAAAATATAGGGGTGTTAGCGACGAATGTGCGTATCGCCAGAGCTTTAGTATACTCACCGCCTATCCTTATGACTGATGAACCCACGGGGAATCTGGACTCCAAGAATGGAAAAGAAATTATGGAACTGTTTAAGTCTTTAAAAGAAGAAGGACAGACGATCATCATGGTCACCCACAATCCGGAGAATACGGCTCTTTCCACACGAACCATTTGTCTCAGAGACGGAAGGGTGGATGCAGTTTCGGTAGCATTATGAGGATGAAGTCTGACTATCTGTTGCACAGCGTCTTTGAAAAAACCCGATAAGAAACTTAGGCAGGAGAAGAAATCATCCTACCTCTCCTCTGCATATTTGCAACCAGTAATCGTTAACTTTCGGAGTAGCATCATGGTGAAGACTTGTAGGTGTAGCCAACAATGATGGGAATGGTAATTGCGTAAGTGAAGGCATCCAGATCAATCAAAAATCAAATCTTGCTAAAGGCGGTATCACAGGCTTCGATGGTTTTGTCTAAATCCTTCTGAGTATGTGCCAGAGAAATGAACCAAGCTTCGTATTGGGAAGGAGGAAGATAGATCCCCTGTTCCATCATTTCGATAAAGAACTGGGCAAATCGCTTCGTATCGCTCATCTTAGCAGTTCGATAATCCTTGACCGGACCCTCTGTAAAAAAGAGGGTGAATAATCCTGTGGCTCGATTGATGGTGAAAGGAAGCCCCCTTTCCTCAGCACATTCGGAAATCTTCTCTGTCAAATAAAAAGTCTTTTTCCACAATTCCTGATAAATCTTTTTTGATTTTAAAAGCTCCAATGTCTTAATCCCAGCAGTCATGGCCAAAGGATTCCCTGAAAGCGTCCCTGCCTGATAGACTCCTCCAAGAGGAGACACCTTATCCATAATCGCCTTCTTTCCACCATAGGCCCCTACCGGGAGACCGCCCCCGATAATCTTCCCCAGGCAAGTCATATCGGCTTTGATTTTGTATAACTCCTGGGCACCTCCATAGGCTGCCCGGAATCCAGTGATCACTTCATCAAAAATGAGAAGAATCCTTTTCTCATCGCAGATCTTTCTCAGTCCCTCTAAAAATCCTCTCTCAGGCAGAACCACTCCCATATTCCCTGCAATGGGTTCTACAATGATGCAGGCGATTTGTTCCGGATATTGACTGACCAGGGCTTTTACACTTTCCAGATCATTATAAATTGCGGTCAAGGTATGTTTTGCCAAATCTTCTGGAATGCCGAGGCTATCAGGAATCCCGAAGGTCGTCGCACCGGAGCCTGCTTTGACAAGCAGACTATCACCGTGGCCATGGTAGCATCCTTCAAATTTAATAATTTTAGCCCTTCCCGTATAACCTCTTGCCACTCGAATCGCACTCATCACGGCTTCAGTGCCAGAACTCACCATCCTCACCAATTCCATGGAGGGAAAGGCCTTCTTCACTTTGCTGGCAAGTTCCACTTCCAGGGCTGTTGGAGCACCATAACTTGTCCCCTTGGGGATGGCTCTTTTGAGTGCCCCCACAATCTTTGGGTGGGCATGGCCCAAGATCATTGGCCCCCAAGAACCCACGTAATCAATATATTCGTTACCATCCACATCGAAAATTTTTGATCCTTTTGCCCGTTCAATAAAAGTGGGGGGAACGCCAACGGCCTTAAAAGCCCTGACCGGGCTGTTCACACCACCTGGAATTATTTCCAATGCTCTATGATAGAGTCCGATCGATTTTTTTCTGCTCATCCTCATTCTCCTAATTAGTTGCCACTGGAAAATTGTGTCAACTGATTACACAGATTTTTAATAAGAGATTACATAGATTAATAACTTTACGATTTCACAATCTTTTTAATCAGCGTAATCTGATTTAAAATCTGCGCAATCAATTTCATGATGGATTTTTTAGCATGAATTAATTATTCCTCGGCGACCACATGATTGCTGAGCGTACCGATTCCTTCAATCACCACATCTATCTTATCGCCAATGGCCATCGGACCAATTCCAGAAGGCGTACCTGTGGCGATCACATCCCCTGGCAGAAGTGTCATTACCCGTGAGATGAAACTCACCAGTTGATGAGGACCAAAGATGAGATTCTTTGTATTGGAATGCTGGCGTCTCTCTTCATTCAGATAACTCGAAACATCTAAATGATGAGGGTCAATGTCCGTGATAATCCAAGGACCGATGGGGGCAAAAGTATCAAACCCTTTCGCTGTCGTCCACTGACCATCCTTGGGTTGTAAATCCCTGGCAGTCACATCATTCAGACAGGTATATCCAAGGATATAATCGGCTGCCCTCTCCTCCGGAACGTTCTTCGCTAACTTTCCAATCACCACAGCCAACTCAGCTTCATAGTCCACCCTCTTGGACATCTTCGGATAAATAATGGCTTCCCCTGGTCCGATGACAGAGGTAGAGGGTTTGATAAAAAGAAGGGGCTCTTTAGGAATGGGTAACTTCACCTCTTCGGCATGGTCCCGGTAGTTCAACCCCAGGGCTACAATTTTTGAGGGAAGGCAGGGTGAAAGGAGCTTTACCTCTCCCATTTTTTTTATCTTGGAGGTCAGATGGAAATGTCCGAAGGGATCTCCATCCATTTCACGAATGGCATCTCCCTCAATAACTCCCCAATTTATTTTGGACCCATCCTGATAACGAACGATCTTCATATTACTCCTTTCCTTTCCCTTCATAAATTATAAGCTGACGGGTGTGCCGGTAAAGTTTTACAGCGAAAACCTTTATATATCTAACTGCTAAATCCTAAAACAATCTCCAAAATTCATTATCGGCAGCGAGAAAAGTTACCTATAAATATTATGTTCGCTTTGTAAAACTTTCAAGGAATACCCGGCTGCTTATTAATTTATCTTTTCAACCCCAACACATCCTGCATATCGTAAAGGCCGTTGGGCTGGTTCACCACCCAGAGGGCTGCCCTGATTGCTCCACGGGCAAAATTATCTCTGCTATGTGCGCGGTGGATGATCTCCAATCGTTCACCAACTCCTCCAAAGAGCACTGTGTGTTCTCCCACAATATCTCCTGCCCGGATCACCTGCATCCCGATCTCTTCTTTTGTCCTCTCGCCCACCATCCCCTTCCTGCCATAGACTCCTACTTGACCAAAATCCCGTCCGATTGCCTTAGCAATCAACTCTCCTATTTTCACTGCTGTACCACTGGGCGAATCTTTTTTCAGACGGTGATGCGCCTCAAAAATTTCTATGTCATACTCCGGACCCAAAACCTGGGCAATTTCTTGGACGATCCGGAACATGACATTTACTCCCACACTCATATTGGGTGAGAAAACGCACCGAACGTTTTTCGAGAGGTCCTTGATCCTCTCAATCTGCTCTGGACTCAAACCAGTCGTGCCGATGACAATGGCCAAACCGGTCTCTTTAGCAAATTCCAAACTTTCTATGGAAGTTTTAGGATTGGAAAAGTTGATGATCACATCCCCTCCCTCCTTTTTTAATCCTCCTTGCAGTGGAATGTCCATTTTCCCTAACCCGATGACTTCTCCAATATCTTTTCCAATAGACGGATGATCTGGTCTCTCGATAGCCCGGTAGAGTTCAATCGAAGGGGTCTCTTTGATGATGTGAATAATACGGCTCCCCATTTTCCCTGCTGCGCCAACAACAATGGCTTTGATCTCCTTCATTGATAGGCCTCCTCCCACATCTCAGCCTCATAGATGATGTGGACATCTCCCTCGAAAAAAACTCTTTTTATCTCCTTGGCCTCGATTTCGAAATAAACCGTTAACACCTCGCCTCCCCTGGTCTTAATCGATACCGGAGATTTCACCAACCCCTTGAAGGCAGCAATTAATGCTGAGGCAACCGCCCCGGTGCCGCAGGCTAAGGTTTCATCCTCCACTCCCCGTTCATAGGTACGGATGGATAATTGAGGACCCTTCTCCAACTGGACAAAATTTGCATTGGTTCCACCCGGTGCAAAAAAGGAATGATATCGAATCGCCCTTCCAATTCGGATGATATCCAACCCTTCAAGATCTTCCGCAAAAAGAACGGCGTGGGGGACGCCTGTGTTAATGCTTGAGAAAATCTGTTCCTCCCCGTCGATGAAAATAGTTTCATCAAGTTTAAGACCGAACGGTTTGGTCATTTCAAGTTTCACTTTTTTCCCATCCACCTGAGCAGAGAGGATCCCAGCTAATGTCTCAAATTTCAGAGAGGGACCTGCGATCCCCTTTAAATAGGCAAAGCGGGCAACACAACGGCCTCCGTTACCGCACATTTCTGCTTCACTTCCATCCGCATTATAATAGCGCCACTTGAAATCGGCCTTCTTAGATTGTTCGATCAAAATGAGGCCATCTGCCCCGACAGAAATTCTTCTTCGACAAACCTTTCGAATAAACTCTTTCAGACGATCCTCTTTCAGGAAGGACTCTCGATGATCGATGAGGATGAAGTCGTTTCCACTCCCACTCATCTTCATAAAAGGAATCTTCATCGGCTCTCACCCTTTGTCAAAAAATCGGGAATTTCTTCACCTCGAATGAGATCCTCATAACCCTCTCTCCGGCGGATCACGAACATCTGGTCATCCCGAACAAGAACTTCAGCGACCCTGGGCCTTGAGTTATAGTTGGTCGACATGGAAAACCCATAGGCACCGGCACTCATCACGGCAATCAGTTCACCGGCACGGAGATTTTGGATCTTACGTCCTTTTGCTAAAAAGTCACTCGATTCGCAGATGGGACCCACTACATCAGCCACAATCTCCTCCCGGGTTTCCTCCTTCACAGGAAGGATTTGGTGATAGGACCCGTAATAACTGGGCCGGATCAGATCGTTCATGCCTGCATCCACAATCACAAACCGTTTTTCCTCATTCTCTTTTGTGAAGAGAACCTTGGATACCAAAACCCCTGCATTCCCGACGATGACACGACCTGGTTCTAAGATGAGAGTACAGCCGAATCCTCGAATTTCTTCAAGAATGGTAGAAGCATATTCTACGGGATGAGGAGGTTCTTCATCCTCATAAGTGATCCCAAGGCCACCTCCCAAATCCAAATATTGGATTTCCATCCCTTCCTTTCTCAAATTTTCGACCAATTGTTTAAGTCTCCTCAATGCCTCAATAATAGGCTCTACCTCGACCAATTGAGATCCGATATGACAATCAATTCCGATAACCTTTAGATTGGGCAATTGAGAGGCAAGACGGTAAGCCATCGGTGCGCGAAGGATATCAATCCCAAATTTATTCTGTTTCAACCCAGTTGAGATATAAGGGTGTGTTTTGGGATCGATATCGGGGTTGACGCGGATAGCGATCGCCGCATTTTTACCAATTCGGCCTGCCACGCCATTGATCACCTGAAGCTCCTGAGAAGACTCTACATTGAACATAAGGATGCCAGTCTTCAAGGCATATTCAATTTCATCTTCTCTTTTCCCGACCCCTGAAAATACAATCTTTTGCGGAGCCGCTCCACCTTTGAGGGCTCGGTAGAGTTCGCCTCCAGAGACCACATCCACTCCTCCACCCAAGTTGACGAAGAGACGGAGAAAAGCCAGATTGGAATTGGCCTTGGCTGAATAACAGATGAGATGAGGAATTCCCTTGAAGGCCTCATCGAAAACGGTGAAATGTCTGACTAAGGTATGATAGCTGTAAAGATAAAAAGGGGTGCCCACTTTTTCAGCGATCTGTTGTATGGGAATCCCCTCACATTGAAGTTGATGATTCTTATATTCGAAAAAATGCATCCAAAAACTCCTTCAGTTCGGTGTAATTAGTTCGGAGTTCGTAGTAATCCATATTTTGAAGCTCCGAACTCAAAACTCCGAACTCTGAACTTTAGTACAGATACTTCACCCTTACTTCTTCAGAAAGGGGGCTTTCATTCCTTCGGATGGAGTTATCCACTGCTGTGACAGCATACTCATATTCTTCCTGTAAAACGACACCGGTATCAAGATAGGTCTCCTTGGTCAGGGGACTCTCATTCAATCTTTTAAATTCTTTCTCCCCGGGTTTCCTTCGATAGACATAATATCCAAGAAGGTCAGGCTCACGATTCCTTCTCCAATTCAACTCCATCCCCTCTTTAATGGGGATGGCTACCAGGCCTACGGGAGCAACAGGCGGGATGAGGTCAGTCGGAGTGACAGGTACTCCTAGAGATCCCTTCCCTTCGACATCCGTTTTGACCACTCTTCTCACGGCTCTGACCGAATAGATATATCTTTTTTCGTTCTCCACATTGAGATCTGAATAATGGGTCGTTGTCAATGGTTCTCTGTTCAACGGCCTTGTGGAAAATTCCTCTTCTTCTACCCTCCGGTAAACATTATAGCCTGTTGCCCCTTCCACAGGTTCCCAGTAGAGCTCCACCCTTTTATCTCCCCTCTCTCCTTGTACCATTCTTGGCGTATGGGGTGGATAGTCCCAATAGACCGTAACCGGATTTGAAGGAGAGCTGGGGTACCCTCTCCGATTGATTGAAACCACTTGATAGATATAAACCTTTCTTGCCTCTTGATCTTCGAATAAGATCGCCATTCTTTTTTTCTTAGCCTTAACCTCTTCTTTACTATCCAACTTCATCTCATAGACGACCGTGGCCTTTTCTCCGCACCCTCTACATTCCTCTCCAATGAGAACCCCTTCGGATCTTAAAATTTGAAAGCCTGCCAAATCGGTAAGAGGGGACTTATCTGTATTTTCCTTCGGGGATGTCCATTCTAAAAGAAGGCGACTTTCTCTGGACCTGGCCTCAAGGTCAACAATTCTTTTAGGAACGATTGAATCCCAGGACACAGGAGGACCCTTCTTGGCACAACCTATAGCTAGGAGTAGAATGGTTAAAATTAATATAATTGCCTTCATGTTAAACACCTTGAAGTTTATGTTACCTTTTCGTGTCACGCAAACTCCTAGCCGACCACTTCGCTTGAGGATCGCTGCGCTTAAGGTTTAAGGCAAAAGTTTTTCGCCTCCAACCTCAAGTCCCCTTCGGGGGACGCTCCTCCAGCCTCCATCGTTTTCTACTCCCTCGGTCCAAAGATTGCTGTCCCTACGCGAACGTAGGTGGCTCCTTCCTCAATAGCGATCTCAAAATCATTTGACATTCCCATGGAGAGTTCTTTCATTGGAATTCCTGCCTTGACCATTCTCTGTTTTAATTCTCGAAGCGCAATATAATAAGGCCGACTCATTTCTGGCGAATCGAAATAGGGGGGCATGGTCATCAATCCTTCTAAAGAAAGATGATTAAGATTTTGAACCCTCTTAGCAAGATTCAACACCATCTCCTCATCTGTCCCAAATTTAGTGGCTTCCTTAGAGAGGTTTACCTCAACCAACACTTTGATCACCCGATCCGCCTGTTCAGCCCTCCGATTCAATTCCTCAGCCAAGGGAATGCTGTCTAAAGAGTGTACCATATCGAAGAGACGAATTGCATATTTCGCCTTATTCGACTGAAGGTGGCCGATGAAGTGCCAAGATATGGGCCGTCCAATCTCTTCAATCTTTTTTTGCGCCTCCTGGATATAATTTTCGCCTAAGATAGAGACTCCTGCTTCAATAGCCTCTTTGATTCGAGCGGCCTCCACAGTCTTGGAGACGGCAACTAACTTGATCTCGTTCGGATTCCTCCTTACTTTTTGGGCTGCTTTCTCTATCCTCTCCATCACCCTTAATAAATTTTCTTTGATGATTGACATACAATCAATGCATAATCCGCCATGCACTACGTAGAGTGCATGGCAGCCCTGAACTCCACGTAGTTCAGGGCAAAATCCGCATTCCAGATTCCGAGATCGTAATAGCACCTTGACGATTGAGCATTTGAATCAACTCACATAGGGGAAGTCCCACTACATTGGTATAGGATCCCTGGATTGATTCGATCATAAAAGAACCGATTCCCTGGATGGCATATCCCCCTGCTTTATCAAAGGGTTCACCTGTCTGCACATACCACTCCATTTCAACAGAAGTCAAAGGCTTCACTCTCACCGCTGTTTGGACAGCCTCCTTATCACTCTTTCCTTTCCCTAAATGGCAAACAGAAAATCCGGTCAATACCCAATGTTCCTGGCCGCTTAGGCGATGTAACATTTGCATGGCCTCTTCTCGGCTCTTCGGTTTGCCTAAAATGGACCCATTAATATAAACCATGGTATCTGCAGCAATCACCCAGCGATCTGGATATCCACACGCTACATCTCTAGCTTTGGCTTCAGCTAATCGAATGACATGCTCTTGAGGAGACTCTGTTTGAATAAAATCCTCTATTACCCTGCTTGGGACCACTTCGAAATCAAGACCCACTTGTTTTAGCAATTCATATCGACGGGGAGACTTAGAGGCCAGAATTAGCCGGCTATTCATTTTTTAAAAACTAAATGAATCCAATAGGTTTGTCAAGTTGAAATGGGGGATCCCTTCTCTTTTTAAAAATATTGGGAGATTGAGAGACAGGCAATTCAGAAAAATCTCCTTTGGAAAGGGGATAAATAAAAAAGGCGCCCTTTTCGAGCACCCTTCCCTTCCATGGATGAAAAATTAGATTCAACCTTTCGACTTCCCAGCATAAATGCTTGGGCTTGCTCAGGGTTGACCCTGAGCGGCGTTTTACACACCATCCTAAAGGGCGGAGATTGGCGCCGCCAAATGGGTCAAGCTTGTTTATTTCATTCACAGCTTGAGGTTGACTCTATAGTTTAAATCTGATACTTAAATAGAAAAGGCACTGAATGAAACAAAAAATTAGGGAAAGAAAAACGCTTCTCAGGATCATTAAAGACCTCAAGGCAAAAGGGAAACGGATTGTCTTTACCAATGGTTGTTTTGATCTTCTTCACATCGGTCACATCCGCTATCTTGAAGAAGCTAAGGCTCTCGGAGATGTTTTGGTCGTAGGAGTCAACAGTGACTCTTCAGTCCGAAAGCTGAAAGGGCCTAAAAGACCTGTTCTCCCTGAAGAAGAGAGGACAGAGATCCTTTCTGGCCTTGGATGTGTGGATTATATTACTATCTTTGATGAACGAGACCCATTAAAACTCATCACTTCCCTCCATCCAGATGTTCTTGTCAAGGGAGGGGATTGGACAAAAGACCAGATAGTGGGAAGTGAAGTGGTTGAAAGGTCGGGAGGAGAAGTGGTCATTCTTCCTTTCGTCCAAGGGGCTTCTACCTCAAACCTTATCAATATCATCTTGAAAAAATATGAAAAAAGGACCTGAAAAAGATCTGTTATCGCTTCCGGAAACGCTTCCCTTGCTTCCCATTAGAGATATTGTTGTTTTCCCTTATATGGTTCTTCCCCTTTTTGTCAGTCGGGAAAAATCGATCAAATCCTTAGAAGAAGCCCTTACTAAAGATCGACTGATTTTTTTAGTCGCTCAGAAAAAAGTCACCGAAGAAGATCCCTCTCCTAAGGACCTCTACCGAATGGGTACGGTTGCCGTCGTCATGAAGATGCTGAAGCTGCCTGATGGAAAGGTCAAGATTCTTGTCCAGGGTCTTTCCAAGGCTTCCATCAAAGAAACTCTCCAAACGGCACCCTATCTCCTCGTGAAAGTAGAAAATATTAAAGATCCTTTCGTCACAGAGATTACCCTTGAGACAGAAGCTCTCATGAGAAATGTCAGAGAACAATTGGAAAGGATCGTTTCCTATGGCAAACTCCTCTCCCCGGATCTGATGTTCGTCCTTGAAAGCGTTGATGATCCAGGAAGGTTAGCGGACTTAGTCGCCTCCAATTTGGACCTCACTGTTGAAAAAGCCCAGGAGATTTTAGAAATTCTTGATCCTGTCGAAAGATTAAAGACGCTGAATGAGCTTCTTGGGAAAGAGGTTCAGGTCCTCACCATGCAGGCCAAGATTCAGTCTCAGGCCAAAGAGGAGATTACCAAAACGCAGAGGGAATATTTTCTTCGAGAACAGATGAGGGCGATTCGAAGCGAACTGGGGGAGGTGGATGAGCGCACAGACGAAATCAAAACCCTCCAGCAGAAGATCAAAAAGGCAAAGATGCCTAAAGAGGTTGAGAAGGAAGCCCGACGAGAGCTAGAACGATTGGAGCAGATGCATCCGGATGCGGCTGAGGCCTCTATGGTTCGTACTTATCTCGACTGGTTAATTGATATGCCCTGGTCAAAAGCGACAACAGACAACATTGATCTTCATAAGGCGAAAAAAGTTTTAGATGAGGACCACTACGATTTAGAAAAAGTGAAAGAGCGAATTTTAGAATATCTGAGTGTCCACAAATTGAAAAAAATGATGAAGGGACCGATCCTTTGTTTTATTGGACCTCCTGGGGTGGGAAAAACTTCCTTGGGCAAATCGATCGCTAGAGCCCTGGATAGAAAATTTGTGAGAATTTCTTTGGGAGGGATAAGAGATGAGGCTGAGATTCGGGGCCACCGTCGAACCTATGTGGGTGCCCTGCCAGGCCGCATCATCCAATCGGTTAAACAGGCCGGAAGCAACAATCCAGTTTTCATGATGGATGAAGTGGATAAAATCGGCATCGACTTCCGTGGAGATCCAGCCTCTGCTCTCCTAGAAGTTCTCGATCCAGAACAGAACAATGCCTTCAGCGATCATTATCTCAATGTCCCCTTCGACCTCTCCCGGGTGATGTTCATCACCACAGGGAATTTGACCGATCCTATCCCCTCTGCCCTTAAAGACAGGATGGAGGTGATTAACCTTCCTGGATACACTGATCTAGAAAAATTGAAGATCGCACGAACATTTCTCCTCCCTCGACAGATGGAAGAAAATGGAATTAATCCAAAGATGCTCGAAATTTCTGACAAAACCATCCTCCTAATGATCTCACAATATACTCAGGAGGCAGGTCTTCGGAACCTCGAAAGGGAATTAGCCTCCATCTGTAGGAAGGTGGCAAGGCGAGTGGCAGAAGGGAAGAACGAAAAGACCAAAATCAGTACAAAGAACCTCCATCAATTTTTGGGACCCCCTCCTTATTTACCAGATGAGGAACAGAAACGCAATGAGGTGGGTGTGGTTACAGGCCTGGCTTGGACAGAGACAGGCGGTGAAATTCTCCATGTGGAGGCCACCACCACTCCAGGCAAAGGTTCGCTCATTCTTACCGGTCATCTTGGAGACGTGATGAAGGAGTCGGCACAGGCCGCGCTCACCTATGCACGATCCAAAGGGAAGGCTTATCGGATTAATCCAAACACTCTCAACAATAAAGAGATACACATCCATGTCCCTGCAGGCGCCATCCCGAAGGATGGACCTTCTGCCGGCATTACCATGGCGACCGCCATCTTCTCAGCCCTCACGGGTATCCCTGTCAAGAAGGATATGGCCATGACTGGCGAGATCACGCTGAGAGGAAGGGTTTTGCCAGTCGGAGGCTTGAAGGAAAAGGCCCTTGCTGCCCTGAGAAACAAAATCAAAGCTGTGATCATTCCTTATCTAAACAAGAAGGACCTCATCGATCTTCCGCTATACATGCGAAAGAAAATCAACTTTATCCCAGTCAAACATATGGATGAAGTTTTACGTATCGCCCTTTCTGCTAAAAGACGTGAAATGAGGAATCGCAGAGCGCAGAGCGTCCATCCTCCGTCCCGGCAAAACCGAGACTACGGAGGACGACCATAGTGTAAAAGAATTTACGCTTTGCTCTATGCTCCATGGGCCATGCGAATTTAGGATTTATGGGGGAGGGATGGATCTCCGAGAGATTGGAGAGTTCGGGCTCATCAATCAAATCCGAAAATGGATAACTTCCTCTGATCCTGCGTTGATCCAAGGGATCGGCGATGATGTGGCTGTGATCGAGATGGGGTCGAAAGTCCTCCTCGTTACCACCGATATCCTTATTGAAGACATCCATTTCGATCGGTCCTGGACTGATCCCAATCCACTGGGGAGCAAAGCCCTTGCTGTAAACCTCAGCGACATTGCGGCAATGGGCGGAATTCCGAAATACTTCCTCATCTCCATTGGCCTTCCTAAGAACCTTCCTCTTTCTTTTGTCTCCTCGTTCTATCGTGGCTTAAAAAAAGAGGCGAAACGATTTCGGGTGGAACTGATTGGAGGGGATACCTCCCTTTCTCAAAAAATCGTCATCAACATCTGTCTTTTAGGAGAAGGAAGAAAAAGGGATCTTCTTTTCAGAAAAGGGGCAAGGGTAGGCGACGATCTCTTTGTATCCGGAACACTGGGCGATGCCGCTCTGGGACTAAAAATTCTCCAAGAAAAAAAGAAAATAAAAGGAGCAGAGGGATTGATCAAAAAACATCTCTCTCCCTGCCCAAGAGTCGAAATGGGTCAAGCCATTGCCAAACATCATTGGGCTACCGCCATGATCGATGTCAGCGATGGTTTGTTGATCGACACCTCTCATCTCTTACAAGAGGGCGGAGTAGGAGTTCAGGTCTGGGAGGATCGAATTCCCCTTTCCAGGCTCTATCAGAAATGGATTCATTCTTTTTCAAAGGATCCTTTTCAATTCGCCCTTTCCGGAGGAGAGGATTACGAGCTCCTCTTCACTGCCCCAACTGAAATGAGGAAGAGGATTTCTTCTCTCTCCCGTTCACTCAAGATTCCGATCACCTGTATTGGAGAAATCCTTCCTAAAAAAGAGGGACTTCACATTATTAGAAAAGACGGAAAAGATTATTCTCCCTCTCGTTTGGGGTTTGAACATTTTAAATAAACGCCTGAGGAGTAGGGCCTTTTAATAGTTGATTAAGTGATCAGGAAATCAGGACATCAGGATGCAGGGTAACAGAGAATCAGGCTATCAGGGAAAAAAAGAGGATAGGATAAGGAAATCAGTTTATCATGGCACTTCCTGATATCCTGGTAACCTGGTTTCCGCTACCCGATAACCTGATAGTTTGATAACTATTTTAAGCGGGGCAAATCGATGAAGACCTATATTAACGAGATAAAAGAAAATGATAATGTGGAGTCCCTCTTCCTGGTCAAAGAGAAATCTTCTGGGATCACCAAAACTGGAAACGCCTACTTGAAATTGAAATTGGTGGACCGTTCCGGAGAAATCGAAGGCAGGATTTGGACATCTGTGGAAAACTTTGCCGAATCCTTTGAGAAGGATGACTTTGTCCATCTGATGGGAAAGGCAGTCTCCTTTCAGGAGCATCTTCAACTGAACATCACCCATATCGAAAGAGTGGGGGAAGAAGAAATTCTTTTTCCAGACTTCTTTCCTATGACAGAAAAAGATATTGACCAGATGTTCCAGTCCCTTTTAGAAATCAGTCAACAGATTATAAACCCACACCTCAGCCAACTTCTTCAACTTTTCTGGGAAGATGAATCCTTTATCAAGCTTTTTAAAATGGCCCCTGCCTCCAAATGGCTCCATCACAATTATTTAGGGGGCCTCTTAGAACACACCCTTTCCCTGGTACAACTGGTATTAAAAAACGTCAGCCATTACAATGGATTGAACTTAGACCTTTTGCTCACAGCCTCAATTCTCCACGACCTGGGTAAAGTGGATGAACTTTCTTATCACCGATCCTTCGACTATTCAGATGAAGGCCGACTCCTTGGTCATATTATCCTCGGAATAGAAAGGGTGGAGGATAAAATCCACCAACTCCCAGATTTTCCAAAAGACCTTTCCACGCTACTAAAGCACTTCCTCCTCAGTCACCATGGTCAATATATTTGGGGTTCACCAAAAAGGCCGATGACCCTGGAAGCGGTCATGCTCCACTACCTTGATGATATGGATGCAAAAATCAATGGAATTCAACAATTTATTAAAAAACAGGTCCCAGAAGGATCCAAGTGGAGTGCCTACCACCGTATATTTGAACAATATTTTTATGTGCCCACCCTTTTGGAACAGATGGAACTTCCCGATAAGATTGACAAAAACGAATTTGAAGAAGGATAATCAAATCTTCCATTTTCTTGACAAACCGCACCTCCATTATTATCTTAAGAGCACAAAAAGAATTACATTTTAGATACTTAGTTTTGCCTTATTTGCCTTAAAAAAGGAGAAGGATTATATGGATTTCTTCCTTTCCGAAAGGATGAGGCGAGTTTTAGAGATTGTTATTGAAGATTACATTCTTACGGCAGAACCAGTGGGTTCAAGGACAATTTCTAAAAAATCGAACCTCAACCTAAGCCCTGCTACCATACGAAATATTATGTCGGATTTGGAAGATTTAGGTTTACTTTCTCAACCTTACACCTCAGCAGGGAGGATACCCACGGAGAAGGGACTTCGATTTTACGTTGATTCTATTATCAATGTCCACGAACTGAGTAACCAGGAGCAACAGGAGATACGATCTAAATACTTGAGCCATCTCATTGAGGGACCGGACCTATTCAGAGAGACTTCTCGAATCCTATCTTCATCTTCTCACTATTTAGGAATCGTTTGGGCACCCCGGGTGAGTTCAGTCGTGCTTCAACATATGGAGTTTGTCAAATTAAGAAAATATTTAGTTCTGGCGATTGTGGTCAGCACCACCGGTTCAATTCATAATCGAATTATCGAAATGGAGGAAAATTTTTCGCAATCCGAATTAGATCATCTTTCAGATTATTTGAATAGTTTCCTGACTGGCCTCACTCTTTCCAAGGTGAGAGAGAAATTTCTGGAGCAGATGAGGGTGGCCAAGAACGCTTATGATCGTCTGCTCGAACAGGCACTCAAACTGGGAGAGAAAGCCTTTTCCTCCATCGATGACACCGATGTCTTCATCGAGGGGAAGACAAATATTCTGAATGAGCCTGAATTCAGTAATGTTTCGAGAATGACCGATCTCTTTCGAACTTTTGAGGAAAAAGCCACCATGGTGAAACTCTTGGATAAATTTTTGGATCCCAAAGGGGTTCAAATTGCGATTGGCTCTGAGAGCCAGGTCCAAGAAATGGAAACCTGTAGCTTAGTGACTTCCACTTACGGGTGTGCAGGACAGATCTGGGGAGCCTTGGGAGTTATCGGACCTCGAAGGATGAATTATTCCAAAATCATCCCCTTGGTGGATTATTCTGCAAGATTGCTGACAGAGATCTTAGAAAGGAATTTTCATTAAAAACGAGGAGTCGTCATGATGGAAGGATCAGAGAAAAAAAAGATCCCTGTTACCTTGGAACCCTCTCCGGAAGGGGATAAAGGAAAAATATCAGAAATATTGACAGAAGGAAACCATCAAAAAAATAAGAAAAAAAAAGAGGATAAGGAGACTGAGGAACTGAAAAAGAAGCTGGAAGAAAAAGATAAAGAGGCGAAGGAGAATTATGACCGTCTGTTGAGAACGGCAGCCGATTTTGAGAACTATAAAAAGAGATCGGCGAGAGAAAAAGAAGATTGGACCAAATTTGCCAATGAAGATCTGATCAGGGCGATCCTCCCTTTTATCGATAATCTGGAGAGGGCGGTCAATCACGCTCAAAAGATAGCCGACACCGGGGTATTAGTTGAAGGAGTTCGATTGACCCTTCAACAACTCCTTCAGACCCTTAACAAGTTTGGTCTTTCTTCCTTTGAATCTGTTGGAAAGCCTTTCGATCCAGCCATGCACGAGGCCATGTTGGTCGTAGAAACAGATAAACATGAACCCAATCAGGTCGTCGAGGAGTTCCAGAAGGGTTACCTCTTGAATGATCGTCTCTTAAGACCGGCAACTGTTTCCGTGTCAAAACCTCCAGAGAAAGAGGTCCGGACATCGGAATGATTTTGAATAAATTTTAAGGAGGGGAAATTAAAATGGCTAAGACAATAGGAATTGATTTGGGAACAACATTTTCAGTAGTGGCTGTCATGGAAGGAGGGGATCCCGTCGTCATTGCTAACCCGGAAGGAAGTCGAATCACTCCTTCTGTGGTTGCCTTTACAGATAAAGGGGAAAGGGTTGTAGGACAGATTGCTAAACGTCAAGCGATTACCAACTCTGAAAATACAATCTTTTCAATCAAACGACTAATAGGAAGGAAATTTTCAGACCCGGAGGTTCAGAAAGACCTGAAAATTCTTCCCTATAAAATTGTGGAAAATAAGAATGGGGATGCATGGGTCAGGGTGAGGGATAAGGAGTATAGTTCCCCTGAAATTTCTGCTTTCGTCCTCCAGAAGATGAAGGAGACAGCAGAGGCCTATCTCGGTGAGAAGGTGACCGATGCCGTGATCACCGTTCCAGCTTATTTCAACGATAGTCAGCGTCAGGCCACGAAGGATGCAGGACGAATAGCAGGCCTGAATGTCATTCGAATCATCAATGAACCAACCGCTGCTTCCCTCGCCTATGGTCTCGAAAAGAAGAAGGATGAAAAGATTGCTGTCTTCGACCTGGGTGGTGGAACGTTTGATATCTCCATTCTCGAGTTGGGCGAAGGTGTCTTCGAGGTCAAATCGACCAATGGAAATACCCATCTGGGTGGAGATGACTTTGATCAACGTATCATCGACTATTTAGCGGATGAGTTTAAGAAAGATCAGGGGATTGATCTGAGAAAAGATCGAATGGCTCTTCAAAGGTTAAAAGAGGCTGCCGAAAAGGCAAAGATTGAACTCTCCAATATGATGGAGACGGACATCAATCTACCCTTTATCACTGCCGACGCCTCGGGACCGAAGCATCTGAACATGAAATTGACTCGAGCCAAATTGGAAAAACTAACAGAGGACCTTATTGAAATGGTTGAAGGGCCATGCCGCCAGGCCATTGCCGATTCTGGACTTTCAGCCAGGGACATCGATGAGGTAATCCTCGTTGGCGGGATGACCCGGATGCCTAAAGTTCAGGAGAAAGTGAAGCAAATCTTTGGGAAAGAACCCAATAAGAGCGTCAACCCTGATGAGGCTGTAGGGATTGGTGCGGCGATTCAGGCTGGAGTCCTGAAGGGTGAGGTGAAGGATGTGCTTTTACTTGACGTCACCCCACTCTCCCTTGGTATTGAAACGCTGGGGGGTGTCTTCACCAAGCTGATTGAAAGAAACACCACCATTCCATCGAAAAAGAGCCAGATTTTTTCCACGGCATCGGATAGTCAACCTGCTGTGACGATCCATGTGCTTCAGGGTGAAAGGGAGATGGCCGCTGATAATAAAACACTCGGCCAATTTGAATTGGTAGGAATTCCACCCGCTCCCCGAGGTATTCCTCAGATCGAGGTAACTTTTGATATTGATGCCAATGGAATTGTCCATGTCGCGGCGAAAGATCTTGGAACGGGTAAAGAGCAATCCATAAAAATCACTGCCTCCAGCGGTCTCCACGAAGATGATATCAAGAAGATGGTCAAAGATGCCGAGGCCCATGCAGCAGAAGACAAGAAGAGACGTGAGCTTGCTGAAGCGAGAAACCAACTTGATACTCTTATCTATTCGACCGAGAAATCCTTGAAGGAATATGGGGATAAGGTCGATTCTGGAGATAAACAGAATATCGAAGATGCAATCGCAAAAGCGAAAAAGGCGATGGAGACGAACGACCTGAGCACCATCAAATCTGCCCAAGAAGAACTCACCCGTTCTTCCCATAAATTGGCAGAGGCGATGTATGCAAAGGCTTCTCAAAAAGGAGCTGCCGGACCCGGTGCTGAAGCTGGTGCCCAGGAAGGTCCTCGACCAAAAGCGCAGGAGGATGTGGTCGATGCAGATTTCGAGGATGTTGGGAAAAAGTAACATACTTTAAGTTCTATCTTAAAAAGGGCGAGGCGATAATCCTCGCCCTTTTTTGTTTAAGATTGCTTCGCTGCCTGTCATTCCTGCCCCGTTTTTCAACGGGATAAACTCCAGCAGGAATCTATACTCATGGAATGGCTGGATTCCCGTTTACACGGGAATGACAGAATGGGTGGAGTAAACTGGTGAATTTGATTTTATCTCTTGTTGATGTTAGATTTTAGGCCACATTATTAAGTCCGGAGATGACCCCATGTGGAAATTTTTTGAAAAATTAAAAAAGGGCCTTTCAAAAACCCATCAGGGTTTTGTAGAAAAAATCGATCAGCTCTTCCTAGGGGAAAAAACCATTGATCAACATCTCTTGGACGAATTGGAGGGTCTTCTTTTTGAAGCCGATTTGGGAGTGAAAACATCTCATCAATTAATAGAAGGGGTAAGCCAGGGGCTCAAAAGGGGAGAACTTCAGGAACCTGAAAAGGTAAAAGAGTTTATTAAACAGGAAATCCTTCGGATCCTAAAATCAGGGGAGAAGCCTCTTTCCATTGACTTCTCGCAGACAAAACCGTTTGTCGTGGTGGTGGTTGGAGTCAATGGTGGTGGTAAAACAACCACCATCGGAAAGATTGCCCATCAATATTCATCCCAAGGGAAAAAGGTCCTGGTCGGGGCGGGTGACACCTTTCGGGCCGCTGCGGTGGAACAGCTTGAGATATGGGCAAATCGAGTCGGAGCTGATCTGATCAAACAATCCAAAGGATCAGATCCTTCCGCCGTGGCCTTTGACTCCATCCACGCTGCCAAGGCCAGAGATATTGATCTTGTCTTCATTGATACAGCGGGGAGGCTTCACACCAAAGTCAATCTCATGGAAGAGTTAAAAAAGGTGAAACGAATTGTCGGGCGAGAATGCCCAGGGGCCCCTCATGAAATCCTCCTCGTCCTTGACGCCACGACAGGCCAGAATGCAATCTCACAGGCGAAACTCTTCAACGAGGCCATCGGCGTGACAGGAATTGCTCTGACCAAATTGGATGGAACAGCCAAGGGAGGAATCATTGTCGGAATCACAGAAGAGCTGAAAATCCCAATCCGATATATTGGCGTAGGCGAAGGAATTGATGATCTGAGGGAATTTAACGCTACCGAATTTGTCCAGGCTCTCTTTTAAATTCTTTCACCTTTTGCAGTAAGTCGTATGTGGTTAAAAGAACTTTTTCAGCGTGGGAAGGACCGAAATCGACTACGGTTGGGACATGATTTAACAACCAAAGCAAAATTTATTATAACAAAGGTTCAGTCCTATGTACCATCCGGGTTACGCCATTTAGATATCGCTTGCGGAAGTGGCCAGATTTTAAGTGCCTTTAATAGGATTTGTTCTAAAAGCATTGGAGTGGATTTATCGGAACACTGTTTGGCCATATGCCGGCAGCAAGATTTATCAGTGATTCGAGCCAACATCACTGAAAACCTTCCCTTCAAAAACGAAACCTTCGACCTCGTCACCCTTATCTCTACGATTGAACATGTCCCCTATCCCAACGAATTGCTTAAAGAGGTCAATCGTATTCTGTCACCGAATGGTTTGATCATTATCCAGATCCCAAATCCTTATTTCCCGATTGATTTACACTATTTTCTTCCTCTCTATGGATATCTTCCCCTATTCATCCAGAAAATATATCGAAGGCTTCTGGCTGGGAAGGGATATTTAATAAACTACAATACGATCCAAATCTCAAAAGGAGATGTGGAGAAGATATTTGCTGATTACGCTCAGGTATACGTTCAGGATATTGTTTACCCTGTAGAGGTGGCTCCAAATTGGCTTAGGCCTTTTTACAGCTTCTATAAAGCATCCTTAGGCCGCCTTTTCCCAACCGGGCATCTATTTATATATCGTAAATAACTGATCGGCTCTTTTTGGAAGATGTATCGTCTCAGATGGTTTAGAAAAATTGAAAATTTAAAGTTCCCCACCCACAGGGCAGGGCTTGCGGGGCGCTTGCCGGTAAAAATGAAGAGCACGGCAACCATGCTTTTGTTTATCTCCTTGGTTACGGCCTGTGTCCACGCCCCAGCCCCTTATCGACCGACCAGTTGGGTGAATGCTCCGATTGACATGAAATCCGTTGTAGACAATCCAAACCAACCCTTGCTCCAGGTGATCATTGTGTACGGGCCTTGGTGGGACCACCACTCGGCTCTGCGCCTTGTCTGTCCAGATCGACCGGTTCTGTTCTGGGACCCCGGCGGCAGTTACGGGACTACTCTTGCAGAGGATGTGAGAAGCAAGGATCTGATACGGATCAACCCGCCTGACCTGGAAATGTACTTACAACATGTCTGGAATTTTAGCAGCGTAGAGGTGGAAGTCTTTGAATGGGATCTGAAGCTGGAGTACGCCCGCGAGTTGTACAATGTGCTGTTTAATGGAACTGACAAAAACCATCCTGCCGGCCGGTTCACCACCACCACGATGGGAGGATTTTGTTGCGTTTCGCTAAGCGACTTCCTGCACCGTTTTGCAACGAAGACGATGACTGTACCGAGATCTTTCTTCTTCCCACACGATTTGGCTAGGGTTCTATATACCCAGTCACCCAAACGCGTATTGGCATTTCGCCGCGGCAAACAGATCATGTATGTCCCTACTGGAATAACGATGGGATCCACCAAGATACCCTAAACTTCGGAATAATATCTTGCTTGACAAAGACTCTTTGGTTTGGGTATTGGCAGATTAAATTTGCTTGTGCCTAATAGCTAAGAATTGACACGACAGAAAATATCAAATCCCCTGTTCAGTACTTCCTGAAGTCGAGATTCTTGAATTTTATCCGATGCTGCAACATTTCAACCGATAATCCACAACAGATAACTGGAAAAGGTAATAAAAGATGGAACTTCATTAAATCGAGAATAATCAAGTGAGGCTACGGTTCTGCAAAGGGGGGATACTGCTGAATTGCTCTGAGAGTTCATACGGAAGCAGTATAGGAATCAAGCCCTTCGAAACAGCCGACTCGGCTTCTTCATTTGTGGAAACTCGTCGGAGGAGGTCTCTTTTATCCTTAAGGCCTAAGGCTTCAATAAATGCATCTAGCATCCCTTTCGGAAAGGCGTATACGAAAAGGTGCCCCTCGACAATAGAGAACGTCGGATTGAATTCAATTAAAAGTCCTCTTCCAAGGGGCTTCATCTTGAGCATTCCGGATTCTACAAGCTTTTCTGCATACTTTTTTCGTGCTCCTGCTGACTTCTCGAGTAATTTGGCAATCTCCAAAAACAGTTGTGGCATGCTTTGAGTCATTAGCTTTCTCGAGACATCGAACCGAAACCACCAAAGATCATAGCTAAAGAAAGATTTTCTCTTAGAAACCTCGCTCATTTCTCCTGCATACATATTCCGTATATAGAGTAGGTTAGGGAAGTCAAACATAGCAGAAGGCATTTCTTTAGGGCAATCTTCAGAGGAGAATCTCTCTTCCACGATCAGCTTACCTTCAAGCTCTTTGTTCCAGAAGCGCACCATTTTCTTAATGAATTTTAGGTCTGCCTTGTAACCCGATAGAAGAATTTTCGTCCCTTTAACCGCCTCTTTAGACCTTCCCAGAAGAATAAAGATCCCGGGATTTCGTGCATCTCTTGGGAGAACGATGAATCTGAAGACCATTTGTCCTGTGAATATATAGACCGGAATTTGATTGAGAGTCAGGCTCGATGCTGCCAGTTTTAACCCCTCTCCATAATATCCCCGCATCCAAGATTCTTTGTTGCTTTCGCCCATGCGAAGCGCTTCCAAGGTAATTCCCCGTCCTCTATCTATGATCCATGTTCCAAGAGTGTCTTGCCCGAACTGGACATCAGGCCGTCCGGATATCAACTCTTCCTCGTCCAAGGCATTCTGGAGTAGTTCCCTTATGGAAATAAACAGATTGAACTCTCGTTTCTCCACATAGTCCTTTGATAATCCGGTTGAGAAGAGACCGTCGTAGCCTGCGATTTTAGTGGCCAGCCCAGGAGGTTCTTCGAGTTCCAGCGATAGACCTCTACTTTCTGCATCTTTCAGAGGTATGATTGAGGCAGACATACCAGGTGAGATATTGTAGATGCGCAGCAGTTCTTTAATTTCTAATGGAGTGTCGGTTACCATTTTCGTTATACAGTATAGCAAAGAATTTGTTTCTGCCCAAGACGATATGTCATAGCACCCTACTTGATCCCTAGTAACCGAAAAATTTATTACATAAAATATTGAGATTCTTTTATAATACTTTTTAAAGACAATTGTTACTGGAGGGATAAAAAGTGAGAATCGGTGCTTTTGAGGTGAAGGAACCTATACCGGAATTGAACGAGCCTTATCTGTTTGCCATCCTTTGGCCCTGGATAGATGTGAATAATGTTGGGACTTTGGTCCTGAACCAATTGGAGACTCAGTATGGGGCTAAGGAATTGGCCAGACTGGCTAAACCTGGTCATTTTTTCGATTTTACTCGCTATCGCCCAACTCTTTACTATGAAGAGGGTATTCGCCAAGTTTCCATTCCCAATATGACTCTTCGCTATGCCAAAAGAGAAGGAGGAAATGACCTTCTCTTTCTTCACCTTCTTGAACCTCATGCTCTATCTGAAGTTTATGTTGATTCTGTTTTAAAGCTTCTTAAGACTCTCAACGTGAAGAAATATATTCTTTTAGGAAGCATGTATGATGCGGTTCCTCACACCAGACCTTTGATTATCAATGGGGGAGCCATAGGAAGAGAGACGCAGCTGGACCTAAAGAGATCCGAAGCCCAGCCTAGTTATTACCAGGGTCCAACGAGTATTACTACTTTGATTACTCAAAGGGCACCCGAGTTCGGTACTGAAACGATTTGGTTTATCGTGTCGTTGCCTCAATATGTTATTTTGGAGGAAGACTATATTGGGAAGATGCGCCTCATGGAGATTCTGAATTTGCTCTATAACATCCCAATCGATAAGAAGGATTTTGAGAAAGCTACAGAGCAACGGAACATAATAAACCAGAAAGTGGAAAAGACCCCGGAGCTGAAGAATATTCTTCCTCAACTTGAGACCTTGTATGAAGTTCGAATTAAGAGAGAGGAGGGAGAGAAAAGGCCTAAGTTATCCCCTGAGATAGAGGAAATTCTTTGGAAAATAATGGGAAAAGATTTTGGGAAAGCATAAGGAAAAATATTTAAAGGGAGCTTAATGTGCCTTCGGTCATCTCACATGCAGTTGTTGCGGTTGCTGCCGGAGTAGCATTCGCACCACGAGATGTTCCCAATCATTTTTGGCCTCTTTCTATAGTCTGTTCAATTATTCCTGATGCTGACGTTATTGGAATTTCCTTTGGTATTCCATACCAAAATCTTTTCGGGCATAGAGGATTTTTTCATTCGCCCTTCTTTGGTTTATTAATGAGTATTTTTTTCGTTTGTCTTTTCTTCCGTGACGCAGAGATATTTTCTAGACAGTGGTGCTTCTATTTCATTTTCTTTTTCTTGTTATCAGCGAGTCATGGTATCCTCGATGCCCTCACAAATGGAGGTTTGGGAATTGCTCTATTGGCTCCTTTTGACAATACGAGGTATTTTTTCTCTTGGAGACCAATAATGGTTTCTCCAATTAGTGTTGGAGCTTTCTTTAGCAAATGGGGTTTAATGGTTATCAAAAGTGAGCTTTTATGGGTTTGGCTACCTTCCTTCTTAATCGTTGTTATTTCAACGGTTATTCGTGTTGTGGCAGGGAGGCACTAGAAAATCGGCTGGTGATTAAACCGCCCTAGACCAAGGCATGACGAAATCCTCCCTGTAAATTACTTCACAAACAGACATTTTAGCGAAACGTACTTGATTTCTATCGGTAATCATCGGTGGTCATTTTTCTTGACATACTACTCCCTTTTTCGTATATTCAATCCATCCCAAAGCAAGGTCTTATCACTTGAAGATCACCTGGGAGATGATCATGAACTCCCAGCAGGATCTCTTCACGAAGACGCTCGACATGAACGCCAAAATCGAGACGCCTCCCACGCCGGTACCCGGCGTGTACAAGTTCGTGTGAGTCCGAGAACGCCATGATCAGACTGATCGCTTGCATGCTCCTGCTGCTCGGGCCGGCGTTGGCCGGCCCGGCCTCCGATATCGCCGGGCACGTGGATCGCGAGTGGTTCCGCAAGACTCTGGCGGGTGAAACGGCGCATTGGCGCGATGCCGCATTCACCCCAGAGGGCTTTTTCAAAGTGAATCTTGACCGCCAGTGGCGCCAGGTTGGAAACCAGAACGGGACGCTGGTTTCGCAATCCAGGCAGATCTTTGTAATGGCGCAGGGCTATGAGCTGACCCGCGAGGCGTCGTACCTGGAAGCGGTCCGCAAAGGCGCCGACTTTCTTTTGGAGCGCTTCCGCGATTTCGATCAGGGGTTGTTTTTCTACAGCATGACGCCGGAGGGCAAAATCCTCGACGAGAGTAAGAACAGCTATGGCTTAGCGTTCGTCATCTTCGCCCTTTCCCACGCCGGCCGGGTCACCGGGGACGACAAGTACAAGAAAGCTGCGCTGGCCACGTGGGGAGAAATGAAGTCCCACCTGAGGGACGAAACCGGCTTCTTCAAGCCGAAAACCGATCGCGGGTATGCCAAGGTAATCGGGCAGAACACGCAGAACCCGATGATGCACCTCTTCGAGGCGCTGCTCGCACTGTACGATGCGACGCAGTCGGCGGAGATTTTGAAGGACGCGGAGGACCATGCGAACCGGATCTTCACCCGGCTTTACCAGGAGCGCGAGGGGCGCCTGCCGGAGATATACGACGCGGAATGGCGGCCGGCGGCGGCCACGCAGCAGGGTAGCATCGAGCTGGGGCACCAGTTCGAGTGGGCCTTCTTGCTCAGCCACGGTGTGGAGAAAGGCATGCCGGCCCGATACTTGGGAATCGCCGAGCGGCTGCTGGATTACGGCATGAAGGTAGGCTACGATTCCGAGGAGGGCGGTATCTTTTCGCGAGCCGATTACGACGGGAAAGCCATTCGGGAACCAAAAGGCTGGTGGGAGCAGTGCGAGTCCCTGCGCGCGATGATGCACTGGGCGGAACTCCGGGGGCGCGCGGACCTCTGGCCCGCCTTCGACAAGTCGCTCGCTTTCGTGAGGGACCGCTTCATTGACCCGGAATACGGCGGCTGGTACTCCACCTATGACCCGGCGAACCGCGCGCGAGGATCCGGCAAGGGCAGCGTGTGGCAGGTCGGCTATCACGTGTGCGGTTTCTACACCGAAGCGCTTCGCCTCCTGCGGCTGGCCGGCGCAGGCGCACGTTGATTCACGCTTTGTCAGCCTGCGCCACGACGTAGTTTTTTAACAAATCTGCGGGCTATCGCGTGAGAATTCCCCGGGTGAAGTCGCGTATGCTGTCGCTTGGCGGCGAACGGGTACGCTTCCACGAACGATTTTCCGGCACGGCTGAGGCACCCAGTAGCAGAATCGACGTTGGCGCCCCCTTACGCCTGACGGGAGGCCTGTCATGATGTCTTGATGAGATTGTGTTTAGTTCTTCCTGAAGTTAACAACCCAGCACTTTGCCAGAGGATCCTTGATTTGGTAATCATCAATGCTCTTTTTCCTCAATCCTAATCTCCGTCCTTGCTTCCTCAACACCTCACTAGAGAAGATCACCGTTATATCATGTCGTTGAGCTTCCTTGACATACTACTCCCTTTTTCTTATATTCAATCCATCCCAAAGCAAGTTTTCTATAGCTTTTCTCACAGTTCATTCAGATGACAGAAGGGGTGAAGATGGAAGAGTTGACCAGGGAGATCAAGCGATACGTTCTCGATCAAGGGCTCGACCTCGTAGGAGTCGCCTCGACGGATGGAATCGCTGCAATCACCCCGGAAGGATATCACCGACCCAGCGATCTCCTTCCCGAGTGCAGGAGCAGCATCGTGATGGCCCTTCGATGGGTGGATCCGTTGGTGGACGGGCTGCCGGAGCTTCGGGGCATGTACAGCCGGATGATGATCATGATGAACGGCCGGCTGAACCAGACGCTTCTTCGCATCGCCCATTTTCTCGGTCAGAAGGGCTTCCTGGCGATGCCGGTCCATGCCTCGGACCCCTACGACTTGAGCAGTCTGAAAGGAGTGCTCTCCCACAAGCACGCGGCAGTGCAGGCTGGATTGGGCGAATTCGGGGTTTCCAATCTCCTCCTGACGCCCCAGTTCGGCCCGAGGCAGCGCTTTGTGCAGCTCCTGACGGATGCCGAACTGAGGCCGGACGAACCCCTGAATCTGGGTCTCTGTGAGAAGACCGTATCGAAGTGCGACTACGCGTGTATCCGTGCCTGCCCTCCGAAGGTGATTCCAGCACCGCCCAAGGGCCCGGATGCGATGAAGGGGGTGGTTCGGAACGGGATCAAGATCGACAAGCCCGGTTGCTCCTACTATCAGGATAGGGGTCTCCCGCACATGGGGCGAAACGGCTACACATACCGCTGCGGGATGTGTATCGCCGCATGCCCGGTGGGATCCGAGATCCACAAGCGAGAGACGCTCGCCAGGGGCATCAGACCGGTGAGGATGATCCCTTAGACCACGGTGGATCACCTGCATCCCTTTGGACCCTCTCATAGATCCAGTTCGTTTGTGGGCTCTTCGCCTTGGTCTTCGTATGCTCGGCCCTCATTGAGCTGCAGATAGAGCTCATAGGGATGTTTATCTGCAGCCCTTTTCTGAAGATAACTTCCTGTAGTCCTCAAGGCGAGAATCCAGTTCTTTATACCAGATTTCAGGTGATAATCCTTAAAAGATATTTTTCACAAGCTCATTTTTCTGATAGTTAGCCGATGGACGACTTGACAGCACGTCAATTGCTGGGTACTATTCGGAATGAACATTCATTCTTCATCATTCAAGCCGCATTGGATCTCATTGTGGAACATGGCTTTCACGGGACATCAATGGCTATGGTAGCCGAAAAAGCGGAGGTGGGAGCGGGGACGATCTATCATTATTTCGAGAGTAAGGAAGCCCTTATCAAAAAATTGTATCAAGAACTGGAAGAAAAAGTCATGGTGATACTCTGGGAAGGGGACCCCATTTCAAAGCCAATCAGAGAGAGATTCATCCACCTCTGGACAGCGCTCCTTAAGTACTTTATTGCACACCCCCTTTATTTTCGATATATAGAGCAGTACCACAATTCACCTTACGGTGTGTCCTTGCGGAGGGACAAGATT
>JBEKWN010000031.1:0-89078 GCA_049513055.1 Thermodesulfobacteriota bacterium
TCAGGCTTTATTTCAACCGTCAATCCGTCGCTATTCATCAACCGTTTGGCCAAGCCTTGAATCTTCGGAAGTTCATACTCAAAGAAATAACGGAAGGCAAAAAACTTACCGGTATAAAAATTTGCTTCTGCGCCGTCCGGGCGATTTTCCAGAGCCTTCACTATAGCCGTGGCTTGGATAAGCCATTGCCAGGCCACAGATACAATTCCAAAGAACTCCAGGTAGAGGGTTGCGTCAGCCAAAAAGAGTTCAGGACTTTCTTTTTTCCCCACCTCCATCAGATGGGCGGTAACTTTTTGAAGCATTTCCAACGATTCCTTGAGTTTCTGCGCATAGGGTTCAAGCTCCTCAAATTTTTCCGCTCCACGAATGGTCCCTTGCACTTCTTCCAGGTAGAGTTTGTAAGCTTTCCCATTACTCATCATAACTTTTCGACCGAGAAGGTCTAATCCATGGATACCCGTGGTGCCCTCATGGATCGGATGAATCCGTGCGTCCCGATAATATTGTTCCAAAGGGTAGTCATCACAGTAACCTGATCCACCCAGGCATTGTAAACCCAGGCTAATCGAAAGCAAACCCATTTCCGATGGATAGCTTTTGGCAACCGGAGTTAAGAGGTCTAACAGAAGCTCGTTCTTTTCCTTCTCTTCTCCGGTGAGAACGATGGCGAGGTCGGCATATTTCCCGCATTGTGTCAGTAAAGCGAGAGATCCTTCCGTAATGGAACGTTGGAAAAGCAACATGCGCTTCACATCCGGGTGTTCGATGATAGGAACTTGGGGCAGCGTGGGATCCTTGGTTGACAATCTTCTACCCTGAAGTCGCTTTTTTGTATACTCCAAGGCCGCGTAATAGGCGGCCGAAGCAATGGCCGTGGCTCCTACTCCTACTTCAATTCGTGCCTCGTTCATCATCTGAAACATATGGAGAAGTCCTTTATTGGGTTCACCCACCAGGTCGCCGCGACAGTCGTCGTTGTCTCCGATACTGAGCTGGGCAATGGGACATCCTCTATAACCTAACTTGTGAAAAATTCCGGATGTGACTACATCGTTGAAAACCAATTGGCCTTTCTCGTCCACCCGCTTTTTGGGTACAACGAAAAGAGAAATTCCTTTTACACCGGCAGGGGCGCCTTGGATCTTTGCCAGCATGAGATGGACCACATTTTCAACCGCGTCGTGGTCTCCAGCCGATATAAATATTTTTTGACCTCTCATTTTATAGTAGCCTTGATCCGTAGGTTCGGCGATCGTCGTAATGTCGGAGAGTGAACTTCCTGCTTCGGGTTCAGTTAAGGCCATAGTCCCCTGCCACTTTCCGGCAAGCATCTTGGGAAGATAGATTTTTTTCATCTCCTCTTTTCCAAAGTTAAGAATGAGACGAGCGGCTCCCGAAGTCAAACCAGGATAGACCGAAGCGGAATAATTGGCTGTGGCAAAAATGAATGTGCACGCTTGTGTAATCATTTGAGGAAGCTGCTGTCCCCCCCACTCAAAAGGGATGTTGGTACCAATCCAACCCCCTTCACCGCATTCCTCTAAAACCTTTCTAACCGAGGGATGAACCTTAATCTGATCATCAACCCATTCCGGTGGATTCTTGTCCATCTCTTGGAAGATAGGCCAAAGAAGACCCTCGGCCAGTTCAATGGCTGCTTTGAGGACCATATCGAGGGTTTTGCCATCGTATTCTTTATAGGTATCGTATCGGGTAAGCGAGCCGACATCAAAGACCTCATAAAGCAAAAACCTCAAATTTCTTTCACTGAAAAATTTGGATGCCATCTTCGTGTCCCCCTATCTCCTTGAAAGAGGATAATTCTTTTTTTTACTTTTAACCTTGTCACCACAGGTTGGGAATAAAGCGGACGCTTCTATTTATTGCAATAAGTTTTGACGAACTCATCCCAATCCGATCAGCCTTTTCAGATTTTTGGAAAGGATCCATTCCTTTTTGTCATCTCCGATCGGCAAAGAGAGAACTTTTTCCAATTCCCATTTCATCGTTCCAAAAGGAATATCAGAACCGAAGAGAATCCTCCCGTGCCCTATTTTCTCTAAAAAGCTCATCATCGTGTTTGGACTAGCCAGGGCTGTATCGAAGTAGACATTCTCTCTCGCTTTGAAGGTATGTAGGAAGTCCATGGGATTTCCCCCAAGCATTCCCAGATGAGGGATGATGAACTTCAAATTCTTTGTCTTTCTTACAAAAGCCTCTGTGAAAGCGAGTTCCTCCTCAAAGACAATGGGAAGGTCAATCCTTTCTGATGTTTCAATAAATTCTTCCAATTTAGGATCTTCCAAAGCCTGATAGTTGGATGAAGAATCCTGGACCCCCCGCATCCAATGCCACTTCCCACCGTAAAATTCCTTTTTATCAGGAATAGGTTTCATCGTTTCTGGAATATAATAGTAAGGAATAAATCTTTTTACCCCGTTAGAAATAATGCCCCGCCGCTCTGCAGCGGGGTTAGATTTTAGAATAATTCCGGCGGGGTTTAATGCCCCGCTGGAATTTCTAACGGGGTTTACCCTGTTGGCTTCGTTAAGAAGTCTCTCATTGATTCCTTCATCTGCCAATGCCATGGAGGGAAATGGAAAGATAACGATCCGACTCACATTGCTTTGCTCTGCCTGCCTCAGAAGTTCTTCGGTTGTTACCTCTGTGCCCATGCTCACCGAGGGTCCCCAGTGGGTATGAGAATCGATAATTTCCATATCTATTGCTTAAAAATTTGAACACCCTTTCTTTAGGATTTGAATCGTGTCATTCCCGTGTAAACGGGAATCCAGAAATGGGTATTAAAAATATCTGGATTCCTGCTTTTGCAGGAATGACAAAATGGAAAAGGAAGAGAATTACTCAACGAGACTCCGGATCACCTCCATGTTTTTCAGGTCTTCCACAGTATCTTTTCTTGGAGTCTCCATGATCCCAGGGAGGTGCCTTAATAAAGGATGGTTGACCAGAGTTCTGAATCCTTCCAGTCCGATATATCCCCCACCGATGTGCCAATGCCTATCTTTTCTTGATCCCAAAGGAGTCTTTGAATCATTGAGATGAAGGAGATAGAGTCGTTTCAAGCCGATTGTTTGATCAAAGTTTTCAAGAGTCCTCTCAATTCCATCTTTATTAGAGAGATCATAGCCTGCCTCAAAAGAGTGGGCGGTGTCGAGGCAGACGCCCATTCTTTGATGGTCATGAACCCCTTCGATGATGTTTTTGATCTGATTAAAGTTATATCCGATCTCTGTCCCCTGCCCTGCTGTGTTCTCCGTGAGGAGCATGACGCCATTTTTCACCTTTTCAAAGGCCTGATCGATCCCTTGTGAAACAGCCTCAATGGCTTGATCTTCCGAGGACTCCATCCGATGACCGATATGGATGATCAGGTACTGGGCTCCCAATTGCTCTGCCCTTTGAAGATCTGTGGCGATCGAATGGATTGACCGCTTGTAAAATTTTGACTTGAAGGAAGCGATATTGGGGAGATAGGGCATGTGAAGAGAGACAGGGAAAAGAGTAGAGGATTGAATGGATGATCGGAATTCTTCCACCTCCTTCTTATTCAGGGGGGAATATTTCCATCCCCTTGGGTTTCTGGAGAAGAATTGGATGGTCTCGCAGCCCCTGGCATTGGCTCTTTCAACCACCTTTGAAAAGCCTCCAGCAATGGAAATATGGAATCCAAACCGCATCGGCACCCCTTGAAGAAAGATTGACTTGAAGTTACAATTAATTATGTAAATCTTTTATCTATTGTCAATAAGAAATTGATGTGAAAAGTGCGATTTTTCGCTTGACAAAAGAAAGCGTTTGGTTTAGGAATGAGGCGTTCAAATTAAAAAATTCACAAGTTCTTTAACACCCTTTCCTTTTCAACCGAGTCAAGGGATATAAGTTTATGTTCCTCAAGGTTTCCTTATACATTTCCCTGGTCATTTTCCTGATCGCTTTGATTTATAAAGTATCGACCTGGTTCCGATACAAGATCGGGATAGGAGCAGAAGAGATTTCAACCTCCACACGGTTTTTTTCTGCCATCAAGGGAATCCTCTCGACACTTTTCAGTGTCAAGATTCTTACTCTGCTGAAAGTCTTTGTTCTCGATGTACTGCTCCAATTCAGGATATTGAGGGAGGATTTTCTCAGGTGGGTCATGCATATTTTTATCTACGGCGGTTTCATGCTTCTTCTCCTGATGCATGCTCTGGACAAAACCATCACCATAGCCATATGGAAGAACTATTATTCTACGATCAATCCTTTTATGTTTTTAAGAGACCTCTTCGGCGCTCTCGTCATCGTTGGAGTGATCATTGCGATTTATCGCCGATTCATTTTGAAGGTCCCCCGCATGTTCACCAATGCCATGGATATTTATACCATCCTCATTGTGGCAGTCATCATGCTCTCCGGTATCTTTTTGGAAGCCACCAAAATGGTCGCCTACTCCGATTATAAGAGGATGGTGGATGAATATTCTGGATTGAGTGATTCCCAAGAACTAAAGTCTTTGGAAGCCTATTGGGTGAAAGAATTTGGTGTGGTTTCCCCAAATTTAAAAGGGTCTTTTGACGAAGCAATCTTACAGAAAGGTAAGGAGTTACATCAATCGAGTTGTGAGGGATGCCATGCCCGGCCCCAATGGGCATTTACCGGTTATGGAGCAGCCAAGATCATCAGCCCCATCGGCCTCGGAATTGACAGGGCTCGTTTACCCAGCGTGCTTTGGTACATTCATATCTTAGCTTGTTTCGTAGGACTCGCCTATCTTCCCTTCAGTAAAATGTTCCATATCTTTGCCAGTTCAATAAGCCTCCTTGCCAACGGAGTCATCGGAAAAGACAAATTGGCTCCGGCGAACAGAGCCACTCTCCAGGCCATGGAACTGGATGCCTGCACTCATTGTGGAACCTGCAGTTTGAGATGCTCGGTGATCATGGCCTTTGAAGAAATTACGAATATGAATATTTTTCCTTCTGAAAAGATCGCCTCCCTCAAGGCCCTTGCCTCTGGCAAAGCATTGAGCCCGCAAGAACTGAGGCATATTCAAGAAGGGGTCTATCTCTGTTCCAATTGCTATCGTTGTACGGTGGTCTGTCCAGTGGGGATCAACCTGCAGGATTTGTGGTTTAACGTAAGAGAAACTCTCCTTAAGAAGGGATACCCGGAATTCCTCGTTCTCTCTCCTCTTTCTTTTTACCGTGGATTGATGAAGGAAGAAACGATTCTGAGAGATTACGAGAAGCCCTTGATCCAGGCGAGAGAGGCGATTGCAGCTCAATGTGATTTAATGAAGAAGAAAGATAAGGTTCTACCTCTGACTCCCACGAACAGAAAATTACAGAGCGGGCTGAACCTTTCTGCTCAGGCAAAAACCTTTTCGGTTTGCTTTGGCTGTCAGACCTGTACAACCGTCTGTCCTGTGGTGGGTAACTTTGAAAATCCTCAGGAAGCCCTGGGGCTCCTGCCCCATCAAATCATGCATGCCGCTGGTTTAGGGTTGAGGGATCTTGCCTTTGGTTCAAATATGCTGTGGGATTGTCTGACCTGTTATCAGTGTCAGGAACAATGTCCACAGGGGGTCCACGTCACGGATGTGCTTTACGAACTTAAAAATTTAGCGATCAAACAAGTAAGAGAAAAGACCCTGCATCCTATGGAAAGAAAATGATGGAATTTGCATTATTTCTCGGTTGTACCATTCCAGCCCGTCTCAACCAGTACGAATCTTCCTCCAGAGCTGTTCTTGAGAAGCTCGGTGTGGAATTGGTCGATATCAGAGAATTTAACTGCTGTGGATATCCCCTGAGGAATATGGGCTTTAAAATTTTCCTCCTCTCTGCAGCAAGAAATCTGGCCCTGGCTGAAAAGAAGAATCTGAATGTGATGACGTTGTGCAAATGTTGCTATGGCAGCCTCAAGAAAGCAGACTACCTCATGAAAGAGAATGCTTCTTTGAAGAAGGAAGTGAATACGACCCTCGAGAAAGAAGGCCTGAAGTATGAGGGAAGGATCGAGATCAAACATCTTCTTTCCGTTCTTCATAAAGATATAGGCATCGAAGCGATCAAAGGGAAGATAGCCACGACCTTTAAGGGGCTTAAGATCGCTACCCATTATGGATGCCATGCCTTACGGCCCAGCCAGGTTGTGGGATTTGATAATCCGGTGGCACCCACCTTGTTTGATCAACTGGTTGAAGTGACCGGTGCGGAGAGCATCGAATGGACAATGAAACTTGATTGTTGCGGCGCCCCTTTATGGGGAATCAATGATAAGCTGTCCATGGATTTGACTTTAAAAAAACTGACCGACGGGAAAAAATCGGGTGCGAATTATGTCTGTGCCGCCTGTCCATACTGCCACATTCAGTTCGACAAGGTCCAAAAAATGATTCTTTCTCAAAGGAATATGAACCATCCTCTTCCCTCCATTCTCTATACACAGCTTCTTGGATTGAGCATGGGCATCGGTCAAAAGGCACTTGGATTGGAGTTGAACGAGATTCCGATCAGCGGGATTGAAGAATTGTTAAAAAAGGAAACAGAGTTAGCAGAGGAGAAAGAATTAGCCGAGCGGAAAGAAACCAAAAAGGAGACAGAATCAACAAAACCATAGCTTTTTCGTTTGGTGAAGGGTGGAGTAAAGATGACACAGAATAGAATCGGTTCAGTGATGGTGGTCGGTGGAGGCATTGCCGGGATGCAGGCCGCATTGGATCTGGCCAATTCCGGCTATTATGTCTATCTCGTGGAGAGGTCCTCCTCCATCGGTGGCGTCATGGCCCAATTGGACAAGACCTTCCCCACCAATGACTGTTCCATGTGAATCCTCTCGCCCAAACTGGTCGAGGTCGGCCGGCATCTCAACATTGAGCTACTGACCCTCTCCGAGGTGAAAAGCATTTCCGGGGAGGAGGGGAATTTTGAAGTGAAGGTGGTTCAATACCCGCGCTATGTGGACCCGGCTAAATGTATTGCCTGTGGTCTCTGTGCTGAGAAATGCCCAACTAAAATTGATAGTGAATATGATGCAGGGCTTGCCAAGAGAAAGTCCATCCATGTGAAGTATGCCCAGGCCGTTCCTCTGAAGTATGCCATTGATCCTGTCCATTGTATCTTTCTTACAAAAGGGAGATGTAAGGTCTGTGAAAAACTCTGTCCTGCAAAGGCCATCAATTTTGAGGACAAGGAAAAAGAATTGACCATTCAAGCCGGAGCGATCATCATTTCCCCTGGATGTGAGGTCTTTGATCCAAAGGTTTATGATGTCTATGGTTACCAGCGCTCTCCCAATATCGTCACCAGCCTGGAATTCGAAAGAATGCTTTCTGCCTCGGGGCCCTTGGGCGGGCATCTGATCAGGCCTTCCGATAAAAAGGAGCCGAAAAAAATCGCCTGGATTCAGTGCGTGGGTTCGAGGGATGTGCACGAAGGGGCGAAGGCTTACTGCTCTGCAGTTTGCTGTACCTATGCTATCAAAGAAGCCGTTGTTGCTAAAGAGCATGCGAAGGGAGGGCTCGATACAGCCATCTTTTATATTGATATGCGAACCTTCGGCAAAGATTTTGAGAGATACTATAACCGGGCCAGGGAAGAGGCGGGAGTGCGTTTTATCAAATCAAGAATCACCCAGATTTTTCCGATGAGTGATACAGGCGATCTTCTCATTCGCTATACAGACGAGGCTCAGAAAAGGATTGAAGAGACATTTGATTTAGTGGTCTTATCTGTGGGAATTGGCGTCTCAAAGGAAGCGGTGGAATTAGCCAGAAGATTGGATATTCAACTTAACCACCATCAGTTTGTGTCCACCAGCAGCTTTGAACCTGTTTCCACCTCAAAGCCCGGCATCTTTACTTCCGGAGCTTTCGAAGCCCCCAAGGATATTCCTTCCTCGGTGATTGAATCAAGTGCCTCTGCTGCCATGGCCGAGAGTTTTTTGGCTGATTCCCGCTGGTCCATGACGAAGACCAAGGAAGTTCCAGAGGAAATTGATGTCCGGGGAGAATTTCCACGGATTGGTGTATTTGTTTGTAAATGCGGGACGAATATCGCAGGCGTGTTAGATGTTCCAGCCATTGCTGAATATGCCCGAACCCTGCCGGATGTGGTTCATGTGGAGGAGAATCTCTTCAGCTGCTCTCAGGACACCCAAGATAAGATGGCCCAGGTGATCAAAGAACAGAAGCTGAACCGGGTGGTCGTGGCTGCCTGCAGCCCTTTAACCCATGAAGTTCTCTTTCAGGAGACCGTGATCAATGCAGGCATCAACAAATATCTCTTTGAAATGGCAAATATTCGAAATCAGTGTTCCTGGGTGCACAGCGGTGATTCAAAGGCGGGTACAGAGAAAGCCAAGGATCTTGTGCGCATGGCCGTGGCGAAAGTCGCCTTATTTGAACCCATGTCTGCCCCTCGAATCAAGATCAATCAAACAGCCTTGGTCATTGGGGGTGGCCTTGCAGGCATGAGCGCTGCCAAAAACCTGGCGGTACAGGGATACCGCACCTGTTTGATTGAAAAAGAAGGAGTTTTGGGAGGCCAGGCTCGAAATCTCTATCAAACCTGGAAGGGTGAGAATGTTCAGCAAAATCTGGCCAAGCTGATTCAAGAGGTTCAATCCAACCCGAAGATCGATGTCTACCTGAATACTGAATTGAAGCAGGTGGAAGGATTTGTGGGCAATTTTAAATCCACCCTTCAAATGAATGGAAATGAAAAGGTATTAGAACATGGGATTGCCATTGTTGCTACGGGTGCTTCGGAGCTAAAGCCAGATCAATATCTCTACGGAAAGGATCCTCGTGTTTTGACCCGACTGGAGTTAGACCGGAGATTTATAGATCAGGATGTCTCTCTGGGAAAGATACGTTCAGCTGTTTTTATTCTGTGTGTGGGGTCGCGAATCAGGGAGAGGCCATACTGCTCCGAGGTGTGCTGTACTCATTCTGTCGTGAGTGCTCTCAAACTGAAAAAGATCAACCCCGAGATGGATGTCTTTATCGTTTACAGGGATATGCGAACCTTTGGACTATTCGAGGATCTTTATCGTGAGGCACGATCTCAAGGCATTGCCTTCATCCGTTATGATGAGAGCAAAGAGTTAAAAGTTGCCAAGGATCAGAATGATCTTCAGGTTCTCTTCACCTCCTATGTCCTGAATCGAGAGATGGAGATTCGGCCGGACTTATTGATCCTAGCCACGGCCGTCGAACCTCCAAAGGAAAACCCTATTGCTAACTTGTTCAAGGTTCCGGTAAATAAGGATGGTTTTTTTGTGGAAGCCCATGTCAAGCTTCGACCCATTGATTTCTCTACGGACGGGGTTTTTCTCTGCGGCCTCGCCCATTCTCCAAAGGCCATGGATGAATCGATCGCTCAGGGTCTGGGTGCCGCAGCGCGTGCTGTGACGCTTTTGTCCCAGAAGGAGATGTTCGGCAATGCCATTGTGGCCTTCATCAATCCTGAAAGCTGTGTAGGCTGTCAGGGATGCCTAAAAGTCTGTCCCTATGAAGCCATTCGATATTTGGAAGATAAAAGAATCTGCGAGATCAACGAAGTGATTTGTAAAGGATGTGGGGCCTGCGCAGCCACCTGTCAGTCAGCCAGCGCACAGCTCAAGCGTTTCACCAGCAAGCAAATCTATACTCAAATTGAAAAGGCCATGGCGGCCTAGTGATCATTGCAAAATGGAAATTGTAAATTGCAAATTGAAAACTGAGGAAAAGAAGATAAGAACCAGTTTGAATTTTACATTTTGAACTTTCCATTTTGATTGAAAGGAAATTCTTCATGGCAGAGGAGTTTCGACCTAAGATCATTGCTTTTTTGTGCACCTGGTGAGCCTATGCTGCCGCTGACCTGGCTGGGGTCAGTAGAATGCAGTATTCGACAACGATCCGGGTCATCCGCGTCATGTGTGCCGGGACGATATCGCCTCACTATATCCTGAAAGCCTTACAGGCAGGGGCAGATGGCGTCTTTGTAGCCGGCTGACGTCTCGGCGAATGTCATTACCAGTCTGGTAATGTCATGGCGAGTAAAAGGATGACTTTTCTGAAAAAGTTGCTGGAGTTTTCCGGCATTCACCCAGAGCGTCTCAGGGCGAGATGGGTGTCTTCGGCGGAAGCGGTTGAATTCGTTCATGAGATTTCAGAGTTTGTAGAAGAAATCAAAAAGTTGGGGCCGAATCCTTTGAAAGTGAAAGCAAAGGAGGCCGCTTAAAAAAGTATGAGTCAAAAGATTAGAGAACATGTCCAGAAATTACTGACCGAAGGGAAGATCAAGGGATTTCTTGGTCTCAGAGAAAAGAATGGCAACATCATGCCGCACCTCTTCTGCGATCCTAAGGAACTCGATCCTCTCTCTTTGGGTGACTGGAAAAAAGCGGGTGATACCCGTTATCCCCTTAATCAGTTGATGATTCGATTAACCACGGAATATCCTGAAGAGACCTTTGCAGTACTAGTAAGAGGTTGTGATGAAAGGGGACTCAAAGAACTCTTCAAGTGGAAACAGTTGAACGAAGAGAAGATTGTCCTGATTGGAATTGGTTGTCCTGATGAACTGGCCAAGGCTTGTGAATGTGAAAAACCATTTCCGGATAGTTTGATAGATGGTCCAAAGGGAGAAAAAGCGGATAGCCAGAAAGTGGTCCGCGTCGAGGCAATGGATCTGGACGCTCGACTCCAGTTCTGGAAAACAGAGTTTGACCGATGCATCAAGTGTTTCGGCTGTCGAAATATCTGTCCGATGTGTTTTTGCAATGAATGCTCCCTGGAAGAAGATCAATTGGTAGGTACGGGAGAGGTTCCCCCTGCCAATCCTACTTTCCATTTGGCTCGAGCCATCCATATGGTGGGTCGCTGTATTGACTGTGGATTGTGTGAAGAGGCCTGTCCAGCAGATATTCCTTTAAGAACGCTTTATAAAAAGGTCGCAGAGATTATCAGCAAAGAATTTGGATACAAGACGGGCTTCAGCGTGAATGAGAAATCACCCTTCAATATCATTGAGGTGAGGTAACAATTGAGATCTTCGAAATGAAATGGGGATTAAATCTCTTTTCCCCGCCAAAGGCGGGGCCTCCAAATTTTTAGAATGCGGTTTTTTTATATTTTGTAGTATTGAAATAAAGGAAATGAATGAGACGCTGGATTGCTATTGAGGCCATCTGAATGACTCGGCAAAATGTTGCCGCTCTAAAAATTTTCCAGTCCCGCCTCTGGCGGAGGCCAGTGCCCCATTAGGGAGTTTTTTTAAAAACATGAAGGTGTTACGAGGTAAAATAATTAGATGGAATTCAAAACGGTTTTAAGCTTCTGTCCTTATTGTGGATGTGGATGCGGGTTGCTGTTGGAAGTCCTCGATGGGAAAATCGTTGGGACCCTTCCTTCTAAAACCAGTCCTGTGAATCAGGGCAAATTGTGTATCAAAGGATGGACGGTCCATGAGTTTGTTACGAGCCCAAACCGATTAACCAAACCTATGGTTCGCAAGGGCGATGCTTTAGGGGAAACCTCATGGGATGAGGCGCTCAATCTTGCAGCCACACGCCTGAAAGAGATTAAAGAAAAATATGGTCCGGATAGCATTGGGGTATTGACCTCTGCCAAGTGTACCAATGAGGAGAACTATGTTTTACAGAAGTTCACCCGGGCAGCCATCGGCACGAACAATATCGACCATTGCGCCCGGCTCTGACACTCCTCCACGGTGGCCGGGCTGGCCGCAGTATTTGGCAGCGGGGCAATGACCAACTCCATTGAGGAGATCGAGGGTGCTGACTGCATCTTGATCATCGGCTCCAATACTTCGATAGCCCACCCCCTCATTGCCACACGTGTCTTCCGAGCGAAAGCCAGAGGAGCCAAGTTAATTGTCGCGGATCCTCGTAGAATTCCGATCATCCTTCAAAGCGATTTACACCTTCGTCAGAATCTCGGAACGGATGTGGCCCTCATCAACGGTCTGATGCACGTCATCTTGAAAAACGGGTGGCAAGATCAGGCCTTTATTGATGAGCGCACAGAAAATTTTGAAGAACTGAAAAAGTTGGTTGAAAATTATCCTCCTGAAAGGGTCTCGGAGATCACAGGGGTCCCGGTGGCTGATCTGGAAAAGGCAGCAGAATATTATGCCAAGGCTGAGCGTGGAAGCATTCTTTACACCATGGGCATTACCCAGCACACCACGGGTGTGGATAATGTCAAGTCCCTTGCCAATCTGGCGATGCTCACAGGAAATCTCGGCAAGGAATCCACAGGCATCAATCCTCTGCGAGGGCAGAACAATGTCCAGGGCGCCTGTGACATGGGTGGGTTGCCGAATGTTTATACGGGTTACCAGACAGTGATCGATCAAGCGGTTCGACAAAAATTTGAAGAGGCCTGGGGAGCTAAACTTTCAGATAAAATTGGATTGACTGCGACTGAAATGTTTCCTGCTGTTCTGAATGGGAAAATGAAAGCCATCGTCATCCTGGGTGAAAATCCAGTGGTGAGTGATGCGGATTGCCATCATGTGGAAAAGGCACTCAAAGCCCTTGATTTTCTCTTAGTCATCGATATCTTCAATACCCCCACCTCGGACCTGGCTCATGTGGTTTTGCCCGGGGCTGCCTTTGCAGAGAAAGAGGGTACATTTAGCAACACAGAAAGAAGGGTTCAGTTACTTCGAAAGGCGGTAGAGCCTCCTGGAGAGTCCAAACCAGACTGGCAGATTATCCAGGAGCTGTCGAGCCGTTTTGGTTATCCCATGGATTATTCATCACCCCGTGCCATCATGGAAGAGATTGCAAAGCTCACCCCATCTTATGGCGGCATTACTTATGATCGACTTCAAGGCGAGGGGTTGCTGTGGCCCTGTCCCAATACTGAACATCCTGGAACTAAATTTTTACATCAGGGTCGATTTACCAGAGGCAAAGGTTTGTTTAGCGCCATTGAATACAAACCCGCTGCAGAAACAGCTGATGAGGAGTATCCTTTCCAGTTAACCACCGGAAGGGTTCATGTCCATTACCACACCGGTACGATGACGAGAAATTCTCCTTCATTGGAAAGGGAAATCAAGGAATGTTTTCTTGAAATGCATCCCGAAGATGCTGTTGAACTTAAGGTGGCAGATGGTGATTGGGTCGTCATTGCATCAAGACGCGGGTCGGTTCCCACCCGGGTGAAGTTGACGGACGCAGCAGGAAGAAAAACAGTATTCATGCCTTTCCACTTCCTTGAAAGCAGAGCTAACATATTAACCAACCCGGCTTTTGATCCCATTGCCAAGATCCCAGAATTTAAGGTCTGCGCCGTGAAGATTCAAAAAAAGGATCCATCGGACAAAAGCATCTCTTCACCTACCTCAGCTCATTAGTTGAACCAACCTGAATAATTAACGAAACGAATAACTGCAGATCAAAATTAAAATATTTAAATATAAAAATGTTAATTATTTCACTAACTTTTTTGTGTTTATTACAAAACCTGCCTTCAGAATTAAAATGTTAAATAATAACAATATATTAAGATAGAGCTAAAAAAACTAATTTAACTTCAATTTCTAATAAAATTTTTCTTGACAAAAGAAAGGCAATTTTGTAGTTTGGTCACGAACAAGAAACTTTTCACAAATGGAACCTTACATAAGAACTTCCGAAATATTATTGAAGGTTGCTGTGGGGCAACATCCCGACCATGATAAAACCTATCTCCTCTGTCGGGATAAAGGGGGGCATTCATGTTGATTGAATATCTTGCCATTCTCATCTATATTGTCATAGCTGTTGTTTTTGCCCTCTTTGCCATTGCCGCTTCCGCTCTCTTAGGCCAGAGAAAACCCACGGCTATCAAACAAGCGCCCTACGAATGTGGGATGACGACCATTGGCTCAAGCTTCCGCAGGATATCCATCAAGTATTACATTATTGCCATGCTTTTCCTCCTCTTTGATATTGAAGTGGTCTTCCTCTATCCCTGGGCAGTGGTCTTCAAACAGTTTAAGGTCTTTGCCTTCGTCTCAATGGCTGTCTTCATTGGAATTTTACTCGTCGCCTATATCTACATCTGGAAAAAAGGAGCATTGGAATGGGAATAGAAACCTACCTTGAGAAAACGCCTTTTATGCCTGCCCTGGATTGGCTCGTCAACTGGGGTCGAAAGTATTCGATCTGGCCGGTGACCTTTGGCTTGGCCTGCTGCGCTCTGGAGATGATCGTCACCAGTTCGGCGACGTGGGATATTTCTCGATTTGGTTCAGAGGTTTTCAGGCCCTCCCCCCGGCAGGCAGATTTGATGATCGTTGCAGGGACCTTGACCAAAAAGATGGCTCCAATGGTCAAACGAATCTATGAACAGATGCCGGAACCCAAATGGGTCATCGCCTATGGAGCCTGTGCCTGCTCAGGCGGAGTCTTCAAAACCTACAGTGTGGTGCAGGGAGTGGATCAAATTCTTCCAGTGGATATCTATGTTCCAGGTTGTCCACCCAGACCTGAATCTCTGCTGACGGCCCTTGTTCAGCTCCAGAAGAAGATTGGAAAAGAAACGCTTGCGAATCGAAAAAATGTTCGCAGCAGCCTTGAAATGAAATAAAAGGATAAAAGAGGAAAAGGGAATGGCTGAAATCAATATCGCAGTGAAGAAATTGCAAGAAAAATTCCCGGCCTCCGTTTTGGAGGTGAAGACATTTCGGGAAGAGGTCAATGTCACAGTCCAGAAGAAAGACATTTTTGAGATCTGTAAATTTCTCTATTCCGACCCGGATCTCCAATACCAGATGCTCATTGATCTCTGTGGTGTAGATTTCTTTCCCGAGTCCCCCCGTTTTGAAGTGGTTTATTTTTTCTACTCGATGAAGAAACAACAAAGATTGAGGCTGAAAATAAAAGTTGGAGAGTCTGAATCGGTTTCAAGTGTGGAGTCAATCTGGAAAGCAGCCAACTGGTTAGAACGGGAGGTCTATGACCTCTTCGGGATCCCTTTTGATAACCATCCTGATTTGAGGAGGATTCTCCTCTGGGATGGTTATGAAGGTCATCCCTTGAGAAAGGATTTTCCGGTCGAAGGACCGGATTTTGACAAACCCTTTGTTCCCGAGGTTTGAAATGGCAGAGACACGGTTAATGACCATCAACATGGGACCTCAGCACCCGGCCACTCACGGGGTTTTGAGGATCGTGTTGGAATTGGATGGAGAGGTGATCGTTAAGGCCGTCCCCCATATCGGCCACCTTCATCGGGGGGTTGAGAAACTCGCTGAAAGTAAAACGTATCACCAAGTCATTCCCCTCACCGACCGTTTGGATTATACCAATGCGATGGGTAATAACCTGGGCTATGTGTTAGCCGTGGAGAAACTTTTAGGCATTGACATCCCCAAACGGGCTCAATACCTAAGAGTCATGATGGCTGAGCTTCAGAGGATTGCCGCCCATCTCATCTGGTTGGGAACGCACGCCTTGGACATCGGCGCCATGACGCTCCTCTTTTACAACTTTCGGGAAAGGGAAGAGATCCTGAAAATCTTTGAAGAGGTTTCAGGAGGGAGGCTCACGCCCACCTATATGAGAATTGGCGGAGTTTCAAAAGACCTTCCAGACGGCATAGAAGAAAAGATCAAGGCGTTTGTCCAGTCCTTTCCCGAACACATGAAAGAATATGAAACGCTCCTGACGAAGAATGTGATCTGGTTGAAGAGGACCAAAGGCGTTGGGTTCATTTCTAAAGAGGATGCGATCAACTGGGGGGTGACCGGGCCCACCCTTCGTGGCTCTGGAGTCAAATATGATGTGAGGAAGGCCTTTCCCTATTCAAGTTATGATGAGTTCGATTTCGATATCCCCATCGGCTCGGTCGGGGATGTCTACGATCGGTACATCGTGCGTTTGAGGGAGATGGAATGGTCGAATGCCATTGTGGAACAGGCACTGGAACGGCTGCCAAAAGGTCCTGTCATCGCTAATGATCCACGAATCACCTTGCCACCGAAGGATGATGTTACAAAAGATATCGCTGCATTGATTCGGCAATTCAAGATTGCCTCTGAGGGCTTCCAACCGCCGAAAGGCGAGGTCTATGTGGGCGTGGAGGCGTCCAAGGGAGAGTTGGGATACTATCTCGTCAGCGATGGGTCGAATAAGCCCTTGCGGATGAGGATTCGGCCGCCCTCTTTTCTCAATCTCAGTGCCCTTCCTAAGATGATTGAGGGGAGTTTAATTGCTGATGTGATTTCAGCGATTGGTAGCATTGACATCGTTTTAGGAGAAATCGACCGATAAAAGAGAAAATCCAAATGCCAAAATCCATAATGTCAAAGGAATGTCAAAATCCAAAAATTTTGAAATTTGGATTTGATTTGTCATTTGAGCTTTGACATTTGAACTTTCATTTTTAATGAAGGGGTCGTTATGACGGACATTCTTTTTAGCAGTTGGGGTGGAGTGGTGACAGATAATCGAGGGAAACCTGAAGCAGAGAGGCAACCCGTCTCCGCTCTCAATCTACCCCTGGAATTGGACAAAGAGAAAAAGATCAAAGCCTTCATTGGATGGGATGGGATTGTCATCAGAGACCCTGAAGTCAATATGGTCGATTTGATTCGGGCTTATTTGGAAGCAGTTCAGGATGAATCCTGCGGAAAGTGCACACCCTGTCGTGTCGGAACTCGGATCATGGCGACCATTATGAACCGGATTGGTGATGGTCAGGGCAAGGTTGAGGACTTAAAACAATTAAAATTTTTAGGGGAGACGATTCAGAAGAGTTCCAAATGCAATTTGGGACAGACCGGTCCAAAGCCGGTGTTGGATGCGATCGACCATTTTGAAGACCAATTCTCCGGGGCCATCCAATTGCAGAAAAAAATTCCTCGCCAGGAATATAAAGTGAAGGTGACAGCACCCTGCGAAAGTGCTTGCCCTTCCCATCTCCCTATTACCCGTTATGTCGAATTGATCAAAGAAGGAAGATTTGAGGAATCCCTTGCAGCCATCCGGGGGGCAACCTGCTTGGCCGGAGTTCTGGGGAGGATCTGCGTTCGACCCTGTGAAGATAACTGTCGCCGTGGAAATGTTGATGAATGTATTTCTATTAAATGGCTGAAAAGGTTTGTGGCAGATTATGAGATAGAAAAGAGAAAGGAACCTCTCCTTAAGAAGGAGGGAGCTCGTTCAGAAAAAGTGGCCATCATCGGAGCAGGTCCAGCTGGCCTCTCCTGCGCCTATTATCTTGCCCTGAAAGGTTATCAAGCGACCATCTTCGAAAGACTGGGTGAACCAGGTGGAATGGCCGCCATGGGGATCCCTGACTATCGTCTCCCTAGAGATATTGTTGGATATGAAGCAGAGATTGTAAAGAGGTTAGGGGTCGAGATTAGGTATAACACTCAGGTGGGAAAGGATATCACCATCTCTCAGATGTTTGAGCAAGGTTATAAGGCGATCTTTATCGGCGTGGGCGCCCAGACCAATACACCCATGGGTGTGGAGGGAGAGGACAAAGGATATAAGGGATTCATCCCCGGTGTTTATTACCTCTTAGAAATCAATCTGGGAAGAGACCCCTATCCCGAGGGAAAAAGAGTGGTGGTGGTCGGTGGCGGAAACGTGGCCATCGACTGTGTCCGATCTTCTTTCCGCATTGGCAAAGCAGATGTGAACCTGGTTTATCGTCGAACAAAGAAAGAGATGCCTGCCGATCGAGTAGAGATTCATGATGCAGAAGAAGAGGGCGTGAAATTTCATTACCTATGTAATCCCGTCCGGATCGTTGAGAAGGAGGGAAAGGTTGTTGGAATGGAATGCATCCGGATGGAGTTGGGCGAACCGGATGAGAGCGGAAGGCGAAGACCTGTTCCGATCAAAGGTTCAGAATTTTTCATCGAGGCTGATATTGCCATACCGGCCATCGGTCAGGCGATTGACCTTTCCTTCCTTGAAGAGAAAGACGGGGTGAAGACAACGAAACGATCCACCATTGCCATCCAGGAAGGGACTTTCTTAACAAGCCGTCCAGGAATCTTCTCTGCTGGGGATTGCGTGACCGGACCGGATGTTTTGGTCCGTGCAGCCGGCCATGGTAAGAGGGCTGCTGAGAAGATTGACCTCTTCCTTCGAGGGATGGAAGTAAAAGAATCTGAGGAAGAACGTCTGGAGGCCCTGGTTGAGAAGATCAAGGTTTATAACAAGGATGAGAAGATCGGGATCTCCGGAGGACAGAAGAGAGCGATGTTGGAGTTGCTTCCTCCTGATTCAAGAAAATGGATCTTCGATGAGGTGGAAGAAGGATTTTCGATTCCGGTGGCTCAGAAAGAAGCGGAGCGCTGTCTCCGATGTGTGCGGATCGGACTCTTCGCAGTATAGTGTGTTGGTGAATAGTGAGTGGTGAATCGTGGTGAGGGATTCCAAATCACGATTCAAGAATCTCGAATCACGAGGTTTGATGAGAATGCTGAAGCTGACGATTGATGGAAAAGAAGTTACTGGAAGACCGGATCAAACAATCCTTGAGGTAGCTAAAGAAAATGGGATCACTATTCCCACCCTGTGTTATCACCCCAGATTAAGCCTGCTCAAATCCTGCCGTATCTGCTTGGTCGATGTCGAGGGTGCGGAAATGCCTATGGCCTCTTGTGCGACGCCTGTGGTCGAGGGGATGGTGGTTCAAACCCGCACGGAGCGCGTGGAGAGGATGAGGCATGAGGCTTTGAAATTATTACTGGTCAACCATCCTCTGGACTGTCCTGTCTGTGATGCTGGAGGAGAATGCCAGCTCCAGAACCGCACCTATGAATTCGGGATCGAAAAGAACGAGTTTCCTCCAGAGAAAAGAGAGTTTCCCTCCATCCCTTATGGGACTCCCCTGATCCGGCAGTGGTTTGATCGATGTGTCATGTGTCTCCGCTGCATCCAGGCCTGTGTCGATGTGCCAGGAGCGGATGTCCTCGAGGTGGCAGAACATGGTTTCATCTCCCATGTGAAGGCCGTTCGGAAAGAAAATTGTATCTCCTGCGGAGAATGCCTCCATATGTGTCCGGTGGGTGCCTTAACAGAGGATTTCAGCCCCATCAAAGGAAGGACATGGCAACTGGACAGAATCCAGACCACCTGTACTTTCTGTGGATGTGGTTGCCAGCTGGAGCTCAATACCCTTGCAGATAGGAAGGTGGTCAAGGTGACCACAAAAGAGGATGCCGGGGTCAACCAGGGTAGCCTCTGCGTGAAGGGGAGATTCGGTTTTGATTTTATTCATCATCCGGGCAGGCTTCAAAAACCTCTTGTGAAAAAATCCGGAGTTTTTGTGGAGGTCTCCTGGGAAGAAGCCTTGGGTCTGGTCGCCACAAAATTTCAAGAAATAAAGGAGAAGTATGGCGTCCAGAGCATCGGAGGAATCTCTTCCTCCAGGGCCACCAATGAAGAGAATTACCTCTTTCAGAAATGGATGAGAGCCTGCATCGGGACAAACCATATTGACAATGGTGCCCGATTGTCTAGCGGCTCTTCCCTCTATGGGATGATGGCCTCTACTGGATGTGGGGCAATGACTCACGGGATGGACGAGGTAGCCAAGGCTGACCTCATTCTTATCGTCGGTGCGGATGCGTATGATGATAACCTCATCTTCAGCAATAAGATGAGGGAGGCCATCCGTGAGAACAACGCTAAAATCATCCTGGCCGATCCTCGAAAGACCCAATGGGAAAAATGGGCTGACTTATGGTTGAGACCTGTACCGGGGACGGATATCGCCTGGATCAATGGTCTGGTTCGTCTCCTTATCGAAAAGGGTGCTCCTTCAAGAGAGTTTATTGGATCTAAGACAGAGGGTTTTGAAACCCTGCGGTCCTCTTTAGAGAAATTTTCTGCCGAGTTTGTCAAGAATACCACAGGAATCTTTCCAGCTGATTTAGAAAGGGTTGCCAATCTTTATCTCTCGGCGAAAAAGAGGGCGATCGTCTTTGGTTCTGGTGTAACTCAGCATGCCAATGGAACAGAGATAGTAAAAGCTCTTTGCAACCTGGCCCTGCTGACCGGAGAGACAGAAGCGGGAGGAGGGGGCGTCTACCCACTGCTCACTCAGAATAATGTCCAAGGCGCTTTTGATATGGGTTCTCTTTCTGAATTCCTTCCCGGTTATCAGAAGGTGGAAGACGAAAAGGCGCGCAGGAAGTTCGAGGAGATTTGGGAGAGAGGGATTCCAGAAAAACCAGGTTTCACCTATGTGGAGATGTTCGATAAGATTTTGGAAGGAAGGATCAAAGCCCTCTATATTTTTGGTGAGGACCCCTTCATCAATCTTCCTAACTTGGAGAGATTGAAGAACGGACTCCATCAATTGGAATTTTTGGTGGTTCAGGATCTTTTCATGACCCACATTGGGAGTTATGCACAGGTGATTTTGCCTGGAGTGAGTTTTGCTGAGAAGGACGGAACCTTCACCAACATGGAGAGAAGGATACAAAGGGTGCGGAAGGCCATCTCACCGGTCGGTGATTCCAGACCCGACTGGAAAATCCTCTGCGATCTTTCAACGAAGATGGGTTATCCATTGGGATACCAGAACCCGGCTGAGATCATGGAGGAGATTACCTCTCTGGTGCCTTTCTATGCTGGAGCCAATTACTCCAATCTGGAGAAGGGCGGGATCCAGTGGCCTTCAAGGAATGGATGGAAAAAAAGATTCCTCCCCGTCGAATACAAAGGGCCAGAAGAGCAGCCCGATGACAAATATCCTTTATGGATCATTCCCAGAGGTTTTCATTACCATTACGGAATCGGGACGACGACCAAGAGAGCCATGGGGTTAGCCAAGGTCTTTTCTGATTCCTGCATCGAAGTTCACTCAGAGGATGCCACCAAAGCAGGCTTGGGAGATGGGGATAGGGTGAAGGTCATTTCACCCAGAGGTGAGGTGGAGACGATCTGCCGGATTTCAGGAGCCGTTCCCAGAGGGGTGGCTTATTTTGCCACCACGTTTTTCCCTGTTTTTGTGAATAACCTTTTGATTTCCGGATACGACCCTGTGAGTCAGCACCCTGAATACAAGGTCTTCATTGGAAGGGTGGAGAAACGGTAGAGGAGAAGCAGGATGCAACTGTTGTATCTTCTCATTGAGATCATTGTCAAATGCGTGGTGGTTTTTGCCGGTCTGATGATTGTTGTAGCCTATTTGACCTGGCTGGAACGGAAGGTTTTGGGTCATATCCAGATTCGTTATGGCCCTAATCGCTGTGGGCCCTTTGGATTACTTCAACCCTTTTCGGATGCGGTCAAAGCCTTCTTTAAAGAGGACCTGGTTCCTGGAAGGGCGGATAAGGTCATCTTCGTCATGGCCCCGATGATTTCGATCATCGCAGCCATCAGCATCTTTGCCGTCATCCCCTTTGGAAATCAGTTTACCATCCCTGGAACGAATTGGGTGGTCAAACTGCGGCTGGCCGATGTGGATATAGGACTTCTCTATATCTTTGGTGTGGCCTCTCTTGGAGAATTTGGGATTATCTTAGGAGGCTGGTCTTCTGGAAATAAGTATGGATTGACCGGTTCCCTTCGGGCTGCGGCTCAGATGATCAGTTATGAAGTAGCTCTTGGCATCGCGGTCATAGGAGTCCTCATCCTCTCAGAAAGCCTGAGACTGACCGAGATCGTTCGTCTTCAGGGAGGAGGGTTCTGGAATTGGAATATTTGGTATCAGCCGGTGGCCTTTGTCCTTTATCTGATTTGCGGTCTGGCTGAGATCAACCGAACTCCCTTTGACATGCCTGAGGCTGAAGCAGAGCTGGCCTGCGGGTTCAACATTGAATACAGCAGCATGAAATTTGCCCTCTTCTTCATGGCTGAATACGCCCATATGGTTACGATGGGCGCCGTGGCCGTGACGCTCTTTCTGGGAGGATGGCAGCCGATTATTCCTCAGCTCAGTTTCATTCCCGGCATCGTCTGGTTCTGCGCAAAACTCTTTATCTTCCTCTTCTTCTTCATCTGGGAGCGAGGGACCATGCCGCGACTCCGATACGATCAGATCATGAAGTTTGGCTGGAAGATTTTAATTCCATTGGCACTGATCAATCTTTTAGTAACTGGATTGGTCGTTTCACTGAAAGGGTAAGAAAGAGGTCAACGATGATCATTCCATTGCTGAAAGGTTTGGCGCTTACTTTGAACCGGTTTTTTTCCAAACCCATCACCATCCAATATCCTGAAGAGAAGGTACCTCCAGCAAAACGTTGGAGAGGCATTCAATATTTTGAAAAGGATGAGCGCGGGAAAACCAAATGTGTGGCCTGCGGCCTCTGTATGGCGGTCTGTCCCTCTCAGTGCATCTATATTGAGACGGCTGAAGATGAAGAGGGTCGACGGTATCCTCTTACCTATGAACTCGATGCCAGCCGATGTATCTTTTGTGGTTATTGCGAAGAGGTCTGTCCGGTGAATGCCATCTTTTTAGGAAAGAACTATGAATGGGTGGAAGGGGATCGAAAAGTCTATCTCATGACCACCGAGAAACTTTTAGAAGAGAAAAAGGTTAATCCATAAGGAGTAAAACGGATGGCTGAAAATATCGTAACGATATTTCAATGGTTGATCTTTTTGGGGGTGGCCTTTGTCTCCATTATCGCCTCCTTATTAGTCATCACTCGAAAGAACCCTATTCACAGTGCTCTTTTTTTGGTGTTGACCTTCCTCTGCGTGGCGGTGCTTTATCTCCTGCTCTATAGTCAATTCATCGCCGTCATCCAGGTGGTGGTTTACGCCGGTGCCATCGCGATGCTGATCGTTTTTGTCATCATGCTTCTGGATCTGGAGCAGGAGCTTCGATCCGGTTTAAAACTTTTTTATTCAAAAGTGATCGGTGGCATGCTGATGGTCCTTTTTCTTTTCGGGATTATTTATTCGGTCGTGGCCAAATCCCCAACTGGCAAGATGGGTTCCTATACACCGGATCAGGCGAGTGCCAATGTGAAGGCCGTCGGCGAGATGCTTTTTACTCAATACCTTTTCCCCTTTGAGATTGTCTCCGTCCTTCTCGTGGCGGCCATCGTCGGAGCGGTCATTTTAAGTAAGAAAAGGACTTAAGGAGAGGATTATGGTGATTCCATCCGTTCCCCCTGAATGTTATTTGGTCTTGAGCGGATTGCTCTTCACGATTGGAGTAATCGGAGCCCTGACCCGGCGAAATGCCATTGTGGTCTTCATGTGCATCGAGATGATGCTCAATGCTGTGAACATTACCTTCATCACCCTATCCCGTTTTCTCCAGTCATTGGACGGGGTTCTCTTCGCCTTTTTTGTAATGGCCGTGGCCGCCGCGGAGGCTGCGGTTGGGTTAGCGATCTTTGTAATGATCTATCGCTCAAGAGAAACAATCAATGTGGACGAAATTAATATTATGAAGTGGTGATCCAAAGTTATGAGTTAAGAATTATGAGTTATGAATTAAAATCAGATTTCAACTCTCAACTCTTAACTCTCAACTCTTAGCTCTTTTTTTAAAGGAGTCTTTCATGTTTGATTATGTCTGGTTGATCCCCATGTTTCCGGCGATCGGGTTTTTGATCAACGGATTTTTTGGAAGACAATATTCAAAAAAAGTGGTCGGTTGGGTGGCCTGTTCAGCCCTCGGACTCTCCTTTCTCACTTCCATCCTCATCTTCTTTGAATTGATTGGGAGGCCATCCACTGAGCGCGTCTTTGAAAAAGTGATTTTTGATTGGGTGGTCTCGGGCTCTTTCCAAACAGTGATCGGCTACCAGATCGACCCTCTCTCCATCCTGATGGCACTGGTGGTCAGCGGGGTCAGTTTCTTCATCCACATCTACTCTGTAGGATACATGCATGACGATCCGGGTTATCCACGGTATTTCACCTACCTCAACCTCTTCGTCTTCATGATGCTCAACCTCATCCTGGCCAACAACTTCTTGCTGATGTTTGTGGGATGGGAGGGTGTCGGCCTCTGTTCCTATCTCTTGATCGGTTTCTGGTTTGAGAAGGATTCCGCTGCTAACGCAGGGAAAAAGGCTTTTGTGGTCAACCGAGTGGGCGACTTCGGTTTCATTCTTGGAATGTTCCTCCTCTTCACCAGTCTTGGAAAACACGGGATCTGGACATTAGATTTTACAGAAGTCTTTGCCAATGCAAATAAGCTCGATACCGCCACGGTGACCGCCATCACCATTCTGTTCTTTATCGGTGCATGTGGAAAATCGGCACAGATTCCCCTATATGTGTGGCTCCCTGATGCCATGGAAGGTCCCACGCCGGTCAGTTCCCTTATCCACGCGGCCACCATGGTGACCGCAGGGGTATACATGATCGCCCGGTGTAATGTACTCTACACCATGGCACCTCTCTCCATGGCGATCGTTGCCATTGTCGGCGTGGCGACTGCCATCTATACTGCTTCCATTGGATTCTGTCAGAACGATATCAAGAAAGTTCTGGCCTATTCTACAATCAGCCAGCTGGGATATATGTTTCTGGGCGTGGGAGTAGGTGCATTCAGCGCTGGCATCTTCCATCTGATGACCCATGCCTTTTTCAAGGGGCTTCTCTTTCTTGGCGCAGGAAGTGTCATGCATGCCCTGAGTGGCGAATTGGATATGAGAAAGATGGGAGCTCTCAGAAAAAAGATTCCCATCACCTTCTGGACATTCTTCTTTGCCACGCTGGCGATTGCCGGGATTCCTGGGCTCTCTGGATTTTTCAGCAAGGATGAAATCCTCTGGCAAGCCTTTTCCAGCTCCCACGGCCATTTCTTATTGTGGCTGGTGGCTGCTATCGCTGCTGGGATGACGGCCTTCTATATGTTCAGGGCTCTGTTCATGACCTTCTTTGGTGAGTCCAGGGTTGATGAGCATGTGGCACATCATATCCATGAATCGCCCAAGATCATGACAGTTCCTTTAATGGTCCTTGCTGTGCTCTCCATTGTTGGAGGTTATATAGGTGTTCCCCATGTTTTGGGAGGAGCCAATCACATCCATGAGTTCCTCGCTCCTGTATTAGGAGGTGGGGCTGAGCCGGCCAAAGCCCATGCCGGGATTTCAATCCTCTCACAGGCCTGGGCATCAGGAGGAGAGGGAGGAGGACATGGGGCTACCTTAGAACTTCTCATGATGGTGGTCTCTGTGGTCATCGCACTCATCGGGATTGGGATCGCTTACCTCTTCTACGTGAAGAACCCAGCCCTTCCCAAACTGTTGGCCGAGAGGTGGAAGGGACTCTACAAACTTGTTTTTAACAAATATTATGTTGACGAACTCTATGAAATCCTCTTCATCAACTCTCTTAAAAATTTGGGCATGGGACTCTGGAAAGGGTTTGATGACTTTGTCATCGATGGTACGATCAATGGCATTGCCTATCTTATCGGTTTGCTCTCCGGAGCGATGAGAAAGATGCAGACCGGTTTGGTTCAAAACTACGCCTTTTCAATGATCATTGGTGGAATCGTCCTTGTAGCCTATTATATCGTGCGTGCTATTTTCTACTAAATCCGTTGCCGCACAGAGCAAAGGAGCTGGTTTCATGTACATTTTGGGAATTCCCATCCTATCGCTGCTGATCTTCTTTCCAATATTGGGCGCCATTGTTCTCCTCTTCATCAACAAAGAGAATGGGAGAGCGATCAGGTGGGTCACCTTAATTTTTTCTCTCATTGAATTCATTTTCTCGCTGCCCCTCTTCTTTGCCTTCGATTCCAAGACAGGAGCGATGCAATTCGTGGAGGATTGGTGGTGGATTCAGAGCTATGGGATCAGCTATAAATTGGGCATTGATGGAATCAGTCTTCTTCTGGTTCTCTTGACTACCTTTTTGACCATCCTATGCATCCTGTGCTCCTGGACAGCGATCACCTTCCGAGTAAAAGAATTCATGATTTCGTTCTTCTTCCTTGAGACAGGAATGATCGGTGCCTTGGTGGCCCTCGATCTCGTCCTTTTCTATGTCTTCTGGGAAGTGATGCTGATCCCGATGTACCTCCTCATCGGTGTCTGGGGTGATCCCAAGAGACGAATTTATGCAGCGATCAAGTTCTTCCTCTTTACCATGGCAGGAAGCGTGCTGATGCTTGTGGCTATCTTAATCCTCTATTTCCTCAATCAGAAAGCAACGGGTATATCCACCTTCGATGTACTCGAACTCTATAAGTTGGGATTACCGGTCGGGACGCAGTACTGGCTCTTCGGAGCCTTTGCCCTGGCCTTTGCCATCAAGGTTCCGATGTTTCCATTTCATACCTGGTTACCCGATGCCCACACCGAGGCGCCGACCGCTGGAAGCGTGATCCTGGCAGGTGTCTTGCTGAAGATGGGAACCTATGGGTTCATCCGATTTGCCATCCCCCTGTTTCCGAAGGCAGCCTTCGATCTTTTGCCCCTGGTCTCTGTTTTGGCGCTTATCGGAATTATCTATGGAGCATTAGTTTCGATGATGCAACCCGATCTCAAACGACTGGTCGCTTTCTCGAGCGTGAGCCACCTGGGATATGTCATGCTCGGGATGTTTGCTTTCAATATGCAAGGGATCGAGGGGTCGATCTATCAGATGCTCAACCACGGGATTAGCACAGGGTCCCTCTTTTTGATCGTCGGGATGGTCTACGAACGCCGCCATACGCGGCTGATTGCCGACTTCGGAGGACTCTCGAAGGTGATGCCGATTTATGCTGTCTTCTTCATGATCGTGACCCTCTCATCGATTGGTCTCCCCGGGACGAATGGGTTTGTGGGAGAGTTTTTGATCCTGCTCGGTGCTTTTCAACGCAATGTCATCTACGGGGTGTTGGCTGCCACCGGTGTTATTTTGGGAGCCGCTTATATGCTATGGATGTTTCAAAGGGTGATGTTTGGGAAGATCACCCGTCCTGAAAATGAAAAGCTGAAGGACCTCAATGCGAGAGAGATTACTATCCTCGTTCCGATGGTCATCATGATTTTCCTCATGGGGATCTATCCTAAACTTTTTTTCAGTAAGATGGACGCCAGCGTAGAGAAGTTTATAAAGGATTTCAAGGGAAAGGTTGAAATGAAGGCTGACCTTCCCTCGCCGAAAATATTGGCAGAGATAAAAAAATAGGGTTTAAGGGGTCTAGGGTTCAAGTGTCCTAATGAAATAATCTTTAACTCATCTTAAGCCCTGAAATCCATGAACCCTCGAATCCTTGGACCCTTTTAATTGGAGGATTCTTTAGATGAAAATACCAGAGATTGACCTCTATCTCATTGCACCGGAGATCATCATCACCGCCTTCGGGTTTTTAGTGCTTCTGGTGGACGTCTTTTTACCCAAAGAAGAAAGAAAGGGGTACCTCGGAGTAATTAGCCTCATCGGGATCGTGGTCGCCTTTCTTTTCACCCTTCCTCAGATGGGAGATGTCAAATCCGGTTTTGAAGGGATGTTCATTTCGGATGGATATGCTCTCTTCTTCAAGATCACTTTTCTGATCATTGCCTTTTTGACCGTCCTGATCTCCATTGGATACACCCAGAGGGAAGGGATCGCATTCGGAGAATATTATGCCCTGATCCTTTTTGCAACCCTCGGGATGATGCTGATGGCAGCAGGGACTCACCTCATCATCATCTTTCTCGGGTTGGAAACGATGTCCATTTCCATCTATATCCTGGCAGGAATGATGCGAGAGGATAAGAGGTCAGTGGAAGCGGCATTGAAATATTTTCTTTTAGGGGCCTTTGCCACAGGATTCCTCCTCTATGGTATTGCCCTCATCTATGGGGCCACAGGATCCTTTCATCTGAAGGATATCGCCTCTTATATCGCTACCAAAAATCTCTTGAGAAGCCCGATGCTCCTGATGAGCCTTGTTTTTCTCACCATTGGGTTTGGTTTCAAGATTGCTTCGGTTCCTTTTCATATGTGGACGCCTGATGTCTATGAAGGGGCTCCCACTACCATCACGGCTTTTATGGCGACAGGGGTGAAGGCAGCAGGTTTTTCAGCTTTGATCAGGGTCTTCTTCTCCGCCTTGCCCGCTTTTCGTCCGGATTGGACCTCGATCATGTGGGTAATTTGTGTGGCGACGATGACGCTCGGAAATATTGTGGCGATCTCCCAGACCAATATCAAGCGGATGCTGGCTTACTCGAGCATTGCTCATGCTGGATACATTTTGGTCGCCTTTGTTGCAGGCAACGATTTAGGAACCTCAGGCATTCTTTTCTATCTCATGACTTATGCCTTTATGAACCTCGGTGCCTTTACCGTAGTCATCCTCCTCGGGAAGAAGGGAGAAGAGAATACCCTCATCAGTGATTATGCAGGGATTGGATTCAAATATCCGCTCTTAGCAGTTTCCATGACCATTTTTCTCCTCTCCATGGCAGGTATTCCTCCTCTGGGTGGATTTATGGCCAAATTCTATATCTTCAGCGCAGCGGTGAAATCGAAATTTTATTGGTTGGCCATCCTTGGTGTCCTGAACAGTGCGGTTTCGGTTTACTATTATCTCCGGGTCACCGTGCTCATGTATTTCAGGGAATCCGAACGGGAGATCACCGGCCTCCAATTTTCACCCGCTTCTGTGCTCGCATTGATTTTGGCCGTGATCGGGACCCTTTACCTGGGGATCTTCCCCGCCAATGTGCTCTCCTTCGTTTTTTTTCTCGGCCACAAGAGGGATTTGATTTGACTTCTGAAAAGATGTGGATTATTATAGCTATTGATATAGCTATTCCATCAATTAGGAGGTATGATGAAGACGGTGCAGATGACCTTAGATGAGAATCTCATAGTATCCGTAGACAAGGTGGCCAAACGTCTTGGTACAACTCGCTCTGCATTTACAAGGCAAGCCCTTAAGATCGCCCTCAGGGAAGTTCGTATCAATGAGTTGGAGCGGAAACATTGCGAGGGCTATAAACGTAAACCTGTTAAAAAAGGAGAGTTTGAGGATTGGGAGGCTTATTCTGACCCGGGATTCCGCATTAGAGTTCCTGGGAGAGGTAACGATAGCTCCCATTACATCCACGATTCGGGATATCCCTACCGAAGTTTTATTGGCGAAAGAAGATGGAATGCCCAAAGACTGTGCCGTGAATCTCGATCACATCCAGACTGTTTCAAAAGGAAAGATTGGGCCTTTGATCGCAACACTGAGTTCCATTAAGATGTCAGAGTTAAGGTCGGCTATGCTATTTGCCCTGGGGTTTTAGTCCCTGCCTCAACCTCAACCTTATTTTTTTCCTCTTCTCACATCCACGGTGTTGTCATAAAACGTACTTCCTCCCCCTTGGTCTGTCAAACGCTGGGAAGTCAGGGCATTTACAGAACGAGGGCCAGGGCAGTGGTTCAGCCACCAGACCCCTTCTGCCACCACAATGCCGGAAGGAACTTTTGGAGTTACATGGAGGGTGAAAGAGACCTCACCGAGTTGATTGAAGGCAATGACAGAGTCGCCCTCTCTCATCCCCTTCGCCTCCGCATCAGCAGGGTTCATCTGAAGAAACATGGCCTTTTCCTTCTTGCGGAGGTCTTTTCTTTCCCTGAAAGAGGAGTTTAAGGCATAATGGCTGGGGCTCGTCATCAAGCGAAAGGGATAATTCCCTTCATAAGGAGGGAGATAACAGGGCAACGGGTGAAATTCTTTTGGGTTCAAAATTTCAATCTTTCCTGAAGGAGTTTTAAAACGAGTGCGCGCATCTGATGGAAGTGGAATTTCGACTGCCTTCCCAACCGAAAAGGCTTCTTGATCAATGGCTTCTCTCATGGGGCTCGGAATGGAAAGAAGATGGTCAATCAGTTCATCAGCAGTTTGATGGAAAAAGGGCTCATGAAATCCCATCCCATGAGCCAATAGACAGAAGACCTCCCAGTTCGATTTGCTTTCTCCAACAGGCGGGAGAACCGCTTTTGCACGCTGAATGCAGTAGGTACCATAGGAACGGTAGAGATCGCTGTGTTCGAGAGAGGATGTTGAGGGCAGCACAATATCTGCGTATCGAGCCGTGTCCGTCATGAATCTTTCGTGAACAATGGTGAAGAGGTTTTCTCGCGCCAGACCTTTTAAAACCTGATTCTGATCAGGAGTAACAGCCGCCGGGTTGGAATGATAGACATAGAGGCTTTGGACAGGAGGATCATTAAGTTCATCCAATGCCCAACCCAGGCGATTCATATTAATGGTACGAGTTTTCTTAGCCATAAAGTCTTCTCGCAGGAATTCATTGATAGCAAAAGCCCCAGCCGTGCTGGTGCCGGTAAAACACCCGCCTCCTCTTTTCCCATAAGCCCCTACTAAAGCAGGTAAACAGACAATGGTGCGTATGGTCATGGCTCCGTTGCCATATCGGGAGAGTCCGCTCCCAAGGCGGATGAAGGGATTCTTCGCTTTACCATAAGCATGAGCCATAGCTTTAATGGTCTCTGGAGAAAGACCTGTGAGGAGGCTGACTTTTTCGGGTGGAAAGTCTGGGAGAATTTTTTCTTTCAATTCCTCAAATCCCTGAACATGGGCAGTGAGAAAATCATGGTCAATGAGGTCGTCCCTGACGAGAAGGTGCATCAATCCCAAAGCGAGAGAGCCGTCGCTTCCTGGGCGGACGATGTAAATTTGATCAACTGTAGAGGAAGTGAGGGTTTGGTAAGTGTCAATAAGCCAAATCGTTGCTCCATTTTGTTTGGCTCTCTTGACCCCATGGAGAAAATGGATATTGGTAGCTACAGCATTGATTCCCCATAGAATCACCAGATCGCTCTCTGCCACCTCATCAGGATGGGGGGCTGGCGTTTCTCCCATCACCACTTTCCAACCCACCTCTTTAGCAGGAGAGCATATAGTTCGGTTGAGGCGAGAGGCTCCAAGTCGATAGAAAAAAGGATGCCCGGCATTCCGCTGGATGAGACCCATTGTTCCAGCATAGGAGTATGGAAGAATAGCCTCCGAGCCATACTGATTGATGATATTTTGCCAGCGCCCTGTAATCCGGTTAATTGCTTCTTCCCAAGAAATAGAATGAAATTCACCGGAGCCTTTGGCTCCTGCCCGAAAAAGGGGACGAGTGAGGCGGAGCGGTGAATGGACGGTTTCTTGATAGCGATTCATCTTCACGCAAAGGGTGCCCCTTGTAAAAGGATGTTCAGGGTCGCCAGAAACTTTGACTGCTTTTCCGTCTATGACTTCTACCAGAAGTCCGCAGGTGTCAGGTCAATCATAAGGGCAAACCGATCGTTTTATCTTTTTCAACATGAAAAATCTCCTTCATTATCGCCTGGGATTAAGAGAAAACATGGCATTTCAATGGATGAAACTTCTTTACCATCTTCGCCAGAAGTATATTCTACCTTTATGACAACTTCAATCCCATTACAAAAAACTACCTTCCCATATCTTGACATACACATTTTTTTTAATATAATATGTATAGAAGTAAGGTGGAGGCAGAAATGAAACGTACAAACATTGTTATGGACGAAAAGCTAATAAAAGAAGGGATGAAGACCACTGGGATTAAAACTCGTAGGGCCTTGGTTGACTATGCCTTGCGGGACCTTCTTCGTCGCGAATCTCAAAAAAGGATCTTAGAGTTAAAAGGAAAGGTTCATTGGGAAGGCGATTTGTCATCCATGCGAAAAGGAAGAAGGGTTTAATGGTCTTGGTTGATACAACGGTCTGGGTAGACCTTTTTTCAGGGTTGACCACTCCTCAGGTGATTGTACTCGAATCGCTGATTTTAAAAAGAGAAGATATCTGCCTCTGCGGTGTTATTCTTACAGAGGTTTTACAAGGAATACGGGATGACAAAGAGCACGGCAAGACACAAGCCATTTTCTCGAACCTTTTGTACCTTCCAATGACCCGTGAGACATTCCTACTGGCGGCCCACATCTACCGCTTTCTTCGAGCACGGGGAATCACCATAAGGAACTCGATTGACTGTATGATAGCCGCTGTATGTATTGAGAATAAGGTGGCATTGCTCCATCACGACAGGGATTTCGACCTTATCTCAAAAAAATTTGATTTGGAAATTGTAAATTTGCCCACCTGACTTTGAAAAGTACTCTTCCTTTGCTTCCTTTTTAAATTTTATTCCCGTTTGACTTCTTCGCCCAAATTCAATAAACTCTAAAACAAATTGAGGTGTTTAATCGAGAGAAGAGTGATAAATGGATAAAGATTCCTCTTTTACTGTCCGGGATCTTCCAAGACAAGAAAGGCCTCGTGAAAGGCTCCAAAAATTTGGCCCAGAGGCACTTTCTGCTCAAGAACTTTTAGCTCTGGTCATTGGGCGGGGTATTCCCAAAAAATCAGTAATGAGTATTGCACAGGAGTTATTGGTGAGATTTGGTAATATTAAAGCAATAAGCCAGGCAACCATAGAGGAACTCTCTCAAATAAGGGGGATCGGTTTTGCCAAAGCAGCCCAACTTAAAGCATGTTTTGAGCTTGGAAAAAGAGAAGAATTAGAACCAGAGTTGAAAAATTTTGATATTAAAGATCCTGAAATGGTTGATTCGAAAGGAATTGATTAGAGGATATGGCTCCAAAGAAAGAAGAAAATTTATCTAAGGAAAAACTTCTGGCTGAGATTGAGCGGTTGAAGAAAGAATTAAAGAAGAGAAAGAAGTATGGTCTGGTTTGGGAGGAAAAGCCTGAAGAAGTTGTCGAGATGTGTAAGAAAAAATTGCCTGCCACTCCAAGAGATTTAGCCTTTCGTTGCAAGGAAGTGACTGAAGAGGCAGGCCTTCAAAGGGTGAGGCTTGGGAATTTGCATCTCCTTTAATCTCACATAACTTCCCCCTCTCCCTCGATGGGAGAGGGCGGGGGTGAGGGTGGACACTTGGACGTGAGATCCAATATTTCCTTAAGCGAAGCAGACACCAAAGCAAAATTAATTGATCCTGTTCTTCATCAACGGGGTTGGACAGAAGACCTTATTCGCCGTGAGGAGACAGAGCGCGGGATTGACATCATAGATGGTAAACCAAGACGAAGAGAGCGAGGCAGGACAGATTATCTTTTAAGGGTAAGGGTCAACATCAGCACTCAGCCCGTTGCTATTGCCCTGATTGAAGCCAAACGAAGCGATGAGCCTCCCGATAAAGGACTTGAACAGGCTAAGAAATATGCCCGTTTGAACCACGTCCCTTTTGTCTATTCATCCAATGGCCACCTCTTTGTAGAGTATGATCATTTTACTGGCCAAACTACAAGACCAAATCCTCTCCCAGAATTCCCAACGCCTGAGATACTTCATAAGCGTTATGAGGAAGGTGTTGGTTTTTTGTTAGAAAGCAATAGTGCAAGGCCGCTTCTTGTTCCGTATCCAGGAGGAGAGGCGAGTAGACGCTATTACCAAGATGCCGCTATCCGTGCATTGCTTGAGAAAATAGCCGCAGGTGAAAAACGACTTCTTTTATACCTGGCCACAGGCTCAGGAAAAACTTTTATTGCAGTTCATATTTTGAAGAAGATTGCGGATGCCGGACAGTTGCGCCGTGCTTTGTTTGTGTGTGACCGGGATGAGTTGCGTGCCCAGGGCCTTGGGGCTTTCCAGAATGTTTTTGGGGCTGACGCCGCAGAAGTCACCACGGCAAACCCCCAGAAGAACGCCCGTATCTTGATTTCAACCTACCAAACACTCAATGTGGCAGGGGAAACCGATGATGCCAAGTTTTTCCTCGAAAATTATCCCCAAAATTATTTTGGCCATATCATTATTGATGAATGCCACAGAAGCGCGTGGGGGAAATGGAGTATTGTGCTTCGCCAGAACCCAGAAGCTATTCAAATAGGGCTCACTGCAACCCCGCGATTCTTTGAAGGAGGAAGGCCAGAAGAGCGTCGGGAGGATGAAGAAATTACAGCCAATAATCTCAAATATTTTGGTGAGCCTGTTTATGAGTACGACATGGCCCAGGGGATTGAGGATGGATATCTTCCTGGCTGCGAGATTATCAGGCGAGAGGCGAATCTGGATAACGTGGGGGTTACACGAGAAGACATTAAGCGTCTTGGGGCAAAAGATGCGATAACCGGTCAAACGATCAGGCCTGATGAAACCCGCGAGCATTATGAAGCACCTTCTTTTGAAGATATGATCCAGTTACCTGACAGAGTAAAAATCATGTGTCAGGACCTCTTTGAAATGTTTCTTCAAACCGGTGGCCCACACCAGAAGACTGTAATCTTCTGTACCCGGGATACTCATGCGGATGCTGTTGATGCTGAAATGAACAATCTCTATGCCCAATGGTGTGCTCGAAACGGCCAATCGCGCCTCGATCCTTATGCCTTCAAATGCACCGCTTCTGTGGGTGGGAGCCAGTTCATTTCTGAATTGAGAGGTTCAGAGCGGACCCACTTCATTGCAACTACCGTTGACTTAATCACGACCGGTGTTGATGTTCCAATACTTCGTAATGTCGTTTTTTTCAAATATGTCCGTTCCCCTATTGCATTTCAGCAGATGATGGGTAGAGGTTCGAGAATTCATCTCCCTACCAACAAGTTAATGTTTCGTGTCTATGATTATACAAATGCTACCCGTCTCTTAGGGAAAGATTTTGGAAGCCGTCCTTTGCCCACCCGTGAAACAAGAGAACTTGAAGAGGAGAGAAAGGAAAAAATAATTCGTGTTGAAGGGTTTGATGTCCATATTAATCCTGCCGGCACGTATATTGTCACAAAAGTTGGTGATCGATTGGGGATGGTTACCGTGGAAGAATACAAACAGACGTTGGCCCAGCGCTTGATCGAAGAGGCAAAGACGCTGGATGATTTTCGCAGCCTCTGGATTGACCCACAGAAACGAAAAACACTTATTGGGCTTTTGCCTGATGACGGACAAGGTCTCAGATTACTTCGGGAACTTTTGAAATACCAGGATTATGATCTTTATGATGTGTTGGCAGAGATTGGTTATGGAATTGCCCCGAAAAACCGTGTTGAGCGTGTTTCAGCATTAAAATATAAGCACATCAATTGGTTCAATAGCCTCCCTCAAAAGACGAGTAGCGCCTTGATAGCCCTCGCTAAGCAATTTGAAAAGGGTGGTACAGAAGAGTTAGAAAATCCATTTATTTTCAATGCGCCTGATGTTATCAAAGCAGGAGGTCTTGAGGCTTTGAAGGGTTTGGGTGAACCCAAGGATATTATCAACGAGACCAAAATGAGGCTTTTTGCAGCATGAACCAAAAGACTTTACCTCAGAAGGAAGTTTTTGATTTCCTTGTTGCAAATGGAATCTATCCAATGTACAGCAAGAAGGGGAAGATTTTCTTTAGAGGTTTAATCAGGATAGGTCTATCAACCACCGAAAAGACGAATGAGTTGATCGCACAGCTGAATTTAAAGACAGACGAAGATTGCAAAAAAATAAGAAAAGAAGTTAAGGAGGCCGTGGCTGCTATTAGACCCACCCGGCCGATAAAGGAATGGATAAAAGAAGAGAGGCCGAGAGAAATGCTGATCAAATATGGTCCGGAAGCTATCTCTCTATCGAAACTGCTGGCCATCATCCTTCGGACGGGGAAGGAGGGTACGAACGCTGAAGAATTGTCAAAAAGGTTGTTGAATCATTTCAAGACATTAAGAGAAATAGATTCCGCACCCATTTCTGAAATCTGCAAGATGGACGGGATAGGATATACAAAAGCTGTTCAGATAAAGGCTGCTTTAGAACTCGGTAAAAGGCTTTACAAGGAAGAGGCGGAAAAGAAGAAAAGAATTGGAGGGGCTGATGATGTCATAGGATATGTGGCGGAGTATTATGGCCCATATCTGAGGGACGCGAAGAAAGAGTTTTTCCATGTGATTCTCTTAGATATTAAGAATAAACCCCTTCACAACATAGAGATCAGTAAAGGTAGTCTGAATGCCGCGATCGTTGACCCAAAAGAAGTTATAAAAGAGGCAACATTAAGGTCTGCCTCTTCCATTATATTGGTCCACAATCATCCATCAGGAGAGACAGAGCCATCCTCTGAAGATGTCGAAATAACAAGTCGCATCATTCAAGCCTGTGACCTTGTGGGTATAAAAGTTTTAGACCATATCATCATTGGGAAGAACAAAGACGATTATTTCAGTTTCGCAAAGGCAGGACTGATTAGATGAATAGCAACCTCTCATTCCCAATTCCCAATTCCGAACTCCCCGATGGTTGGCGCTGGGTGAAACTGGGAGAGGTTGCAAAAGAATTTGTAAATGGTGGGACACCAAGTACAAATATACCGGAGTATTGGGATGGAAATATACCTTGGATCACTGGTGCTGATGTAACTGATTTTTGGGTTTCAGGGGGAAGAAAGTTCATAACAGAGGACGGACTTAAGAATAGTGTGACCCACCTGGTTCCAAGAAATACAGTTTTAGTCGTTACAAGAACAGGCGTCGGTAAAGTAGGGATCGCTGCAAATGATTTGTGTTTTAGTCAGGATATTACTGGTGTAATCTGCAGCGAAGAAATCTATCCTGAATATTTAGCATGGTACATCTTCTCGGAGAGGAATAATTTAACAAATATTCAAAGAGGTGCAACCATTAAAGGCCTGACGAGAAATGATATTGAAAGCTTGCAGATCCCTTTACCGCCTTTAGAGGAACAAAAGAGCATTTCGTTAAAAATTCAGGAATTGATGCAAGAGGTGGAACGTGCCCGAACTGCCTGCGAAAAGCAATTAGAAGCAGCCAAAGCCCTTCCTTCCGCCCACCTGCGAGAGGTCTTCAAAAGCGAAGAAGCAAAGAAGTGGGAGAGAAAGAGGCTGGGGGAGGTATTAGAGGAACCTTTAAAAAACGGTTTAAATTACAGGAAAGAAGACTTTGGAGCAGGGGTTAAATTTGTAAATGTATCCGATGTCTTTTGCAGTGCAAGGATTAATAATAAAAAGTTGGACAGAATAAATGTATCAATAGAAGATGTTAAGAAATATCAATTACAAACCGGGGACATTCTCATTGTGCGATCATCCTTGAAAAGAGAAGGGATAGCATATCCAGCCTTGTTTATAGAAGATGAGGAACCGGTAGTTTTTTGTGGCTTCTTAATAAGAATTAGACCTGATAAAGGGAAAGTTGCTCCCTTTTATTTGCTCAATTATTTACGCTCTTCAATTGCAAGGGAAAAATTGATCGGTGATTCTGACACAGTAACCATAACCAATGTTGACCAAGGAACTCTTCTTTCTTTAGATATCCCTATACCATCTTTAGATGAACAACAACGTATCACTTTCGAACTCAAAGAAAAAATGGTACAGGTAGAAAATCTGCAATCGGCGATCCAAAATCAACATTCCGCATTAAGTGTCTTACCCCAGTCAATTTTGAGAAAGGCATTTGGTGGAAAATTATGAAAGTTAAAGTGCTTATTGAGAAGATTACAGAATTCAGAAATTTATTAAAAGAACATTCTGAGTTATGGAGAAAATCCTTAGATCACCCAATTCCTGATTATCCTGTAAGGAGCACCGACAAATTAAAAGAGCAACAAATACAGCTTTTCAGGATATATTATCAAATTGATGAATATTTAACAAAATTTAGCAAAGGGCGTTTGATGCGCCACCCTATGACAGGTATTGAATGGGATGTTTATAGATCTTCTATTGGTAACGACGTTGCACAAATTAAAGGACCTTCTTTAAATAATTCGCTTTTGGAGCTTGAAGGGATTATTGCAATATTAGAGGGAGAAGATCCAGAAAAGGAGATTACCGGCGGTCGTATTTCACAAGAAGACAAAAGGGTTTTTATAAGTCACGGCGGTGAAACTAAAGCCCTACTAAAAATAGAACGGTTTCTAAGAGGTTTAGGAATCACACCTGTTATTGTTAAACATGAACCCAGTTTAGGAAAATCTTTGGATGATTTGGTAGAGGAACAAATGGAAACCTGTGTAGCAGTTATTATACTTGCTACGAAAGACGATAAAATCAAGAATGAAAAAGGTGAAGAATACTTTCAGCCTCGGCCAAATGTTATCCATGAAATAGGACTCGCTCAAGAAAAAGTTAGGGATAGAATTATTTATCTAAAAGAGGAGGGATGCAGATTTCCTTCAAATATTGCTCCGAAAGTATGGGAAAACTTCATTCAAGATAACATGGAAAATGCTTTCATTAAGGTAGGAAAAGAACTTAAAGCATTTGGGATTATTGAATAGGAGCGAAATTTGCCTAAGTTCAACAATCGTAAAATTACATCTCCGCAATCGTTGAATGCCTACATCAAGGGTATTTGCGATATTATGAGGAGGTCGGGGAGGGCGGGGGCGCTTCAATATGTCCCTGAGCTTACCTGGATGCTTTTCCTTCGCATTCTTGATGAGCGGGAAGAGAAAGAAGCAGAACAGGCAAAGGCAGTGGGGGCCGATTTCAGACACTCCTTAGAATTTCCTTACAGGTGGAGGGATTGGGCAGCACCATTCAATTGCGGAATGCGGAATGAAGAATGCGGAATAAAAAGAAAAGAATTGCAAAATAGTACTCTTGGGGCGTTCATGTCTTTTATGAATGGAGACCTTATACCCTATCTTAAGAACCTCAAGAACAAAACAGGTGCAACACCGCGCCAAAAAGTAATCAGTGAGGTCTTTTCATCTATTGAAAAAACAGGTGTAGATACAGAGCGTAATCTTCTTGATATCCTCGATAAAATTCACGAGCTTTCCTTAGAACAGGTTGACGAAACACACATGTTCCCAATATCTCAGGTCTATGAGGGGTTACTCCAGAAGATGGGAGAGAAAAACAATGACGGTGGGCAGTTCTTCACGCCGAGAGAAGTTATCCGTATAATGGTAAGGGTAATCAACCCTGGAATTGGCGAGACAGTTTATGACCCATGCTGCGGCACCGGGGGATTTTTGGCTCAGGCGTATCAGTACATGAGGCCGAAGGCAAATACTGGAGTGGATATAGAGATCCTGAAAACAGGAACTTTTTATGGCCGGGAGAAAGAAAACCTTGTTTACCCAATTGTTTTAGCAAACCTTGTCCTTCAGGAGATAGATGAACCACACATCTGGCATGGAAATACGCTAACAGGATATGAGGTTTATGGTGGCCTGTTTTCGGGTGCTCCACCTCTTTTTGATGTGGTGCTTACAAATCCTCCTTTCGGTGGTAAAGAGGGGAAGGATGCCCGAACCCGTTTTGCATATAAGACAAGCTCAACGCAAGTGCTCTTTCTCCAGCATGTGATCGATAGCCTTAAGGCAGGTGGAAGGTGTGGGATCGTCATGGACGAAGGCGTACTCTTCCGCACAAACGAAACTGCCTTTGTTCAGACCAAGCGTAAACTTGTCAACGAATGCAATTTGTGGTGCATCGTGAGCCTTCCAGCGAAGGTTTTCCTCAATGCTGGCGCTGCCAGCAAAACTAATCTACTATTTTTTACGAAAGGTGAGCCAACAAAACAAATCTGGTATTACGATTTATCTGACCTCAATATCACTAAAAAGCAACCCTTAACCCTGGAACAGTTCGAGGAATTTTTCAAATTGCTGCCTGAAAGGGCATCCGGTGAACGATCTTGGGTTGTTTCGATAGAAGAGATACAAGGTAAAAATTATGACATCAAGGCAGTTAATCCCAACCGAAAGGGATCGGAAGATAATCGGACACCAGAGGAACTTCTTTCTATAATTGAATCACAAGAAGAGGACATAAAGAAAGCCTTAATGGCATTGAAAAATAGGATGTCCTAAAAAGCTCAGGGAGAAACGATAACGAAGTGGGAACAGGATTTACTCAGAAACTTGCTGGACCCAAAATTGATGGTTTATTCTATTACATCCAAAGCGAAAATAACAAAAATAAAAATCTTTTTGGTGGGATTGTAGTAAACACAGACCAAAGGGATTATCGTGGGAGATGGGTTTATTTTGATAAGGCAAGCAGGGAATTAAAAGACAATGATTTTAGCAATTGGAAGAATCTAGAATTATAACAATACATTCTCTGACAAAAAAATACCTTTAAAGAAAGCCAAAAGAGAAGTGGAAGAATTTATTGGAAAAGGCTAACCCTATATGAAGATTTAGAATGAGCAGACCCTAAAACTTCAATGAAGAATAAAGGATTTGAACCGAAAATTTACAATAGCTTACTTGATAGGATTGTTTATATCCTTGTCGTGGCGAGAACAAAACTCGTTAGCGGTGCAACCAAAAGGGTCTTTCTATCATGGAAACATAGTTAGCATATTATCGGAATAAATGTCAAGTATGATTACGTCTCGAACATCGTCCTGCTTAATTCCCGTTGACTTCCTTTTACGAAACCGGTAACTTTAGTTATCTAAATCAGAAAGGAGTTGGAAGCGTACAATGCGGTCTTGAAACAACTGGAAGCCCAGAGAGAGGCCGAACTGAAGCCGGAAAAGAAACTTGAGGAAAAGAAGGCGAAGGAGGTGATTCAGGTTGCAGAATCTTTGTCATCAGAAGGGATTGCCAGGGAGACCAGCAATCTGAAGATAGAAACAGGAAAGATGCTCGCTCAAATTTCTGACCGTCTGGAGGAAGAGATTGGTAAATTCAAAGCGATTCAGAACGCAATCGTATTGAAGGAAAAAGAGCTTCAGGAACTTTATGAGATTGAAAAATCGGCTGTGACTCTGGCGGCCTTAATTGAATCTCAAAATCAGAAACGGCAGGCATTTGAACTCGAGATGGCTGAGAAGAAGGAAGCATTAAGTCAAGAGATTGAGGCTCTCCGTGCTCAGCGGGAGCAAGAGAAAAAGGAATATGAGGAAGAGATCAAGGAACGGGATATGACGGAAAAGAAGAGGCGCGAAAGAGAGAAAGACGATTACGAATATTCTTTTAAAAGAGAGCAAAAGTTAACCAAGGATAAATTTGAAGATGAAAAGTCGAAATTGGAAAAGGAAATCCAGATCAAAAAAGAGCAGATGGAAAGTGAGTTAAAGGAAAGAGAAAAAGCCATTGCCGGACGGGAAGATGAATTGAATGAGCTAAGGAAGAAGGCCAGTGTCTTTCCCAAAGAGATGGAAACCGCTGTTGCCAAGGCCATCAAAGAGACAACAGAAAAGTTGAATCTGGAAGCTAAAAATAGAGAGGAGTTGCAGAGAAAAGAGTTTGTCGGGGAGCGAAATGTTCTTACTACCCGAATTGAATCTCTTGAAAAAAGTGTAAAAGAACAGAGTGAACAAATTGCTAAGTTTTCTCAGCAACTGGAGAAGGCATATCAGCAGGTACAGGAGATTGCCGTTAAAACCATCGAGGGCTCTTCAACCATCAAGTCCTTTGCCAATCTTCAGCAATGGATCAGCGAACAGACAAGAAAGGCACCTCAGGAGAAATAATTATTCGGTGTGGTTTGTAAACAATAGATAGGGTGAGAATGAAAAGGTCTTGGGTTAACCTTTAAAATTCGATGAGACAAAAGACGTGGATCTACAGCCCACCAAAGCCAAAAGTGCCTGATGCCGTCAAAATGGAAGTTGAGACAAAGTCAATGGCGTTGGTAAACGACATCCTGAAGCCGGAACACCTTAAGCCTCCACCGAAGAATGCGAAGTGGAACTATATCGTTGACATCTACACCAAATGGCATCGTAACTACTTCTATTTCTGTGCCGAGTATGCCTGTCCAGGTCCTAATGCACTGTCCCCTTTTTTTGACACAGGGTTTGCTCGCCTGGAATACACTGGCGGTGCAGGTCGACAGAGCAGGTTCCACTTGTCCTACATGCGCCATACGGGGAGGTGGTGGGAGATTCGACATGGCCTGTCACTTGAACAATGTTTGGCCGAAATCAGAGGGGATGGGCTCTTCCACCCCTGAGTTTGCGTTGGTCTTTCAGTATAAGAAGGGTTCTATTAAATTTCAAAAGACGCGGGATGTTAAGAGCTGGATATGAGCAATAGAGTCTTTGCTCCCAAGTATAATTGGCGTTATCTTCAGAGAAAGAATTAAGACTTAAACTAAAATCAATACCAAGAATGTTGGAAGATAAGCATTGACTAATCCAGAAGATCTTCAAACCCAGCTCCAAAAAGCATTAGCAGAATGTGCTTCCCTAAGGGAGGAAAATGAACGACTAAAGAAGCTACTTGGTTTGCCTCCTGAGCAGATTGTTCCACCTCACGAACTTGTCATTTCAGAACCACCGAGCTTATATACCGCCACCGTCCCTCCAGTTACCAATAATTCTTCGATAGAAGAGCAAGTTACTCTTTTCCGATCTTTGTTCCGTGGACGGGAAGACGTATATCCAGTCAGATGGGAAGGGAAATATGGAAATTCTGGATATTCTCCTGCGTGTGCAAACGAATGGAAACGTCCCTTATGTGGCAAACCTAGGACTAAATGTGGGGATTGTGAAAACCGAGATCTCATTCTAGTAACGGATGAAATAATCCGGGACCATCTAACCGGGAAACATATCATTGGAGTCTACCCACTTTTATTGGATGAGACATGTTGGTTTCTTGCCATAGATTTTGATAAGAAAACTTGGCAGGAGGATGTGGTCGCCTTTCTTGAAGTCTGCCGAGAAATGAGTGTACCCACGGCGCTTGAGCGTTCTCGGTCAGGGCAGGGTGGTCATGTTTGGATATTCTTTGATCGTCCAATTGAGGCTTCCATGGCCCGGAAGTTTGGTTGTACCATCCTGACCCGTGCCATGGAGCGAAGACACCAAATTGGTTTGGATTCCTATGACAGATTCTTTCCTAGTCAAGATACCCTACCCAAAGGTGGCTTTGGGAATCTTATTGCCCTTCCCTTACAATTTGCTTCAAAAAAGAAGGGCAATAGCGTTTTTGTGGACGAAGGCTTCGAAGCCTATCCCGACCAGTGGCTGTTCCTTTCAACAATCAAGAGAATCCAGTGGGACGATGTAGAAGCTATCGTCCGGGAGGCATCGAGAAATGGAACCATCATTGACGTCCGCATAAGTCTTACTGATGGAGAAGCCTCTGAAGACCCTTGGACTTTACCGCCGTCAAAGAAAAGAATTGAAAAACCCATTCAAGGACCGCTGCCCCGAACTGTTCAGTTGGTCCAAAGCAACCTGGTCTATGTAGAAAAGAAGGGGTTACCCCCGGCCATGCTAAACCGATTAATTCGTTTAGCTGCTTTCCAAAACCCTGATTTCTATAGGGCTCAGGCGATGCGACTGTCCACATTCGGCAAACCGCGAGTCATTGGTTGTGCTGATGATTTCCCAGACCATATCGGTCTTCCGAGAGGCTGTCTCGAGGATGCTCTGGCAATGTTAAAAGCCCACAACATCAAAGCAGAAATCGACAAAAAGCGTTTTGAGGGTGCCTCGATAGATGCAACTTTTCATGGTGAACTTCATCCTTTTCAGCAAGAAGCCGGCGAGAAATTGTTAGCTTATGACAACGGCATTTTGTCTGCTCCCACCGCTTTTGGTAAAACGGTGTTAGCGGCATGGCTTATTGCTCAAAGAAAAGTGAATACCCTCGTATTAGTGCATCGCAGACAACTCATGGATCAGTGGAGAGAACGGTTAGCACTGTTTTTTGATAAACCTATAGAAGATCTTGGTCAGATTGGTGGGGGCAAGACGAAGGTGACCGGTCATATTGACGTTGGTTTAATACAGAGCCTCATTCGCAAGGGCGAGGTCAAGGACATAGTGGCTGAATACGGTCAAGTCATCGTTGATGAATGCCACCATATTCCCGCTTTTACCTTTGAACAAGTTCTCAAACAGGTGAAGGCCAGATATGTTGTCGGCCTTACCGCAACTCCTATTCGTAAGGATGGTCATCACCCGATAATCATGATGCAGTGCGGTCCGATTCGTTTCAGAGAGAACGCCAAAAGACAGGCAGCGACAATGCCATTTAAACATGTGGTCTTGACAAGGTTCACAGATTTTAAATTGCCTGCAGAATTAACCGATCCTAAAATACAAGATATTTATTCAGCCCTTGTATTTGACAAACATCGCAATGAATTAATTTTCAACGATCTATTGAAAGCTTTAGAAATGGGACGGTCGCCCTTACTTCTAACCGAGCGTACTGAGCATTTAGAATGGTTTGCAGAACATCTTAAAGGTTTTGCTCAGAATATCATAATCCTGAGGGGCGGCATGGGCCCAAAACAACGTAAGGCACTGGCCGAACAGATTAAAGCAGTTCCCGATTCAAAGGAAAGAGTGATCATTGCCACGGGGCGCTATATTGGTGAAGGTTTTGATGATGCCAGACTAGACACATTATTTTTAGCTATGCCTATCTCTTGGCGGGGCACGCTCCAGCAATATGTGGGGCGTCTACACCGACATCACGATAACAAACAAGTCGTGCAGGTCTATGATTATGTTGACATTCATATCCCCACATTAATGCGAATGTATAAGAAGCGACTTAAGGGTTATGATGCTATCGGATATCTGGTTCAGAATTCTCAGGAGAACCAGGGCATAGATAAGAATAAACCCATTTTAAATATATTGAAGGTGTTTTCCCCGGAGATAAGGTTTCAGGGAAGGTGCTGAAAGTCAGCAAGGATACGATCTTTGTTGATTTAGGGGGTAAGAGCGAGGGCCTTGCGGATATTCAGGAATTCCTGGACAAGGAGGGCAACCCCACCATCAAAGAAGGTGATTGGGTTGAGATGAGGGTGGCATCGATCCGGGATGGAATTCATCTCACCAAGGGAATGAAGGTTCATGGTGCTGATGCTCTTGAGATCTTACGGGAGGCGAAAGAAAATCTCATCCCTGTAGAAGGAAGAGTTTCAGGTGTCGTGAAGGGAGGCTTTGAGATCGATCTTTCCGGCATTCGTGCCTTTTGCCCCTTAGGCCAGTTCGACCTTCATTTCTGTGAAAAACCTGAGGAGTATGTTGGATTGAGATCTCCATTTCGCATTGGCCTTGAGTGTGAAGGGAGAGTAATGAAACTGACCGACTTTGGCGCCTTTGTCGATATCGGGGGAATCGAAGGGATGGTTCATATCTCTGAGATATCCCATGGAAGGATTAACCATCCATCAGAGATTCTCAAAACAGGCCAGCAGGTGAAGGTAAAAGTGTTGAAGATTGAAACAGATAAGGAGGGCCGGGTTAAAGTCTCTCTCTCCATCAAGGCCTTGCTGCCCGACTCATGGGATAAGGGTCTCGGATTTGAAGAAGGGGAGATCATTCGTGGGAAGGTCTCCAGGCTCACTGACTTCGGTGCCTTTGTTGAGGTGGCGCCTGGCGTGGATGGCCTTGTTCACATTTCTGAAATCAGCTACGAACGTGTCTCTCATCCGAGCAGATTTCTTCATGAAGGGGATATGGTTGAGGTGCTGGTGATGGGAATAGATCGCCAAACGCACCGGGTTTCCCTATCGATCAAAGAGGCGACTATTAAGAAAAGGATGGATATGGAGGGAGAGGGATTGGATAAGGTGCGCCTTGAAGTGGGACAGATTCTGAGAGGAATTGTTGAAGACAGTAAGCCTTACGGTCTTTTTGTCAGGCTTCCCCAGCTCGGAGTAAAGGTAAGGGGTTTGCTTCCCATGGCGGAACTGAGAAATTCTGAAAAGGGGGATATAAAAAAGAAGTTCCCCAAAGGTCAGGAGATTCAGGTGGAGATCATCTCCATAGACGAGCAGGGGAGAATACGGCTGTCACAAAGAGTGATGGAGGAGAGAGAAGACCGGGAGGACTACAAAAACTTTCTGGAGAAAGAGGATAAGGGCGGGAAGCTGGGAACTTTAGGAGACGTTTTCAAGAACTTGAAGCTGAAGTGAGGTAACTAGGATTGACGTCAATGAAAAAAACGAATGCGGCAAGGTTTCTGGATGGTTTAAAGATTGAGTACAAACTATGCGAATATGAGATCGATGAGTCAGACCTCAGCGCCGAAAGTGTTGCAAAGAAGGTGGGTCTGCCTCCAGAGCAGGTATTTAAAACACTGGTTGCCCGCGGTGACAAAATAGGAGTATTAATGACTTGTATTCCAGGAAATTCTGAACTCGACTTGAAAGCCATTGCTGCAACAAGCGGCAATAAAAAGGTGGAAATGGTCCATGTAAAAGAAATTCAGCAATTAACGGGATATATCCGGGGAGGGGTTTCCCCAATTGGTACAAAAAAGCGCTATCCCATTTTTTTAGATGAAAGTGCTAAGAGGTTTCCATTTATCTCGATCAGCGCTGGGACAAGGGGCTCCCAAATTTTTATTTCGCCAGGTGATTTGATCAAAGCGCTGGATATAACGGTATGCAAGATCGCCCAAAGTGAATAAACTTCTGGAAAAGAGGATAAAAAATGGGTGAACCGCATATACTCTATCGAATTGAGGGAAACATAGCCATCCTAACCATTAATCGGCCTGAAGCCAAAAATACATTTAGCCCTGAAATGCTGACCCTCTGGCGTCAGTTTCTTGAGGAGGCCAAGGCAGATCATAACGTCCGAGTTATTATTGTGACAGGAAAGGGCGATACGTTCTGTTCTGGAGGGGATATTCGAGAAATGGCAGAGGGGAGACTTCGGTCTTGGGATATGAAAAAATTTCTCTGGGAAGGAATACACAGGATTGTATTCGCCCTTGAAGATTTGGACAAACCCATTATTGCAGCCATTAATGGTGCAGCAATGGGGGCTGGGCTGGATATGGCCATTATGTGCGACCTCAGGGTTTGCTCGGATCGAGCCAAACTATCAGAATCTTATATCCTGCTAGGGCTTGTGCCTGGCGATGGAGGAGCCTATTTCCTTCCAAGATTGATTGGAATTGGGAAAGCTCTGGAGTTGTTATTTACAGGGGATGTTCTCAGTCCTCAGGAAGCTCTTGAAATAGGGCTTGTCAATCGTGTTGTTCCTCATGACCGACTCATGGAAGAGACGATAATTCTGGCAGAAAAGATTGCGAGTAAACCTCCCCTTGCCATTCGCATGATGAAAAGGGCTGTTTACCAAGCCCAAACAAGTACCTTGAGGGCTCATCTGGATTATATCTCCTCCCAACTCGGACTCTTATCAGAAACCCAGGATCATCAGGAGGCTGCTCGATCTTTTCTTGAGAAGAGAAAGCCGACATTTGAAGGAAAGTGAAGGATGAGTTGGCGTCAAGCGGTTATCCTGGGTTATGATGTTTTGTATTAGGTGGATCTGCATAAACAAAATAAATAAAAAGAAAGGAGTTTAAATGAAATTACGACTGATCGTAGTTTTGGGTGTTCTGTTTTTGGTGAGTCAGGTGAGTGCACAAGAAAATCTGGTCCTGAAAAATCAGAAGGACAAAGTTAGTTATATTATCGGCATGAACATTGGGAATGACCTAAAGAGACAGTCGATTGATATTAGCCCGAAAATTCTTGCAGAAGGGGTTCAGCAGGCCCTCGCCGGCTCCAAGCCCTTATTGACCGAGCAAGAGATTCAAGAAACCATGATGGCCTTCCAAAAAGAAATGATGGCGAAGCAGAAGGAGCGAGGAGATGCTTTTCTTGCTGAGAATAAGAAGAAGGAAGGGGTTAAAACCTTGCCGAGCGGTTTGCAGTATAAGGTGATCAAGGCAGGAACCGGTAAGAAACCCAAATTAAATGATACCGTGATGACACATTATCGAGGGACCCTGATTGATGGGACTGAATTTGACAGCTCCTACAAGCGCGGGCAACCCGTAAGCTTTCTAGTTTCTGGTGTTCTTCCTGGTTGGACCGAAGCGTTGCAGCTCATGGAAGAGGGTGCGAAATGGCAGCTCTTTATTCCTTCAAATCTCGCCTACGGCGAGCGAGGTGCGGGGGGCATCATCGGGCCAAATGCAACGCTGATTTTCGAAATTGAGCTGATCTCGATTCAAGAGAAAAAATAAGGTCGTTCAGGGAATTGTAAAAGAAGTGCCTTCAAAAAGGCGGTAACAAGAGGGGGGGCGTAAACAAGAAATGAAGAACCAATTTAGATGGATTATTGCCGTCCTTCTTTTTGTCATCTTTTTCTGATACGCTTCCTCCACCTGGGGTTAATGTGGAGATAAAGGAATTTAAAGAAGATACGACAGAAAGACCAAAAACAAGAGAATATTTTCAAAAGTCCAAGAGTGAAAGTATTCAGGAGAAAAGACCCTATAGGGATATCCATGTCATTATGTATATGACATCGTGGTGTCCCTATTGTGTCAAGGCAAGAACCTTTCTTCATTCTTTTGATGTTAATTTGATCGAATACAATATTGAAAGAGATAAAAGCAAAAGAGAAGAGATGCTGAGTAAAAACAGTGGCTCAACGGGTGTGCCCCTCATCGATGTTGAAGGGATTATCATCAGAGGGTACAATCCTGATGCCCTTAAGGCAGCCATCGAAAGAAGAAGAAATCTATAAATTTGGCAAATAATGTGTCAAGATCAAAACTTGGTTTGATAGATATTGTCAGGTAAGCCCCTCCCTAACCACTTCACTATAAAAATTTACTCTAAGATAGCTCTGGAAGGTAACGATTACTGATAGAAACATTCATGCCGACAAGTCGCCACAAAGAAGAATGAAGGTTCATCATCCCACGCTTAAAGTTTTTCCCCTTCTTGAGCCACCGAATTCAAAGGCCTCTTTTTTTGAAGTCTCTTGAAAGGTCCACATAAAAGTTAGCTGCAGAAATAATCCTCTCTATCTCTTTTCTGTTCACAGTTCTCTTTATTCTGGCTGGTACTCCTACCACCATAGATCTTGGAGGGACTTTAAAATTATCCTTCACCATCGAATGAGCACCGATAATACAGTAGTCACCAATTTCTGAGAAAATACCCAGGGTTGTATCCATTCCAATAAGAACATGATCCCCGATTCTGGCACAGTGGATGATGGAACCATGGCCCACCGTAACATTATTCCCAATCATTACGTCCGATATCCCTGCATGGATGACACAATTATCCTGAATATTGCAATTGTACCCAATTTGAATTCGGAATCGATCAGCTCTTAGAACTGCCCCAGGCCAAATACTAGAATTTCTCCCAATTTTTATATCTCCAACTACATAGGCATTCTCGCTGACAAAAACAGAGGCGTCAATTTTTGGCCTTTTCTTCCCCAAGCTTCTAATCATAACTTCAACCTACTCCCTCCGATGAGAAAATGGTGGCGGCATCAAAATAGCATTAAGGAGTTCAAAATTAGTCAAGTATTCCTAATTTATGACAAGATGTTGCATTGTAGACACAAAAATTTAATTAGATCAAGGTATCAAATAAAAAAATTAAAATAGCACCGTGTTTAATATTTCATAGACGATACAATGGTGTTATGACAAAAAAGTAACACCTCTTAGCTTTGGCATTTAGCTCACCACGTGATACCGCCGAATATCCGGTTCAGCTGCGACGAGGTTGGGCAACTTGATCAAGGCATCTTTGAAGTGCTTTGTGGCAAAGTGAGATTCGAGAGCTGTGTTGCTCTGCCACTTCTCTATTAAAGTGAAATCTGTTGGATCTTCGTTGTTTTGCAGCAGCTTGTAGCTTAGGCACCCAGGCTCCTTGCGAGTAGGCTCAACCAGAGAGCTGAGTACTGATAGGAGCTCGTTCACCTTGCCAGGGCGTGCCTTAACCCTTGCAATTACTCTCAAAGTATCTTCTGCCATTCTTTACCTCCCTTCTTTCCTGCCTTCTCACAGCTTAGATTATGTAAATTATACGGCAGATGTGTCGTATAATCAACAAGACATAGTATTGATTTTCAGCAGTAATCTTCATCATTAATAGGATACTTTCGAGTTAGGCCCTCATTAACTCCTTAATTTTCTTGAAAAAGGTTAAGACTCATGTTAATTTTGATTAAATTATGAATGAAACGATGATTGAGATGCACCATGTTTCTAAGACTTATCCAAGTCAAATCTCCGCTCTTTCGGATATCACCTTGGAGATCTTACTAGGAGAATTCATATTCATTGCTGGTCCCAGTGGTTCCGGGAAAAGCACCCTTCTTCGCATCCTATTCTGTGCAGAAAGACCGACGAGTGGAGAGGTGATCGTTCATGGAATGCATATCACCCAACCTGGTTTCAAAAAAATTTATCAATTGAGAAGGACGATGGGAATCGTTTCCCAGGATTTCAAATTGTTACGGGACCGAACCGTGAACGAAAATATCGCCTTCGCTTTGGAAGTCACCGGTCATACCCGGAAGGAGGCAAAAAATAAAGCCTCGGAAATTTTGAAACGGGTGGGCCTTGAAGAGAGGGAAGGAGATTCGATTCTTGCTCTCTCAGCAGGAGAACAACAACGGGTAGCCATCGCTCGAGCCCTGGTCCATTCCCCACCCTTGATTCTCGCCGATGAGCCCACAGGGAATTTAGATGCCAAGATGACCCTGAGTGTTATGGATATCCTCACCGATCTCCACCAAAAAGGAACCACCATCGTGTTCGCCACTCAATTTACAGGACTGATTAAACGTTATTCCTATCGTATTATCCAGATTTTGAATGGGCAGATCTGGGATGGAAGAAAGGCGGACACGAATAAGATGAATAAGGTTGAAGAGGCGAAAGCAGGGGAATGACATTTTTTCTCCAATATGTGATGAGACGGACTTTCCAAAACATGATGGGAAACTTGTTCCCCAATCTCATCACCATTGGCATCATTGCCATCTCGATGCTCATCTTTTCGACCTTTACCTTGCTCGCTTACAATCTGACCAACTTCCTCAAGATCTGGGAAGATAAAATCGAGGTCATTGCCTACCTGAAGCGGGGAACTCCCTCCGGTGAGGTAGAACCCCTTTTAGATAAAACTCGTCTCCTCGAAGGGGTGGAGGTTGTGAGATATGTGTCTCCCTATGATGCGATGACCTTTATGGAAAAGAAGTTAGGCAGGCAGAAGAACCTTCTCGAAGGGATTCAGCCAGCGGTCCTTCCGCCTTCTTTGGAAATTCAATTGAAGAAAGAATACCGAAATTCCACAAAGATTAAAGAAGTGGTCACCCATTTAAAAAAGATTCCACAATTCGAGGAAATTGAATATGGCCAGGAGTGGGTGGAGACATTTTCTGTGCTCGTCCATATCCTGCGCCTCACCCAATGGATCCTGGGAGGGCTTCTCCTCATCGCGATCGTATTCATCACCTCCAACACCCTCCAATTAACCATCTCCTCCCGTCGGGAGGAGATCGAAGTGATGCACTGGGTGGGTGCGAGCCCTGGCTTTATCCGAGTCCCCTTCTATGTGGAAGGGCTCATTCAAGGCCTCCTCGGAGGAGGATTGGCGATTCTTTTTCTCTTTTTATTGCATCAAGGGCTTTTTCTCTACATCCCCCCGTCGATGCAAGCGTGGTTGGCAAAGATTCCTGTCCTTTTTTTACCACCGAAGACTATTGTCTGGATATTACTGGGGGGAATGGTCCTTGGTTTTTTTGGCAGCATCGTCGCTTCGATGAGGGTTCTGAAATATAAATGAAAGGGTCTTTGAATAGAAAATGGATAGGGGGATGGATCGGATGTTTCCTGATAGGATGGATGTTCTTCTTCGGGATGCCTGACCTTGAGGTCGCCCGGACCGATCAGATAGATAAGGACATCACTCAAAAAAAGAAGGACCTCAAAGATATTAAAAAAGAAATCAACTTAACCAAGGAGAAGGAAAAGGGGATTCGGGGAAAAGAATCCTCCATCCTTGGAACTCTCCATTTTCTGGAAGTTGAGCTTTATCAGAAGGAGAAAGAATTAAAACAGATGGAGACGCAGTTGGTCCAAACCCAGGAGAGACTTCGTCAGACAAAGCACCAGATCGTCATGCTCGGCAAAGGAATGGAGCACACCAAAGAAGAGCTCTTTTCCAGGCTGATCGCCCTTTATAAGATGGGAAGGATCCCTACGGAGGGTCTCCTTCTGACTTCACAATCTTACCCCGATCTATTGAGGCTTGATAAATATTTAAGAGTCATTATTGATTACGATGCTCGCCTGGTCGAGACCTATCGTTATCAAGTGGTTTTGAAAGAGCGATATCAGGAGGAGTTGGTTCAGGATCAGTTCCAATGGCAGCGAAATATCTCTGGGATCGAGAAGAAGAAGAAGGAGATCACAAAGGTCAGTGGAGAGAAACGGACACTGCTCAAGTCCATTCAGAATCAAAAGGTGGTTTACCAGAAACTTATTGGGGAATTGGAGGAGAGGGCCAAGGAACTTCAAACGCTCGTTGATAAACTGGAGCGGGGGAAGAGTCTTCTGGCTTACGGGCAATCGAAATATGAAACCCTCAAGGGGAAGCTCACCCCGCCCGTACAGGGGAAAGTGCTCAGTTTATTTAAAGAGAAGGGACAGAATGGGATTGAAATCAAAGCCCCGATGGGAGCCGAGATTCGAGCGGTTCTCTCCGGGAAAATTCTCTATGCCGATTGGTTCAAAGGGTTTGGAAATATTGTGATCATCGATCATGGAGATCATACCTTTACTGTCTCTGGTTACTGTTCTGAATTATTAAAGAAACCTGGAGATGCTGTTTCCCAGGGGGAAACGATCGCCCTGGTAGGGAGCGTGGGATCGTTGAAGGGTCCTTGCCTCTATTTCGAAATCCGTCATCACGGAAAACCTCAGGATCCCATGGAATGGCTCTCTCACTTAGATCGAGTCGTTTCCCTTCCAGAGGAGAATAAAAAAGGAAAGAAGGGATTATAAAGAAGTCTCTCAAAAACAAATAAATCTTTATCAGAGACCTCTGATTACATGGATTTCAAAAAATGATTAAACAGATTTTCTCTATTTCCAATACATTCCTGCCGGCGGCAGGCAGGTCTAATCTGTGTAATCGTTTCATAATCTCTGTAATCAGAGATTTCTGGACTTTTTAGAAATCTCATAAAGGAGGATGATATGTCTCAATGGAAAAGAATCGGAAATTTTAGAATCGTTTTGGTGATCTTTGCGGTCTTCCTCATCGGAGTCCTCATCGGGTCGGGCCAATCTCAAAGAGTTTCAGCCCTTTCCAATAATATGTATGAAGACCTGAAGGTGTTTACGGATGTCCTCGGTCTCATTCAGAAGGATTATGTCGAGGAGACGAAATCGAAGGACCTGGTCTACGGGGCGATCAAAGGGATGCTGGAAACCTTAGACCCCCATTCCGCCTTCATGCCTCCTAATATGTATAAAGAGATGCAGGAAGAGACAAAAGGTCGGTTTGAAGGATTGGGAATCGAGATCACTATGAAGGATGGTATTCTCACCGTCGTCTCTCCCATCGAAGAAACTCCCGCCTACAGGGCTGGGATCCTGGCCGGGGATCAGATTATTAAGATCGATGGAGAATCGACAAAAAATTTCACCCTCATGGATAGCGTGAAACGATTGCGAGGCCCAAGGGGAAGCAAAGTCACGATCACCATCATGCGAGAAGGCTTCACCAAACCTAAAGAATACACGTTGGTCCGGGATGTCATCCCCGTTCGAAGTGTCCGCCATGAATTGTTAGAAAAAAATTACGGGTATATTCGCCTCTCCCAATTTCAAGAAAAGACAGATGATGAATTTGAGAAGGCAATGAAGGCATTGGAGGAGGAGAGCAAGGGAACCTTGAAAGGTTTAGTCCTTGATCTTCGGAACAACCCAGGAGGCCTTTTGGATCAAGCCGTCAAAATAGCAGATCGATTCATTGACTCGGGTCTGATTGTTTCTGTGGAAGGGAGAAAAGAGGATCAGAAAATGAAATTTTATGCTCACCCTGATGGGAGTGCTTCCCGTTATCCACTGGTCGTCTTGGTCAACGGCGGGAGCGCCAGCGGTGCAGAGATCGTGGCAGGTGCCATTCAGGACCAAGGTCGTGGCATACTCGTCGGAACTCAGACCTTTGGAAAGGGATCGGTTCAAACAATCATCCCGTTGAAGGATGGATCGGGTTTGAGGCTGACCACCGCAAGATACTATACCCCGAACGGTCGTTCCATCCAGGCCAAAGGGATTGTGCCTGATATCATCGTCAAACCTTCAAAGCCTGAGGAGGAGAAGGAAGTCCTTATTCCCAAGCTCCCTACGGAAAGGGATTTGGAGAGACATTTGATGGATGTGGAGAAGGGAGCCCCCAAGGAGAAAGAAAAGTCAAAGAAGGAAGAGGTGAAGGAGAAGAAACCGGTCGATAATCAACTGGAACGAGCCCTTGATCTCCTCAAAAGTTGGGATATTTTTAAAAATATAGCCAAAGGGAAACAGACCCCATAGTTGAATGAACAGCTTGGGTGAACCGAAACGGTGAAGCATTGTACAATGGTCTGCTGAATTTTGGCATGACGATATTTACAACAACGGGGTAGAGTTAGTCAAAGATGGTTAGGCCATCGGCACATCGACTCAGGAAAGGGAGACTAAGGAGTCGGATCGGTTACCTCCTCTCCTTTCTCCTCGGTGTCCTTCTGACCTTTGGCGGAGTCACCTATCTGGCACGAGAAAAACCTTTCTCTCCAGAGGATTTTTCTCAGAAAGTTTTTCTGGTTGACCAAATTATTCAAAGCCAACTCTATGAGATTGGTATTCAGAAAAAGAATATCCTTCTTCACCGATCGTCTTTAAAAAAAGAGGGGGGCCTGGTCTGGGAACAGTCTTCCTTGAAGGTCCAGGTTCTCCCCTCTCTTCCTTTTTCGCTGATTGAAGGGAATTTTAAGCGAAGCCTTTCTGCCCTCGGAAAACCCGTTTCGATTCAATCTTCCCAAATATCAGAATCCCTCCATCTGGAGGTCAAGGTTTTGGATCGAGTCACCCATCAGCTTACCTTTTTCTCCTCTATCCCATCCACTCTGAAAACTGCTCTCCGCCCTAAGATTGCTATTGTCATTGACGACCTTGGGGGAGAAAACAAAATTTCTCAAGAACTCCTTCTTTGGGATCTTCCAATCACCTTTTCCATTCTTCCTTTCACCCCCTATTCTAAAACTCTTGCTGGAGAGGCTCACCGAAAGGGAAAGGAAGTCATCCTCCATCTTCCCATGGAGCCCCGTGGCTATCCACAAATCAAGCCTGGCGAAGGAGTTCTCCTTGAAGAGATGGATGAAGCGAGATTGCTTCGCCAACTCTCCAAAGATATCGAGGCGGTCCCTTATATCAAAGGGGTAAGCAATCATATGGGATCTCGATTGATGGAAGATCCTGAGAAGATAAGGATTGTCTTTTCTGAATTGAAAAGAAGAGGACTTTTCTTTTTAGATAGTCGGACCACTCCTCAAACCGTTGGTCTCGAAGTTGCCCAATCTGTCGGCTTGAAGGCCATGGAGAGAAGTCTTTTTATTGACCATTCGTCGGATGAAGAAGAGATCAAACAGAAACTGGAGCGGCTGATCCAATACTCCCTCTCCACTGGGAAAGCAATCGGGATTGGCCACCCTCATCCCTCCACGCTCAAATCTCTCAAGGAGATGATTCCCAAGATGAAGGAGAAAGGAATCGAGATTGTTCCTCTCTCTGCGGTGATGGAATAAAATCGGTTCGAACGTTATGACCGTTTAGAACGTTTTGATCGTTTAACGATCTTAACGAGCTCAACGATCCAAACGATATCTTTTTTGCTCTCCCATCAATATTAAGGCCAGGAAAGCCTCTATGAGATCTGTCCCCCAGGCCCTCTCGCTCCTTTCTGCAATCCCTGCCTGCGGCAGGCAGGTGAAATTTAAAATCTGCGATCAGTTGTAAATCTTACTCTTCAAGACCCTCGCTGGCCCTTTTTTCACCTTACCGATGACCTGGAAGGGAATGGAATTTCTTCTGAAGGCTTTTTGAAGTGGGGAAAGGTCTGATGGAGATAGGGTTAATAGCAATGCCCCGGAAGCGATGACACCGAGAGGGTTCAATCCAAATTGCTCACAGAGGATACGGGATTCTTTGTAGATGAAAACTTTTTCTAAATTGACTTCTATCTCTTTTTCAGAGGCCCATGCCATCTCGATCACCCCATTGATCAAACCTCCCTCTGTCGGATCATGCATCGAATGGACAGAGGCGACCTCACAAGCAATCCGGGCAGGTCGAAGGACATCGATGCCAGGATCGAAAATAAATCTCTTTGCCTTTCGAATCAAGGAAGAGGAAATGCCCCTTTTCAAAAGTTCAGCTTCCTTTTCCCTTGCCATAATCGAAGTTCCTTCAATGCAGATTCCCTTGACCAGGAGAAGGAGGTCTCCAGGCATTGCGCCACTGGTGGTCACCAGCTTATCTTTTTTGACCTCTCCAATCATATGACCGGAGAGGATCATTTTTTTAATCCCGGGTGTGATCTCTGTATGCCCGCCGATAAAAGAGATTTTAAATCGGTGACAGGCATTATGAATTTGCTTGAAAACCTTTTCGATGACCTTTAGATCTGACCCTTCTGGAAAGAGGAGAGTCGCTAAAAACCATTTGGGGATCGCCCCCATTGTTGCAATGTCATTCAGATTGACCACCACTCCATAATATCCAATCTCCTCTGTCGTAAAGGTAATTGGATCTGAAGTAATTACCCAGTAATGATTGGTTCCCTTCCCCAGATCAATGACCGCAGCATCTTCACCGATCTTTGGACCTACGACTACCTGGGGATCAAGAATCGTGTTTCTTTCTAAAAATCTTTTCAGAATATCGATGTCCAATTTCCCAGTCTTCAGGAGTCTTGTTTTCCGTTTCAAGGCTTTTCCTCCGAAGGCATTAAACCAAATTTCATTAAGAGGTGCAAGTGCCTTGTTAGAGGAGAGATGGATTAATCGTAGATTGATTTGGTAGAGATTATTTTTGATGAGTTCAGGGCTTAATAATCAGTTCGATCTGGGGAGCTCCCTTCTCTGTCTTCATGCCAACGGAGTAGGAACAATAGGCACAGAGGTATTCATATTGATCGCCTTCAGGTAAGACCAAAAGCAATCTCTTTCTTACGGGCACTGCTGCCTTACACCTGGGACAGTAAAGGGAGGTCGCTTCGAACTGTTCAAAACTTGGTTTTTGCATCATATTAATTATTATAAGGAAAAATGGATTCCACGGCAACCTTTTTTAACTTATTTTCCCTTCTAATTTCATCGTGAATTTTTTCTCATTCTTTCATTGACTTTTTATTTTTACACATTTATAATCGCATCGAAAAAAAGCCTAAGGGATAAGGAGATTCGATATGGGAATTAAAGTTGATCCAAAGAAATGTGTTTCATGTATGGCTTGTGAAATGGCCTGCGGTTATCACAGAGATGATGGATTTGCTCTGCTTTCTTCCTGTATTATGGTCACTCGGGGAAGGGAAAAGAAAGATTACTCGGCAGTGGTCCTGAAGGAAGAAGAAAACCTGGTGATCGCCAGGCCAGAGGGATTGGAAATTCGGAGAATCGGTGCTGTGGGGGAGGGAGCCGGAGCTGACCAAAGCAAAAGTGATGCCTCAGCAAAACCACTTCTGCTGAGAGAGCCCTGTGATCTCTGCAGCGATCGGGAGGATGGGCCTCTTTGCTTACAGTTCTGTCCTGTCAATGCGATCTCGATGGATTGATTAAAGAGATTTCTGAAAAAACGTGCAAATCTCAATCTGTGTAATCATCTTTGAAATCTGCGTAATCAAGAGAGCTTCGGGGTTCTCTAAAGAGGGAGATGAGAGATGGAATATTTATCAACCAATAAAATAGCGATCATTGATTTAGCGACTTCTAAAATCACCGACCAGGAAGTGGATGAAGATCTGGTGAGAGAGAAGATAGGTGGAGTAGGGATCACAACGGCTCTCTATGAGCAATATCAGAGTGAGGATCCCATTGTTTTGGGAACCGGCCTGTTAACCGGCACCCTCGCTCCTGCGTCAGCTTTAGGTATGATCACGGCAAAAAGCCCCTTAACCGGTAAGGTATGTCATGCCCCATTAACCTTATATGCAGGGTTGGAGTTAAAATATTCTGGTTTTGATTATCTCGTGATTAAAGGGAGTTCTAAAAAACCTGTTTATCTATGGATTCATGATGGCGTGGCGGATATCAGCGATGCCAAGGATGTTTGGGGAAAGGATGTTTGGGCCTCCACTGATACCATACGAGAGTTGATGGGAGACAGCCTGATCCAAGTTCTGGTCATAGGAAAAGCAGGGGAGTCTGAATCGGATTTTGCACAGGTTTGTATTAACTATTGGGCAAGCGGAGACCGCTGGGGATTTGGCAAGCTGTTTGGCCGGAAGAAGCTAAAACTGGTCGCCTTAAGAGGAATGAGTCTTTTGGAAGTTTTAGATGCCGAGGGATTCGTTAAACAATGTAAAGAACTGCTTTCAACCCTCAAGGCCGGAGCTTTTGCGGACAAGAAAGGGATTGAAGAAATTCCAGCGGCCATTGGAGAAGAGGATATCCAAAAATGGCTTGCTCCTCTTGTCCATAGACATCAATCTTGTTTTAACACTCCTTTTCCCACCAATACCTTTGTCTTTCTTGATGAAGACCCTGGCCTTTTGAAGGAAAGTGAAAAGGATGAACCCGGTTTTTTGATCACGGATGTCTATGGTTTGTTGGGATTTAAAAAATTAGGTTTATCTGCTGCGGATGCCTGCGCTTTGCTGAGAGAATGTGCAAGATATGGGATAGATGCCGTCGCTGTCGCGGAGTTGAGCCAAAAAGCAGGCAAGAAAAAACCCGATGAGATCAAAAAGTCTTTTTCTGGCCTGAAAGGTACTCTTGAAAATATAGGGAAGGGAAGGTTTAGCCCCTGGTCTCCTCCGAAACCAATCTTTGCCAATTTTGGCGGCAGTCAGGATGCCCAATGGTGGGAGAGAAGGCAGGCCGTGGCCTATATTTTCGGGATCCATCCTATTTTTGCCCTCATGTCTCCTGAACTGAGTGAAGAGAAATTGATTGAACTGGCCAATCTCGGAACTGGATTAGGATTCACTTCAGAGATATTGGACAAGGTGATCGCTGATATTTCAAAGTGAATTCAGAAAATGTTCTGAGAGTTTGACGGTTGGGGAGAGCCTTTTGGCTTTTAAAAATTCAAGCATGTCTCTCATTTCAACTCGTGATCATCTTCCTTATCCCTCCCCAATAGGCATCTATACGGGTAGCGGTGCCTCTCATTCATGGCTCTGGTTCGTTGGAATCCTTGACAGAATGGGTTTTTATAATGTCCATTTTGTTGACGAGAAAGATATCCTGTCAAACGCGTTAGAACCCCTCAGCGTTTTACTCATGTCAGGAGGAGACACTTTTGCCATTGCAGAAGGTCTTGGAGCAGAGGGTTCGAATAAACTGAGGAGTTTTATAAATAGAGGAGGACTCTATATCGGCACCTGTGCTGGGGCCTATCTTCCGCTGAAATCCTCCATGGATTCCCTGAATCAATTTAATTTTATCAATGTGAAGATCTCAAATATTTCGCGAAGACTTTCAGAACCCGAACGACATTCATTCCAGAAGGCTGCCTGCAATTCTTATGGTTGTGATTTTGTCTTCCATGTGGTGAGAGAGGATGTTGTTTTGGAAATGGTGAATGGTTTTCAAGCCGATGGGAAAAAAGAGGTCATTGCGCCTCTTTATGGGGGTCCATCGATGTTACCCTCAGAGGATATTGAACCCATTGCCACCTATAAGGGTTTTACAAGAAAGACGAAATTTCTTGTCAAGAAAGAATTGGCTGAAAAGACCTTGATTGGAAACATTGCCGTGGCTAAAAAGTCGATGGGAAAGGGTCATCTCTATATATTCGGACCCCACTTCGAACATCCCTATTATCCCTCCTGTAATCTCTTTCTCGAAGAGATCATTCGTAAAGAGCAGAATGGGAGACCTCATTATAGTAAAAAAGATTCTTCTGAAGATCTCCAAAACCGAATCAAAGGGAAGGCATTGAGAGAATTATTAAAAGATCTGAAGAGGGAATTGAGCAATACTCGTATTATGGCTTCAGGAATGAGTGACTTTTCTGTGAGTTGGTTGATCGGAAATAAATATTATGAGCCAGAAAAGATAAGCGTCTTTATCAACACGGTTTGGGATAAGATGAAGGTTCTCGAGTCCATGCCCTACTTGGAGGTGAATAGAACTCTATTACTTCAATGTGTAGAGATTTCCAAAGAGATTACAAAAGATGTAAAAATAATCAAATCTGAGATAAAAGAACGGGGTGATGCCACCTCTCTTACGTCGAAGTTGTTTTTAAATTTGAAGACATTGTCTTCTCATTTTTTCAAGTTATACTTTAAAGTAAAGAGAGATCAGCTTCAGGACCAACCCTTGGGGGAATAAGTGAATAAGATCAAATATGGCATGGTTATAGATCTTCGCCGGTGCATCGGTTGCCACACCTGTGAAGTGGCTTGCAAGATGGAGAACAGGGTTCCCCTCGGTGTATGGCCGGCGTGGGTCAAACAGATTGAAAAAGGGTCTTATCCCAACGTAAGGAAGTCATTTCTACCCATTCTCTGCGATCACTGTGACCATCCTATCTGTGTCACGGTTTGTCCTACCAATGCCTCGTTTAAACGGAAAGATGGAATTGTGATGATCGATCCCCATACCTGTATTGGATGCCGATATTGTATGGCGGCTTGTCCTTATGCGGTCAGATATATTCATCCCATCCAAAAGATCGCTCAGAAGTGTTCCTTCTGTTCGCACAGGATAGATGCCGGGCTCAAACCTGCCTGTGTGGAGGCTTGTGCCACCGGGGCAAGGGTATTCGGGAATCTTCTCGATCCGCGAGAGGAAGTGGCGATTCTTAAGAACACCCATCCTGTTCAAACGATCAAACCGGAATCCGGAACCCACCCAAATATTTACTATATCGGTTTGGATAAGGATGTCGTCTCCTCCACCGGCAAAGGAGAAAGATAAGTCTCAACATGATCGATATCTTATACAATGTGGAGCATCAAGAGGCATTGGGCATATTGATCTCTATCTATTTCTATCTGACAGGGATTAGTGCTGGATCCTTTATCCTATCCACTTTGGCGTATGTATTTGGTCAGGCAAAGTACAAACCGATCGGAAAGATTGCCGTCATTCTGGCGACAGTCGTTCTCATCATTGCGCCAATGGCATTGCTCATCCATGTCGGAAGACCCTTTCGGGCCTGGAGGCTGTTTTACAATATCAATTTCACCTCCCCCATCTCTTGGGGTTCGTTTTTACTCACCCTTTATCCGATCAACTGTATACTCTATGGGTATTTCATCTTTAAGAACAATGCCAAGATGACAAAGCTCTTTGGGACCATCGGCATTCCTCTGGCTATTTCTGTTCATGGATATTGCGGATTTATCCTTGGCTTTGCCAAGGCGAGGCATCTCTGGAATACGGCCCTGATGCCCATCTTATTTCTTGTCTCGGCGATCGTATCAGGCATTGCCCTGGTGATCTTCGTGGTGTATATCAAAGATAAGTTTTTCTCCCAAGAGCGAAAAGTGAATGAAGAACTGATCTTTGACCTGGCAAAATTGATGGGAGGTTTTCTCCTCCTCGATCTCTTCCTGGTATTGAGTGATGTGCTCATCTTGTTGACCGGTAACGAAGAGGCCATCAAGGTAGGTTGGCTCCTTTTGACCGGGAAGTATGCCATTCCGTTCTTGGGTATTGAGAACGGGCTGGGCAAGATACTGCCTGCTCTTTTAATATTTTCGACAAAACTCAGGACGACCAATCGACTCGTATTGGCCTCCTTTCTGGTCATGTTTGGCATATTTTTTATGAGGTTCGTGGTGGTCTTTGCAGGAGAATTTTATCCTCTGATCTAACAGGCTTGTCCTGTCACCCTGAACGCCTGCCTGCGGTAGGCAGGAAGTGAAGGGTCTCAGCGCTTGGAAGAAAGAGATTCTTCGCTTCGTCCAGAATGACAAATTCCGTGGTTTCCATGTTTTTTAAGCACCGTTAAGAATTCAATGAAGAGGGATAGAAAGTGACACTTCTTACGCGTAGAGTCTTTTTAAGAACAGGAATCCTTGGGACGGCTGGGTTTGCCCTTGGGACCCAATTGGATAAATTGCTCTATGCGTTTGAAAAAGATGGAGACCTTTATTCCTTCCAGAAAGCCATCAGACCTTTTACACTCGTCCCTTCTATTTGCCATCAGTGTCAAGCTGGCTGTGGTTTGCTTGGAATGGCCGTGGATGAGGAGCTCATCGGCATATTGGGCAATCCTCGATATCCAAATAATAAAGGGGGGCTTTGTGCCAGAGCCATTGGGGGAGTGAATCTCGTCTACGATCCTGAAAGAATCCTTTATCCCTTAAAGAGAAAAAAGGAAAGAGGTGGCAATCAGTGGGAAAGGATATCCTGGCAGGAGGCCATTCAAGAGATCTCCTCAAGGTTGGCAGAATTAATATCGAAAGGACAAAACCAGAGGTTTGTGGTTCAAATGGGAGTGGATGAGGGTGCTACCCCGGCAAAAATTCTTCTCAAGAAGATTGGTCTTCCCGCCCTGATCGATGACCTTTACCTACGCGACCTAAACAGTGTGAAGGCTCATGAGTTGGTATGGGGAGAAGAAGGGGGTGTGGCGGATGTGGCTCATAGCCAAACCATCCTAAACTTCGGTTCCAATCCCTATGAAAGCCATGAAAGTTATATTCCCTTTGTTCAAAGATTAATTTCAGCAAGGATTAATAATCATGCCAAACTCATCACGTTTGATGTCAGGCTTTCCAATACAGCCGGCCGAAGTGATGAGTGGTATCCTGTCAGGCCTGGAACAGATATGGTGATCATTCTGGCCATCTGCAAACAGATATTAGACCGTGGCCTGGCAGACAAAACCTTTTTGACTCAGTGGACCAATCTCTCACCCGATCAGATTCTTTCCTATTTAGCTCCCTATAAACCCCAAATGGCTGAAAAAGAGAGTGGCATCCCTGCCAAAGAAATCATCAAGGTCGCCAATGACTTTGCTACCTTTAAACCCTCTGTTGCCTTTTGTGGAAGTGGATTAACTCATCAACGTTCTGGGACTTATCATCAAATGGCGATCCTTCTTCTCAATGCCCTGGTGGGGAACATCGATCAAAAGGGAGGATACTGTCTCCCGAAAAGAGTTCGTTTTGAAGAGCCCGATCTTCCTTCCATCGTTTCTGGGATTGACCATTTGATTGATGAAGAAAAAAGATCGATAGGTTTCTATTTAACCTATCTCTCAAATCCTGTCTATGCTAACCCCTCTGGGAAGCGGATTGGAGAGATATTAAAGGATGAAAAGTTGATCCCTTTTTATGCTGCAGCCGATACCCACATCACAGAGACCTCTCTCTTCGCAGATATCATCCTTCCCGTAGCCACCCAATTCGAAAGCTGGGGATTGGATTCAAGACAGGCCGTGGATAGGATTCCCTATATCGGTCTTCGGCAACCCCTTACGAAGCCAAGAGGCGAGGCGGTTTCTTTCTCTCATCTCCTTGGTATGATTGGGAAGAGGGTCAAGAAAGGGGTTGAACTTGACGAAAAGGGATATATCCAGGCGCAACTCAAAAAGATAATAGGTCTTGAAGGGAGCGATGGGATAAAGCGTTTAGAAAAAGATGGATTCTGGATGGATCCAAACTTGAGTCCGCCCTATGAGTCATACCGACCATCCGGTTTTAAGACACCATCCCGAAAGATGGAGCTTTACGTTTCAAAACTTAAAAAGGAAGGGCTTTCTCCGTTCCCGGCGTACAAAGAGAATGATAAAAAATCGAATTTAAATAATGGTGAGCTATTCTTAACTGCCTTTAGTAAAAATGTAGCCGCACGGTACAACCCGAACTCAAAGTGGCTCTCCGAGATTTTTCATGAGAATCCACTTTGGATAAACGAAAAGACTGCTGGAAGGCTTGGAATTATAGAAGGAGAGAAGGTTGAAATCCACTCAAAAGGAATGAAAACGACCGTTTGCGTTCACCTATCACAATCCGTCCATCCAGAGGTCGTAGCGATTGCAAGAGATCTTGGCCATTGGGCATATGGGCATGCCGCAAGAGGTAAAAAATTTAAAAGCCCGGATGCAGATACTTCGTTAATCTGGTGGGACCATGGTAAAAGTTTTCATGTGAACTGGTTGATCCAAGAGGAAAAAGATAGGGTGAGCGGTGGATTAAGTGGGACAGGTACAGTGGTGAAGATAAAGAAGAGTGGTGGATAATGGTCCGACTAACTTTATCACAAAAAGCCTGGTTGATCGGCGTGGTGATGGCAGGGATATTTCTATGCGTCAATCTCGTATTTGTCCTCATCGGATACTCGACCAACAATCCCTCTGAATGTAAGACTTGTCATCCAGGTTCCTATAAACTATGGAAAGAGAATAAAGCTCACAGACAGAGTATCACCTGCACCTTTTGCCACAGCCGTCATTTGAGCAGTCAATTTGCCTATGCTCCGGGCAGGCTCTCCAATATGCCCAAAGAATTGGATCGGGACTGTATCAAATGTCATAAGAATTATATGGAGGAGAAGAAAAAAAAGATCCTGGTCTTCGCCGAACAATTAGATGAAGAGAGCGGAAAGGTCCAGAAGGTCTTTGGTCCTTGGAATTTGAAAGAGATTACCTGCAGAGGGAAGTTTTCTTGTATCGTCTGCCATAAAAATATCGCCCATGATCGGGGTTCTTTTCGATCCAATCTTCCGAGAGTGGACTACTGTGCCGAATGCCATTACCACCGTGCGAAGGATCCCTTTTGCCAAGTCTCTCCGAGGCCGAGATTGGTCTTTATTGAAGATGGGAAGAGAATGATATCCCCAGCGATTCGATAGAGGAGAAACGAATGCAGAGGAGATGGATAAGGTTGTCATTGGCTGTCCTTTTAGCAGGGGGCCTTTTTCTGATGTTCAATGTTCAGGCCTTTGCCAGTGAACCTTATGTGAAGCAGACGAAAAAGGACTGTAGAGAATGCCATGTCGATAGGTACTACCCGGGCAAGGACTTCTTCAAGGCAGAGACCCAGACGAAATGGCATTATCATTGGTGGGCTTTCAGTCTTTTCCTTTTTGTATTTTGTGCTGGAGTACTGGGGAAGGTCTATGTATGGAGTATGGGGCGTGGGAAAGTCCTTCCAAGGGAAGGAATAGAACAGAAGAGAATGGTCAATTTTCTATTTTTTGAAGCCATCCTCCAAAGAAGACTCTTCAAAGAGAGTCGATTGAGATGGTTCATCTATTTATCAGAATCGTTTGGATTTATGGCACTCTTTTTCGTATTTCTAGTTTTTGCCTTCACCCGATTTGTTTTACAAATAGATTTTTTTATCACGGGCGCTGGTGGTTTGATCTTAGAGTTCTTAATGGATTTCTTAGGACTCCTCATCTTGAGTGGAACGATCGCCTCCTTTATCCGAAGGTCTATCAAACGTCCAAATATGATCACAGAGAGGGAGGATATTATAGCTGTTTTGCTTTTATTCCTCATCGTCCTCACAGGCTTTCTCCTTGAGGGTTTCAGGCTGGCTGTCCTGCCGGTATCCTTTGAATCCTATTTTTCCTTTGCGGGTTTGGCCATGGCCAGCTTGTTCCGCCTGATCCCCCTGGCCTGGACAGATATCCACTTTTATACCTGGATCGTTCATGCGACCATCGTTTTCATATTTTTGGCCTATATCCCTTTCAGTAAATTTATTCATTTCATTGCCTGTCCGGTTTCGATTCTGGCCTCCTCTTCTGATCCTCAAGGATAACTCATACGAAGGAGGAAAAAGAAGTGGAAGAAGTGAAAGAAGTAAAAGAAGAAGTAAAAGAGATTAAGATAGATAACTTTGATAAGATCAGAATCCTGGAACTGGATGCCTGCACCAACTGTGGTGAGTGCATCAAGTGGTGCCCGGTGATCGAGGTGGCTCCAGAACTCACCTTATCGATTTCACCTCCAGCCAAGATAAGAAAGCTCAAAAAGATCCTCACTGCTCAGTATGGTTTGAGAAGGATACTCTTTGGTAAAAAAGATAATTTTTTTAACCGACTTTTCAGAACTCCTACAGTCACGAAGGAAGATATTGAACATTTTGTTAATGATATTTATGCCTGCACCACATGCAGACAATGTCATATGGTCTGCCCAGCCCATATTGAGACGGTTGAATTGTGGGAGAGGGTCAGGAGGTCTCTGGTTGACGCAGAATACGGTCCTCTTGAAAATCATAAAGCTCTGATTTTGAGCTCTCGTGCCTATGATGACCCTTGGCAACAGCCCAGAAGCAACCGGGCGAGATGGACAAAGGTGGCAAAAAAGGAAGGGAGGATTAAGGAGATTCCTAAAACGATTAAAACACCCCAAGGAGTAGCACCTCCTAACCAGCCGATCAAGCGAAAATTCTGAAAGAGAGGGAAGTTAAGGCAACATGACGGAAGAGAAAGAAAAAGATCTGGATCAGGCGCCTGAAACCAAAGAGGTTGAAGCGGCTGAGCGAGCTGAGAAGATTGAAGAAACAGCAAACAAATTGATGGAAGAAAAACAGGTTCAGAGTGCTGATTCAATCGATGTCCTTTATTATGTGGGATGTACGGCCTCTTATGACATTAATGTTAAAGAAGTGGGGATCAACACCATCAACATCCTCGATGCCCTGGGAATTAAGGTAGGGATATTGGGGACGGAAGAAAAATGCTGTGGAAGTCCATTTCTACGGATCGGGGACTATGAGTTTGAGAGACTGGCGGAATATAACATCAGGCTGTTCAATTCCCTGAATGTCAAAATGCTGATCACGGCCTGTGCAGGCTGTTACCGTACGATCAGTGTGGATTATAAGAAGATGGGTACCCTCAATATGGAGGTATTGCATATCTCTCAACTCCTGTTGAGGTTGATCAAGGAGAAAAAAATAGAGCTGAAGCATGAGATCCTCTCCAAAGTGACTTATCATGATCCTTGTCACTTGGGCAGACATAGTAATGTTTACGATACTCCCCGGGAGATTCTTAAAGCTATACCGGGTTTGGAATTTGTGGAGATGGATCGAATCCGGGAATTTTCCCGTTGCTGTGGAGCAGGAGGAGGATTTAAAGCAGGCTTTGCTGATATTCAAAACAGAATGGCCCAGGAAAGAGTCAAAGATGCTGAGAAGACGGATGCGGAACGTTTAGTCACCTCCTGTCCGTTTTGCTACCAGGGATTACAAATAGGGATCAATGCTTTAAAATCGAAGCTGAAGATGACTGATCTTAGCGAATTGGTTGCCCTTTCCATGGGAATTGGAGCCAAGAGCTAATTTCCCATGTAAATGGTTAGGAGAAAGAAGATATTTAAGTATCAGAAATTTTCCTACTGGTTGACGGAAACAGATTTCCACTTCTTGAGAGAAAACCTAAGTCAAAAAGGAATTGACCTCTTTACAAGTAAAAGAGCAGTCTGTGTGCCATTGTCCAAAGAGGTGGGAATTGGCTTTGTGCCAGCCGATGCTTGGGACAAATATCCCTTTTGTAGAAGGCCGTTGTCCTGGTATAAAGCCTCACCCTTTGTGGGCAAGACCCTGGTGGTCAGTTCTTTTGAGCTTCTGGAATATCATTTTACCCCGGAAACGATTATTCGGGAGTGCGATTTTCAGCCTCCCAAACTTCCTGATCGGGAGGAAAAGTTGAAATTGATCGAGCAGGAAAGTTATCAGAAAACAAAGCCCCCGGAATGGGAGAATATTGATGGTGAAGGCCCCGAACTTCACCATCAATGGTTAAAAATGATGGGGCTGAGAGGAGTGTCGTACGAAGAGTTATTTATCACGCATTGTGCCAATCATGCCAATTTCATTGAACCAATCTATTTTATCGTTGAGGAGAATGGGCTTGTACCTTATTCCATTGATAAGACCTCCCATATCTGTTCACCCTGCCTCGAATTTTTTAACATCATCGGGACTCAATTTAGAAGAAAGATGGTTGTCCCCTGTCCAGGGGCTGTTCTATTTGCCGGGATGGCCGCCAATCGATATTATGAAGTCATCTCAACGCATCGCGCATAGAGCATAGCGCAAAGCGCAAAAAGCTGAGGCACGATGCCTGCCCGCCGCAGGCAGGTGCTACCCGTTATGTGTTTTGGGGTTTTAGTAAAGTTAGAGGGAGTAGGATCGAGGGGCCAAATGAAGAAGTTAGCCTTATTGTTTTTGGTTAACTTGTTATTCTTAGTTGGGATAGCACACGGAGAACCTGTGCGGATCGCTTATCTCCAAAGCGATATCCATCAACTCCCCTGCTGGGTGGCTTTGGAAAAAGGATTCTTTGAAAAAGAGGGAGTAAAAGTGGAAGTGGCCGGCATCTTCAAGGCAGGACCAGAACTGATGAGCGCCTTTGCAGCCGGAGCTCTGGACATGGGGTATGTGGGAGTTGCACCCGCTACCACAGCCGTGGCCAACAAAACGGCCAGGGTGGTTGTGTTAGCTCAAGTTAACACCGAAGGTTCAGCGATCGTTGTCAAAAAGGATGGTAAGATCCAGAGCATTCCAGAATTGGTGGGTAAGAGTGCTGTTGTCCCGGGTCACTCTACTGTACAAGATGCCCTTTTCCGCAAAGCTCTCTATCAATTCAAGACATCTCCTGATCAGGTCAAGATTATGGTCTTGAAGCCGCCTGAGATGATCGGGGCCCTGAGAACCGATCAGATCGATGCTTTTATTGCATGGGAGCCCTATCCAGCCAAAGCAGTCACCATGGGAGTGGGAAGGATACTGGCTTCCTCCCGTGACATCTGGAAAGATCATCCCTGTTGTGTGCTAGCAGCTGATGTGCGTTTTTTAGAAACGCAACTGGAAAAAGCCAAGGGCGTGGTGCGCGGTCATGTAAAGGCAATCGAATTTATCCGTCAACATCGTGAGGAGGCCATCAAAATTGGTGTCAAATATACGGGGATGGATGAAGCGTCCATCCGAATGGCGATGGAGAATGTCAATTATACTTATGTCCTCAGTGTCGAGGGTGAAAAAGAATATGTCGATTTTTTGACAAAATTGAAATATATAAAGGTAGAGGATGTGCAGATTTTTGTCGATCGGTTTATAAGGCCTGAGTTCATCAAAGAAATAATCAAAAGATGAAAAAGGAACGTTTTCTTATTCCCCTGTTACTGATCTTAATCTGGCAGGGCTTATCTTCTATCCAGGTAATCCCTTCCTATAAACTTCCCTCTCCTGTTGAGATCGTCTTAGGCTTTAAAGATATTTTAATCGTTGGAGTGCCGCCCGGATATCTTCTCCACAATCATATGCTCTATAGTCTCTATCGGGTTGCTTTGGGCTATGCCGTAGCCGCCTTGCTGGCTATCCCTTTGGGGCTCTTGATGGGATGGTCACCTGGGTTCTTGAGAATGGTCCGTTCCCTCTTTGAATTGGTAAGACCCATTCCGCCCCTGGCTTGGATTCCCATTGCTATCTTGTGGTTCGGTATCGGCATTAAATCCGCAGCGTTTATTATCTTTCTGGGAGCTTTTTTCCCAATTCTCTTGAATACGATCTCTGGAGTTTTGTCGATCCATCCCATCCTGATAGAGGCTGCCCGAACTTTGCATGCGAGGGAGAAGGATATCTTTCTCAAAGTTTTGCTTCCCGGAGCAGTTCCTTCGATCTTTGTGGGAATGCGAATTGGTATCGGCATTGGATGGATGACCCTGGTGGCAGCGGAATTTACTGGGGTCAAGGAAGGCTATGGTCTGGGCTACATGATCATGACCGCCCGGGATATACAGAGACCAGATGAAATCCTGGCAGGGATGCTGGTGATTGGTGTGATTGGTCTATTGATTGATATTGGCCTGAGGGCTACGGAATCAAAAACCATCAAGTGGCAATAAAGGAGTATCCTTTTGAGCTTGGATTTTTTAGAACTCAGTAAAACCTTCCCGGGTAAGGGGCTGGGAGAAAGCGTCCATGTCCTGGAAAATCTTCAGCATCGGATTGAGAATGGGCGGTTTGTTTCGATCATTGGTCCAAGTGGCTGCGGAAAGACCACCCTTCTAAGAATCATTGCTGGATTGGAAAAGGCATCGGCAGGCAGGGTCCTTTTGGATGGGAAGGAATTGGCTCAGGGATCAGAAGAGATTGGATTGGTTTTTCAAGAGTACGCCCTTTTCCCCTGGAGGACAACGCTCCAGAATATTGAGATGGGCCTTGAGATCAAGGGAGTGGATAAAGAAAAAAGGCGCTCCACGGCAATGGAATACATCAAGATGTTTAACCTAAGCGGGTTTGAAAATCGCTATCCTCGGGAACTCTCGGGTGGCATGAAGCAGCGGGTCGCCATTGCTCGGACCTTGATCATGAATCCTCATGTCGTTTTAATGGATGAGCCTTTTGGTGCTTTGGATAGTCAGACGAGGAATGCCCTGCAGGAATTCGTGCTCCGAATCTGGGAAAAGAGGGGTGAGACAATCATCTTTGTAACGCACAATGTCGATGAGGCTGTTTTCCTCAGCGATCAGATTGTTATCCTTTCAAGGAGACCTGCTCGGATTGTTAAAATAATGGAGGTAGGGCTTCCAAGGTCAAGAGATCGAACCAGCCAGGAATGTAATCAGATCAGAAGAGATGTTCTGAAGGTCTTAAGCGAAGAGATAAAAGTAGAAAGGAAGGACGGTGGAGATGAAAATTGTTGGGATATCTTGTAGCCCTCGAAAAGGGAAATCGACTTTTTATGCACTGGAGACTTGTCTCCAAGCGGCAAAAGATGCTGTCCCTGGGATCGAAACAGCGTTGATTGAACTTTCAGACATGAAGATGAATGGTTGTGTAGCCTGTGGCAAATGCATGAAGGTTTTGGAATGCAGTCAGGAAGATGATTTCCCAAAGATGATCCCCATTCTCTCTGACCCAGAGTTGGCAGGACTTGTGGTGGCGACGCCTGTCTATTTTGGATCCATGACTTCACAATGCAAGGCCTTCCTGGATCGTTGTGTCATGTTCAGAAGAAACGGATTCATGCTCCGGAACAAGGTGGGCGGTGCCATAGCTGTGGGAGGGGTCCGAAATGGTGGCCAAGAACTGACGATTCAGGCTGTTCAAACCGCGATGTTGGTTCAGGATATGGTAGTGGTCAGTGAAGGTCGACCCACCTCACATTATGGAGCTACCTTATGGAGCGGCCACCCTGATGGAATTGAAAAGGATGTGTTTGGTTTGGAGACCGCTCGAAATCTTGGTAAACGAGTGACGGAAGTAGCCGCAAGGATGCATGGGTAGAGAGATGATTAGCCATCTTATCACCGAACTCCAGAGTTTTGGTTTACGTTTTCAGGGGCAACTCTCATCGCGGAAAGGTGGCGCTGGTCCGGCTGAAGGCGGGACTTTTTTAATTGAGGAAATTCCGGTAAGCCTTCCCATCGGCAGTGAATATGTTTCCAAGTCTCCTTATGTCTTAAGAGAAGAAGGAGATCAGTTCCTGATTTTCAAGGATGGGAAAGCGGTCTGTCCAGTCAGTTTCATAGACAGGCCAGTGAGAGATGCCGGTTTTGTGGAATAGAGCTCTCTTATGGAAACGATCTAACAATAAAGGTTAAGACTCCTGACCAACTATCTGAAGTGGCTCTTAAAGCCAAAGAACTTGACTCAATTAAGCACATTGTTTTGACCACTGGAACGGTTCGACCACCGGGGAGAGAGATCTCACAGTAGGGATTCACATTGAAAGTTTTGATTTTGAGACCCTGTCCCAGGTGGCTCCAGCCAAAGCGGCCATGGGTCTTGAAAGGTACGAGAAGGCCTGGAAGATGGCAGTGGAGATCTTTGGCCCCAATCAGGTTAGTAGTTTTTTGATTGTTGGCCTTGGAGAAAAAAGAGATTCAATCATTTGGGGTAGCAAATTTCTGGCCGATCTGGGGGTCTACCCCTTTGTAGTTCCCCTGAGACCTATTCCCGGGTCGCTCATGCAGGATTCCCTGCCACCAGACCCAGAAGAGATGAAACGCATTTTTGAAGCGGTTGCTTGCATATTAAAGAGAGAAGGACTTTCTGCTTCCCAGTCCCTTGCTGGCTGTGTTCGCTGTGGAACCTGTTCGGCTTTACACGCATTTGAACAGGTAACGGATAGTCTGATCTGTCATCCTGTCAGAGCAAGGGTTGAACAGGAAAAGGCCTTTGAAATTCGAAAAGAGGTCTTTGTTCTGGAGCAGAAGATTTTTTCAGATTCTGATCTCGATGAGAATGATGCTAAAAGCATCCACTTAGTAGCAGAATGGAATCATCAGGTAGTGGGAACGGTACGGCTTTTTCCAGTGAATAACAATGGACACTGGATCGGAGGAAGACTGGCAGTAAGGAAGGAATACAGAAATACGGGTGCAGGCGAATTACTGGTTCGGGAAGCCATGCACTGCGTTAAGAACCAGGGCTGCACCAAATTTACAGCCTACATCCAGTTGGAAAATGCCCCCCTTTTTTCAAAGATCGGCTGGAAAGCAGTGGAATCTGTGAAGCAGTATTTTGGCAAGCCGCATCAGATGATGGAAGCCAATCTGGAAGACATATGAAATCCCAAATTCCAAATTCTTCTTAGTCATTAAGTTATTGGGTAATTAGCTCATTCAATGACTAATGACTTATTGACCTATTGACACAGTAACTTTGCTACTTGGTGCTTAATTCAGAAACCATAGCAAGAGAAAGATTCGTATGAACATTGATTTGTCTCAACTCATTGAAAGGATCCGCAACTACGAAGGGCTGTTGCGCAAGCAGCCCATTGAAGGTGTTTTCGATAAATTGGTTTTACATGGTCAGCCAGGTCTCCAACTGCCCAATTTCGGTGACGATGCCGCCGTCATCCCCTGGAAAGAGGGTTTTCTGCTTTTGGCAGCCGACGGCATTATGACGAGATTGCTCATCAACGAGCCCTATGCAGCGGGGAAGGCATCGATCATGGTCACGGTGAATGACATCTATTCCATGGGTGGAAGACCTCTGGCCATGGTAAACGTGCTGGCAAGTGGAGATGAAGACCACCGCTCTAAAGTCGTGGAGGGAATTAAAAAGGGTTGTGAAAAACTGAGAGTTCCCATGGTGGGCGGCCACTTGCATCCTGATGCTCCTGGGAACTCTCCTTCTTTAGCCGTCGCCATTTTGGGTTATGCCAACAAACTGCTGCGAAGTCATTTAGCAAAGGCAGGAGATGATCTCATTCTTGCAGTGGACCTCAAAGGCGATAAAGGTTGTCGTTCTGTAGTGTCCTGGGATGCCAATTCTGGAAAGACTCCGGAAGAATTGCTTCATCGTCTGGAGGCCTTACCTCTTATCGCTGAAAAGGAATGGGCTCAAGCTGCCAAGGATGTGAGCAATGCGGGTATCTTGGGAACTATTTCCATTATGATGGAAAACTCCAGCAAGGGTGCAATCATTGAGCTTGATTCCATACCCAAACCCGTTGAGATTGAATTATCCGATTGGCTGGTCTGTTTTCAAAGTTTTGGATTTGTTCTCTCCGTTAATCCCAAAAATTCAGAGAAGGTGATTACCCTCTTTCAGGAGAGGGAAATTACTGCTGCGATTTGTGAAAACAGAATTATTAAAATATTTCAATATATTAGCGCGTTGAAAACAATTTCACAAAAAAAACAATTGACAAAAAAAGGTGATTTGTTATCATACGGCCAAAATTTGGTAAAACCAAAGGAGGTGGGAGAAGAGAGCTTATCTAAGGTGCATTATTTCATTTTTATTCAATATTTCACGGGGTGTTACCTTAAACAAAAAGGAGGTGTTCTATGGCAAAAAAAGTATCTCGACGTCAATTTTTGAAGGGTGCCGGTGCGGTAGGAGCTGGAATTGTTGGAGGTCCTCTACTGCAAGGTTTAACACGAGGACCGAGCGTAGCTTGGGGTGCAGCCAAGCCGATTAAGTTTGGTGGTATTTATTCCCTCTCAGGTGTTGTGGCTGCATGGGGAAAAGCTGCTCAACAAGGAGCGATGATGGCTGCTATGGAGATCAATCAGGCAGGGGGCATCTTAAAAAGACCTATTGAAGTGAAATTTGAGGATGACGCCTGCAATCCTGAAGTAGGAGTGAGAAAAACGAGAAGACTGGTGTTGGAATGGGGTGCAGATTTCCTCCACGGGTTTAACCACAGTGGGGTGGCACTGGCCGCGGTTCCCACCTTGCCAGAATTGAAACGGATGCTTCTGATCCCCTGCGCTGCAGCCACTCAAATCACTACAGAGGCTTTTAATAAATATGTTTTCAGACCTCATGCCAACTGCTACCAATCAGGGGCGGCTGGCGCGGTCGCTGCTGCTAAAATGCCCTATAAAAAATGGACGGTCATCGGACCCGATTACAGTTATGGGTGGGATTCTTGGGGTGGATTCATCGGAAACCTGGTGAAGAGGAAACCTGATGTAGAAGTCATGAGTACACAGGCATGGCCAAAGTTTGCAGCCGGTGACTATACCAGTTATATCGTGAAAGTTTTGGAAGCAAAGCCCGATGCTGTCTACTCTTCCCTCTGGGGTGGAGATTTCATCACCTTCCTCAAACAGGCAAAACGTTATGGCTTCTTTGAAAAAGTAGGGACCGTAGTGACCGAAGCAGGTTTAGCCATGGATGCTTTTTACGCTCTCTCCACCAAGGGTGGAACAGAGTCAGAGATTCCTGAGGGACTCTGGACCGCAGCCCATGGATATTGGTTCGAGCATCCGAAGACGGAGAAGAACAAGAAATGGGTAGATAAATTCGTCAGCATGTACGGAGAATATCCTCATATCGTGGCCCACGATGCTTATGGGATCATGTATACCTATAAGAAGGCTATTGAGAAGGCAAAGAGCATAGAAACGGATGCAGTGATTGCGGCCATGGAGACCATGGAATTTGAGACCCCGGGCTACAAAAGAAAGTTCCGAAAAGAGGACCATTCCGCCTTTACGGATGTGCCTTATGGAAAAACGACCAAGGCTCCGGAATTGACAGGCATTGCCATGAACCTCACGGAGCTCCTCGACGCCAGTATCATCGAGCCGATTGAAGATGTGCTCGAGAGACGAGCCAAAAAAACACCGGCTCCTTGGATGAAATATGTGATGAAAGGTTAATGTAAGGCAGGAGGTTCTGCCTGTGGGAGGGCAGAACCTCCAGAAGATTTGTTTCTTAATCCAAATTATCAATGAAAGGGGTGGGGTTATATGTCAAAAAAAGTATCTCGTCGTAAGTTTCTAAAGGATGCTGGCCTTTTTGGAGCTGGCATGATTGGAGTTCCTCTATTAAAAGGGGTGAGCCGGGGGCCGAGCAACGCCTGGGCTGCAGCCAAACCCATTAAATTTGGTGGTATCTATTCTCTTTCAGGTGTTGTAGCCGCATGGGGAAAAGCAGGTCAACAAGGGGCAATGATGGCAGCTATGGAGATCAATCAGGCAGGCGGTATCCTGAAGAGGCCCGTTGAATGTAGGTTCGAAGACGATGCTTGTAACCCTGAATTTGGAGTAAGGAAAATCAGAAGACTTGTCCTCGATTGGGGAGCAGATTTTCTCCATGGGTTCAACCACAGCGGTGTGGCCTTATCGGCTGTCCCTATCCTCCCGGAATTGAAACGGATGCTTCTCATCACCTGTGCTTCATCCCCCGCAATCACCACTGAAGCCTTCAATAAGTATGTCTTCAGACCCCGTGCAAACGTCTACCAATCCGGAGCTGCTGCGGGGGTCATCGCTGCTAAAATGCCCTATAAGAAGTGGACCGTGATCGGTCCTGACTACAGTTTTGGATGGGATGCATGGGGAGCCTTCATTCATCATCTTTTATTAAGAAAGCCCGATGTTGAGGTGATGAGCACTCAGGCATGGCCAAAATTTGGCGCCGGAGATTTCACGAGCTATATTTTAAAAGTCATGGAAGCCAAACCGGATGCCGTCTACACACCACTCTGGGGCGGAGATTTCGTTACCTTCCTTAAGCAGGCAAAACGTTATGGCTTCTTCGAAAAGGTGGGAGTCGTGTTCACCGAGGGCGGCTTAGCCGTAGATGGCTTTTACGCCCTCTCCACGAAGGGCGGCACGGAATCTGAAGTTCCAGAGGGAGTCTGGGGCGCAGCCCATGGGTATTGGTTCGATCATCCGAAAACAGAGAAGAACAAGAAATGGGTGGAGAAATTTATGAGCCTATATGGGGAATATCCTCATAACGTGGCCCACGACGCTTATGGGGCCATGTATCTCTATAAGAAGGCAATTGAAAAGGTGAAAACCATAGAAACGGATGCGGTGATCGAGGCGATGGAGACGATTGAATTTGATACTCCAGGCTACGCAAGGAAGATGCGGAAGGAAGACCACTCCGCTTTCGCTGAAGTCCCTTATGGGAAAACTGTCAAGGCTCCTGATAAGATTGGAATCGCCATGAATCTGGGAGATATTGTGGATGCTCCCGGAAAAGATGTCATTGAACCCATCGGGGATGTCCTCGAGAGGCGAGCTAAGAAAACACCAGCTCCGTGGATGAAGTATGTGATCAAAGGGTAATGTGAAAGAGGAGGTTCTGCTGAAGGAAGGATGCTTTTGGCAGAACCTCTATTTTTTGACCATTAATTTGTGAGGATAAGAACAATGACTTTTTCAACCTTCTTCGCTTTTTTTCTGAACGGCTTGACCAGTGCGATGACCTTTTTTATCATCGCCTCAGGTTTAACTCTGATCTATGGTGTGTTGAGGATCTTAAATCTCGCTCATGGGTCCCTTTTTATGCTGGGAGCCTTCTTTACCTTTCAGTTGACTCACTGGTTTGGAAATTTTTGGTATGCCCTCATCTTTGCACCTTTCATATGTGCTGTGGCAGGGGTCATCATGGAAAGGATTTTCATTCGACCTGTCTACGGACTACCTATCCCCTTTCAACTCTTGCTGACCTTTGGCCTGATGCTCCTCATCACAGATATTGTGAGAATCTTTTGGGGAGTGGCCTTTCGAACGGCTACTGAGCCTCAAGTCCTGAGTGGGACGATGAATATCTTCGGGGTCAGTTATCCGAGGTACAATATCTTTGTCATCGTTGTGGGCATTCTCGTATGCATTTTCATCTGGATCCTTTTAACAAAGACCCGGTTTGGAAAGATGATACGAGCCTCTTCGTCTGACCGGGAGGTGGCCAATGGTTTGGGGATCAATGTCCCCTCGTTATATACGGTTGTCTTCGGCATTGGGGCTTGGCTCGCTGGACTGTCAGGGGTCCTGGCGGCTCCACTCCGTTCCATCATGTTGGAGATGGATGTCCATACGATTATTGAGGCTTTTGCTATTGTGGTGATCGGTGGGTTGGGTAGCATTCCTGGTGCTCTCATTGGATCTCTGTTGTTGGGTCAACTCAACTCTTTTGGGACCCTGTATATCCCAAGGTTTGAGATGGCCTTCATGTATGTTTTAATGGCTATCATCTTACTCATACGGCCTAAAGGGCTCTTGGGCGAGGAGGTAAGTTAAGAGATGCGTTACAAATACTTATGGCTCATTGCTCTTATCATCTTGTTAATTTTAGTACCACTTTTTCTATCCAAATTCCTCATGGTTTTTCTCACCGAGATGCTTATTATGATTCTCTTCGCCATCAGTTTCAATCTTTTATTTGGATATACGGGACTTCTCTCCTTTGGACACGCTGCCTTCTTCAGCATCGGGTCCTACGTAACTGGCCTCGTGTTACTCCATATCTATCCTTCCATACCTTTGGCTTTTGCCATCGGGGTCGTCGCAGCCACCATTGCCGCTTGGATCATCGGATATTTTTGTGTCCGCCTGGACGAGATCTATTTCGCCATGCTCACCCTGGCCTTTGGTATGATGGTCCATACCATAGTCTGGAAGTGGGATCGACTCACCGGTGGAGCAGACGGTCTCGTAAATATCCCCCGGCCTAATCTCAACTTCCTCCTCTTCCAAGTGGACCTCTCTTCCATTGCTTCGTATTACTATTTCACTTTCGTCTTGGTGGCCATCGCTCTTTATGTCCTCTGGATCATTGTCAATTCTAACTTTGGATTAGCCTTGAGGGCAGTTCGGGAAAACTCAGAACGTCTCCAATTTGTGGGAATCAATGTAAGGCGATATCGCCTTATTTCTTTTGTGATTTCTGGATTCTTCTGCGGATTAGCAGGAGCTTTATTTGGTCCATTTTTGAAATCTATCACTCCAAGCACCGCCTTCTGGACGAAATCGGCGGAGCCGGTCTTCATGAGCCTATTAGGGGGGACAAAGATCTTTCTCGCTCCTGCTGTGGGATCGGTCATCTTCATGTACCTCAAGGAGATTATCTCGGGATACACGGAGTTATGGATGTTATTTTTAGGTGCTATTCTGATCGGTTTTGTTCTTTTCCTTCCAGGAGGAGTTGTTGGATTTCTCTATGAGAAACTGAGAGGCCGAAAACTGGGGAGGGTAGGGGAATGAACGTCTTGGAGATTCGAGGGTTAAGAAAAAACTTTGGAAAGTTAGCTGCCATCGATGGGGTGGACCTGGATTTTCAAGAGGGGCAATTCACATCCATCATCGGCCCGAACGGTGCAGGAAAGACCACCTTATTCAATGTGGTTACGGGGAGATTTTCCCCAAGCTCAGGAACTGTTCATTTTAATGGGAAAGATATCACAGGGCTGACTCCCTATCAGATTTCGAGGTTGAAGCTGAACCGAATTTTTCAGATTACCAATCTTTTTCCAGAATTGACCGTCTATGAGAATATCAAAGTCTCGGTCCTCGCTAAGAGGAAGGAGACCTCTAAAATATTTACCCTTAGCAAAAACCGAGGTCCGGCTGATGAGGAGACCGAGAGAATTCTTGAGATCATCGGCCTCACGGACAAAAAGGATTCCCTTTGTGGTTCCCTATCTCATGGGGACCAGCGCTTAGTAGAGGTGGGCGTCGCTTTGTCGCTTGATCCGATCCTTCTCCTCCTGGACGAACCCACAGGGGGGATGGGCCCTGAAGAGACTGATCGGATGGTTCAATTTATCCGTACACTCTCAGAAAAGCAGAAAGTGACGATCCTTCTGGTGGAACATGATATGAGTGTAGTTTTCTCCGTCTCTGAGAGGATTGTTGTGATGGCTCAGGGAGCAGTCATCGCCGATGGAAACCCTGATGAGATACGGAAAAATGAAAAGGTGAGAGAAGCCTACTTAGGAGAGTAATATGCTTGAAGTCAATGACATCCATACCTACTATGGAAGAAGCCATATCCTTCAAGGAATCTCAATGAATCTTCAAAAAGGGGAGGTTATCTGTTTGCTCGGTCGGAATGGAGCGGGTAAGACCACGACCCTGAGGTCCATCATGGGGTTTACCCCGCCCCGCAGGGGTAGCATCAAATTTGAGGGGGCGGATCTGGCAAAAATGCCTCCTTATGAAATCTGCAGGTTGGGCATTGGGTATGTGCCTCAGGATCGGAGGATCTTTCCGACCTTGAGCGTCGAGGACAATCTGGAAGTGGTGGAGCGCAAGGTGGAAGGGGGATGGACGGTGGAGAAGATTTTCTGCACTTTTCCAATTTTAGAACCGTTGAAGTCGAGAAAAGGAAGGCATTTGAGCGGTGGGGAACAGCAGATCCTTGCCGTGGCCAGGCCGCTGATGACCAATCCAAAGTTATTGCTTCTTGACGAACCTTCAGAGGGTCTGGCGCCGCTCATTGTGAAATTGATAGAGGATTTGGTTAAGAGCATCGTCACCACTGGGATCTCTGTGATCCTGGCAGAGCAGAATATGAGATTTGCGATGAATATTGCTCAAAGAGGATACATTATCGATAAAGGCAGAATCCACCATCAGGGGACCATAGAGGAATTGAAGGAGGACAAAGAGATTATCGGAAAATACCTCGCCGTCTGATGGGAGAACCCCATTCCAATTCGATCCCATTAGTGATTCATTTTGAGATAGAAAATTCTTGGAACCCCGTGTTTTTGTCCATTTTTTTCTGAATGGTCTCGCTAGCTCCTCTTGCTATTTTCTAATCGCGGCAGGGATGAGCCTCATCTTTGGTGTCCTGGGTATTCTCAATTTTGCTCAAGGGGCTTTGTTCATGATCGGGGCTTACCTCTCCTATCAGATCATCGTTTGGACCGGCAACTTCTGGCTTTCGATCCTCATCACCCCTATCACCTTGGCAGGAATAGGAGTGATCATAGAACGATTCCTCCTTCGTTATACTTATCGCATCAATGTTAACTTCCAATTACTTCTTACTTTTGGTCTCATCCTGGTCATCGAAGATCTTGTCCGTTTAACCTGGGGTGTGAATTGGGTTACGGTTCAGGAGGCGAAAGCCCTCAGGGGTGTCGTGCAGATTATGGGAGGAGGATATCCGATTTACAATCTTTTTTATTTTGGAGTTGGAGGGGTTATCTTTATCTGCCTCTGGTTCTTTTTAAACAAGACAAAATACGGGAAGAAGGTGGTGGCTGCTTCTTCAGACCGGGAGTTGGCCAATGGGCTTGGAATCAATGTCCCAAGATTATATACGGCCGTCTTCGCTCTCGGATGCTCTCTGGCTGGATTGATGGGAGTCTTTCATGGCCCTTTCATCAACATCAGTCTTGAGATGGGGCATCATTATATTATGAATGCCTTTGCTGTGGTGGTCATCGGAGGATTGGGAAATATCACAGGGGCCTATATCAGCGCTCTTATCTTAGGCCAATTGGAGGCTTTTGGAGTTCTCTACTTCCCATTCTTTGAAAGGATATTTATGTACGGGTTCATGATGGTGGTCTTGATTTGGCGGCCCAGAGGACTTTTCGGAGAGAAAAAAGAATGAGAAGCAAAGAATGGCTTGCTCCCTTCTTCATTCTTCTATTCCTCTTTTCTTTAGGGGGATGTGAAAAAGAGCCAGCAGCCAAGATAGGTGATGTGGCTCCGGATTTCACTCTTCGAACCTTGGAGGGTCAAGAAATCACTCTCAGCCAATTCAAAGGGGAAAATATCTTTCTCCTTTTTTGGACACAGGGATGTGTCTTCTGCCAGACGAGGGGCATTATTATGGTGAATGATATCTATAGGAAAGGGCAACAGTCAGGCCTGGTTGTCTTTTCCATAAATGTGGCTGAAAGCAAGGGAGAAGTAGCTGAATTCGTCCGCCAGAAGGGATTGATTTATCCTGTTTTGATGGACAGAGATGCGAGCGTTAGCCGGAAAAAGTTTGGCGTCTATGTTGTTTCTACCCTCTTTATTATTGGTAAAGATGGATTGATCAAGGAAAAGGTTTATGGATATCTGACGGAACAAGCTCTCTTGGATTTTGTTGAACCTTACCTGAAGAAGAAGGATTAAAGGAGGTTCCAAAAAACTCTCCCCTTCAAGGTGAAAAGAGTTTGTGAGCCTATTGAGGCTTTAATTCAATGTGAAATTTTTTGCTTGACATTTTTTTTGAAGTCTGATAAAAAATTTGTAGACAATAGACAATTTTTATAAAAAATTTATATCCATACGAAAACATTATGGAAATCTCAAATGTAACAACAACTGCTCTTCAAGTCTTGAGGGAGAAAATAATCACTGGTGAGCTGAAATCAGGGCAGAAACTTAATGAGACCAGTCTATCCGTAAAGCTTGGTATCAGCCGCCCCCCTCTCCGTGAAGCATTCCGAGTATTAGAAAAAGATCATATGGTGGTTAATATCCCTAGAAGAGGGACTTATGTGGCGGAACTATCTGTGAGGGATTTTGAAGAGCTCTCTCAGACCAGGGAGATGATTGAATGTTATACCATCGATCTTCTTAGGGCCTCCAACATCAGAAAACTGCCCAAAGTGACATTGGCTATAAATAGAGCCTTGAGTTTGCCCCTGCCGCTTAATACTGTCGATCCTGAGCAATTATTGAATTATATACGAGTCTTTATTGATTTTCATACAAGTTTGGTTGAATCCGCCGGAAATTCCCGACTGGCATATATCTATCATTCAATCAATTTGAATCTTGCCCGGTACCAATTCATCTATTTTTATGTGCATGGCGCAGCGGAGCATTCTTTAGATGATCATAAGAGGACGCTCGAGTTGATCAGGAATGGCGATTATGACCAGGCCAAGGAAGAGCTGAGAAGACATATCCATTACGCTGTGGAGTTGGTGAAGAGCAGGATTTTGCATCCAGCTATCTCTCGTGCTGGATAATTTTTAGTTCCAATTTAAGAGGGAAAGGAGGTGAAAATATGGATAATTGGCTTAAAGGCAAAACCGCTATTATCATTGGTGAACGGGATGGGGTACAAGGCCCGTCTATCGCTGCATGCATGGAAGCAGCAGGTGCCAATGTCGTCTTTAAGGTAACAGAGTGTTTTGTCTGAACGGCCGCAGGGACAATGGATCCAGAAAATCAGACTCAGGTGAAGAATATTGCGGAGACAGCGGAGCGAGACAAGGTTCCCCGGAGTGACATCATTGTGGTCCTGGGTGCGAGCGATTTGGATGGGGTAATGATTTCGGCAGAAACAGTGACTTCGGGAGATCCAAGTTTTTCTGGACCATTAGCAGGAGTCTCGTTGGGACTCCCGGTTTATCATATCCTGGAGGCTGAGGTTCGGGCGGCGGTGCCTGAGAATGTGTATGAGGAGAACATAGGCATTTGGACATTGGCGGTGGAGCCGGAGAAGATTGAGAAGATAGGGCAGGAGCTTAAGGCGCTTCGAGAAAAGAGGTAGGCCAACGCTTAGCAAAGTAGGTTTCCCAATGGATCAGGAGGAAATAGCCCTTCTGCTCAGCGGCTTTTTTAAAGGTTTTTGTAAAATGGGTCTTCATACATCTGTGGGTAGACCCAGCCCTGATTTATATTAAAATTTTTTCCGGGAGATATTTTCTTTTATTTTTGGTCCCTCTTGTAGCCTATCTCGCTTGACCGGGTGAGAAGGGACGAAGCGTGGGATTGACACGGTGGCAGGGATCGAGGATGATCTCCTATTCGTGCATTTAAGGGAAGGAGATTCACATGAAACTTGAGATCGAATCCATTGACATAAAAGACATCCAAACGGCTTCAAAGACATATGCCAAAGACGGTGTGTTGTATATAAACCTCAAGGAATTGGAAGAACTGATTCTGAAAGACCCCAGAATTAAATCTGTGGATCTCAATCTGGTTTACCCCGGCCAAAAAGTAAGAGTCCTCAATCTATTAGATGTTATCCAACCCCGATGCAAGATAGATAAGGTCGATGCTGACTTTCCGGGTTTCATCGGAAAAATGCAAACGGCCGGAAGTGGACGTACAAGGTCTTTGCGGGGTGTTGCTGTTCTCGTTTCCAACCCTTGCACGAATAGAAAGGAAAACGGACTTCTTGACATGGCTGGTCCCATCGCTGAGATGAGCCCCTATGGGAAAATGAAAAATATAAGTATCGCCCCTACTATTGCAGCCGGTACCGAGGAGCGTGAATTTGAGAATGCAGTAAAGATTGCCGGGTTGAAGACAGCGGTTTATCTGGCCCGAGGGGCCGATGGACATCGTGCTGACGAGGTGGAGGTTTATGATTTGGATATCCCAAATCTCGATCACAAATCAAATCTCCCTCGGGTGGCCTGCTACTATCAGCTCTACAGCCCACAATTTGATCATCTCAAAATCTCAGATCCATGTTTTTACGGAACTGATGTTTGCCACCTGATGCCCACTGTGATTCATCCGAACGAAGTTCTGGATGGTGGGGTAGTGGGATGGCTTGCCATTAAAGCCCTGGATACTTACAGCGTTCAAAACCATGGGGTCATCAAAGAGTTGTACCGGCATCATGGCAAGGACCTGATTTTTGCCGGTGTGGTTTGTACGGTGGCAAATATGGAGCCCGTGGCGAGAGTACGGAGTGCTTGCATGGCCGCCAATCTGGTGAAGAATGTTTTAGGGGCAGACGGGGTGATCTTAGTTAAGATCACAGGCGGTATGCCTCACATTGACTTGGCGCTTACAGGAGAGGAATGTGAAAAGCTTGGGGTTAAGACCGCCATATTCACTCAGCCTTTAACCCCTTTTGGTACGTTGGCTGATACGATACTGTTTAATGCAGAATCACTGAATTTGATCATCACCTCTTCAGCCACATTTGAAAGGACAAAAATCCCCTGGAAGGCGGAGAAGTTCATAGGAGGAAATGCGGAGACAAGGGTCTTTTGTCCGGATCCTATTGTTCAGTATGCGGGTGACCCGGTGATCGATATTGAAGAGTATTTGCTCCCCGGAGTCCTCGATTGTACTGGTAGTGTCAAGGTCATCGTCAAAGAATATTAGTGAGATTTCTGGAAAAGTCCAGAGATCTCTGATTACACCGATTAAGAACCGATTACACGGACAGGAAATCCATTGAAACATCACAAAAATCTGTGTAATCCCTATTTTGAAATCTGTGAAATCAAGAGAGCGTAAGGTATTTTTTTAGGGCTCTCTTAGTCTTGGCAAAGGGAGGGTATCATGGCTCAAAAAAAATTAAGAGTGGTTCATTATCTCAATCAGTTTTTTGGCCAGATTGGCGGGGAAGAAAAGGCGACCACAGGCTTTATGGTCAAAGAAGGTCCCGTGGGGCCTGGTTTGGCTCTACAAAAAGAGCTGGGTGACAGGGCTGAGATAATTGCCACGGTCATCTGTGGTGACGACTATTTCGCAGTCAATCCCGACCAGTGCGCAGATGAAGGATTGAAGTTAGTCGCCTCGTATCAGCCTGACCTCTTCTTCGCCGGACCCGCATTTGCGGCCGGTCGATATAGTATCGCCTGTGGGGCGATGTGCAAGGCTGTTGGTGGAGAGCTTAGTATTTCTGTCATTACAGGTATGCACGAGGAAGCCCCTGGCATGGAGATTTACAGAAAGTATGCTTTTATATGCAAGACCCCAAACATTGCCCGGGGGATGCCTGAAGTCCTACGCAATATGGTCCGGTTGGCCTTTAGACTCATTTCCGGTGAAAAAGAAACACGCATCCTTACTCGGGAAAACTTGCCGAAGCCTGAGGAATATAATTATTTTTCTCGTAATCTCTTGAGAAATGAATACTGTGAGAAGAGCATTGCTGAAAGAAGCGTTGAAATGCTGGTGGCCAAGCTTCAGGGGAAACCCTTTGAAAGTGAAGTCATTCCTCCAAAGTTTGAAAGAGTGACACCTCCAGCTCCCATCAAAGATCTGAGTAAGTGTGAAATTGCTCTGATCAGTGATGGCGGCTTAGTGCCAAAGGGAAATCCCGATGGGCTGGCTAGAAGAAGTAATCTCCGCTGGGGTGCTTACGAAATAGATGCTCTTTTTAATGCTTACGAAATTACCCATGCTGGTTATTTTAATGATCACGCCATGGAAAAGCCAGACAGGTTGGTGCCGGTTGATGTCATAAAGGATCTGGTGAAGGAAGGAAAGATTGGAAAGTTACATCCAACTTTCTTCTCCACCTCTGGCTGTACGACAGTTTCAAAACGGTGCGGTGAAATGGGGGATGAGATGGGAGCGGAAATGAAAAAAAGGAAGAGTATTAGTGCTGTCATCCTCACCTCCACCTGAGGGTCAAGCACTCGTTGCGGGTCAACGATCGCATCCAGCATTGAGAAATTGGGAATCCCTGTGGTTCAGATCACAGCCATTCCAAGCATCGCACAGATGCTTGGCGTCAATAGGATTGTACAAGGTCGGGCCGTTACAAACCCTGTGGGAGATCCCACCCTGACCAAGGAACAAGAAAAGGAGTTACGCCTCAAGTATGTTTTAAAGGCTTTGGAGTTACTCCAAAAGGATGTGGAGGGTCCAACCGTCGTTACTTTGGAAGGAGACTAACCATTTAATTCAATCATTTATGGGAGGTGCTTATGGCGATTGAGGTCAATACCGATACATTTGAGAAGGAAGTGGTTCAATCGGAGGTGCCGGTTTTAGTCGATTTTTGGGGACCTCGGTGTGTTCCCTGTTTGGCTTTAATGCCCCATGTGGAGGGATTAGAAGGAAAATATGGGGCAAAATTGAAAATTACCAAGGTCGATGCATCTAAAAACAGACGGCTTTGTTTGAACCTGAAGGTTTTAGACTTGCCAACATTTCTCTTCTATAAAAACGGGAAAGAAGTGAATCGGCTGAAGGGAGACACCCTAACGATTGAAGAGATAGAAGAGGCAGCCAAAAAGATCATAGAATAAAACGATGGGGGCAGGATTTTATCGAGCGTCGTCTTTATAAGTCGGTGTATTAAAAGAATGAAGGCCGATGATATGGAAAAAACAAGCTCAGCAGACATCCATAAGACATTAAGAGATAAAATCTATGCGTATGCCAATGGCAGAGGTTACGTCGTAAACGAGAGTAACGTGGAAAACATCATCGACGGGCTCATAGAGAACAAGGAAGAACTCGGAGATTACTATTGCCCGTGCAGGGTTGTGCTCGACAACGAGCATTACAAGAAAGCAATCGTGTGCCCGTGTCTGTATGCCCCGAGGGAAATTGAAAGATATGGGCGTTGCAAATGCATGTTACTTTACGGAAAGAAAAAAGAATAACGTCACATTTTTTCTCTTCTTGGGAATGAACCTGAATGTTTCGTTGTCGGGAAACAACCCGTGAAGATTGAGGAAGGAGAAGAGTTAGTATAAGAAAATAATCGAATAAATTTACGAAGGAGGATTTCACCCATGTCTGTCATCATTCAAGAAGCGAGTTATGTCATTGCCCATATTCCTGACTTTGTGCAATACGGGTCCAAACCCATTCGGGATATTGAGGACAACCCTGATGTCAAAAAAGAATTAGACAGTCATCTCAGGAGCTACGAAGACGTGCTCAATTATGTTCCCCATCAGGTATATATTGGGAATATGGATCCAGAGGAGTTGCACAATGTCCCTAAGCCTTGGTATGAGCATTTGCTTTCAAACGGGAAGCGGAACGGACCCTTTGGGGAGATCATGCCTGAGGACGAATTCTACGGTTGGATGAAGGTTGCCGATGACTTTGACCTGCTTTGGTTGGAGCCTCAATTTATCGAACAGATCAAGGGTAAGTTTGCTTCCCATCCTTTCGTTAGCGAGGCCTGGGTCAAAAAGTTGGGTCAAGGCAAAGCTATTGAGAAAATAAAGGAAATGATTGAACAAGGGGCTGCCTTGCCCGTCTTTTATGACGGTAAGCTCGTCGGCTCGTTTAGGCGTGACCACGAAAGGGACGATACATTGAAGGCTGAAGTCCTCCTGGAGAACTTGGTGGCCAAAGCTTCAGGGGCCTTGGCCATGCTGCATCTTCTTAAATTGGCGAAGATCGCCCCAACCGATGTGGAGTTTGTTCTGGACTGCACAGAGACGGCTGTCGGGGACAGGTATAATCGAGGCGGTGGGAGTCTGTCAAAGGCTTACGCTGAGATGGTTGGCTGTGTCAACGCAACAGGCAATGACATCCGGGCCTTCTGTGTTGCTCCCAATCACGCTCTCGTCAATGCGGCGGGCTTAGTCGAATCCGGGATCTATAAAAATGTGGTGGTGGCTGGCGGAGGATGTCTGGCCAAGGTGGGTATGAAGTCTGCGGCTCATTTGACGCATAACATGCCGATTCTGGAGGATATCCTTGCCGGAATGGCCTGTTTGGTTACCAAAGACGATGGCGTGGGTCCTGTGATGCGGTTGGATTCTATAGGTAAACACGATGTGGGTGCCGGTGCCCCTCAACAAGCCATCATGACCTCCCTCATTCTTAAGCCCTTAAAAAGAATGGGGCTGAAGATGACAGAGATCGATAAATACTCTACCGAATTACATAATCCCGAAATTACCCTTCCCTCTGGGAGTGGGGATACGCCTGCTACCAATTACAAAATCATGGCTTCTCTGGCGGTTTTGGACAAGCAGATTGACAAGACGGAAATGGATAAATTCGTCCGAGAGAAGGGAATGCTCGGTTTTTGTCCGACGCAGGGGCACATACCCTCCGCGGTGCCTTTTTTGGGGCATGCGATTAAGGCGATGAAAGAGGGCAAGATGAAGAGGGCGATGTTCATTGGAAAAGGAAGCCTATTTTTGGGGAGAATGTCCCATCTCTCCGACGGGATATCTTTTATCCTTGAGGCGAATTCCAAGTCTGCCGCCCATAGATGAGGGATTACACTAATTGGAGGTAAAACCGATGGGAAAAATGACTTCTTATACTAGGGTGATGATGGCACTGGAAGGAAAAAAGCCGGATAGGGTTCCGGTTGTCCCCTTTGCAAGAGAGTGGTGTAGCACACAGGCAGGAATCGAATTTACGGAAGAATTGGAGAGCGTTGAGAAACATGTCTATTCCCAAACTTATGCCGTAAGTCAATTTGGTTACGACAGTGTCTGGGATATGTTCGCTTGCCATTCAGAATCAGAAGCCATGGGATCTGTACTTAAAATAGCGAAAGGTTATCCTCCATCTGTCCTAACGCCGGCTGTCGAGGATTACAAAAGGGATTTGCCGAAATTAAAACTTTTTGACCCCTATCAGAATAAACGCCTGTCAACTATTTTAGAGGGAATCAGGCGATTAAAATCGAGGTTTGGGGGCGAAGTTCCTGTCATGGGATACGTGCAAGGGGTGTTGAGGCACGCGTCCATGTTGAGGGGATCAGAGAAAGTTATGAGGGATATGTTTAAGGAGAAAGAAAACTTAAGAGAATTGTGTGAGATCGCACTCAATAGTCTCATTGTTTATGCTATAGCAATCATCAGTGCAGGGGCGGATATCGTTTTTGTTTCGGATCCAGCCTCTTCAGGTGATGCCGTATCCAGAAAGCAGTATGAAGAATGGGGAGCTCCTTATACCAAGAGATTGGTTAATATGATCAAACGGAGCGGTGTGAAAACGATTTTACATATTTGCGGAAACACCACGGATCGCTTGGAAGTCATGGCCGGCACGGGTGTCGATTGTTTGAGCCTTGACGGGGCTGTCAATTTTGAAGAGGCGAGAAGAATATTAGGGCCCAATTTCTGTTTAATGGGAAATGTCGACACAACGCTTTTTGCCATGGGTGAAGCAAAGGCTGTCGAGGAAAAATCAAAAGAGATACTACAGAAAGCGGGGAAAGATGGGTGTCTTTTACTCAGTGCAGGGTGAATCATTCCTGTCATGAGCCCTCCGGGAAATATGAGGGCAATGGTTAAAGCAGCACAAGATTTTGTCATTTGACCGAGTTTTGATTAATGGCAAGGGTCATTGAATTTTATTCTTGACGACCGTATGTGATCATAAGTTGTTTTTGAATCTAAATTTTTAGGAGGAACAATTTATGGCGACAGAAGAAAGGACCAAAGAGATCTTGAAAGAGCTACACAATTCAGTAAGCAATTTTGAAGAGGACGACGCTGTGAAGTGGGCCAAGATCGCATTGCAAGA